>JAPOXA010000088.1 GCA_026707325.1 Acidobacteriota bacterium | reverse complement strand
GCGGACGGTCGTCGTCAGGTGATCGAGCGTGGCGCCGATCCGGTCGCGGCCGATGCGGGCAGAGTTCTCGACCTCCGGCAGCGCGCGCCGCACGAACGACTCGCAGGGCGCCGGCGCCGTCGTCCGGCGACTGCTGCCCGAGGAAGCGAGCACCTTCGCGTCCTGCCAGAGCTGGTTCAACCTCTGCACCGCGAGCCGCTTCGCCTGCTGCGACTGGCCGCCCATTCCCGGCGAGGCCGCGATGCGCTCGAGCGCCAGGTCGAGGTCCTCGCGGCTGGAACCGAAGTAGGCCTCAGTGATCAGGTCGCGGTCCTGCCGGAAGATGAGGACGCGCTCCGCGGGGAACTTCTCCTCGTCGAGGAAAGCTCGCAGGTCCTCGATCACCCGCTTGCGGCTGGACGGGCCGAGGTGGAGGTCGTCGAAGTAGAGGACGAGATGCGCCGGTTCGGCCGGGACCGCGCCCGCGGCGGCCTGCTGGACAGTGTCGGCTGTCTGATCGCCCGGCTCGGCAGCCGTCCGGGCGGCAACGGCATCCGTCACCTCGCTGAAGAACTCCACGGTGACCGGCCTTCCATCCTCCCGGACCTCGAAGTCCTCCAGGCTCAGACCGGTAACGGGCCGACCCCGGTTGTCGCTCACCCAGACCTCGACGTTGACGAGCTGGACATCGACGACCTCGCTGAAAGCGGGGCGATCGGCGTCCTGCGTCTGAGCCGGAGCGGCAGCCGGCGCCAGAGCCACGAGTGCCGCGGCCAGAACGGGAACGAGAACGTGCCGGTTCTTCGAGATCATCGGGTCAGTCTACTTTCGCCGTCAGGCAGTTTGTGTTTGGACCGGGGTCGAAAAGCGGCGCAGCAAGCCGAAGAGCAGGGCGAGCAGAACCAGTCCCCCGATCGGAGCGACGAAACCGGCCGCCAGCCCGTCGGCGCCGCCGGCAATCCGTCCGGTGAGCCACGGCAGCACCGCTCCCCCCGCGCCGGCCAGGGCGAACACCCAGCCGGTGTTCCGGGAACGAGTGGTCGCCGTGAGATCGGCCAGGAACGAGATCGTCAGCGGGAAGAGGGGCGCCAGGCCCGCGCCCGTGGCGACCGCGGCAACCGCGAGGCCGGCTTGCGATCCGCTCAGCAGCAGGCCGAAGAGACCGCCACCGGCCAGCAGGACGCCGGCGCCGTAGAGGACCGGCTCGGACATCCGGCGCAGCAACAGGGGCGCCACCGCACGGCTGACCAGGAGCGCGGCCCAGAAGCCCGATCCGATCCAGAGGGAAGTCGCCGAGCGCTCGGCCCGGAACTGGTCGGCGAGGCTGACCAGCCAGCCCCCCACCGAGTTCTCGATCCCGACATAGAGGAACATGATCGCCGCGATCACGACGAGACCCGGCAACACGCCTCCCTGCCTGCCCCTCGCCGCGGACGCCGCCTGCACCGTGACTGCGCCGCCGGCCGGCGCGGCACGGAGCGCAAGGAGGGTGAGCCCCGAAGCGGCGGCGATGACAAGGAGCACCGCATCGCTCGACATTCCCGGGGGCCGAACGGCAAACAGGAGAGGGCAGGCAACCGCGCCGGCGCCCCAGACCATGTTGAGCGACGAAAGCGCCGCGCCCCGGCGCTGCGGCTGCGAGTGGGCGACCCGGAGATTCGTGGCCGGAATCGCAAGCCCGAGCCCGAGACCGACGGCGGCCATCGGAACCAGCGCCAGGGGCCAGGGCGCGAGGGACAGCGACACCAGGCCCGCGGCGATCAGCAGGTATCCGAGCCGCAGGCTGAGGCCGAGCCGGTAGCTCGACAGCAGGGAACCGGTAGCGCTGGCGAGGAACTGAACGACGAAAAGAGCCCTCAACTCCTCAACCGGAAGGCGCCACTCAAGGGCCAGGTCCGGCAGCAGCGGGCCGAGGAGCACGGTGACCACACCGGTGATCAGGAACCCTCCGTAGAGCGGCAGCCAACCCGGCGTGCCGCCGATCACGCCGGGCGCGATTCGAGGCGACTCAGGCACGGTCGGGCGCGGGACCGGTCGAGTCGCGGACGACCAGGGTCGGCTCGATCGTGATCGCGGGCGGCGAGTCTTTGTCGGGCGCAGCCAGCTTGCGCAGCAACTCGGCGGCCGCTCTCCGCCCCATCTCGTGCAGCGGTTGCCGCACGGTGGTCAGGCTGGGGTTCTGGAAGGCCGCACTCAGAATGTCGTCGAAGCCGACGACCGCGACTTCGTCCGGGATTCGCAGGCCGGCCTCGCTGAGCGCGCGCATCGCACCGATCGCCGAGATGTCGTTGAACGCGAAGAGCGCCGTGAACCTCGCACCCGTCTCGATCAGTCTCCGGCCGAAGACGTGCCCCTCGCGGTAGCCCTCCTCCGGCGAGAATTGCTCGCCGGCCGGTCCTCCCGAAAGCTGGAGGGTCAACCGCGAATCGATCTCGAGGCCGAGTTCCCGCGAGGCCGCGACGATCGCCTGCCACCGTGCCTCGGTGTCCGCGGAGTGCGCATGACCCTTGAAGAAAGCGATCCGCCGATGCCCGAGTTCGGCCAGATGGGCCAGCGCCAGACGCGCGGCGACCTGATGGTCGATGGCGACGTTCGTCACGCCCGTCAGCTCGCGGTGCCCCGCCACGACGACGGCGGGCAAGGGCAGCGGCTCGTCGATCGGCGTGTTCACCAGGATCAGCCCCTCGACCGAGCGCTCCGTGAGGAGCTGCAGGTAGTCGTCGAAGAGGTCGGGCTTCGAATGGTGTCCAGCGACCAGGTAGAAGTAGCCCTCCTGGAGGAGCTCGTCCTCGATCCCCGCGAGCACGCCGGCCGCGTAACCCTCACTGATCTCCGGCAGCAGGACGCCGACCGCAAACGTGCGCTGACGCCGAAGCGACCGCGCGATGAAGTTGGGGCGGTAGCCCAGCTCCTCCGCCGCGGCGCGGACACGGTCCTGGGTCTCCGGGGGGATCCCCCTGGCCGCCGGCGAACGGTTCATCACCAGAGACACGGTCGTCGGCGACAGGCCCAGATGGGCCGCCACGTCCTTGAGCCTCACGGGCCTGCCAGGTTTTTTCTCGGGGCTGTTCACGCGCTCTTGACAAATCCGACGCGGTGTGTACAGTGCAGACTAGCATGCTAAAACGATTTAGCCGATTCCTTCCGTCTGCAGCGCGAACAACGCCGGCTTCAAGCACGGCTTCCGGCTAAATCGGTTTACCCCAAGGAGGCACGATGTCCATGGCACGAAGACTGGCTCTCATTCTCATTCTCACGCTGCTTGCGGCACCGCTCGCAGCCCAACGGTTCACCGCCAGCATCCGAGGCACCGTCACCGACCCGAACGGAAGCGCCCTGCCCGGCGTCACCGTGAACCTGGAGGGGACCGAAACCGGTCTCAACCGAACGACGTTCACGAACGAAGCCGGCATCTACACCTTCGGCGACCTGCCCGTCGGCGCCTACGAGGTCACCGTCACGCTCGACGGCTTCAAGGCCTCCGTCGTCAGCGACATTGCCCTGCACGTCGCCGACGTGCGCGAGGTGAACGCCCAACTCGAACTCGGCGACGTCTCGGAGACGATCACGGTCGAATCCGAGGCCATCCCGGTGGACACGCTGAGCGGCGAAGTCGCCGGTCTGATGACCGGCGAGCAGATCCGCGAGTTACCGCTCAACGGACGGAACTTCGTCCAGCTCACCCTGCTGCAGCCTGGCGTCAGCGCGCCCGAAGGCTTCGACACGAAGAACAAGGGCCTGCTCGCGGGCGTCGATCTTTCAATCAGCGGCAGCGGCACCACCGGCAACATGTGGACGATCGACGGCGCGAACAACAACGACGTCGGCTCGAACCGCACCATCCTGATCTACCCCTCGGTCGACGCGATCGAGGAGTTCAAGATCCACAGCAACAGCTACAGCCCCGAGTTCGGCGGCGCCGCCGGCGGCCAGATCAACATCGTGACGCGCGGCGGCACGAACGAGTTCCGCGGCAGCGCCTACACGTTCATGCGGGACGACTCCTGGAACGAGACGAACTACTTCCTGGAGCAGGCCGGGCTCGACACCGAGCCGCTCGATCGCCAGGACTACGGCTTCACCCTCGGCGGCCCGATCCAGCAGGACAAGCTGCACTTCTTCCTCTCCGGCGAGTGGAACGTGGAAGAGCGCGGCATCGCCCGCACCGGCTTCGTTCCCACCGCCGCCGAGCGCGCGGGCGACTTCAGCGGTCCGTCGATCCCGGGATGCACCCCGGCGATCCCGACCGATCCCACCACCGGCCAGCCCTTCCCGGGCAACGTGATTCCCTCGGACCGGATCAACGCCGGCGGTCAGGGCATGTTGAATCTCTACCCGCTTCCCAACGTGACGCCCACGGGCGGCAGTTGCAACAACTGGGTCGAGGCCGTGGTCACGCCCATCGACTGGGATCAGGCGAACCTCCGGCTCGACTACGACGCCACGGACCGCACCCGGCTGATGCTTCGCTACACCCGGGACAACTGGGTGAACGGCGCTCCGAACGCCGGCGAAGCGAACGGCCTGTGGGGCGACGACCCGTACCCCGCCGTCGACACGAACTGGGACCAGCCCGGCCACTCCCTGGTGGCCCAGCTCAGCCAGACGATCGGCGACGACAGCGTCAACACCGTCACCTTCTCCTACTCGGGCAACGAGATCAGCCTCAACCGGGGCGGCTTTCAGCCCGAGCTGAACAACCAGATCAACGCGGCGATCCCCGCGATCTTCGACGGCAAGACGGGCGGCGCCGACCGCAGTCACCCGGTGTTCTGGGGCGCCGCCGGCTACGGCGCGCTGTGGAACATCGCGCCCTGGGAGAACAAGCAGGACCTGATGGTGCTCAAGGACGACTACTCGCAGGTCTTCGGCAAGCACTGGCTCAAGGTGGGCGCCCTCTACAGCGAGAACAAGAAGAAGGAGTACATCGGCGGCAGTTCGGCTTCCGAGACGCCTCAGTTCTGGGGTCCGAGCACCGGCCACAACGGCTGGGGCGCCAACACCGGCAACGTCCTGGCCGACTTCCTGCTCCAGGACATGACCTTCGGCTACGCGGAGAACTCGCACCAGCCGACGCCGGAACTGAACTGGGAGGACGTCGAGTTCTACGTCGCCGATTCCTGGCAGGCGAACCCCCGCCTCAACATCGACTACGGGGTCCGTTACTCGAACTACAAGTGGCCCTACGCCAGCGACGACCTGCTCACGGCATTCGATCCGAGGACGTTCGATCCCGCCTTGGGCGGCGACCCGTGCAACGGTCTGCTCCAGGTGCCGGGAACGGACCCCTGCGGCGACGCGGGCCTGATGGGCGGCTCGACCGGTCCGGGCCGCGGGCTGGTGGACAGCGACACGGACAACTTCGCGCCGCGCCTCGGCCTGGCCTACGACATCTTCGGCAACGGCAGGAGCGTCGTCCGGGCCGGCTTCGGCCAATTCTTCCAGCGCGACCGCGTCAACATCCAGCTCGAGTTCGCGGGCAACCCGCCCTTCGTCTCCCGCCTGAACGGCATCCGCAAGCTCGACGAGACGCCGGAACCATGCGTCGGCTGCGGCGTTGGAGGACCGACCAGGGCGATCGACCCCGGTTTCGTGACGCCGTACAACCTGCAGTTCAACGTGGCCTGGGAGCAGCGGGTCGGTCGGAGCAGCACGATCGAGATCGGTTACGTCGGCACCCGCGGGCGCCACATCATGCGGCGTGCCGACATCAACCAGGTGCGCTCGGGCGACAACAACGGCAACGGCATTCCCGACCGGCTCGAGTACGTGACCGCCCCGGAAGGTGACGGCGGCGCCGCCTTTCGCGGGACCCTGCGACCGTTCTCCGTCTTCGGCGACAGCAGGATCCTGTTCTGGGCAACGAACGGCATCTCGGAGTACGACGGTCTCCAGATGCAGTACGTGCAGAGGTACGGCGCCGGATCGCAGTTCCAGGCCTCGTACACCCTCGCGAGCTTCAAGGCCAACGACCCGATGAACGACGCGGGCGCCGGCGAGTTCCCCGGTCTGGTCACGGACCTCGAGAACCCCGATCTCGACTGGGGCTACGCGGGCCTTCACCGGGATCACGTGTTCAACGCGAACGTGATCCACAACCTGCCGACGCTCGAGAATCAGGGCGGCGTCGTCCAGGCGTTGTTCGGGGCCTGGCAGTTCAGCGGCATCGTCCAGTACTCCTCCGGGCAGGCCTTGACGGTGAGGACCGGAAACCTGACCGGAGTCAACGGCGCCGGCGGGACCGGTTTCGTCGAGAACATGCGGCCGCTCCTCACGGGCGCCTCCTGCGGCGGAAGCGGACTGCAGGTGATCAATCCCGACGCCTTCACGCTGGTCGGCTGGCAGCTCGGCACGCTCAGCGACACCCGGCCCGGCGTGTGCGAGGGAGCGGACTTCTTCCAGGTCGACTTCTCGCTGAACAAGAACATCCGCATCACCGACCGCGTGACCGGCCAGTTCCGGTTCGAGGTCTTCAACGTGACGAACCGCGACAACTTCGTGGGCATCAACTCGGTGATGAACCCGAGCAGCGTCACCTACGACAGCGTGAACGCCACGGAGAGGCGGATGATCACCGGCTACACCCTGCCGAACAACTTCGGGCAGGCGCAGGCGGCCCGCGACCCGAGGCAGATTCAGGTCGGCTTCAAGCTGTTGTTCTAGAAGCGACAACGAGATGCAGGCCAGCCGGCCGGCTTTGGCCGCGCCGTCTGGCCTGCCCTTCGCCCGGGAAACTGAGGTTCACAACCGTGGGGGGTCGGATGAGAGCGGCACGAACTGGACGACTCCGCTCCGCGGCAGCACCGCTGGCGCTGCTAGCTGGACTCTGGGCCTCCGAGCCGGCGGCCGCGCAGGAAGGGGCCGAGAGGGGCACTCCCGTACGCGCCGAAGCCTGGCCTGAACTGACTCCGCCGGTTCCGGCCGATCCGGAGCTCGAGGCGCGGGTCGACGCTCTGCTCGAGCGGATGACCGTCCGCGAGAAGGTCGGGCAGGTCATCCAGGCGGAAATCGGCTCGGTCACGCCGCGGGACGTGCGGCGGTACGACCTGGGCTCGGTGCTGAACGGCGGCGGCTCGTTTCCCGACGAGAACAAGCACGCCTCGCCGGAGAGCTGGCTGGCGCTGGCCGACGCGTTCCACGAAGCCTCGACCGACACCTCCGACGGCGGAGTCGGCATTCCCGTGATCTGGGGCGTGGACGCGGTGCACGGCCACAACAACGTGATCGGCGCCACGATCTTCCCCCACAACATCGGGCTCGGCGCGGCGCGCAATCCGGACCTGATCCGCCGCATCGGCGAGATCACGGCGCGCGAGGTGCTCGCCACCGGACTGGACTGGAACTTCGGGCCGACCGTCGCCGTGGCCCGGGACGATCGCTGGGGCCGCACCTACGAGAGCTACTCGGAAGACCCCAAAATCGTCGTCGAGTACGCACGCGCCCTTGTCGAGGGGCTCCAGGGCGCGGTCGGCAGTCCTGACTTCCTGGGCGAGGAGCGGGTGATCGCCACGGCGAAGCACTTCCTGGGCGACGGCGGCACCTTCGAAGGCCACGATCAGGGAGACACGCGGGCCAGCGAAGAGGACCTCCGCGACATCCACGGCGCTCCATACGTCGCCGCGCTCGATGCCGGTGCGCAGGCGGTGATGGCCTCGTTCAGCAGTTGGCACGGCCGCAAGCTGCACGGCCACGCCGGGCTCCTGACGGACGTGCTCAAGGGCCGCATGGCGTTCGACGGGCTCGTCGTCGGCGACTGGAACGGCCACGGCCAGTTGCCGAACTGCACGAACGACAACTGCGCCGACACGCTTCGAGCCGGCCTCGATCTGTTCATGGTCCCTGAAGACTGGCGGGCGCTCCACAGGAACACGCTCCGCCAGGTGCGTTCCGGCGAGATTCCCGAGGAGAGGCTCGACGACGCGGTCCGGCGCATCCTGAGGGTGAAGGCCCGAGCCGGCCTGCTCGACAGCAGCCGGCCCTCGGAACGGGCACTCGGCGGACGCTTCGAGCTGCTGGGCGCTCCCGAGCATCGCGAGGTGGCCCGCCAGGCGGTGCGCGAGTCGCTCGTCCTGCTGAAGAACAACGACAACCTGTTGCCGCTCGCTCCAAGCTCGCTCGTCCTGGTCGCGGGGCCGGCGGCCGACGACATCGGCCGGCAGAGCGGCGGCTGGACGCTGACCTGGCAGGGAACGGAGAACACGAACGACGACTTCCCGGGCGCCACCTCCATCTGGACCGGCATCCAACGGACCGTCGAGGCGGCGGGCGGCGAGGCCGTCCTCTGCCAGGGATGCGCGTACAGCGGCGGGCTGCCGGACGCCGCCATCTACGTGACCGGCGAGACGCCCTACGCCGAGGGCCAGGGCGACGTGACCAGTCTCGAGTACAGCCCGGGCGACAAGTCCGACGTCGAGCTGATGGGGAGGCTCCGGGCCGCCAACATTCCGGTCGTCACGATCTTCCTGTCCGGGCGACCGCTGTGGATGAACCCGGAGATCAACGCCTCCGACGGGTTCGTCGCCGCCTGGTTGCCGGGTTCCGAGGGCGCCGGCGTGGCCGACGTCATCTTCAGCGCGGCCGACGGCGGAGTCGCCAACGACTTTCGGGGCAAGCTCTCCTTCTCCTGGCCGCGCTCGCTGGACCAGACCGTCCTCAACGTCGGCGACCCGGACTACGACCCGCTCTTCCCCTACGGCTACGGCCTGACCTACGCCGACGACGGCGATCTCCCCGAACTGGACGAGACGCGGCCGGCCGGAGCATCGCCGGTGCGCACGACGGATGCAGGCGGGACAGCAGACCGCGTTCTGTTCGACGGACGGACGGCGGAAGGGTGGCAGTTCTACGTGGGCGACGAGGCGGACTGGCGGGTCTCCGCCCCGGACGGCCGCGGCCAGACCCGTCGCCGCGTGTCCGGCGTCGTGCTCTCGGCCGTCGACCGCAACGTCCAGGAGGATGCCAGGAAGGCGCAGTGGCGAGGCCGCAACGAGGCCCAGATCTACCTCCAGTCGAGTCCCATCGACCTGCGCGCCGAAACGGCGAGCGGCATGACCCTCGAGATCGATTTCCTGGTGGAGCAGGCGCCCGCCGGGAGAGTCCAGATGCGGATGGACTGTGGCTACCCTTGCACCGGCGGTCTCCTCGTCTCGCCCATCTTCGCGGGCGTGCCCGAAGGAGCATGGGACACTCTGCAGATTCCTCTCCGTTGCTTCGAGGCTTCCGGCGCCGAGATGGACCGCATCGACACACCCTTCCTGATCACGACGGACAGGCCGTTCACGCTTCGTTTCTCACGCATCGCGATCGCACCCGCCGATCCCGCCGCGCTGACGGCCGGTTGCTGAGCGAGGAGGCTGGCTTGCTGAGCGAGGAGAACGGGCCATGCTGACGGCGAAGATCACCACCCTCGACTGGACCGTCGTCGCCCTCTACTTCGCCGGCGTCTTCGCCATCGCGCTCTGGGCCATCAGGCGCGTCCGGCACGGCGAACGCACCTCGTCGAGCTACTTCCTCGCCGGCCGCAACGTCGGCTGGTTCGTCGTCGGCGCCTCCCTCTTCGCCTCGAACATCGGCTCGGAGCACCTGGTCGGCCTGGCCGGCACCGGCGCCGAAAGCGGCCTCGTCCTCGGCCAGTTCGAGCTCCAGGCCTCGCTGATCCTGCTCATCCTGGGCTGGCTGTTCGTGCCGTTCTACGTCAAGAGCGGCATCTTCACGATGCCCGAGTTCCTCGAGCGGCGCTACTCGCCCGCGGCCCGCTGGTACCTCTCCGTGATCTCGGTCATCGGCTACGTCCTGACCAAGATCTCGGTGACGATCTACGCGGGTGGCGTCGTCTTCGAGACCCTGATGGGCATCAACTTCTGGACCGGCGCCCTGGTGGTCGTCGTCATCACCGGGGTCTACACCGTGCTCGGCGGCCTCCGCGCCGTCGTCTACACCGACCTGCTGCAGGCCATCGTCCTGATCGTCGGCGCCTCGACGGTGACGATCCTCGGCCTCGCCGAACTCGGCGGCTGGCGCGTGATGGTCGAGACGGCCGGTCCCGGCTTCTTCGACATGTGGAAGCCGATTTCCGACCCGGACTTCCCGTGGACCGGCATCGCCTTCGGCGCGCCGATCATCGCGGTCTGGTACTGGTGCACCGACCAGTTCATCGTCCAGCGCGCGCTGTCGGCGCGAGGCATCGACGACGCCCGGCGCGGCACGATCCTCGCCGGCTTCCTCAAGCAGTTGCCGCTGTTTCTGTTCGTCGTGCCCGGCGTGATCGCCTACTGCCTGTCGCAGTCCGGCAAGCTCGAACTCGCCTCCTCCGACCAGGCGCTGCCGGCCCTGGTCGTGGCGCTGCTGCCCGCCGGCTTCCGGGGGCTCGTCGTCGCGGGCCTGCTGGCGGCCCTGATGAGCAGCCTCTCCTCCGTCTTCAACTCGTGCTCGACGCTGATCACGATCGACATCTACAAGAAGCTCCACCCCGGCGTCTCGGAGCGGCGCCTGGTCCTGGTCGGGCAGACGGCCACCGTGGGACTAGTGGGCCTGGGCCTGCTCTGGATCCCGTTGATGCAGAACATCTCGGGCACGCTCTACCAGTACCTCCAGAGCGTCCAGGGCTACATCTCCCCGCCCATCACCGCTGTCTTCCTGCTCGGACTGTTCTGGAAGCGCCTCAACGCCCAGGGCGCGATCGCCTCACTGGCCGTCGGCTTCGTCCTGGGAATGGGCCGCCTCGTGGCGGAACTCAACAAGGACAGCCTGAGCGGCTTCCTCTACACCTTCGCCGACATCAACTTCATGCACGTCGCGATCTTCCTGTTCCTGATCTGCGCGGCCGTGCTGGTCGCGGTCAGCCTCTGGTTCCCGCCGCCCTCCGAGCAGCGAGTCGCCGGCCTGACCTGGAGCCGGGCGGGCAACGCCGAGCTTCTCGCCGAGTCCGACCCCGCGAAGCGCCGGCTGGACCGCACGCTGTCCGTAGTGCTGGTCCTGATCGTCGCCGCGGTGATGGTGTACTTCTCGGGCTAGTCCGGCCGCGACCCCAGTAGAACCTCCATCATGCGATGCGCCGTTTCGGCGCCGCTGTTCTGGTTCTGGCCCGTCACCAGGCGCCCGTCGACGACGACGCGGCTCGCGAGCATGTCGCGAAACCTGGTCTCGCTCTCGAACAGCGCTCCGGCGGCGCGCAGGTCACGCTCCGGGTGCATCGGCGTGAAGGTGATGCCGAGCTCCTCGATCTGCTTGTCCGAAACGGCCGAGACGCGGCGGCCCCGCACCAGAGGGTCTCCGGCCGGAGTCACCGCCCGAAGCAGTCCCAACGGTCCGTGGCACACGCCGCCGACCACCGATTCGCGGGCGTACGCCTCGCTGACCTTCCTGCCCAGTTCTTCCGACTGGCCGAGGTCGTACGCGGCGCCCCAGCCGCCGGCGAGAAACACGATGTCGTAGGCGCTTCCGTCCACGTCGGCGATCGCCAACGAGTTCTCGACCCTGGATCGAAACTCCGCATCCCGGAGATAGCGCTTGTCCTCCGGCGTGGCGACCGGCCATCGCACCGACTGCCGCTCGACCGGGATGGCGCCGCCCCGGATGCTCGCCACGTCGACCGTCATTCCGGCGTCCGTGAAGGCGTAGTAAGGCACGGTCATCTCCGACGCCCAGACGCCGGTCGCCTTGCCTGAATCGCCCAGCGTGTCGTGGCTGGTGGTCACGATGAGGGC
This sequence comes from Acidobacteriota bacterium, assembly GCA_026707325.1. Classification (GTDB taxonomy): domain Bacteria; phylum Acidobacteriota; class Thermoanaerobaculia; order Multivoradales; family Multivoraceae; genus Multivorans. Next base: position 11,449 of record JAPOXA010000088.1, on the reverse strand, counting down.
ACGGTGGCCGGCAAGATCGATCGCGGGAATCTCGTAGTGGGCGTGAAGGCCCAGGCCGACGAGCACCCTCGGCAATCCCAGCCAGACGGCGGCCGCCAGAACGACGACGGCCAGCCCTGCTCCGGTCCATACCCTGGTCTTCATGAAGGTCTCCTTTGCACGGTCGTAGAAGTAGTTGATCGCTAGCTGTCGAGTCGGCGAGTAGAAGGCAGGCACCTCGAGCACCCCCACGCGTTCGGCGTAGGCCTCGTAGTCCGCCAGCATCTCGGAGAAGCGCTCGGGTTGTTCGGCGGCCAGGTCGCGGGTCTCGCCCGGGTCCTCCGCCAGATCGAACAGGCGCCAGCGGCCGTCGCCGACAGGAGCACCGACCCGGACGAGCTTGTGGTCGCCCTTGAAGACGCCCCGGTGACCCGCCGTCTCGAATCCGACCGCCGCCCGCGGCGGATGGATCAGGGCCGAAGGATCGCGCAGGGCCGGGGCCAGACTGCGGCCGTCGATGGGATGCTTGCCGGACGGAGTGGCGTCGCCCGCGCCGGTGAGCTCGAGAATCGTGGGAACCAGGTCCGTCACGAAGGTGAAGGCCGGAGCGATCCCTCGCGCCTCCACCCCCGGCCCGGCGATGATCAGGGGAACGCGAATTCCCCCCTCGCCGCCGTGGAACTTGTAGTACGCGAGCGGAGCGGCCGCCGCCCGCGCGAAGTGCGGGCCGATGATGCCGTAGCTCCCCTTCTCACCGAGCGTCTCGAGGTCGCGGCGGTAGCCGACGCGCTCCGCCCACCGGTCGAACTGACCGCTCTGGCCCGGGTCGCCCGCCTCCGGGCCGTTGTCGGACAGCACGACGAAGACGGTGTTCTCCAGGAGCCCCTCGTTCCCCAGGTACTCGACGAACCGCCCGAAGTGATGGTCCATCGCTTCGAGCATCGCCGCGTTGACCGCCATGTTCTTGGCGGCGAACGCCTTCTCGTCGGGAGAGAGAGCCTCCCAGTCCGCCTGCTCGGGCGTGGTCGACGGCAGGGCGCCGGGCGGAAACACGCCCGCTTCGACGGCGCGGCGATGACGCTCTCTCCGCAGCGCGTCCCATCCTTCGTCGTACACGCCCTCGTAGCCTTCGATGAACTCGCGCGGCGCCTGAACCGGCAGGTGGACCGCCTGGAAGGCGAGGTAGGCGAAGAACGGCTGTCGCTCCCCATCCGCGACCCGATCCGTGTCGATGAATTCGACGAGCCTGTCCACGAAGTGCTCCGACGAGTAGAAGTCGGCCGGCAGGTCGGTCGGCTCGCCGTCGGCGAACCAGGGGGGCTCGCCGTAGATGGGCAGGTAGGGCTTCTTCTCGAAGTTGTCGGCGCCGGTGGCGTCAAGCGCGAACGTCCGATCGAACCCGCGCGCGCTGGGCAACGAGGTCGGAGCGTGACCGAGGTTCCACTTGCCGCTCAGGTAGGTGCGGTAGCCGGCGGCGCGCAGGCGGCTGGCGATCGTGACCACGTCCGTGCTCAACTCGCCTCGGTAGCCGGGTCGGCCGCGATGACGAAGCGGCGTGGCCACATGCAGGCTGGCGACGTCGGTCAGGTGCGAGTCGACGCCGGTGAGCAGCATGGCCCGCGACGGCGAGCACATCGGTGAGGCATGGAAGTTCGTGAAGAGGACGCCGCGCGAGGCGATCGCGTCGATGTGGGGAGTGCGAATCTCGCTGCCGTACGCGCCCAGGTCCGTGAAGCCGACGTCGTCCGCGACCACGACGACGACGTTCGGCCGGGGTGTGGCCGGGGCCTCGGACTCCGCTGCCGTCGACTCGGACACCTGAAGGGCCCAGAGCGCCACGAACGCCGCCACAAGGACTCGCCGGCCTACACGGCGCCTCCTTCGTCGGCTGAAGATGAACCCGGGTCTCATCGCTCTGAACCTACTTCCACCCGCGCCATCCTGCGCGAAGCTGGCCTGAGTGTCGGTATGGTCTTGCTCCAGCGAAATGTAGGGTACGTCGGGCAAGCACCTCCGGATCAGGGTTCGTGACTAATCGATCAACGGCTGGTCTGATCACCCGGCGCGACCAACTACTGGGCACCGGCGCGGCGCTCTTCTACGAAGAACCCCTGACGATCGTCCGCGGCGAGGGCGTCTACCTCTTCGACGAGGCCGGCCGCCGGTTCGTCGACATGTACAACAACGTGCCCTGCGTGGGGCACGCGCATCCGCGGGTCGTCGAGGCGATGGCCCGGCAGGCGGGGACGCTGAACGTCCACAGCCGCTATCTGCACCCCGGCGTCCTGGACTACGCCGAGAAGCTGCTCGACCGCCACCACGAGTCGCTAACGAGCGCGGTCTTCGCCTGCACCGGCACGGAAGCGAACGAAGTCGCGCTCCTGATGGCGCGCGCCGCTACCGGAAACCGGGGCATCCTCTGCACGGATTCGGCGTACCACGGCAACAGCACGGAAGTCGGTCGGCTGACCTTCGCGCGGAATCTCCCGCCCGAGAGCGAGTTCCGGAGCATCCCGTTTCCGCAGACCTACCGCCCGCTGCGCCCGGGCGTCTCCAGCAAGGAACTGACGGACCTGTACCTGGACGAGATGCGCCGGGCGATCGACGACTTCGCCCGCAACGGCATCGCCCTGGCCGGCATGCTCGTCTGCCCGATCCTCGCCAACGAGGGCCTGCCGAACATCCCGGAGGGCTTCATGGCGCGTGCCGTCGAGGTCGTGCACGAGGCCGGAGGGCTGTTCATCGCCGACGAGGTCCAGGCCGGCTTCTGCCGGACGGGCCGCTGGTGGGGCTACGAGAAGATGGGCTTCGTACCCGACATCGTGACGATGGGAAAGCCCATCGGCAACGGAATGCCGATCTCGGCCGTCGTCGCTTCGACGGATCTCGTCGACGAGTTCCGACGGCGCTCGCGGTACTTCAACACCTTCGCCTCCAGCCCCCTCCAGGCCGCCGTGGGATCGGCGGTGCTCGACGTCATCGAGTCGGAGGGCCTGCGCCGGAACGTCGTCGAGACGGGCGCCCATCTTCGCCGCGGCCTGGAGGCCTTCCAGGAGACCTGCGAACCGATGGCGGAGGTGCGCGGCCACGGGCTGTTCCTCGGCGTCGAGTGGGTGAGCGACCGGAAGGCGAAGACGGCCGACGTGGAAGGCGTCGTCGCCGTCGTGAACCGGCTGAAGGACAGGGGGTTCCTGACCAGCAATGCCGGTGCGCTGCGCAACGTGCTGAAGATCCGGCCGCCGCTCTGCTTCGGCCGCGAGCATGCCGACGCTTTCCTGGACGCGTTCGGGGAGACGCTTCGTGAACTCGGCCACCTCGGCTGAGTCCCGCGAAGCGGAGTTCCACCGGGCAGCCGCGGCTGCCTGGCGGGAGTGGGACGAATCCCCCGCGCGCCTGGAGCTGGTCGCGCACCAGGAGAACGTCGTCTTCCGCGCGGATTCGGAGCGCGGCGCGAGCTTCGTCCTGCGCCTCCATCGCCCCGGCTACCACGATCTGGCGGAGCTGATCTCCGAGCAGCACTGGACCGCGGCCCTTAACGTCGCCGGAATCGGCGCGCCGGTGCCGGTTCGCGCGCTGGACGGCCGGCGCTATGTCGAGGTGCCGGTCGGAGCGAACGAGTCGCGCCTGGCCGGCGTCTCGGAGTGGGTGGACGGCGAAGTCCTCTCGGACCTGGTCGACGAAGCGAGCGGCGAGCTCCTGGCCAGGTCCTTCGACGCCCTCGGCCGCATCGCGGCACGCATCCACAACCAGGCGGTCTCCTGGGAGTTGCCGCCGCAGTTCACGAGACACTCCTTCGACGTCGACGGCTTCCTTGGCGAAGCACCCTTCTGGGGCCGGTTCTGGGAAGTCTCCGGGCTCGACGAGTCGGACCGCCGGCTCACTTCAGAGGCCCGCGAGCACTTGCGGGGGCTCTTCTCGGACTTCGGCCGGGACGCGGAGAACTACAGCCTGATCCACGGTGATCTGCACCCCGGCAACATCCTGAAGACGGAGAACGGCCTGCAGGTCATCGACTTCGACGACGCCGGGTTCGGATGGCACCTGTACGAGTTGGCCGTTGCGCTCTTCCACTACCAGCCGAACCCGCACTTCGAGATGGTCCGGGACGCCCTCGTCGCCGGCTACCGGTCCGAGCGGCGCCTGAGCGACGAGGCGCTCGATCTGCTGCCGGCCTTCCTGCTGATGCGCGCGCTGGCCCTTCTCGGGTGGCTGGAAGCACGTCCGGAACTCGGCCGTCGCGACGCATTCGAGCACGTGCGCAGGCTGGCTCGGCGCCAGGCCGCGGCACTGCTGGCCTAGCAGCTAGCGCTCCCCCAGAGCCCGCTGCCAGATCGAAACGTCCCAGAAACGGCCGAACTTTCGACCCGCCTCCGACAACACGCCGACCTGGCTGTAACCGAAACGACGGTGCAGCCGCTCCGAGGCTTCGTTCGGCAGCGTGATCACCGCGAAGGCGCGACGAAGAGACTCGGCCTCGAGCACCGCCAGGAGTTCCCTGTAGAGGGCCGTGCCGATGCCGCGTCCGGTCTCGCCGTCCAGGCAGTAGACGCTCGTTTCGACGCTCGTGGCGTAGGCGGGCCTGGACCGCCACGGGCCGCTCCAGGCGAAGCCGACGACGCGGCCGGCCTCCTCGGCGACGAGCACGCGGTGCGGACCCGTCGCCTCGAAGCGGTCGAACCACTCCTGACGCCGTTCGACGGTCCAGGGCTCGACGTCGAAGGTGGCTGAGCTGTGCGCGACGTAGTGGTTGTAGAGCGCCGTCATCTGCGGAACGTCGGCTGCGGCGGCCGGTCTGATTCTCATCGGCACCGATCCATTTGCGAACACTGTTGCGAACACTGTGCCACGAGCGCCCGGAACAGCCGGCCACCGTCCTCCGAGGCGGTGACCTCGGGATGCCACTGCACGCCGATGCAGAACGGATGCTCGGGGTCCTCGAGCCCTTCGACGACGCCGTCCGGCGCGGTGGCGGCGACCCGAAGACCGTCCCCGATGCGGCCCGCCCCCTGATGATGGTGGGAGGCGACTTCGTGCTCGCTGGCCTGCATCGCGGCCGCCAGCTTCGTCCCGGGCTCCAGCGCCACCCGGTGGCGCGTGAACACGCCCAGGGTGTCCCGGTGCGGCTTCATGTCGACCCGGTCCGCCAGGTGCTGCTCCAGGTCGCCGCCGTAGAGGATGTTCAGGAGCTGGCAGCCCCGGCAGATCCCAAGGATCGGCATTCGCCGCTCGAGTGCGGCGCGGCCGATCGCGAGTTCGACGTGGTCGCGGATCTCGATCGCCCTGTCGCTCTCCGGATGCGGCGCCGCACCGTAGATCTCCGGATCGAAGTCGCGGCCGCCCATGAACACGATGCCGTCGAGATCGGCCAGCGCAGCCTCCGGATCCTCGTCGTAGGGCTCGACGCTGGGAATGAGAACCGGAGCCCCGCCGGCATCGGCGATCGCCGACACGTAGTTGTGCGGAGCCATCGTGTAGATGTCGTCCCACGGCCCGGTCGTTGCACGACCCAAGTCGGCGACGATGCCGATTCGCGGTCTGTGGCGCGCGTACACGGTCAAGCCTCCGTTTATTCTTAGCAGAGCCGCACGATGCGTAAGGCCCCATTGCTCCTACAGCCCACCCGCCGGGACCTCCTGGCCCGGAGCGGCGCGGTCTACCGCCGCGGCGAGATCGAAGCCGCCGCGGCAGGGATCCTGAACGCGACCACCGGCGTCGAGGTCACCTCTACCTGAGACGCGCCTCGTCTTCCGCGTACTCGCGCTGAATCGCTTCGAGTTCGGCGTCGATCGCCTCCTTCGACCACCACTTGTCGCGGAACATCAGGCCGCGAATCCTGCGAGCGTTGCCGATGTCGTCGAGCGGGTTCGCGTCGAGGAGCAGAACATCGCCTCGCGCGCCCACGGCCAGTACGCCGAACTCGCCTTCCCGGTCCATGTAGCGGGCCGCCTCCGAGGTCGCGGCCTCCAGGGTCTGGTAGGGCGTCAGGCCGGCCTCGACGAAGAGGCCCATCTCCCGGTGGACCGTGTAACCGGCGGCCGAAACGTCGGTGCCGATGAGGAGCGGCGCCCCCGCGTCGTGGAGCGCCTTGACCAGGCCGAGGCGCACGGAACGCGTCCCGGTGATGCCGGCCCTCTCGCGCGGTCCGTAGAGGGTGTAGAGCCACTCGATGCCGCCGGGCGTCGTGGGGTGCTCGTACTTGCCGACGTCGCCGGCGTCGCGCTCCGGCCGGTCGAACTCGGGCACCGTGTTGTCCCACAGGGCGAGAGTCGGCACGTTCCAGACCTCGTACTTCGCGGTCAGCGCTGCCAGCTCGGCCACCTTCTCCGGCGAACACCACGCCCAGCCCTGGTAGATGTCCTGGGGGATCGGTTTCATCTTCACGTGCGGCACCGCGCAGGCGACGTCGTAGCCGGTCAGGTGCTCGATCGAGCGCAGCCCGCGCTCCAGGGCGTGCTCCAGCGGCACCTGGATCGGCACGTGGGCCGCCACGGTGAGGCCCACCTCCGCGGCGGTCGCCATCACCGCGTCGAACACCTCGGGGCTGAGCGTGGTGTAGACCTTGGCCAGGTCGTACCCTTCCGCCGCACTGCGGCGGATGAAGGCTGCGGCCTCCTCGGGCTCCGTGAACGTCCGCGGAATCGGGAAGAGCGGCGGGTCGCCGTCCATCAGGGGCGACGAAACGAAGATACGCGGTCCGAACAGCTCGCCGCGTTCGATCGCGTCGCGCGCCTCCAGGACCAGGGGGCCGCCGGAGGGGTCCCTCGCCGTGGCGACGCCGAACATGACGTACTGCCTCAGGTTCTGGTCGCGCATCCGGATGCGCGAGGCGTCCGTGCCGTCCCAGGCGAAGCCACCGAAGTGGTTGTGCATATCGGCCAGCGCGGGCACGAGGAATCTGCCGAAGCCGTCGATGACCCGGGCCCCGGCAGGTGTGCAACCGGGACCGCTGGGGCAGATGTCGGCGATCCGTTCGTCACGGATGACCAGGGTGTGGTCCTCCAGCACGAGCGGCGTGCGGGAGGTCATCGGGATGAGCGTCGCGTGTTCGATCGCGGTGACGCCGGTTGGCGACGTGGCTTGCGCGATGGCGGCCGCGGCATGGAGGAGCGGGAGGGCGAGAGCAAGCAGCCTCGTCGACGATGAACCAGGGGGTTCCACGCCCAGTCAGAACACCGTCGCCGCCGGCTTGACCTCGAAGGTCACGTCGCGCGGCGGGTCGACGCCGAGCAGGTGCTCGACGAAGTAGTCCCAGGTGCGGAGCAGGGCGTACGGCTCGGCGCCGCCGCCGTGGTTGCGGTTCGGAAGGTAGAGCAAGTCGTAGGGCTTGTTCGCCTCGATCAGCGCGTCGACGAGCCGGAAGGCCTGCGCCGGCGGCACGTTCTCGTCCATGTCGCCGTAGACGAGAAGCAGCCGCCCCTTGAGGTTCGGTGCCATCGCCGTGACGTCGAGCGGTTCCCAGCTCTTCGGCGCCTCTTCGGGCCGGGTTCGGATCCTGCCGCCGTCGGAATACACGGCCGGCCCGGTGAATGCCTCGAAGCCGGGGTAGATCGCGGCGTAGTCGTAGACGCCGGCGCCGGAGACGGCCACGTCGTAGAAGTCCGGCCGGCTGAGGATCGCCTGGGCGGTGAACGTCCCGCCCCAGGACCAGCCGTAGATGCCGACCCGCTCCGGGTCCAACTCGGGCTTGAGCTCCGCCCACTGGCGGATGACCGCCACGTGATCGTCGACGCCGACCTGCGTGAACTCGGGGTAGCCCGCGTCGCGGAACGCGCTGGAGCGGCCCGGGGTGCCGCGGCCGTCCGTGACCACGACCGCGAAGCCGAGGCGGGCCAGCGCCGGCTCGGCGGCGGGATTCCGCGCGCCCACGGCCTGGACGAAGTTCCGCGGTGCCACGAACACCTGGGGGCCTCCGTAGACCGCGTCGATCACCGGGTGACGGCCGCCCTCGACCTCGCGCCGCGGCGCGAAGTAGACCGAGTACACCTCCGTCTCGCCGTCGGCGGCGACGAAAGCCCGGCGCTCGGGCGCCACGAACCCCGCCTCGAACAGCGCGGAAGCGTCCGCTTGCTCGATCTCGGCGAGCAACTTGCCGTCCTTGGTCGAGCGCAGCACGGTGACCGGCGGGCGGTCGACGGTCGAGTACGTGTCGAGGAAGACCCCGAGATCGGGCCGGATCCGCAGCGGCGGTGGAGCGAGGCCGAACAGGACCTGCATCATCGGCACCGGCGCCGGCTCGAAGTGGTGGTCGGCTTCGTTCGCCGTCAGCAGGGTGACCTGGCCGCCACGGAGCGAGCCGGGGTCGAACGGCGCGCGGTAGAGATGGCGCAGGTACGGATCGCCGGGCTCGCGGCCGCCGCCCGTGAAGTAGACCTGCTGGCCGTCCTCGTCGACGCGGATGATGTCGAGCACCGTCCAGTCGCCCGCGGTGACCGTGCCGACGAGATCGGCCGAGTCGTCGCCGGCCAGCTCATAGAGGTAGAGGTGCCCCCAGCCGGTGCGGTCCGAGTACCAGAGCACCCGCCGTTCGTCGTTCGGGCCGCGCACGAGGCGGACGTTGGGCCGGTTGTACATGTGGGTGTTCGCCTCGACCCGCGTATCGTTCGTCTCCCACACCACCGGCGTGGCCTTGCCCGACTCGACATCGACGGCGACCAGGGCGGCGCTCTTGCCGGCGTAGGCGGAGCCCAGCATGTAGAGACGGTTCCGCTCCAGGTCCCAGCCGATGACGCCGCCGCCGAGTCCAGGGGTATCGATCCCTTCGGGCAGCGAAGCGCCATCGAACTCGACCCGCACCCGCCCGCCCTTCTCCGTGTCGAACAGGAACCAGTCCACGCCCATCTCGTCTTCGTCGCCCGCGACCGGTTCGCGCAGCAGATGCACGACCGGCCGACGGCTGCCGTCTGTCGGCACCCACTCGACGAACGGCACCGCCTCGAGCAGCCGCTCGTCGATGCGCGGTGCGAGCAGGTAGCGGCTATCCGGCGACCAGCTCGAAAGGTACGGCGGCTGCCGCAGTCCCGTCTTCCTGACGACCACGGTCAGCAGCGAGGAGTCGGGCCACTTGCCGTAGGAGAAGTACGGCTTGCCGTCGTGCGTGAGACGGGTCTCCTCGCCCGTCTCGAGCTTGCGCACGAACAGGTTGTCGCCGCGGGTGAAGGCCGCACGGCCGCCGTCCGGCGACGGCAGCAGGCCGGGCTCCGGCGGCGTGATCGCCTCCGCGGCGCAGCCGAAGTCGGCCACTGAACAGGTGACGCGATGGGCGCCGTGCCGGGCAGTCAGCGTTGCCAGGTCGTCGGTGAGTGAGAGGCCCAGGAGCCCCTCGAGGCTGAGCTTGTCCCCCTGTTCCACTGCCGCGTCGGCGGTGGCCAGGGCATCGAAGATGGCCGCCGCCATCCGGGCATGGTCGAACGCGGGCCGGCGCGATTGCGTCTCCAGGTTGAAGACCACGAGTTCCGGACCCGCTTCGCCGTCGCGGCCGTACCAGAAGCCCGGCGTGCCCAGGTCGGCGGCGAGCCAGTGCGGCGTGACGTCCGCGTTGCGCAACAGGGCCAGCAGGTTGCCTTCGACCAGCGCGGCGGCGGCCTGGTAGTCGTCCGCGTCCGGACCGGCGGCCTCTTGGGCGCTGTCGGCAGCGGTCGCCGGCCTTGCGGCCGGCGCGTTTACCTGGCCGCCCGCGGCGGCAGCCGGCGAGGACGCCGGCGCACCCAGTGTGCGACCACCTGCCAGACCGACGATGAGCGCCAGCGCGGCAGCTCCACGGGCCCAACGGCTGCGGTAAGCTCGCGCGGATCCGGACTTCTTCTGCAGGAGGGTAGCGATGACGAGTCGACGCCTGGTTGGTTTTGCGCTCTGCCTGCTCTTTGCCGCGGCGGCCCACGGCGCTGCTGGGGCGGAAGGGCCGACATTCTATGAGGATGTCCTGCCCATCCTGCAGCAGAACTGCCAGGAGTGTCACCGGCCATCGGGAGGCAAGATCTACCGGGGCGGCGTGCCGATGTCGCTGACGACCTACGAGGACGCCCGGCCCTGGGCGCGCGCGATCGTGCGCCAGACGGCCTCGAAGGAGATGCCGCCCTGGGACGCCTCCGAGCACTTCGACGGCGTGTTCAGGAACGAACGCGGCCTGACCGACGAAGAGATCGCGACGATCAGGCGCTGGGTCGAGGCAGGCGCCCAGCCGGGCCGGCCGGAGGACGGGCCCGAGCCGATCGACCGGTCCGACGACGAGGGCTGGCTCTTTCCCGATCCCGACCTGGTGATCAAGATGCCGGAGCCCTACTACGTCGAGGACGACATCAAGGACATCTACACCAAGCACCGTCTGGTCCTGACGCCGGACATCCTGCCCGAGGACAAGTGGGTGCAGGAGATCGAGTTCCGCCGCGGCAGCGAGCTGGTCCACCACTTCAACATCTTCGTCAAGAGTCCGGACGACGAAGAGACCCGCGGCGACGGCCACTTCCTCGGCGGCGCCACCTCCGGCTCGCCGCCCCACGTCTGGCCCGAGGGCTACGGCTCGCTGCTCGAGGTCGGCGCCACGCTGACCTTCGACCTCCACTACCACAAGGAGCCCGGCCCCGGCAGCGGCGGCTGGGACCAGTCGTCCATCGCGCTGAAGTTCGCGACCAAGCCGGTCACGCACCCCGTCCACTTCTTCCCGATCAGCAACTACGAGTTCGAGATTCCGGCGCGCCACGCCTACTGGCACGACACCGCCGAGCGCACCTTCGACCGGGAGGTCACGGTCCTCGGCATGCTCCCCCACATGCACATGCGCGGCCGCGAGTCGAAGTACACGGCCTTCTACCCGGACGGCACCGAAGAGTTGATCCTCCACGTGCCGGACTGGGACTTCGACTGGCAGGAGATCTACTGGTACGGCGAGCCCAAGGTGCTGCCGAAGGGCACCCGCCTGCGGATCGACATGTGGTTCGACAACTCGCCGGAGGAGGCGGAGCGCTGGGGCTTCAACCCGGACCGCGACGTCGTCTTCGGCCCCATGTCGACCGACGAGATGCTGATGGGCTTCATCTCCTGCGTCTACAGCGACGGGGAGCCGCCTAGACCGCGAGGACGCGGTCGAGCGACCGAGACCGCCGGCGGCGAGTAGAGGTCGTCCTCCTGAACAGCGCCAAGACATGTGCGCGTAGCGGTGTCTGGCTGACGGCTCTTCTTCTCCTGCCTCTCGGTTGCGCGGATGATCCTGCCGGGATCCCGGCTCGAGCCAGCGATGAGGCCGCTCCGATCGAGCAGAGATCATCGACTCGAAACGCGTACTTCGGCGACCTTCACGTCCACACCAAGTACTCCTTCGACGCCTACATCTACGGCACCCGCAACGATCCGGACGACGCCTACAGGTTCGCCAAGGGAGAAGCGCTGACCCACGCGGCCGGAGTCGAGATGCGCCTCGACGCCCCGCTCGACTTCCTCGCGGTCGCCGACCATGCCACCTACCTGGGCATGTTCG
>JAPOXA010000135.1 GCA_026707325.1 Acidobacteriota bacterium | reverse complement strand
GGGCCGATCAGGGAGGTGATCGCGCCGGCTCGCACCCGAAGATCCACGTCGAGCAGGGCCTGGAAGTCGCCGTACCAGAGGTTCAGCTTCTCGACCAGGATCGCCGCCGACGCGTCGACGGCGCCCGCGGTCGCCGGCTCCGCGCTCATCCGAACTTCCCTTCGACGTAGGCGGTCGTGCGCGGATCCTGGGCGCCGCCTTCGAACATCGCTTCCGTTTCCGTGACCTCGACCAGCTCGCCGGTCAGGAAGAAGGCGGTCCGCGAGGCCAGCCGGCGCGCCTGCTGGACGAGGTTCGTGACCAGCACGATCGTCATCTCGGACTTGAGCTCCGCCAGCACCTCCTCGATCCGCATCGTCGTGACCGGATCGACCGCGATCGAGAACTCGTCGAGCAACAGGATGGACGGATCCTGCGACAGGGCGCGAGCGATCGTCAGCCGCTGCTGCTGGCCGCCCGAGAGAAGGCTGCCCAGGGAATCGAGCCGGTCTTTCACCTCGTCCCAGAGCGCCGCCCGGCGGAGGCAGCGCTCGACGATCACGTCCAGGTCCGCCCTCTTCCGCGTGCCCCGCAGCCGGGCCGACAGGGCGACGTTGTCGTAGATGGAGAGCGGCAGGCCCACCGGCAGCGGAAAGACGACTCCGATCCGCTGCCGCAGCGCATAGGGGTTGCGCCAGTTGCGAACGTCCCGGCCCTCGACGCGCACCCTGCCGGACACCTCCATGCCCGCCGTCATCAGGTCCATCCGGTTGATGGCGCGCAGAAACGACGTCTTGCCGCTGTTCGCCGGCCCGATGATGCCGAAGATCTCCTGGCTCGGCACCTGCAGCGTGACGCGCGAAAGCGCCAGCTTGCCGTGGTAGCGGATCGCCAGGTCCTCGACCTCGATCGCGTAGTCGCTCGCCTCGTGCGCCTGGACGGGAACGATCACCACTTCTTGCGGCCCCGCAGGTAAACACGGAAGGCGATCGAGATCCCGTTCATCGCCAGCACCATGGAGATCAGGACCAGTGCGACGCCGAAGGGCATGTGCTCCGGCACGTCCGGCACCTGGGTCGAGATGACGAACAGGTGGAGCGACATCGCCATCGTCTGGTCGAGCACCCCCTGGGGCAGGAAGGGAAGGAAGAACGCGGCGCCGGTGAACATGATCGGGGCGGTCTCGCCCGACGTGCGGGACACTTCCAGGATGACTCCGGTGAGGATGCCGCTGATCGAGTTCGGCAGCACGATCTTGCGGATCGTCTGCCAGCGCGTGGCGCCCATGTTCCAGCACGCCTCGCGGAAGGCGAGCGGCACGGTCTGGAGCGACTCCCTGGTGGCGACGATGACAACCGGCAGCGTCATGACCGCCAGCGTCAGGCTGGCCGCCAGGATGCTGGTGCCGAAGCGAAAGAAGATGACGAACGCGCCGAGGCCGAACAGCGCGTGGACGATCGACGGCACGCCGGCCAGGTTGATGATCGCCAGGTTGATCGCCCGGGTGAGTCGGTTGTCCGGCGCGTACTCACTCAGGTAGAGCGCCGCCGCCACGCCGACCGGCACGGAGGCGATCAGGGCGACGACGACCAGCCACACGGTACCCACGAGGGCTGGCAGGATGCCGCCCGCGGTCATGTTGTTCATCGGCTGGGTGAACAGGAACTCCCACGAGATGGCCGGCCCTCCACGCACGATGAGCACCGCCAGGATGAGGGCGACGGGCAGGATGAGCATGCAGGTCATCCACAGGAAGAGGAGCCGGAACAGACCCTCGACCTTCCGGTTGCGGTGGTTCCGTGCGGTTGCTTCGAACATGGCGCCTCGCTACGGATTCGCCGACGCGGCCGGCCGGCGGCCGCGGCGCCGGTGCTTGCGCTGGCCGCCCCGCACGAACACGTCGGCGGCGAAGTTGATCGCGAAGGTAACCAGAAACAGGAAGATGCCTAGCGTGAAGAGCGCCGCGTAGTGGTCGGAGCCGGCGGCGGTCTCACCGAGCTCGGCCGCGATTGTCGCCGTCAGCGCCCGCACCGAGTCGAAGGGGCTCGTCGGCAGGTTGATCGAGTGGCCGCTCGCCATCAGCACCGCCATCGTCTCGCCGAAGCCGCGGCCAACGCCGAGCAGCGTCGCAGCGACCAGACCGTTGCGGGCCGCGGGCAGTACGACCTTGAAGGTCACCTGCCAGCGGGTCGCACCCATCGCCTCGGCGGCCTCGCGATAGGTGTCCGGGACGGCCTTCAGGGCGTCCTCGGCGATGGTGGTCATGATGGGGGCCGCCATCAACCCCAGGATGATCCCGGCGTTCAGCACGTTCAGACCGACCGGTACGTCGAAGACCTGGATGATGAGCGGGTTCATGATGGACAGCCCGATGAACCCCCAGACCACGGAAGGGATCGCTGCCAGGAGTTCGACCAGCACCTTCAGCGTCTCGCGCACGCGGCCCGTGGCGAACTCGCCGATGTAGATCGCGGCCCCGAGCGAGAACGGCACGGACACGAGCATGGCGAGTCCGGTCACGGAGGCGGTGCCCGCGATCAGCGCGAGCGCGCCGTAGGTCGGGTTGTGGCTCGAGGTCGGCGTCCAGCGCGGCGAACCGAAGAACTCGCGGAAGTCGAAACGGTCGAACACGAAGCCGGCGCCTTCGCGGGTGATGAACACGAAGATGCCGGCGATGAAGACGATCGCCGACAGCCCGCCGGCCAGCACCAGAATCTGGACCGCGCGGTCGATCCACCACGCGGCATCGCGCCGGTCCGCGGCGTGCGCTACTTCAGGCAAGCCGGCCGCCGGGGAACCAGAGACGCCGCGTCATTCCCGGAAGCCTGTTCCCGTTCAGGAACAGTCCACGTCCGTGCGCGGCGCGTAGCCCTTCTCGTAGATGATGCACTGGCCCTCGTCGCTCAGCACCCAGTCGATGTACTCGCGAATGGCGCCCTCGGGCTGACCCGCGGTGTACATGAACAGCGGACGCGCGATGGGATAGGAGCCGTCGATCGCCGAATCGACCGAGGGAGACACGCAGTCGCCGTCCTCGCCCTTCCTGACGCAGGGCATCTTCACGTGGTCCGTCGCGTAGGCGAAGCCGCTGTAGCCGATCGCGCAGGGCGTGTTCTCGACCAGGTCGACTACGTCCTTCGATCCGTGCATGTCGCGCGAGCCGAGCCTGAAGTCGCGCCGCTCGCCGAGCACCGCTTCGCGGAAGTAGACGTAGGTGCCGGAGTTGTTCTGACGGCTGACGCGCACGATCTCGTCGCTGCTGCAGCCCGGCACCTCGACGCCGTACTGGCTCCACGTGTCCACGTCGCCGCCCTCGCCGTAGAGAGCGGCCAACTGCTCCAGCGACACCTCGTCCATCGGGTTGTCGGGATGGAGGTACACGGCCAGGGCGTCGTAGCCGACGACGAACTCGATCGGCTCGTTGCCGTTGCCGCGCGCCAGCTCGATCTCGGAGTCCTTCATCTTGCGGCTCGAGTTCGCGATGTCGACCGTGCCGTTGATCATGGCCGCGATACCGGTCCCCGACCCGCCGCCGGTCACCGCGACCGCGGTACCGGGCCTCAAGGCGGCGTACTCCTCGGCCCACGCCTGGGCGACATTGACCAGGGTGTCGGAGCCCTTGTTCTGGATCACGCTGCGGGAGCCGCTACCGCCGCCGCAGGCGGCAACCAGGGCGGCGG
Source organism: Acidobacteriota bacterium (assembly GCA_026707325.1). Lineage (GTDB taxonomy): Bacteria > Acidobacteriota > Thermoanaerobaculia > Multivoradales > Multivoraceae > Multivorans. The sequence continues at coordinate 19,734 of JAPOXA010000135.1, read as the reverse complement.
CGAGAGCCAGGGTGCATGGAACGAGGGCGGGTCTCGTTGTCAGGTTCTTCACGCCTGCGGAGCGTAGCCGACGGTTCGTGAACAACCCATAAAGATCCGCGACTCTAGCGCCGCCAAGCCTGTCGCAGGCTCCATGCCTGGCCCCAGCCCCCACCTCACTAGCAGCGTGCGCCTAAGAACTCGCTCCGCAGCGCTCTACGGCGCACGCTGCTAGAAGTAAGCCGTCAGGGACGACCAGGCCACCACCGGCACCGCCCCGTACTCACTGCCCAGGACACCGTCCCGGACGCCGCGTCCCGTCGAGGCGATGAGGCCCGCGCCGATCGACACGTGGTCGGACACGGACCAGGTGATGCCGGGCTGGAACAGGGCCGAGGAATCCTCCCGGTTGTAGAGAACGGCGCCGCTGACGGTGAGCAGCGGGTGGGCCTGCCATCCCAGGGAAACCCCGGCGTAGCGCCGGCCGAGTGCTACGACTTCGCCCCGCCGCACGCGGTCCGTCTCGGCGAGTCGAGCGTAGTCCGCTGCCCCGCCGGCGCCGAAGCCGTTCCAGCTCACCTCGGCGATCAGGGTCAACCGCGGTGTCAGGAGGCGATCGGCACCCACGGTGAAGCGCCAGAAGTCGCCGCAGCCGAAGACGGGGTGGGTGCTCCCCGCATCGCAGCCCGGACTGGTCCAGGACACTTCGCCGCGCAGGCCAGTGCCGCAGACATCGGCCGAGAAGAAGCCGCCGAGCACGAAGTCGCGGTGGAAGCCGCCCACCATGTAGCCGAAGTCGACGCTCGAGGAACCCTCGCCCAGTTCGCTGTGGAAACGGCCGAGCGAGGCGAAGCTGAGGTCGTCCGGCGTGCGCGTGCCCTGACCGGCGGCGATGACCTCGACCTCGGAGAAGTCGCCAACCGGAACCGTGAAGCGGAGCGCGTCGACGCCGGGCTTGTAGTCCCGGTCGATGCGCTGCGGCGCGAACGGGGCGAACAGGTCGAGGACCGGCCAGAAGTAGTTCACCCCCCAGGTGATCGCCTGGCGGCCCGCGACCATCCGGAACCCGGGCCGGTCCCATCGCAGGTTCAGACGGTCGATCTCCGTCGTTCCGGACAGGTCGTCGCCACCGAAGGACTCCCGTTCCAGGTCGAAGAATCGCCGGGTACCGCCGGTCGCAATGGAGGTCACGGCGCCGCTTCCGGGCGGCGACGTGGCCTGTGCAAGGCCGTGCACTTCGAAACGGAAGCGATCCCGGGATGACGCCTGCCAGCGGGAGTCGAGCTTGAGCCGGAGAATCCCGAGTTCGACCCCGCCGGCCCCAGCCGCGGCGCCGTTCTCTTCCGCCGGCTCGCCGTCGCCAGCCAGGTCCGTCTCCTCCAGTACCCCGAAGGCGAAGACGCGCACGTCGCCGCCCACCACCGTCTGCGCGGCGGCCGGCGACACGGCGGCCAGGAAGAGCAGCCCGGCGACGCCGACGACCTGCAGCGACCTACCGGCGCTGATCGCTCGCGATGTTCCCATCGACCAGGCGCACGACTCGACGCGCCCGTTCCATGACCTGCGGATCGTGAGTCGAGAAGAGAAAGGTCACGCCCTGCTCCCGGTTCAACTCCTCCATCAGCCCGAGCAGCGTCTCCGCCGTCTCCGAGTCCACGTTCGCGGTCGGCTCGTCGGCGAGCACGACCGCCGGGTTACTGGCGATGGCGCGGGCGATCGCGACCCGCTGCTGCTGCCCGCCCGAAAGCTCGGAGGGCCGCCGGTCTTCCAGCCCCTTGAGCCCCACCTGTTCCAGCAGACCCATCACCCGCTCGCGCCGGGTCGCGGCGTCCACGCCCTGCACCCAGAGCACCATCTCCGCGTTCTCGTAGGCGGTCAGCACCGGCATCAGGTTGTACGCCTGGAACACGAAGCCGATCCGGTCGCGGCGCAGTTCGGAGAGTTCCTTCTTGTTCAGACTGCCGAGCTCCTGTCCCTCGAGCACGATCGAACCCGAAGTCGCCGCGTCAAGCGCGCCGATCAGGTTCAGCATCGTCGTCTTGCCGGAGCCCGAGGGGCCGCAAACGGCGGTGAACTCACCCGGCTCGACCTCCATCGAGAGCCCGCGCAGGGCGTGGATGTCGACGCTGCCCTGGCGGTAGACCTTGGTGACGTCCTGCAGCGCGATGACCGGTCCGTCCCCCATCTCACACCACCTTGATCGTGTCGACGGGCTGCACCCGGCCAGCGCGCCAGGCCGGATAGATGCCCGAAGCGAGGGTGGCCACGACCGCGAACAGGCAGATCAGCACCGCGTTGCGGGGGAAGATGCCGATCTTGAGCACGGGGTCCAGGCCGACGCCGGCAACTTCCACCGTGCCGCCATAGACCGCGGTCAGATCGAGGCCTGCCGAGGACAGGTATAGGTAGGGCCCGATCGTGATCAGAAAGGCGCCCACAAGACCGAGGACCGCCAGCCAGGCGCTCTCCATCATGACCAGCCGGAACAGCCGGCCCGGACTCCAGCCGATCGCCAGCATGATCCCGAACTCCCGCAGCCGCTCCATCACGCTGACGAACAGGGTGTTGAAGATCCCCGCCGCGACCAGCACCGCGATCAGGATCTCCATGACGACGGCCCCGCCCACCTTGAGCGCGATGAACGCCGCCAGTTGCGGCTGACTCGTGTTCCAGGGAAGGGCCGCCACCGTCTCGCCGAGTTCCTGGTCCAGCCGGCCCGCGATCCCGCCGCTCCGCCGCTGGTCCTTCAGGAAGACGGCGACCAGCGTCGCCTCGTCCGCCCCGTAGCCGAGCAGCTCGCGCACCGTACCGATCGGTAGCAGGCAGAAACCGCCGTCGACCGTCGGTGCGTTGGTCTTGAGCGTTCCACGCAACCGCGCCAGACCGCTGACGATCTCGCCGTTCTTGTCCGTCAGGGTGTAAACCACCTTGTCGCCCAGCTCCATCCCCAGATTGCTGGCCAGCCGGTGGCCCAGGATCACCCCGTCGCGGTCGCCGGGTTCAAGGGCCGAGCCCTGGTCCAGCGCCTCCAGGATGGACAGGGTCGTCTCGTCCTCGGCCTCCGGATCGAAAGCGATGAAGGCGGCACTGAAGTTCTCGCCCGCCGTTGCCAGCATCGTCGGCCCGATGACCCGGTCGACGGCGTGGGCGATGTGACGGGCCTCACCGTCGAGCGCCGTTTCCACCGCCTCGCCGCGGACGACGGTGCGGGTCAGCGTCGGCGTATCGAGGTACTCGGGATGCTGGAGGCTGACGTGGCCCCCGCCGAGGCGGGCGGCCAGATCGATCATGTCCTTCCAGTTGCGATCCTGCATCGCCGTGAACACGACCGCCAGGAACACGCCGAAGACGATCGAGCCCATCGTCAGCAGCGTGCGCCGCCGGTTCCGCCACAGGTTGCGCCAGGCCAGAGTCGTGACGTTCGGTCCGTTCATGTTCCTTCCCCTCCTCCCACGCCGTCCCCGCTACTGGTGGTGGATCGCCTCGATCGGGCTGATCCGCGCCGCCTTGAAGGCAGGGAACAGGACCGCCAGCCCGACGATGAACAGCAGGATGAAGACCGGCCCGGCGATCGTCGCCGGGCTGATCGCTCCGGTCCAGATCCGGTCCATCGAAACGCCCATGATGGCGGTACCGCCCAGTTGGCCGACATCGATGCCCCGCGTGGTGACGAACCAGAGCGCGGGCGCGCTGGCCACCAGCCCGATGGCGATCGCCAGCGCCGCCTGCAGCGCGCCCTCGGTGAGGATGAGCGCGAGCACCCGTCGCGGCGAGACGCCGATCGCCTTCAGCACGCCGAACTCGCGGATCCGCTCGAAGACCGCCATCAGCATCGCGTTCAGGATCATGATCGCGATCACGACGTAGACGACGAAGGCGACGACCTGCACCGCGGCCTGAGCGGAGTCGAAGACGTTCGCGAGACCCGGCAGGAGATCCCTCCAGCTCTTCACCTCGGCTCCGGGCGCGCTCGCCGCAGTGGCTTGCTGGGCCATCTCTCCGGCAGCGTCAAGGGTCTGTCCTTCCCCACTGCGGACGATGACCTGGTGGGCACCGTCCTCGAGCGCGAAGAAGCTCCGGAACTGATCCTCCACGAGGAACACGGTCGCGCGGTCCGTCTCCTCGCTCAGGCTCTGCAGCACGCCCCGGACCCGGAACAGGTCGTTCGCCATGCTGCCGTCGGTCGCCTGACTGAGTGCGATGAGTTCGTCGCCAACATCGATTCCAAGCGTCCGCGCGAGTCTGTACCCGAGCACCACGCCGGAGGCATCGGCAGCATCCAGCCACTCGCCCCGGTCGAGCCGCTGGTAGACATCGCTTACCTGCGCGTCCCGGTCGGGTCTGAGCCCCTTGAGCAGCGCCCCGGTCGACGCGTCGCCCGAAGCGACCAGGGCGCCGCCGAGCAGGCGCGCGCTCGACCGCAACCCGGTCTCGTCCAGCGCCTCGAGCAGGGCGTCCGGCTCCTCTATCCGCTCCCAGATGGAGGGCCGCTCAAGGTAGCCGTCGGCGTGGATCTGGATCTCGCCCAGCTCCACGTCGAGCAACGTGCTTTCCATGCTGCCCAGCATCCCCTGCATGAGCGAGGTGTAGAGCACCATCGCCCACAGGGCCAAGGTCATCGCACCGACCGTAACCAGCGTGCGGCGACCGTTCCGCCACAGGTTGCGCCAGGCCATGCGGAGAATCTTCATCCGGTCGCGCCTGTGGCTATTGCCGCAAAGACCGCAGCGAGAACGTACCCGGCGGGAGATCGACGTTGAACGCGTGTTCCTCGTAGACGATCTCGGTGAACTCGTCGGCATCGTCCGCCGGAATCACCCGCAGCCGCCGCGGCAGCGTCCTGCCGCCCAGCGGGCCGAAGTCCTCGTAGCGGATCGTGCGCACCAGACGGTCGCGCTCGTCGAAGTACTCGGCCTGGTCGAGCAGCATGTCCTGCGCCCTGAACCGGGCGTCGATCGCGCCCCACACGACCGGAGCGTCGGGCAGCGGGATGCAGCGCACGAGCCAATGGCCCGAGGCGTCCGCCGGCCGTTCCCGGTAGGCGCACTCGAAGTCCTCGCTGTAGCGGGACTCGTGGACCAGGTCGTCGTTCGTGAAGTGGCTGCCCATCCACGCCGCCTGCATCATCGACCCCGGCACCTTGATCGTCCGGTCGACCTTGGGCAGGTAGTTCCAGATGTTCTGCTCGACCTTGAGGGTGGCTGTGCCGCGCTCCTTCGCCGGTGCTTCGATCCGTACCAGCGCCGTCTCGGTGCCCTCCGAGAGGACGTGGAGACGCAACTCGCGCTGCCAGCGCTCGGTCTTGATCCGCATCGTGATCCGGCTCTCGCTGGAGTCGCCCCGCATCGCATCGTCGGTGGCGCGCATCAGGACCTCGAGAGGCGGGTCATCCTGCTGAGCCGCAGCCCCGGCAGCGGAAAGAAGCCAGGAGGCCGCGAGCAGGAAAATCGCGGAGAGAAAGGACCTGTTCACGCGAGGGAGGACTATAGCAACGGCAGCGCTCCCGGAGCTCCGGTAGACGCCGCGCCGCCCGCTTGCCGGCCCGAGATCCGTCTTGGTCAACAGGAGGATCAGACATGGAACGCTACGCGGTAAGATCCGCCAAGACAGACAGACGACGGCTCGAAGCAGCCGGCTTCGACTCAGCTCAGGCGGAGGCACTGCTCCACATGATCGGTGACAGTCAGGAAGCGCTGGCAACGAAGCAGGATGTCGCTTCGGTCCAGGGCGCGCTGACGCAGGACATCGCCGACCTCCGGACCGAGCTCAAGCAGGACATCGCCGACCTCCGTAGCGACCTGAACGACGTCGCGACGGCCGTGGCGGCGAACACCGCCCGAATCGACGCTCTCGAAAGAGCGATGGAGGACCTGCGGCAGGAGATGCGGGATCGCTTCGAGAGCTTCCGTCAGGAGATCGCGGGGCAGATGGACGGACTGCGAGCCGAGATGAGGGCGCTCAAGTGGATGTTCGGCACCGTGCTGGCCCTGATGGTCCCGATGGTCGGCAGCATCATCGTGCTTGCCCTGCGCTGATTCTCTGCCGGGGCGCCTCTGAGAAGGTGGGGTTACTCGATGTAGCCGAGCGCCTGCAGCCGGCGGCGGGTTTCCTCGTCCACCTCGACTTCCGGCGCCCGCACCGCGCCCCGTCCCGAGAGTTCCACCTGCTCCCGCAGCAGCCGGGCCAGACGGCCGGCCAGGATCGGCCGCTCGGCGACCAGGTCGCGCCGTTCTTCGGGGTCGTCCACCCAGTCGAACAGTAGCCGGGTCGGAGCATGACCGGGCCGCCGCAGCTCGATCAGCTTGTAGCGGCCCCGGACCAGGGAGGCCGCGGGGCGCCGGAACGTGTCCATCGTCGAGAGCAGCAGACGATCCGCGAGCACCGGTTGGGCCGAGAGAGCGACGTCCTCTGCCCCGCCGCGGAGCAGCGGCGCCAGGCTATCGCCCTCGATGTCCGGTCCGGGTTCACCGCCCGTCATCTCGATCAACGTCGGCAGGAGGTCCGCCTGCTGAACCGGCAGCGCCACGCGGCGACCCTCGGTCTGCCCCGGCAGGTGGATGAAGAAGGGAATGTCCAACACCTCGCGGTGAAGGTCCCACGCGTGGCCGAAGACGCCGCGCTCCTCGAACGCTTCGCCGTGGTCGGCAATGACGGCGATGAGGGGGTCGAGGCCTCGCCGGCCTAATTCGTCTTTCACCTCGCCGAAGACGTGATCGTTCCACGCGATCTCCCCGTCGTAGAGCAGGAAGAGCTTCTCCACCACATCCGGCGTCGACGTGGCCTCCCTGCCGCTCAACGCCTTCAGGTGGGCCACCGAGCCCAGTTCAGGATCGTCGACTCCGGCCGCGAACCGGCTGCGGAACGGTTCCGCCGGGGCGAAGGAAGCGTGCGGCTCGACGCTCAGAATCATCAGGAAGAACGGTTGCTCGGGCGCCCGGGCGGTCAGTTCGTCCAGCCAGGCGAGTGCATCGCGGGCGAGGTCGTCGACATCGACCGCGGCGTACTGAAAGCGGTCGAACCCCTGAGCGAAGCCGGTGTCGGCGGTCACGTTCGCGTTCGCCGAGAAGCCGGCGGTGGCATAGCCGAGTTCCCGCAACCGCTCCGGCAGGGTGGCGAAGGACTCCTCCATCCCGTGGCTCAGCTCCCGGATGCCGTGGCGCTCGGGCCCCACGCCGGTGAGCAGGGTGGCGACGGTCGGACGGGTCCACGAGGACTGCGCGATCGCCCGCTCGAAGACGGTCGAACGCTCCGCCAGGGAGTCGAAGTTCGGCGACACCTTTCCTTCGTGGCCGTGGAAGCCGAGCCGGTCCACTCGCAACGTGTCGACGATCCAGCGCAGGATGGACGCAGGAGGCCGTTCACCGCCCGGCGAAGGGTGCTCCGGGACTCCGGCCTCATCGAAGGACGGCTCTTCGGCGGACCGATCCGGCAGGGGCAAGTCGCGCTCGTCCACGGTCAGCCGGGGCCTGCGCAGAACGACGCCCGCCTCCTCCCCACCCGAAGCAGCCGCTCCGCCCGCGGTCCGCAGCGTCAGCCGGGCCGGTCGAACGAACGCGAGCCAATCGTCGACGGGCGCCTCAGGCCCCTGATCTCCCACGGGTCGCAAAGGCAGGTGCAGGGGCGGAGCGGACTCCTGGGTGATCGAAGCGGTCAATGGCGCCGCGCCCTCGACCTCCCACACCACGTCAAGGCTAGGGACGCCCCGGGGAGCGCTGCCCTCCCACTGCAACTCAAGGTCCTGCTCCGGTTCCAGGAAGAAGGAAACCTCGCTGGCCGCCGGGATCCAGAGTGTGTCGCCCTCGCCGCGCGCCTCGGCGGCCACTGGGCCGTCCCCCAGCGCAATCCAGTCGCAGGTCAAGGAGAGCTTTCTCGAATGCCTCGGCGCCTGGCCCGCGTCTCCGGCCCCCTCAGGCCGCCCGAAGTACGCCGGAACCAGCGCCAGCCGGTGACCGCCCGGAGTCGCCCGTTCCGCCGGCACGACGAACCCGCCTTCCATGAAGCCGGCCTCGAGCTCCAGAGACGCAACCTCCACGTCGTCCCAGAGAACGCTCACGATCTGCGCCGGCGATCCCGGGTAGCGGAAGGCGCGGCACCGCATCCGGACCTCCAGATCCCGCTCCCAGGCCAGAAACACGCCGACCTCCGAACGCGGCCCGACGGCCCACACGAACGTGGTCCCCCGGGGATCGGTTTCGTTCCAGGACCAGCCGCCGATCAGGGCAGCCGCCGCTGAGGGGGTTCCCAGGTCGATCAGCGGCCGCTCCCGTCTGACCTCGGCGTAGCGGAACTCGCCGACCAGGTCGACCACCTCGACTGGCATGGGATCCGGACCGCAGCTGGATAGCCAAAGGCCAGCGACTGGCACCAGCGCGGCCCATGCCGGCAATTCTCTTTGGGAACTCCTACTCAAGCCACGAACTCTGACGCGGCGTCCCGAAGCTGTCCAGCCGGTGCGCCTGCACGGTCGTTCCAGTTGGGTAGTCTGCGGACGGAAGTGCGCGCGACATGACTGGAGAATCCCCCCGGAAAGGGCCAGCCGGCCTCGCGTCGAAGGCGGCAGCCCGGCAAGCGGTCGCGGTCCTGACCGTCGCGTTCGTCTCCGGCATCGGCCTGATCATCGCCGAGGTGGCCCTGGCCACCCTGGTGTTCTCCGGACAGCTCGCTCCCTACGTGTCCCAGGGCATCGGGCTGGTGCTGTTCGGCACCGCGGCCGCCTGCCTGGTGACCGGGCTCAGAAGCGGCTTCCCGGGCGCCGCCACCGCGCCCACCGTGGCGACGATGATCGCTCTCGGCGTGATCGGCGGTTCGCTAACCGCCACCGGCGACGAACTGCTTCCCACCATGGTCGCGATCGTCGTTCTGGGTTCCGTCGGGACAGCGGCCTGCGCCCTACTCATCGAGCGCTTCCGCCTCGCGAACCTGGTCCGCTTCTTTCCCTACCCCGTTTCGTCCGGCTTCGTCGCGGGCACGGGCGGACTCGCCTGCGTGGTGGCGCTGGCTCTCATGGGCGTGCGACTCGAGGCCGAAGCACTCGCATCCCTGTTCGATCCCCTGGTTGTCACGAACTGGGGCGTCGGCATCGCGTACGGCCTCGGCCTGTACGTCGCCAGCCAGCGCTGGTCCAACCCCCTGCTGATGCCGGGGAGCTTCATCACCGTTGCGGGTCTCCTGCACCTGGGACTCGATCGTTTCGGCGTTTCGACCCAGGAGGCGCAGGACAAGGGCCTCCTGTTCGCGGGCATCGGTGGATCGGACCTGTGGCCGCCCCTCTCGCTCGCCGATGCGGCGCGCATCGACTGGAGCGCGGTCGCCCTTCAGGTTCCGAACCTCCTCGTACTGGTTCTGGTGACCCTGCTCTGCACCGTCCTGTACATCGGGGGCATGGAGCTGGCGTCCGGCCGCGAGCTGGACTGGAACCGGGAGTTCGGCGCCGTGGGACTGGGGAGTCTGGCGGCCGGCCTCGGCGGCGGGCCGCCGGGCACGCTGGTCGTTCCGACCTCTCTGCGCAGCCTGATGCTCGGCGCCGGCATGAAGGCCACCAGCGTCGCCGTGGCTGCGGTGGCCGTCTCGCCACTCATCTTCGGCGATGTCCTGCTCAGAGTCGTGCCCGTGCCGCTCATGGGCGGAGTCCTGCTGTACACGGGCGTGGCGATGCTCGACCAGTGGCTGCTGAAGGTCCGCAAGCGCCTGCCGCTGAGCGACTACGCGATCATCCTGGTGATCTTCGTGACGATCCTGGCGCTGGGCTTCCTCGAAGGCGTCGCCATCGGCATGCTGATCACGATCCTCTTCTTCGTCGTCCGCCTGAGTCGGGTCGATGTCGTTGATGCCACCTTCTCCCTGCGGCAGGAGCGAAGCCATCGCGTCCGCCCGATACCGGACCGGGCCATCCTGCGGGCCGAGGGTCCCCGGGTCCGGGGCTACCGACTTCGGGGCTACATCTTCTTCGGCGCCGGCTATCCGCTGGCGGACCGACTCCAGCGGTCGCTCGGCGAAGACGTCCGTCCAGCATGCATCGTGCTCGACTTCAAGGCCGTATCCGGCCTCGACTTCTCCACCGTCAGCGCCATGTGCCGCTTCATCCTGGCCGCGCGCCGCGCCGGTACCCAGGTGGTCATGAGCAGAGCCCCCGCTACGCTCGAGAAAGAGCTGCAGCGGAACCTGCCGCCGGCGGTGTTCGCCGGCGTCGTGTTCGCTCCCGATGACGATCAGGCGCTGGAACACTGCGAGGACGTCCTGATCTCCTCCTACGAACCACACGACGACGCGCACGGTACGGAGCCTTCCCTGCTGGAGACCGTGGGTGCCGACATGGAGCGGCACCTCGACCGGCAGGTCCTCTTCGAAGAGCTGGTCGGCGATCTCCGGGACTGGCTGGACACCCGCGAGCACGCCGAGGGCGAGGCTCTCCTCGACGTCGGCGAGTCGAACGACACGCTGCAGTTGATCACTGCCGGACGAGCCTCCGTGTTCGACGCCGCCGGCGCGCGCCACCGCCAACTGGGCCCGGGCGACGCGGTCGAGCCCCGCGCGCCCGTCGCCGCCCCGGCAGCGTCCGCCTCGGTCGTCGCGGACGAGCCTTGCACGACCGCGACCCTGACCGCTTCCGCCCTGCGACTGCTCGAAGAAAGCGACCCGAAGCTCACGGCGAGGTTGTATCGATACCTCTTGAGCGCCGGAGTGCGAACGACTGCTTGAGGTACAACCCGCAATCGGGAGATCGAAGATGTCGAACACCACCCACCCAGGTCCTGCGAACGGCCCGCCCCGCGAGGAGCCGGTAGCGATCATCGGCATGGCCTGCCGCTTCCCCGGCAGCAAGGACCTCGCCGGCTACTGGAGACAGCTCCTGGCCGGCGAGAACGCGGTGGTGGAGGGGCCGCCCGGCTCCGTCATCGGGCGCCCGGGGCGGCAGTTCCCCCAGTTCGCCGCCAGCAACGAGGCGATCCGTTTCGGGGCGTACGTCGAGGACCTCGACCTGTTCGACGCGGAGTTCTTCCGCATCTCCCCGATCGAGGCGCAGATGCTCGATCCCCAGCAGCGCATGATGCTGGAGGTGAGCTGGTGGGCGCTCGAGGACGCGGCCATCGACCCCGGGAACCTCAAGGGCAGCCGCACCGGCGTCTATGCCGGCATCAGCATCATGGACTACCGGGACATGGCGATCTCGGATCCCGGCACGAGCGAGGCCGCGGCCGGGCTCTACGCCGCCACCGGCAACGCGCTGAACACCGCGATCGGCCGGGTGTCCTTCGTGCTCGGCCTCGAAGGGCCGTCGATGGCGATCGACACCGCCTGCTCCTCCTCGCTGGTCGCCATCCACCAGGCCGTGGCCGGGCTCCAGCGTGGCGAGGCGGACCTGGTTCTGGCCGGCGGCGTCCATGCCCAGTTCGCCGGACGGCCGCTCGAGCTGCGCGCCAACGCGGGCATGCTGTCGCCCACGGGCCAGTGCTGGACCTTCGACGCGGCCGCCGACGGCTTCGTCTCCGGCGAGGGCTGCGGCCTGATCGTCCTCAAGCGCCTCAGCGACGCGAAGGCGGACGGCGACCGGATCTGGGCCGTCATCCCCGGCTCGGCGGTCAATCAGGACGGCGCCAGCCAGGGTCTGACCGTGCCCAGCGCCCCGTCCCAGGAGAAGGCGATGGAGGAGGCCCTGGCGCGGGCCGGCGCCTCCCCCTCCGACGTCGACTACCTGGAGGCGCACGGCACCGGCACGATCGTCGGCGATCCCATCGAGTTGAACGCGGCGGCAGCCGTCTACGGACGCGAGCGCGACGCGGAACGCCCCCTTCTGGTGGGTTCCGTCAAGACGAACATTGGACATCTCGGACCCGCCGCGGGCGTCGCGGGCCTCATCAAGGCGGTCCTGGCGATGAGACACGGGGTCATTCCCCGTCACCTGAACTTCAGCAACCCGAATCCCAACATCGACTGGGACCGCCTGCCCGTCCGCGTCACCGATGGGATGACGGACTGGCCCCTCCACCCCGGCCGGCCCCGCCTGGCCGGCGTCAACTCGTTCGGCTGGTCGGGGACCAACGGCCACGTCCTAGTGCAGGGCTACGACGAGCTGGAGGCCCCTGCCGGCGCCGCTCGCGCGTCCTTCCGCGGGTCCTTCCCGAGTGGCGTCCGCCTGCCCGTGAGCCCCCCGACGGAACAGGGCGAGGAACCGCTCGGGGAACCGGGAACACGCCAAACCCGCTTCCTGCCGCTCTCGGCCAGATCGCCCGAGGCCCTGCGCGACGTGGCCGGACGCTACCTGTCCTGGCTCGACGACGAGACGGACCCGGACCTCTCCGACCTGGCCTGGACCGCCGCGGTCGGCAGGAGCCACTTCGCGCACCGGGCCGGCCTCGTGTTCAACGACCTGGGAACCAGCGCGGCAGAAACTGGGTGCGCCGGCGCCCCCGCCGGCATCCGGCACGAAGCGCCGGCCTCCGGATCTTCCGCCGCGCTCGCTCAGCTCCGGCAGCAACTGGAGGATCTGGCCGCAGGAGAAGGCGGCGACACGCCCCGCGGAGCGAAGAAGGTGGCCTTCGTCTTCACCGGCCAGGCCAGCCAATGGCCCGGAATGGGCAAGGCCCTGTACGAACGGGAGCCCGTGTTCCGCTCGGTGCTCGACCGCTGCGACCGGATGCTCCTGGAGGACCGCGGGATTTCCCTGCTCGACGTCATGTTCGGAGAGAACGGGACCGACGGCCTGCTCGACGAACCGGCCTGGACCCAGCCCGCCATCTACTCCCTGGAGTGCGCGCTGGTCGCGCTCTGGGAGAGCCTGGGCGTCCGGCCGAGCGTCGTCGTCGGTCACAGCCTGGGCGAGATCGCGGCGGCCCGGGCGGCGGGCGGCTTCACCCTCGAGCAGGGCCTTCGCTACGCGGCCGCCCGCGGCACGCTGATGGGCGCCACCCGCGCCGACGGCGCGATGGCCGCCGTCTTCGCCCCGGCCTCCCGCGTCGCCGAAACGGTGGCTGAGCACAACGCCGGCTCGGACGACGAGGACCTTTCCCTCGCCGTCGACAACGGAGCGCAGCAGGTGGTCAGCGGGCCGGTTGCCGAACTCGACGTGGTGCTCGGACGCTTCGAAGCCGAGGGCGTCAAGACGCACCGCTTGCGGCGGAGCCCCGCGTACCACAGCGCCCTGATCGAGCCGGCCCTGGACGAGCTGGAAGCGGCCGTCAGGGAAATCGCGCCCTCGCCTCCGGCCCCCTCCGTCCCTCTGGTCAGCAACATCACGGGCCGCCTGCTCGAGCCGGACGCCCGGATGGACGCCGCGTACTGGCGGCGCCACGCTCGCGAGCCGGTGGCGTTCCGGGCCAGCGTCGAGACCCTGGCGGAGATGGGAGTGGACGCCGTTGTCGAGATCGGCCCCCACGCCGTGCTGGGGCCCGTCGTCTCGATGATCTGGCCCGCGTCGACGCCGGCGGGATCCCCGCCGGTTCTCGCCAGTCTGCGGCGTCCGCCCCGTGACGCCGACGAGCCGCCCACCGACACCAGCGGCGGCTTCACCGAAGCCGTCGCCGGCGCCTGGGAGGCCGGCCTCGACGTCGAGTTCGAGGGCCTGTTCGCCGGCGAGGAGCGGCGCCGACTCACCCTGCCCGGCTATCCGTTCCAGCGCATCCAGCACTGGGTCCGAACATCGAAGCGCCGTCACAAGGCCGACGGACATCCGCTGCTCGGCGTCCGCCACGAGTCGCCCCGCGGCGAAGTCATGTTCGAGACGGACGTGTTCGCCTCCGATCCCGCGTGGCTGCTGGACCACCTGGTGTACGAGCAGGTTGTCGTCCCCGGCGGGCTCCACGGCGGCATGGCGGTCTCGGTCGCCCTGAGCCATGGCGACGGGCCGGCGGTCGTGGACGAGCTGCAGATCTACAGCCCGCTGATGCTCGACGAGGAGGATCCGGAAAGCGGGGCGGGCGGCGGAGGCCGCACCCTGCAGTTCGTTCTGGACGGCTCGGACGACCTCGCGGAACGCCCCTTCGAGATCTTCACCAGGGGAGAGGGCGAGGAGGGCTGGACCCTCCACGCCGGCGGTCGACTCTCCTCGGGAGGGTCGGACGTCGAACTGCTTCCGCCGCTCGACGTGGAAGCGCTCAAGGCCGAGTTGACGCCCCAGGATCCGGTCGAGTTCTACGCGATGCGGTCCGCGACGGGCATCTACCTCGGCCCGTCGTACCACACAATCGAATCCGCCTGGGCAAGGGAGGGAGAGTCCCTCGCCACTCTCGCGCTCAACGACTCGGTCGACGCGACGGGGATGGAACTGCATCCGCTGCTGCTGGACGGCTGTTTCCAGGTCCTGTCGCTGGCCCGCCACCACACCGTTGCCGAGCAGGGGGCGGTGTACATGCCCTTCGGCTGGCAGAGGCTGTGGGTGGCGGGACCGATGCCGACCAGGCTCCTCTGCCACGCGACCGTGAGGACATCCGGCGAGCGGAACGGAGCGAACGCCGCGTCCTCCGAGCCGCCCGAAGTCGTCACGGGGGACGTCCGGTTCTACTCCACGGACGGCGCCCCTCTCGGCGGCCTGTTCGGATTCACCGTCAAGCGCGCCACCCGTGGCGCACTTCTCTCGGCCAGGGCCGGGATGAAGGACCTGCTGTACGAGGTCGCCTGGCGGGAACAGCCGCTGGACGGAAGCATGCCGGCCGCGGACTTCCTGACCAGCCCGGCGACGGTGGCCGGCCAGTCGCGCACCCTCGCCGAGCACCTGGCGGACCGCGACGTCGAAGCGGCGGACCGGGTCACCCTGCTCCGGGACCTCGAGCGCCTGTCACAGGCCTACGTCCTCTCGGCGCTCGAGGGAATGGGATGGCCGCGCCGGGCCGAGGCGGAGGTTTCGCCCGAGGATCTCCGCCGCGAACTGAACGTCGTCGATGAACACGGTCGCCTTTTCCGCCGGCTCCTGGCCATCCTGTCCGAGGCGGGCATCCTGCGTCCTTCCGACGGGGGCTATCTCGTGGCGGCCGGAGCGGATGACCCCCTCCCGGACGAAGCCCTGGCAGACCCCGAACGCCTCGCCGAGAGACTCCGGGACAAGCACCCCCACGGCTCCAACGAACTCGGCCTGCTCTGCCGCTGCGGTCCGGCTCTCGCCGAGGTGCTTCAGGGAAGCACGGATCCGATGACCCTGATGTTCAGCGACGAAGGACCCGGCGCGGCGGGCGTGTACCTCCAGGCGCCGGCCAACCGTTCCGCGAACCGGATGCTCGGAGACGCCGTCGAGGCGGCCGTCTCCGGCCTGCCGGAGGATCGCCGGCTGCGGGTACTGGAAGTCGGGGCAGGGACCGGATCCGCCACCGAGGCGGTTCTCCCGCGCCTGCCCTCCGACCGGGTCGACTACACCTTCACCGACATCTCGGCAGGCTTCTTCTCGCAGGCCGAAGAACGCTTCGCCGCGACCGGCGCGCCGACCGAGTTCCGCCGCCTGGACATCGAGGCGGATCCGGCGGCACAGGGCTTCGACGCTCACGCCTGGGACCTGGTCATCGCAGCGAACGTGCTGCACGCGACCCGGGACCTGGGAGAGACGCTGTCCCACTGCCGCGACCTGCTCGCCCCGTCGGGTCAACTGGTTGCCCTCGAAGGCCTGCGCCACCGGACCTGGCAGGATCTGACGTTCGGGCTGTTGGACGGATGGTGGCGCTTCGCCGACATCTACCGGACCGAGCATGCCTTCGCCAGACCGCCCGAGTGGCGGAGGGCACTGGGCGATGCCGGCTTCTCCGACGTGGAGTTCCTGGGAACCCGCGATCCGGACACCGACGAACACCTCGGTTCGAGCGTCATCCTCGCCCGGGGGCCGGCCGATGTCGCCCCGGCGCCGGGCGCCTGGGTCCTTGCGGCGGACGGCGCCGGCACGGCGGAGCAACTCGCCGCCGAACTGGCCTCCCGCAACCAGACGGTCCTGCTGGTCCGCGCGGAAGGCGATGCCGGCAGTCCCCCGCCGGAAGTTTCCGGCGTCACGACGGCGGCCCTCGAACCGTCGGACCGCGAAGCCTGGCGCTCCCTGCTGGAGGGACTGCCCGAGGAACCGCCTCTCCGGGGCGTCGTGCACCTCTCCGCCCTGGATGGACGCGGAGCGTCCGCGACCACGGAGGAGATGGCGGAGGACGTAACCCATGCCGCGTCCACGGCGCTCGCTCTGGCGCAGGGGGCCATCGACGCCGGCGTCGGTCCGACCGAGGGCGTCTGGTTCGTTACGCGCGGCGCACAGGTCCTCGAGCAGGACCTTCTGGGAAGAACGTCCGGCGAACTTGCCGGCGCCGCCCTCTGGGGTTTCGGAAAGGCGATGTCCTGGGAGGCGTCCCACCTTCAGCCGAGACTGATCGACGTCGACCCCTCAGCGGAAACGTCGGCGGCTTCGGAACTCGCCCATGAACTCCTGTTCGCCGATTCCGAGACCCTCATCGCCCACCGGGGAGGCGTCCGTAGGGCCGCGCGCCTGATCCGGCCCAGCGCCGACGACCCGCGTCTCGCCCTGCCGGAGGACACCGACTGGGTCGTCGGCCCCGAGGATCCGGAGGCCGGCCTGACCACCCTCCGGGCGAAGCCCCGGCCCCGCCCCGATCTCGAACCCGGCGAGGTCCGGGTCGCCGTCGAGGCGATGGGCCTCAACTTCGTCGACGCGCTGATGAGCATCGGCGCGGTTTCCACCGGAGGCGAGATCGGCCGCGAACTGGTCGGCCGCGTCGTGGAGACGGGCGAGGAGGTCGAAGGCCTCGCAACCGGCGACCTGGTGGCCGGGATGGGGTTCGGTTCGTTCACCCCGGAGATCGTCACCCACGCGGCGCTCGTCGCGCCCGCTCCCGCCGGGCTCTCCACGTCCGCCCTCGCGACCGTGCCCATCTGCTTCGTCACCGCCGATCTCGCGTTCCGGACGGCGGATCTTCAGGCCGGAGAACGCGTGCTGATCCACGCCGGAGCCGGCGGCGTCGGCCTTGCCGCGATTCAACTGGCTCAGGCCGCCGGCGCCGAAGTCTTCGCTACCGCCAGCGCCGCCAAGCAGTCCTTCCTCCGCTCCCTCGGCGTGGCCCACGTGTTCGACAGCCGGGAGACCGCGTTCGGCGACGAGATCCTGCGGGCGACCGACGGCGAAGGCGTCCACGTGGTGCTGAACAGTCTGACGAGCGAGGGCTTCATCGAAGCGAGCCTCGCCTGCCTGGCTCCCGGCGGCCGCTTCGTCGAGATCGGGAAGCGGGGCATCTGGAGCCAACGGGAGATGTCGGCGTCGCGCCCCGACGTCGCGTACTCCGTCCTCGACGTGGATGAGCTGAAGCGGACCGATCCGGAGCGCGCGGGCGCATCCCTCTCTCGGATCATGGATCGCCTCGCGGCCGGCGAGTTGTCCCCTCTGCCGCACACGGTCTGGCCGCTCTGCGAGATCGAGTCAGCGATGGACGCCATGCGGGCCGCCCGGCACACCGGCAAGAACGTCCTCCGCATGCCCTCGCTCGCCAGGGGCGGTCTCCGGCCGGACCGCGCCTATCTCGTCACCGGCGGCCTCGGCGGGATCGGCTGCGCGGTCGCCCGCTGGCTGGTCGAGCAGGGCGCCGGCGCCGTCGTTCTCAACGGCCGCCGGGATCCCGATCCGGAGGCTGACGCGGTCATCCGCGAGCTGCGGGAAGCCGGCGCCGACGTGCGGGTGGAGATCGCCGACGTCACGGACTTCGCCGCCATCGACGCGTTGCTCGCCCGAATCGATGAAGGTCGGAAACCGCTCGGAGGCGTCATCCACAGCGTGGGCGTCCTCTCGGACGGCGTCATCGAGAACCAGACCTGGGAGCGCTTCGAGCAGGTGCTGTGGCCGAAGATCCTCGGCGCCTGGCATCTCCATCGGGCCACTACGACCAGAGAACTCGACCTGTTCGTCCTGTTTTCCAGCGGGATCGGCGTGGTCGGCAACCCCGGGCAGTCGAATCACTCCGCCGCCAACGCCTTCCTCGACCAGCTTGCCGCCCACCGGCGCGGTCTGGGCCTCCCCGGCCAGGCAATCGCATGGGGCGCCTGGTCGGGCATCGGGGAGGCGGAAGAGCAGAGGGAGAGAATCAGGAGACGTTTCGACCACACCGCCGCGGAGTGGATCACTCCCGAACAGGGCATCGAGGCACTCGACCGGCTGGTCAGGCAGGACGTGACCGCGCCCATGGTCACCGCGACCGACTGGTCCATCGTCGCCGAAGAGTTCGGGACACCGCCCCCGTTCTTCGACGAGTTGCTGGCCATGAGGAAGGTCCGGCCCCGGCTGACCGAGGAGCCGGCCGCCTCCAGCGGCCTGATGGCACAACTGCGGGAAGCGCCGTCGGAAGAGAAACGGAATCTGCTGGAGGCCTTTATCCAGCAGGAGCTGCAGTCCGTGCTGCACCTCCCGTCGCCGCCGTCGGCGACGGTCGGTTTCTTCGACCTGGGCATGGACTCGCTGATGGCGGTCGAGTTGCGGAACCGGCTGAACCGGGCCTTCGCCGGCGAATACACGACGTCCAACACGATCGTCTTCGACTACCCCAGCACCGCGGAACTCGCCGGTCACCTGGCCGGGGAGATCGAGGCTCTCACCGGCGCACCTTCCCGTCTTCCCGAGAAGCCCGTCGTGCGACCCCGCCCGACGTCTGAAACGGACCAGCAGGGGATCGCCATCGTCGGCATGGCCTGCCGCTTCCCCGGCGCCCCGGACGTGTCGACCTACTGGGAGCAGCTCCTGGCGGGCGCCGATCTGGTCACGGAGGGACGCACCGACGCCGACTACTGGCTCGACCGCGTCGGCGATCCCGAGGCCGACCACCCGGCCTATCGCTGGGGCGGCTATGTCGGGGGTCTCGAACTGTTCGACGCCAGGTTCTTCGGCCTCCGGCCGATCGCGGCGGAGGCCATGGACCCCCAGCAGAGGATGCTGCTGGAGACGAGCTGGCAGGCCCTGGAGGATGCCGGCGTCAATCCCGAAGGGCTCAGGGGCAGCCGTACCGGCGTGTTCGCCGGGCTGAACGCGAGCGAGTACCGGGACCTGATGATCGCAAGCGGCTCGGACGGCGGTTCCGTCGGCACGATGTCCAGCACAACCGTGGGACGGGTCGCCTACACGCTCGGTCTGATGGGCCCCGCCCTGCCGTTCCAGTTGCAGTGCGCGGCGTCGCTCGCCGCCGTCCACGCCGCGGCCACGGCGCTGGAGCGGGGCGAGGTGGACCTGGCGCTGGCCGGCGGCGTCAATGCGATCTTCTCCCCCAACTTCAGCAGGCTCCTGCTCGAGCACGGCCTGCTCGCGTCGAGCGGACGCTGCGCCACCTTCGACGCTTCGGCGGACGGCTATGTTCGCGGCGAGGGATGCGGCGTCGTTCTCCTCAAACGGCTGAGCGAAGCGCAGGCCGCTGGCGACCGAATCTGGGCCGTCATCAGAGGCTCGGCCGTCAACCACAACGGCACCGCCGCGGGACTGACGATGCCGAGCGGGCCCGCCCAGGAACAGGTCATCGACGAGGCACTGTCGCGCGCGGGCATCGCACCCGCCGATGTCGACTACCTGGAGGCGCACGGCGCCGGATCGGAGATCGGCGACTCCATCGAGGTGCAGGCCGCCGCCGCCGTCTACGGCCGCGAACGGGACGCCGAGCGGCCGCTGCTGATCGGGACGGCGAAGACGAACATGGGGCACCTCGAATCGGCCGCGGGCATCGCGGGACTGATCAAGGTCGTTCTCGCCATGCGGCATGGAGTCATTCCGAAGCACCTGCACTTCGAGACGCCGAACCCGGGCGTGGACTGGGA
>JAPOXA010000007.1 GCA_026707325.1 Acidobacteriota bacterium | reverse complement strand
TGACGAAGTCGGCGTCCTTGCCGGCCTCGAGCGAGCCGATCCGGTCCTCGAGCCCGAGCGCCCGCGCCGGGGCGAGGGTCAGCCCCTCGATCGCCTTCTCGCGCGACATGCCGTAGCGCACCGCGATCGCGGCGCCCCGGGCGAGGAGGCGCGAATCGGTCACTGAGTCGTCCGTGTTGAAGCTGACGTCGACGCCTGCCTGCTCCAGGATCGCTCCCATCTCCATGTTCCAGCCCATCGTCTCTTCCTTGCCGCCCGGCGTGTCGATCCAGGTGATGGACACCGGCACGTCCGCGGCTGCGAGTTCCTCGGCGACCTTCCAGGACTCGGTCCCGTGCTGGGCGACGACCCGGAACCCGAACTCCTCCTTGAGTCGCAGGACGGTGGCGATGTCGTTGTGGCGGTGGGTGTGGTGCTGGACGATCCTCCTGCCGTCGAGCACCTCGACCAGGGCCTCCATCCGCAGGTCGCGCTTCGCCGGCCCGTCGCCGCCTTCGGCGTTCCCCTCGGCCTCGGCGGCGGCCATCTTGTCGCGGTACTCCACAGCCTCGTGGTAGAGGTTGCGGACCAGGGCCGCGGACTTGGCGCGGGTGCCCGGGAACGGCGGCGAGCCGATCGAGTTCGTGCCGTTCGCCATCTTCAGGCCGCCGCAGATGCCGTTCAGGGGATCGTCGCAGAAGAGCCAGTCCTCGATCGTTCGGGCGCCGTCGCGGAGCTTGACGTAGACGGTCTGCCCGGACATGAGGTGGCCCGATCCCGACATGATGTTGACCGTCGTGATGCCGCCGGCGCGGGCACGCCAGATGCTGTCGGAGGCGATGTCGATCGAGTCGAGATTGCGCACGTCGGGATGCAGCGGTGAGGAGCGGTCGCCGCCGGAGACCGAGCCGATGTGGGAGTGGGTGTCGACGAGCCCGGGCATCAGCACCTTGCCGCTGACGTCGTGCTCGACGGCGCCGCGGGGCGTGCGCGTGTCGGCACCGCCGACATCGGTGATCCTGCCGCCCTGGACGACGAGGACACCGTTGTCGATCGGCTCCCCTGTGATCGGCAGCAGCCGGGCGCCGCGGAAGACGTGGGGGTCGTCCTGTGCCGCGGCGGGGCGGGCCTGCGGGACGAGGGCCAGCGAAAGGACGACCGTGAACAAGCCGGAACGTGTTCTCATGCGGGTTTCCTCGGTTTGCGTAGGTATCGGTTGCGGCGGCTTCAGCGCCGGAACGATGGGTCGAGGTGGATACGGTAGAGCGCTTCGCGCGGGCGGTCACCATTGCGGCTGCCGCCCCAGAGGACGTGGAGGGCAATCTGGTCGCCTCCTGGACTCCAGGCCAGGTCGCCGATGTAGGTGTGGCCCAGGCTGTGGTCCGAGGTCGGGTCGTTGAAGAAGGTCAGCCGGCGCTTGTTCGAGCCGTCCGCGTCCATCAGCCAGAGTTCGCGGCGGACGCTGGGCGGCACCGTCTGGTCGGGCTCCGTGCCACGGATCTCGGCGTTGGACGTGAAGGCGACGTGGCGGCCCGCGGGCGACAGGCGCGCGAACTCCTCGGCGCCGCCGCGGGAGTGGGTGAGGCGTTCGGGCTCGCCGCCGTCGAAGCGCAGCCGGTAGAGGTCGAGCGCGTCCGGCGGCTGCCCGGGTTCCAGGTTCCCCGCGACCAGGGCGCCGCGGTCGTCGGGCGTGTAACCCTGGGGCACGATCAGCGCGTCGGCGGGCGCGGCGTGGGACCTGATCTTCTTCAACTGCGCGGTGCCGACTCGGTTGACCTGGAACCGGGCACTGCGAAGCTGCCAGGCGCCGTAACGCCCCTTGCGCGCCTTGATCCGCTCGCTCCAAAGCAGACGCTCGCCGTCGAAGGAGAAGTGGGGGTCGAGCGCCGCCGTGCCGCTGGCGGTGAAGCGGGTCAGCATCGTGAAGCTCTTCCCCTGGCGGTCGATGTCGTAGAACTCGCCGTGCAGGGCCCGGTCGGGGGTCAGGAGCTGCAGGGGGTCGGCGACGAACTTGAGCCGCTTCGGATGCCTCTGGACCTGGACGATCAGCCGCTCTCCGGTGGGGTGCCAGACCGGATTGAGCACGTTGTCCTTGCGCAACGCGTACATGTCGCACGTCAGGCAGCGCTCGGCCAGGAGGTCCGTGGAGGTGATGTAGACGTCGTAGCGACCGTCCGCTCCGGCCTTGTCGTAGGCCAGCCATTCGCCCTGGCGGGACCAGTCGACCCGGGCGCCGCCCTCGATCCAGCGCTCGATGCGGATCACCGGGTTGGACTCCGGATCGGCGGCCGGTGCCGGTGCTGTCATGCCGGCCAGCAGGATGCCCAGGGCCGCTGTCAGAAAACGCGGCACGTCAGTTGGAGGCTGCACCGACCAGCCGGCCTTCAGCACGCTCGCTCGGTTCCCGCCGCGGCATTCCGGGCGGCTTCCCCGGCGGTTGCGGGTCCGGAAAGAACTGCCGGTACCAGCGTCGCATGCGGACCACGGGTCCGTCGTCCCGGCAGAGGGTCGGGTGGTCGAGATAGGTCTTGTTCTCCCAGATCTGGATGTCGTGGCGCCACTGGGAGATCCAGTTGCCGACGACGTACCAGGCCAGCAGCCGCGGGACCCTTCGGTCGGCGAACCAGTGGAAGTCGACCTGCTGCTCTAGAGGCGAGATCGGAAGGTGGGTCTGACAGAGGTCGATCTCGCCGGTATCGGGAATGAAGAACCTGAAGTTCACGATGCTGGCGGCGCCGGTGAACGTGGCCCGAGCCCTTGTCCGTGTCCGTTCGAGAGGACGGCCGCGGAACTTGAGCACGGCCTCGTCGAGGAAGTGCATCGTCCACGGCCGGTCCTCGGGGAACTCGACGCCGGGGATGTGTTCGATCGCTACACCGGGGACCGGGATCTGCGTCCAGGGAACGTTCATCCGTTCGTGGATGTACATGAAGTGGGCAAAGTCGACTGCGTTCTCGACGAACTCGATGATGTGCATGTGGACGCGGCCGGCGTCGTAGTGCCCCCGGAAGACGAACCTCCCGTCGTCGATCTCCGGCAGCCGCGGCACGGGATACGGCACCTCGTCGCCGGCCTGCTGTTTGGCGCCGTCGCTTCGGTGATACATGAAGATCTGCCCATGCACGTCCTGTACCGGAAAGCTCTCGGTCGCGACGCGGGTCGGTACGCTGTCGCTGTAGGGCACGCAGGCCGCCCGGCCGTCGCCCGTGAACTGCCAGTTGTGGAACGGGCACTCGATGCGGTCCTCGCGGACGCGGCCATGCCGGAGGTTCGCGCCGAGGTGGGGGCAGAACGCCTGCATCGCATGCACGTCGTCCGAGTCTTCGCTGCGCCAGACGACCAGGGCGCGTCCGAGACATTCGAAGTAGCGGATCTGCCCGCGCCGGAGCGACTTCGAGGTCATCAGCCGGTACCAGCCGTCCGGATAGGGATGGGGATAGCTGGCGAGACGTAGGTCGTCCGATGTCTGGGGTTCGCGGCGCCTTGAACGGCGAGTCCTGAAGCCCACGATGGACCTCCAACCGCTATGAAGAGACGGAGCCGTCCGGTTTGCGCGCGTGGATCAGGAAGGACGGCGTGAAGATCCCCGCCACGCCGGCCTCGACGAGAGCGTCGGCGGCCACGTTGAGGATCCGGGCGGCCTCTCCGGTGCCGGAGGGTGCGATGCGGAGCAGCTCCAGCAGGCTCGTCGCCGTGGCCGTGAACCACCGGCCGGCGGGGATCCGCCCGAGTGACGCGAGCGAAAGGTCGCGCCCCTGCAGCGAGCGGTACCAGGGAGTGTTCGGATCGCACTCGAGTGCCTGGTCACGGCTCGAGAGAATCTCGAAACCGACGGCTCGAACGAGGTCGAGTTGGCTGGAGGTCATGAGCAGGTTGGGCGTCGCGTTTCCGAACTCGAGTCGGTCCCGAATGTCGCGATGGACCGGGTCGTGCTCGTCGAAGTCTTCGGTCAGGCACCAGTCGATCAGGGCAAGCTCGCCTCCCGGCCTGAGCAGCCGATAGAGCTCCTTGAAACACAGGGTCTTGTCGGGTGCGTGGCAAGTGGATTCGAACGAATAGGCGGCATCGAAGTAGCCGTCGTCGACGGGCACGTCCATGAAGCTGGCGAGCAGGAAACCGCATGTTTCCTGAAGGCCGGCGCGGCGCAGCGATCGCTGGCCTCTCGCGATCTGGTACGCGTTGAGGTTGATCCCCGTGATGCTTGCGCCGGCGGAGTTCGCGATCGTGACCAGCGGCCCGGCGACACCGCATCCGATGTCGGCGACCTTCGTTCCCGGCCGCAGAGCCAGGAGTTCGCCGATGCTGATCTCGTGACGGCGGACGGCGTCTCGGAGGCTCTCGCCGGACCGTCGTGGGGAGAAATGGAACGACTGCCCCCAGCCGTACTCATAGAACTTCGTGACGACATCGTAGAAGCGACTCACCATCTGCGGCTGATCGTGCAGGGCACGATCTCCCTCCTGGGCCGCGACCATCTCCTTCAGCTCGAGGAAGTCGTCGAGCGCCTCTCTCAGGTCGCCGCCGCTGTTCGCCGAGACGGGACGACGATGCGGGGCTCCTTCCGCGGTGTGAACGTCGATTCGCGCTGGCTCTGCCATGTGTTCCCTCCTGCCTCCTGCCGTGAGCCTACACCCGTGTCGTCCTCAGGCTGTTAGCGTCTCCCCACCAATGCGCCGGTTTGCGGCACCTGCTCTGATCGCCCTGTGGATCGTCGGTTCGGCGCCCTTCCTGGGTCGGCTGACCCGGTGGATTCAGGAGGAGGTGGACCGTTCGCTCCTCGTGATCGTGCCGACGATCCTGTTCTGGGGCGCCGTGGCCGCCTTCGTCGTTTGGGTGGTCCGTTCGGCACCACGCCTGCGGTGGAAGAACTGGACCGCGATGGCGCTCGGTCTGCTGTGGGCGGCCGTGCAGGCGACAGCACTCGCCCGCGGACGCCCCGAAGAGTCCGCCCTCGAGCGGATGCACCTGGTTCTCTACGGAGTGGTCGCTCTGCTGCTCTACCGGGCCTTCCTCCGGGGCGGCCGATCGGCCATCGCGGCGGCGTTTTCTGCCGCCGTTCTGACCTCGCTCGTCGGGCTCGCCGACGAGTTCATCCAGTGGCTGGTCTGGGTCCGCGCGGGCGACTTCTACGATTGCGTGCTGAACACCTCGGCCGCCGGCTGCGGCGTCGTCTTCGGGCTGGGCCTGTTCGGATTCGACATCGAGGCGCCCAGCCCGACCGAACGCCGCGCGATTGCCGTCCTGTGGGTCGTTCTCGCCGTGGCGTCGGTTGGCCTCGTGGACCTCACGAACCTCGGCCACCGGATCGTCGATCCCAGCCTCGGGAGCTTCCGCAGCTACTACAGCGCCGACCGGCTCGAGAGCCTGAACGAGAACCGCCGCGCCCGCTGGCCCGCGAGACCACCGCCGACGCCGCCCTTCCAGCCCTGGCAGGTCGAGGACCACTTCCTGTCCGAGGCCGCTTGGCACGTCCAGGCCCGCAACGAAGCCTTCGACGCCGAAGACTGGCCGACCGCCGCAGCCGAGCAGGCGATCCTCAACCGCTACTACCCGGCCGTGCTGGAAGAAGTCCGGAATCCCGACGGCGACCTGCGCCACGCCTTTCCCGCGGACAGGGTCCAGCGCCTGCGGCAGGAAGGCGCCGTCCCCGTCCCGACCTACGAAAGCCCCGCGGGCGGCAGCCGCATTTGGATCTGGCCCCGCTTCCTAGCGCCTTCCCTGCTTCTGACCGCAATCCTCCTTGGCGTCTTCGCGGCCTTGTTTCCGTGCCGGCGCCTCGGAACACGGGCCTGACCGCTGTTGCCACGCGACGCAGTCCGACGCGGTCCAGTCTGCTCCGGGGTCCAAAGGGGAGGGTCCCAGCGAGGCTGTCGGCAAGCGACGGCCGGCGTGTTTGCATGAACCGACACCCAACCGGAGCGCAGCCGACCGCAGCGAGCGCCAACCTCCCATCCACTCAGGGAGCGCGAGCGTCCGCTGGGACCCTCCCCTTTGGACCCCGGAGCAGACGGGTGACTCGCTAGTCGCAGCCTTCGCGAGTCTCTTCGATCAGGCCGTCGACGACAGCGTGGAGGTTGCCCCCTTCGGCGCGGGCGATCTGGCGGTCGGCGCTGGTGCCTTCGGCGAGGATGTGATGGACGTACTCGACTTCCTTGCGGATCTTCAGGTCGTCCAGCACGTCGTCGACGAAGTCGAGCAGTTCCAGGGTCAGGAAGCGGAGCGGCACCTCCTCGCCCTTGCCGAAGTCGATCAGCTTGCCGTCGATGCCGTAGCGCATCGCCCGCCACTTGTTCTCATAGAGGAGGTGGCGGGGATAGCGGCGCCAGGCCTGGTTGTCGTGGCGGAGGCGAATCAGCTTGCCGACGATGGCCATCAGCAGGGCGGTCAGGCACAGCGCCTCGTCGATCTTCGTGCAGACGTCGAAGACCCGGAACTCGATCGTCGGGAACTTCGGGTGCGGCCGCACGTCCCACCAGATCTGCGTCGGTTCCTCGATGCACTTCGTCTGAACCAGGACGTTCACGAGACGCTCGTACTCGGCGTAGGACCGCAGCGACGGCGGCAGACCGGTGCGGGGGAGGCTCTCGAAGACCACCGAGCGGTAGGACTTGAGCCCGGTGTCCCGCCCTTGCCAGAGCGGCGAACTGGTGGACAGGGCCAGCAGGTGGGGCAGGAAGTAGAGCGACTGGTCCATCACGTCGATGCGGAGGGCCTCGTCCGGTACGCCGATGTGGACGTGCATGCCGAAGATCAGCATCCGCCGGGCCACGTCTCCGAAGTTCTCCTGCAGCTTGATGTAGCGCTGCGCCTCCGTGACGTCCTGCTCCTGCCACGAGGAGAACGGATGGGTGCTGGCGGCCGCGATGCGGAGGCCGTTTCTCGATGCCAGTTGGGCGATCGACCGGCGGAGACGGACGAGTTCGTGGCGGGCCTCGTCGATCGAACGGCAGACCTCGCTGCCGACCTCGACCTGGCACTGCAACTGCTCCGCCTTGATCTGCTCCTGGAGCACGATCTGACCCTGTTCCAGGAACTTCTGGATGAAGGGCTTCAACTCCCGGGTTTCGGGATCGATGATCTGGTACTCCTCTTCGATGCCGATCGTCAGCTCGGGGAGGCTCGTCTTCATGAGTCGGCTCCTGGGTGGGGAAACGCCACAAGCGTATCCGTCCCCTCAGGACGCGCGGGCATCCCCGCCGACCCAGGGTGCTCTGATACCGTGAACGCCGCCATGAGCCGGCCCGCGACCACCGCCTGGCGCCCGCGGGTCCCCCGCGCGGTGAGTTGGCTGCTCGTCCCGCTCCTGCTCATCGGGTCGGCCTGTCGGGGTCCGGAAGCCCCGCCGCAAGCGGCTGCGTCCTGGCCGCTCCACGGCAGCGCGGATGTGGCCCGGGGCGAGGCGGGCATGGTGGTCAGCGGCCACGGCCTTGCTTCCGACGCCGGCGCCGCGATCCTGGAACGGGGCGGCAACGCGATCGACGCGGCCGTTGCGGTCGGTTTCGCTCTCAGCGCGGTCCTGCCGGCGGCAGGCAACATCGGCGGCGGCGGCTTTCTGGTCTATCGATCGAACGACGGCGAGGTCCGCGCGCTCGACTACCGTGAGAAGGCACCGGCCGCGGCCACTCGGAACATGTTCCTGGACGCCGACGGCAAGGTCGCCGAGAGCGCGGTGATCGGCCACCTCGCGGCTGGCGTTCCGGGCTCGGTGGCCGGGCTGTGGGAGATGCACCGGGAGCACGGCAGCCTGCCCTGGGGCGACCTGGTGGCGCCCGCGATCGAGCTGGCGCGCGGCCACGAGGTCGACGAGGTGCGATCGTGGAGCCTCGAATCGGCGGCGCCGAGGCTGAACCGGTTCCCGGCAAGCGCCATGCAGTTTCTGGTCGACGGCGAGGCGCCGGCGCCGGGCGCGATCCTGGCCCAGCCCGACCTCGCCGCGACGCTGACGGCGATCGCGGAGCAGGGGCCGGACGGCTTCTACCGCGGCCCCGTCGCCGACCTGATCGTCGCCGAGATGGAGCGGGGTGGCGGTCTCATGTCGCACCAGGACCTCGAGGAGTACGCGCCGGTCTGGCGGGACGCGGTCGACGTCGAGTACCGCGGTCACACGATCCACTCAATGCCGCCGGTTTCTTCGGGCGGTCTGACCCTGGGCCTGATTCTGAACGTGCTGGAAGGCTGGGATCCCCTGCCGCCGTTCGGCAGCGCCGAGTTGATTCACCTGGAGGCCGAGACGATGCGCCTCGCGTTCCGCGACCGGAACACGCTGCTCGGCGACCCGGATTTCGTCGACATTCCGCGGGCGCAGTTCGAGTCCCAGGACTACGCGGACGGGCTGCGCGCACGGATCGATCCCGAACGGGCTACGCCCCTGCCGCCGGTGGAAGTGGCGCCGCCCGCGGAAGGCACGGAGACGACCCACTACTCGGTGGTCGACCGCTGGGGCAACGCGGCCTCGGTCACGACGACGATCAACAGCGGCTTCGGCAACGCGGTGACGGTCACCGGCGCCGGGTTCCTGCTGAACAACGAGATGGACGACTTCGCCGCGTCGCCGGGCCAGCCGAACCAGTTCGGCCTGGTCGAAGGCGAGAACAACGCGATCGCGCCCGGCAAACGGATGCTGTCGTCGATGGCGCCGAGCATCGTCCTCGACCCGGAGGGCGAGCTGAAGATGGTCGTCGGTACGCCGGGGGGACCGACGATCATCACGACCGTGTACCACGTCGTCTCGAACGTGATCGACCACGGGATGGGCCTGCAGCGGGCGGTCGAGAGCCCGCGAGTGCACCACCAGGCGTGGCCGGACCAGGTTTTCTACGAGGAGGGCGGCCTTGCTGCCGAGACGCTCGAGGGTCTGGCGGCCAGGGGCCACGAGGTGTTCGAGCGCGGCTTGAGCGGCGACGTGTCCGCCATTCTGGTGGAGGGGGCGAGCCTGCTCGGCGTGGCCGACCCGCGGCGAGGCGGCGGCGCCAGCGCGTCGCGGGGAGACGCGCCCGGCGACGCCGACTGAGGGGCCGCAGGTGAACGGCCGGCGCATCTTCGCCGCGGTGACGGTGGGTCACCTCGGGATCGACATCTTCAACAGCATGGGGCCGGTGCTGCTGGCCTTCCTCCAGGCGCCGCTCGGTCTCAGCGCCGCCCAGATAGGGCTTGCGGTGGGACTGTTCCAGGTCCTGGCCGGCACGACCCAGCCGGCGTTCGGCTGGCTGGTCGATCGGGTCGGCAGCCGTTTCCTCGGACCGTTCAGCGTCGCCTTCAACCTGGCCTGCATGGCGCTGGCGGTCTATGCGGCCGCCGCCACGGGGAGGTTCCTCCTGTTCCTCGTCCCGTTCGCGCTCGCGGCGGTTGCTTCGGGCGCCTTTCACCCGCTGGGAGTCATGCACTCCAGTACGGTGAACCTCGCCCGTTCGGCCACGTTCACGGCCATCTTCTTCTTCTGCGGTCAGCTCGGGCTCACCACCGGGCCGCTTCTGGCGGGCCTGGCTCTCGACCGGGCGGGTCTCAACGGAATCTACTGGCTCGTGTTCCTGGCGTTGCCCGTGCCGGTCTTCATGGCGTTCGCGATGGGCCCGCGCCGGCTCCATCGCCTGCCCGGCCAGGTGCGGTCGGCCGATGAGACTCTGCCCGCTGCGGCGGAAACGCCGGCCAGCCGGCGGCGACCGGTGCGCGGCGGCGTCATCGCTCTCCTGGCTCTGGTGTTCGCCAGCCGTTCCTGGGCCATGTTCGGAACGATGGCGTTCCTGCCTCTCCTGTTGAGCCAGCAGGGTTACAGCTCCTCGGCTCAGGGGCTCGCCAGCGGGCTGTTCCTGCTCGGGGGCGCCGTCACGGCGGTGCTGGCGGGGGCCTGGGCCGATCGCTGGGGACGCCGGCCGGTCGTCTTCCTGACCACGCTCCTGGGTTCCCTGCTGCTAGCCTTGGTGCCGGGCTCCGGGAGCCTCATCTTCGCCGTCGTCCTGCCGTGCGGAGCGTTGCTCGGGGCGTCGCACTCCATCCTGATCGTCATGGCCCAGGAACTGCTGCCTTGGCGCCGGGGTCTGGCTTCGGGAACGGCACTCGGTTTCCTGTTCGCGACGGGCGGGCTCGCTACCTGGGGAATCGGAGGACTCGCCGATCGTTTCGAACTGGCCTCGGTGCTGCAGGCTGGCGCCGTCGTCGGCCTCGCGTCCGCCTGTGCTTCCCTGCTCCTGCCGAAACGCGAACCGAGTCGACTGTCGGCGGCGCCGGCGGTGTCGACCGTGCTCGTTGTGGCGCTCGCCGGCATGGCTCTTCTCTGGCCGCGGCCGGCTTCCGCCGGTCTGAACGGCGAGATCAACGGCCAGGTGCGCGACGCCGCGACCGACGTTCCGTTGCCAGGCGCCGAGATCAGGATCACCGGCGACCAGTTGCACAGCACCCAGACCGTTCGCGCCGGTCGCGGCGGCAGTTTCCGGGCGCCGGGCCTGCCCCCCGGCGACTACTACGTCGAGGCGACCCTGGACGGCTACGCGACCTCCGTCGTCGAGAACCTGATCCTGGTCGCGGGCGGCGTGCTGCGGGTCGACTTCCACATGAGGGCCGGCAGCGAGTCGGCGCTTGACCTCGTTTCCTCGCCATTGCTCGACGTCGTCACGGGCAGCGACGGAAACGTGCTCGCGGGCGACGACCTGCGGCAGTTGCCGGGCGCCGTCGCTGCCCTCAACCTGGACTTGGCGTCCGGCCTCGATGCCCTGGACCCGGACGTCGCGGTCAACGGCTGGCCGCCCGGCTTTGCCGTCTACCGGATCGACGGGCAGGAGAGCGCGCTACGCGAACCGGGGTCGGCCGCCATCGATCCGCGCTGGGTGGATCAGGTGCGCGTTTGGACGATGGAACTGGCGGCGACGATGGCCGGTCCCCACATCGACCTGGTCACGCGCTCGGGGGGGACGAACTGGCGGGTGAACGGCGGCTGGTCGACGGTCGAACCGCTCGACAACGGCGAGCGGCTCGCCCTGCGCCTGTTCGCCGCCGGAGAATCGCCGGCCGGCGGCAGGGACCGGAGACGCATCGAGGGCGACGAGGCGACCGTCTTTGCCGGCGGCCCGCTGCGGGACAAGCGGGCCCGTGCGTTCGGCGGCTACTCGAGAAACCGCACCCGCGGTACGGAGAGCCTGTTCGGCGCGGGTGCGCCGATGACCTGGGACGAGACGATCGAGCAGTCGGTCGGCAAGCTCGACTGGTGGGCCGGTTCGGCCAGCAACCTGACCCTCAAGCACCATGCCGGCTCCGGCGACCTCGACGGCAGAAGGCCCGCGTTGCAGGTCCTTCCGTCGCTGGACGGAACCGGGAACGACCGGTCGCGAAGGCAGACGACCAGCCTCAACGTCGAGTGGGGGGTCACCGACCGCCTGTGGTTGCGCGTGTTCGGCGGTCGATCCGACCTCATCGAGGACGGCGACCCCTGGCAGCACGCTGGCCTGTACTTCGGGGCGCCCGCCCCCGGGCGGCCGGCGGGTTGGTACGAGGCCGCGCCGGCGGGCCGGGTCCGCCGCGCCGCGGAACGCCGGAACTGGGCGATCGAGCCGTCGTTCTTCCTCTTTGACCATACGCTGGAGATCGGCATTCAGGATTCCCGGAGCAGCCTCGAACTCCTCCGCTCAGGGGGTTTCGGACGGATGCTGCGGTTTCCGGGCGGAGTGGTCGACGCCTGGAGCGGTGGACCGCTTGGCACAGCCGGCCTCCGCCAGGAGAAGCGCGCCCTCTACGTGCAGGACGCCTGGCGCGTGGGTGGAGCCTTCAAGAGGCACCTGACCCTGCACGCTGGACTGCGCGCCGAAGAGGAAGAGGCGGGCCCCCTCGACCTCGAGTTCGAGGACCGCACGGAGCCGCGGCTCGCGTTTGTCTGGGACGTCGCCGGCCGTGGCAGATGGAAGGTCTACGGCGGCGCCGCCTGGTGGCACGTCGACGTCTTCCGGCCGCGGGCCGGGCGCTCCGACCTCGACGCGGTCGCGGTACTGGAGGGTACCGGGGGGTTCAGCGGCGCACGCCTCGACTTCGCGAGGGCAACGGCGGATCCTGACCTCCGTCCAGCTCGCGTGCGCGAGATCCAGTTGGGGACGGGCTATCAGTTCCTGCCCGACGTTGTGGTTTCGGCGCGCGTCTCCCGGCGCCGGCTGCGGGACGGCATCCGTCTCATGCCGCTGGTGGTCGCCGGCGAGATCGCCCCGACGCTGCTGACCCCCGGCCGGGGCGCCGGCAGTGAACTCCCCCAGCTCGAACAGGACTGGTGGGGCGCCGAGTTCAACGCGAATGTCGGCTTCAGCCCGTCCTGGAGGATCCACTTCTCGTACCTCCTGAGTCGGCTGACCGGCAATCACGAGGCCGGCGGACTCGGACTTGAGGCGGGAACTCTGCCTGGCGCCCATCCGGTCCTGGCCGGGCTCGACCTCTGCTCCTCGCCCGTGCCCTGCGACGTCTTCGACGTGACGGACGACAGCCGCCGCCTGAGCCTCGACCGCGAGCACCAGCTTTCCGGCTGGCTCGTCCTGTCGCCGGGCGAACGCTGGCTGATGGCTCTGGTGTACCGCTTCCGCGCGGGCGCCGCCTACGTGCCGCGGGCCCTGACCGTCCGGGCCGACGAAGCCGGCCGTATCCTCAGCACGGGGCTGACTCCCCTGCCGAGCGGCCGTGACGCACCAGTCAAGAGTGCCGATCTCAAGCGCGCGGACCTGTCCTTGACCTATCGTGTGCCGCTGCGCTCGGACGACCGGCGGCTGTCCCTCTTCGCCGAGGCCCTCAACGTCTTCGACCAGGACGCCGCGAACCAGCTCTGGCCGCTCGCCTGGCTCGACCCGGTCCTCGTCGGTCCGGACCGGACCGATCTGCTCGCCGCCGCGGCAACGCAGGGGGCAAGGCCGGACCTGCGCGAGTCGCTTCCCGCCGCCTTCCAGACCAGCCGCCGCGTACGCGCGGGTCTTCGGCTCCAGTTCTGACGCTCTAAACCAGCTCGCTCAGCCGGCGCAGCGCGGCCAGCAGGTCGGGCGTCTCCGTCAGGACGCCACGGAGCGGGTCGGCCTTCAGCTTCCTGAGCCGTTCCGGCACGGTGCGGATGTTGTGGTCGCGGAGATCGAGGCCGGGCTTGACTTCGGACCAGCGCAGAGGCGTCGACACGGGCGCTGCCGGCAGGGGACGGACGCTGAACGGGGCGACGAGCAGGCGGCCGCGGCCGTTCTGGACGAAGTCGATGTAGACCCTGCCGCCGCGGCGTTCGGGATTGCGGGTGACGGTGGCGATCTCGGGCAGTTGCCGACAGATGATCTGGGCGATCAGTTGTCCGAGGCTGCGGGACTGTTCCCAGGTGCAGGCGCCGCCTAGCGGCAGCAGCACATGCAGACCGCTCGAGCCGCTCGTCTTGACGAAACTGGGCAGGTCGATCTTCCGGCACAGACGGCGGATGGCGAGGGCGATCTCGACCACGTCGCCGAAGGGCGCGTCCTTCGGGTCGAGGTCGAGGATGCACCAGTCGGGCTGGCCGAGCTGGTGCAGCCGGCTGGACCAGACGTGGAGGACGATCGCGGCCAAGTTGGCCACGTAGACCAGGCTCTCCCGGTTCTGGCAGACGAAGTACTCGACGTCCTTGCCGGTCCGCGGGCTGGTCAGCCTGACCGTGTGCAGCCAGTCGGGCGCGAAGTCGGGCGCGTTCTTCTGGAAGAAGGACTTGCCCTCGATCCCGTCGGGGTAACGGGTCATCACCAGCGGGCGGTCGGAGAGGTAGGGCTGCATCGCCGGTGAGATGGCGGCGTAGAAGTCGATCAGGTCGCCTTTCGTGTAGCCCTCGTCCGGCCAGAACACCTTGGACTCGTTCGTGACTTCGACCTGCCGTTTCGCCGGCGCCGGCTGGGCGGCTTCCACGCCGCGGGGCGCGGCGCGTCGGACGCAGTCCTCGAGCGGTTTGTCGTCACGCAGGCGGAGGAAGACGGGATGCCGGAGCATGCCGTGGGGAGTCCACTCCTTGTACCGGACCTCGCAGATGGACCCGTCGTCCGGCTCGACCCAGGTCTGGTCCTCGATGCGGCCGCCCATCAGGTGGCCGTCGGTCAGCTCGTTCCCGGCCGCTCCATCCTCGCCGACCGGCGCGTGGCAGGGAGGATCCTCGCGTTGGCGCGCCGACAGGAGCTCCGCCAGGTGCGTCAGGTCCGCGTCGCTGAATCCGGTGCCGACACGACCGGCGTAGACCAGGCCGCCGGCCTCGGCGTTCCAGACCGCCAGGTGGAGCGAGCCCAGGCCGACCCGGCTGCCCTTGGGCGGCGACATGCCGACGATGGCGAAGTCCCCCGTCCGCTCGGCGCGCAGCTTGACCCAGGACGACGACCGGCGGCCTGTGTAGCGCGACGCGCCGTCCTTCGCCATGGTGCCCTCGAGTCCCATCGCGACCGCCTGTTCGAAGAACGCCTCGCCCCGTTCCTCGATGTGGTCCGAGTAGCGGAGCGGTCCGGCGGGCGGCAGAACCTGAGCCAGCCAGCCCTTGCGCTCAAGCAGGGGCAGCGGCCGCAGGTCGCGGCCCTCGAACGAAACGAGGTCGAAGGCGAACAGCGTTGCCGGCTGGCGTACCGAGGCCTGTTCGATATCGACCGGACGATTGAGCAGGGCGCGCGTCTGCAGCCTGGCGAAGCTGGGCCGGCCGCCGCCGTCGAGGACGGTGACCTCGCCGTCGAGCACCAACGATTCCACCGGCAGGCGGCGCAGGGCGCGGGCCAGCTCCGGGTAGAGCGTCGTGACGTCGCCGCCGCGCCGGTAGCGGAGGAAGACGCTGCCGCCTTCCTTGGCGGCGACCAGACGGTAGCCGTCGTACTTCAGCTCGTAGATCCAGCCAGCGCGCGAGAATGGCCGGTCAGCGGCTGTCGCGAGCATCAGTGGCAGCGAGCGCGGGTCCACCAGCCGGCGCGGCGCATCGGACGCTTCGATCCCGGTCCGCACCTCTTCGATCCGGTCGCATCCGTCCCGAAGCTCCTCGACGGTCAAGCCCGACAGCACGGACTCGGGCGGCAACCCGTCCTCGTCGCCGCCTTCCTCCTCCCGCGGGTGCGCCGCCGCGTCCGGCTTCTTCATCAGCAGCCACTGGCTGCCATCGTCGGTCTGTCGCCGGCCGCCCGTGCGGAACAGGGTCCATACGCCGCGCAGCTTGTAGCCGTGCAGCTCGAACAGGAGCTTGCCGCTCTCCATCCCGGCCACCGGGTCCTCGAGCGGGACCCAGCGCCCGCTGTCCCAGACGATCATCGCGCCGGCGCCGTAGTTGCCGGCGGGGATGGACCCTTCGAAGTCGGCGTACTCCAGCGGATGGTCCTCGGTGGCCACCGCGAGCCGCTTGACCTCGGGGTCGAGGCTGGGGCCGCGCGGCACCGCCCAGGACTTGAGCGTGCCCTCGAGCTCCAGCCGCAGGTCGAAGTGGACCCTCCGGGCGGCGTGCTTCTGGACGACGAAGCGCCCGCCGCCGGCCGCGGCTCGAGAGCCCATCGGCTCGGGCGTCGCCTCGCTCGAACGCTTGCGGCGGTAGGCCTCCAGATTGCCGTGCGGCATGAGGCCCGCATTCTCACAGACCGGCTCCATGCCCCGCGAAATGGCTTCCGGTGCTAGAATCCGCCATCTATGCCTGCTCGTACGGTTGGCGGTGGCACCGTCTCCTTCGGCCTGGTCTCGATTCCGGTCCGCCTGTACTCCACGTCGGAGACCTCCGGCACGGTGCGCTTCAACATGCTCGACCCGAGCGACAACTCGCGGGTCAAGCAGCAGTTGATCAACCCTCGCACCGGCGACGTTGTCGAGCGCAAGGAGACGATCAAGGGCTACGAGTTCGGCAAGGGCCAGTACGTCACCTTCAGCGACGAGGAGATCAAGGAACTCCAGGAGAAGGCGTCGCCGGCGATCGAGATCACCGAGTTCGTGCCGCTCACGGAGGTCGAACCGATCTACTTCGAGAAGTCGTACTACCTCGGCCCGGAGAAGGGCGGCGAACGCGCCTATCGCCTCCTCAGCGAGGCGATGCGCAAGACGGGCCGTTCGGCGCTGGCCAAGCACGCGGCCCGCGGCAAGCAGTACCTGGTCATGCTGCGTCCCTACGGTTCCGGTCTCCTGATGCAGCAGTTGAAGTACGAAGACGAGCTGAAGTCGTTCGACGAGGTGCCGCTCGGCGAGGAGGCGGAACTCAAGCCGGGCGAAGTGGAACTCGCCGTGCAGTTGATCGAGCAGATCGCGTCGGATGACTTCAAGCCGGACCAGTACACGGACGAGGTGCGCAAGCGGCTCTGGGACGCCATCCAGAGCAAGATCGACGGCCGCGAACTCGCGGACGACGAGACGGAGGCGCCGCAGGCGCAGATCATCGACCTGATGGAGGCGTTGAAGGCGAGCCTGTCGAAGAACGGCGAGGCGGAGGTGGATGCAACCGCCGAGTCCAAGCCGGCCAAGAAGGCGACACAGCGCAAGGCGACGAAGAAGAAGCGGGTTCGACGGGCCGCCAGCGCCCCGGCGAAACGGGCCGTGGCCGGTTGACGTGAGTACCCGTTCGTGAGGACGGGTCGCGAGGGCCGCGTTGCGGCCGCGGCCGTGCCCGTTCAACAGACTGGATCCGCACACACTCGCGGACGGGAAGCGGCTAAGGTAGCCGTCCGTTCCGGCCCGCGCCGGTAGGAAGCAGTACAGGAGGCCTCGAGATCGCACGCCCATCAAACGAGCCGCGCATCAACCACCGGATCCGGAAGACCCCGGTACGGCTCATCGATCAGAACGGCGCCCAGGTGGGCGTCGTTCCCCTGGAGGACGCGAAGAGGAGGGCCCAGGACGCTCGGCTCGATCTCGTCGAGGTCGGTCCCAACGCGGACCCGCCCGTGGTTCGGGTCATGGACTGGGGCAAGGTCAAGTTCGAGCGCGACAAGAAGAAGCGCGAGTCGCGGAAGAAGGCGGCGACGATCGATCTGAAGGAGGTCAAGTACCGGCCGACGATCGACCCGCACGACTACCAGATCAAGACCGACCGCGCGCTCCGCTTCCTCCGCGAGGGCAAGAAGGTCAAGGTGACGATCTTCTTCCGCTACCGGCAGCTCCGCAGGCCCGAACTCGGCATCGCCATCCTGGACAAGGTGAGCGACGCGATCGAGGGCGTCGGCGAGGTGGAGACCCGCTCCGGGCTGGAGGGCCGTCAGATGACGATGGTCCTGAACCCGATCGCCCAGGACTGAGGCCGAGGCAGGGGCCGCCGCGCCAAACGGAGCCGGCCTGGTGGCCGGCGCGTGTCTCTGGCCGCCTTCGGCGGCAGCGGGTCAGAAGACCCGCGCACCCAGCGGCGGCCAGTTCCCTGCGCTGCTAGTACAGCACCACCGAGCGGATGCTCTTGCCTTCGTGCATCAGGTCGAAGGCGTGGTTGATGTCGTCGAGCCCCATCGTGTGGGTGATCATGCTGTCGATCTCGATCTCGCCGGCCATGTACTGGTCGACCATGCCGGGGATGTCGGTACGGCCGCGGACGCCGCCGAAGGCGGTGCCGCGCCAGACGCGGCCGGTGACGAGCTGGAAGGGGCGGGTGGCGATCTCCTGGCCCGAGCCGGCGACGCCGATGATGACGGACTCGCCCCAGCCCTTGTGGCAGCACTCCAGGGCGGAGCGCATCACGTCGACGTTGCCGATGCACTCGAAGGAGTAGTCGACGCCGCCGTCGGTCAGATCGACGATGACCTCCTGGATCGGATCGTCGTAGTCGGCCGGATTGACGAAGTCGGTGGCGCCGAGGGAGCGGGCAAAGTCGAACTTGGACGGATTGACGTCGATCGCGATGATCCGGCCCGCCTTCGCCATCACCGCGCCCTGGATCACCGACAGACCGATGCCGCCGAGGCCGAACACCGCGACCGTCGAGCCGGGCTCGACCTTGGCCGTGTTGAGCACCGCGCCGATGCCGGTCGTGATGCCGCAGCCGAGCAGGCATACCTTGTCAAGCGGCGCCGCCTTGTTCACCTTGGCGGTCGAGATCTCGGCGATGACCGAGTACTCGGAGAAGGTCGACGTGCCCATGTAGTGGTAGAGGGAGCTGCCTCCGCTCGAGAACCGGGAGCTGCCGTCGGGCATCACGCCCTGGCCCTGGGTGGCGCGGATCGCCTGGCAGAGATTCGTCTTTCCCGACAGGCAGAACTTGCACTCGCGGCACTCCGCCGTGTAGAGCGGGATCACATGGTCGCCCGGCGCCACGGAGGTCACGCCGGGTCCGACCTCTTCCACGATCGCGCCGCCCTCGTGGCCGAGGATCGCGGGGAACAGTCCCTCCGGGTCGGCGCCCGACAGGGTGTAGGCGTCCGTGTGGCAGACACCGGTGGCGACGTGGCGCACCAGGACCTCGCCTTCCTTCGGGCCCTCGACGTCGACTTCTTCGATCTCGAGTGGCTTGCCCGCTTCGTGGGCGACCGCGGCTCTTGACTTCATTTGATGCCTGCCTCCCCTTAGGAAAAATCAGGAAAATTCCATGGTCCGGCGACGATGACCGGAGGCTAACATCGTTAGGGAAACGCCGCCGCTTGGTCTCCGGCTGAGCGTAAACAAGGAGGAAGAGGCAGAAGCAGAAACCAAGGGAGGAAAGGCACATGCGCAAGCTGCTCATGGAGTGCATCGGCACGCTGTTCTTGATGATGGCCGTGGCCTTCAGCGGGAACAACCCCATCGCCGTCGGTCTGATGTTGGCGGTGATGGTCTACAGCGGCGGACACCTGTCCGGCGGACACTTCAACCCGGCAGTGAGCCTGGCCGCATGGATGCGCGGCAAGCTCGGCGTGGCCGACATGGTCCAGTACATGGTGGCCCAGCTCGTCGGCGCCTGCCTTGGTTGGCTCGTCCACAGCTACCTGATGGGCGGCAGCACGGCGCCGATGCCGACCGAGCATCCGCTCATGCACGGCGTCGTGGCCGAGGCGCTGCTCGCCTTCGCTCTCGTGACCGTCGTCCTGAACATGATGTCCTCGCGATCGGCCGGCAACCCGGTCGGCGGCCTGGCGATCGGCTTTACACTCTCGGCTGCCCTGTACACGGGCGCTGGTGTATCCGGTGGTGCATTCAATCCCGCAGTTGGTCTCGGTCCTCAGGTCATGGAGGCGATCACGGGCGGTGGCTTCGACGCCAACACTCTGGCGCTCTACGGCGTGGGTCCGCTGGTCGGCGGCGCGGTGGCGGCGCTCGTCTACAAGTTCCTCAACGACTGAGACTGACGCCGGCAGGGTGCGCGGGTCTTCTGACCCGCTGCCGCCGAAGGCGGCCGGGAACGCGCGCCGCGAAGCGGCGACAATTCTGCCGCTAACGGTCGCCGCCGCCTTGTCCGCGGCGGCGACCGCGGCCTTGTCTGCGCCCACCCAAGCGCAGCGGCCCGGAGCGTCAATCGACGTTCTCGACTACCGCTTCGAACTCGACCTCTCGGACCGGACGGACGAGATCGAGGGCCTCGCAACGATCGTCTTTCGCCTTCTT
Organism: Acidobacteriota bacterium; assembly: GCA_026707325.1. Classification (GTDB taxonomy): domain Bacteria; phylum Acidobacteriota; class Thermoanaerobaculia; order Multivoradales; family Multivoraceae; genus Multivorans. Next base: position 101,360 of record JAPOXA010000007.1, on the reverse strand, counting down.
CGCCCTGTCGGCGAGGTCGAGTTCGATCTCGACGACCCGGCCGCGGACAGCGGTCTGGAAGCCGGCGGGAAGGCCGGCGACGGCCGCCCGGCCGGCGGCATGGTGGTCTCCTCGGCGACGCTGGCCGATTCATCCACGGGGCCGGCGTCCGGAACGGCTCTCAGGTTCCGGCAGCAGGACGACCGGCTCCTCGTGACGCTGGACCGCGAGGCTGCTGCCGGCGAACAGCGCCGCATCGAGATCCGCTATCGCGGCGTTCCCGCCGACGGCTTCACGATCGGCACGAACCGCCACGGCGAGCGGACCTTCTTCGCCGACAACTGGCCGGATCGGGCTCACCACTGGCTGCCGGTGGTCGATCATCCGTCGGACAAGGCGACCGTTGCCTTCGTTGTCACGGCGCCGGCGCACTATCAGGTCGTGGCCACCGGCGCCTTCGTCGAGGCGGTCGACCTGGGCGAAGGCATGCGGCGCACCGAGTGGCGCAGTCGGGCCCCGATCGCCACCAAGGTGATGGCGGTCGGCGTCGCGCGTTTCGCCCGGCACCGGCAGGCCGAGGTCAACGATGTGCCCGTGGAGATCTGGGTCTACCCCCAGGATCGTGAAGTCGGCCTGCGGGCGTTCGCTCCGGGGCCGCGCGTCCTGGGGAGCTTCGAGCGACGGCTCGGGGACTACCCGTACGCCAAGCTCGCCAACGTGCAGACGACGACCCGCTGGGGCGGCCTGGAGAACGCCGGCAACGTGTTCTACGACGAGGACGCGATCCATAGTCGAAGCGGGATCGAGACCCTGATCGCGCACGAGATCGCCCACCAGTGGTTCGGCGACTCCGTGACCGAGACCGACTGGCCCCATGTGTGGCTCAGCGAGGGCCTAGCGACCTACCTGACCGCCTGCTACCTCGACTGGACGTACGGTCGCGGGCGCTTCATGGGCCAGATGGACGCGGCCCGGGAGCGGGTGCTCGCGTACGTGGCAGAGGCGCCGGACTCGGTCATCGTGCCGGAGTCCGTGCCCGACCCGCGGCGCCTGCTCAGCCCGAACGTGTACCAGAAGGCGGCCTGGGTGCTGCACATGCTCCGGGGCGAGGTCGGCGACGGCACGTTCTGGAAGGGGATGCGGACGTACTACGAGCGCTTCCGCGACCGGAACGCCTCGACCGCGGACTTCGCCGCGGTGATGGAGGAGGTTTCGGGACGGCGGCTGGCGTGGTTCTTCGATCAATGGCTGCGCCGGCCCGGCGTGCCGGAGCTCGAGATCGTATGGCGGTTCGACGAAGCGACATCGACTGTCGAACTGGCGGTGGCGCAGCTCGGTCCGACGATCTACCGCCTGCCGCTGGACGTGGAAGCCGTGCTCGACGACGGCCGCACCGTCCGCGGCCGCGTCGACGTCGAAGGCGAGCGAGCGGCCACCTCGCTGCTCGTCCCAGCCCGACCTGAGCGGCTCCGCATCGACCCGGACACCTGGCTCCTCATGCGGTACACGGCGCTACGATGACGCCATGCCGCCCCGCCTGACGGCCGCCGCCGACTTCGAACGCGCCCACGCCAACAGCGCCTTCGGCACCGTCCTCGCCGATCCGCCCTGGCAGTTCACGAACCGCACGGGCAAGGTGGCTCCCGAACACCATCGCCTCAGCCGCTACGCGACCCTCTCGCGGGCCGAGATCGCCGCGATCCCGGTGGCCCCCGCCTGCGCCGAAGCGGCTCACCTCTATCTCTGGGTGCCCAACGCCCTTCTCCAGGAAGGCCTCGACGTCATGAAGCGCTGGGGTTTCACCTACAAGACGAACCTGGTCTGGCACAAGGTGCGCAAGGACGGCGGCCCCGACGGCCGCGGCGTCGGCTTCTACTTCCGCAACACGACGGAACTCGTGCTCTTCGGCGTCCGCGGCAAGCTGCGCACCCTCGCCCCCGGCCGCCGGCAGGTCAACATCATCCGTACCCGCAAGCGGGAGCACTCCCGCAAGCCGGACGAGCTCTACGACATCATCGAAGCGTGCAGCCCGGGCCCGTACCTCGAGCTCTTCGCCCGCGGCCGCCACTCGGAACGCTGGACCGCCTGGGGCGACCAGAGCACCGAGTACGAACCGGACTGGCCCACGTACGCGAACGCGAGCGACGCCGCCCGCTGAAGGAGACCGCCATGTGCAGGAACATCCGCGTCCTCTATAACTTCGAGCCGCCCGCGAGCGAAGAGGAAGTGCGCGCAGCAGCGCTCCAGTACGTGCGCAAGGTCAGCGGTTCGACGAAGCCGTCGCGCGCCAACGAGGCCGCCTTCGAGCAGGCGGTGGACGCCGTCGCCGACGCGACTGCCCGGCTGCTCCGGGAGCTGACGACGACTGCGCCGCCGCGCAACCGTGAGGCCGAAGCGGAGAAGGCGCGTGAGCGTTGGCGGCAGCGCCAGGCGCGGTTGGCCGCGGCGGGTTAGGTCTCCGCCGCGACCACCTCGTCGTAGTAGTCGATCACCCGCCGCACGTAGGCCCGCTTCTCGATGTAGCTGCCGGGGTAGAAGCTGCGCTTGAAGCCGTAGATGATCACGTTGCGCAGGTCATCGAGCGACAGGTCGAAGGCCTCGCAGGCCAGGGCGATCTCCCTGGTCACGGTGGTGCGGGACATCAGGCGGTTGTCGGTGCACAGGGTGACCGAGAGCCGATCCTCGATCATCCGGCCGAAGGGGTGGTCCGAGAATCTCTCGAGGCGCTGGATGCTCTGCAGGTTCGACGTGATGCAGACCTCGAGGGTGATCCGCCGGTCGCTGATGTACTGGGCCAGGTTGCGGATGTAGCGCTCCGGGTCCCTGGCCGCCGCCGAGTCCGGATTGTCGCGGCGGAGCCGGTCGGCGGCGTAGAGATGGGTGCCGTGGCCGATGCGGTCGGCCTGGAGCAGGGTGATGGCCTGGAAGATGCTCTCCGGCCCGTAGGCCTCGCCGGCGTGGATCGTCTTCTTCAGGAAGTGCTGCTGCGCGTACAGGAAGGCGTCGCGGTGCACGGCGGCCGGGTTGCCCGCCTCGGCGCCGGCGAGGTCGAAGGCGACGACGGGCAGTCCGAGCCGGTCACGCGCCTCGACGACCGAGCGGGCCAGCGAAAGCGAGGCGGCGGCATGGATCTCCGGTCTGGTCCAGCCGTGGAGCGCCGTGAAGAGCCCCCGGTAGTAGGGGCTGTGGCCGGGGCCGAACATGCGCAGGGCGCAGGCGATGATCCCGTAGCGGAAGGGCGGCTCGCCGCCGCTCCGTACGCTTTCGGTCGCTTCGTGCTCGCGCTGGACGCGGGCGAGCCCACGGTCGACCGCGGCCAGCACGCCGGCGATGTCGAGATCGGGCCCGGTGTGGAGCTGCGGCGCCAGGCGCACCTCCACGTAGCAGACGTTCTCGGCCAGGTTGTCGGCGCCAAGCTCGTAGGCGGCCCGTTCCAGAGCCTCGGCGGTGCACAAAGCCGGCGCGGTGTAGGAGAACGTGCGGAGGTAGTCCTCAAGGTCGTCGTAGCGCTCCTTGAAGACGAGTTCCAGCAGACCCTCCGGTGTCTGCGAAGGAAGTTCGAGCCTGGCGTCGCGCGCCAGCTCGATCAGGGTGTCGAGCCGGAGCGAACCGTCGAGGTGAACGTGAAGGTCGGTCTTCGGAAGCCTGCCGATGAGATCGGCGCGGGAGAGCGGTGCGTTCAAGTCGGTATCATGCGCGGTCTGCATGGCGCAGTGTACAGGCATCAGGGTCACTGGGGATTTCCAGCGGGGAGCGAGACGATGACGACGACCAGGCGTTCCTTTCTTCATGGCATGGGCGGTCTCGGCGCGGCCGCTGCCGGGTTCGGTACGGCGGGCGCGGCGCTGGCGGCACCGGCGCGCCGGAAGGCGGTGGCCCCGAGCGACCGCATCCGGGTCGGCGCGATCGGCGTGAGGGGCATGGGTTCGAGCAACATGGGCTCGATGCTCGACATCGACGGCGTCGAGTGCGCGGCGCTCTGCGACGTGGACCGGAACGTCCTCGACCGCGCGGTCGAGGGCTTCACCGAGCTGACCGACAGCAAGCCGGACGCCTACACCGACTACCGCAAGCTGCTCGAGGACGACGAGCTCGACGCGGTGATCATCGCCACCCCGGACCACTGGCACTGCAAGATCATGGTGGACGCCTGCGAGGCGGGGAAGGACGTCTACGTCGAGAAGCCGATGGCGAACTCGATCGAGGAGGTCCGCATCATGCAGCAGGCCGCCAGGGCCTACGGCCGGGTGGTCCAGGTCGGTCAGTGGCAGCGCTCGGGCAAGCACTGGCAGGACGCGATGGAGTACCTCTGGTCCGGCGAACTCGGGCAGGTCCGCACCGCCAAGGCCTGGGCCTACATGGGATGGGACGCGCCGGTGCACGTGCCGGACTCGAAGCCGCCCAAGGGCGTCGACTACGACATGTGGCTCGGCCCGGCGCCGAAGCGGCCCTTCAACGAGAACCGCTTCCACTGGAACTTCCGCTGGTACTGGGACTACGCGGGCGGCCTGATGACGGACTGGGGCGTTCACCTGATCGACATGGTGCTGATGGGCATGAAGGCGACCGCGCCGAAGTCCGTCATGTCGCTGGGCGGACCGTTCGGCTATCCGGACGCCCCGATCGAAACCCCGGACACCCAGCAGGCGGTCTACGAGTTCGACGACTTCACGATGATCTGGGAGCACGCCCTGGGGATCGCGCTCGGTCCGCACCAGCGCGGGCACGGCGTGTCCTTCGTCGGCAACAAGGGCACCCTGGTGATCGACCGTAGCGGCTGGGAGGTGCTTCCCGAAGTCGGCCGCGAGAACGGCAGGAGGTTCTACAAGACGCCCGCCATTCCGGACCGGACGGCGTCGCGGAGCCAGCGGGGCCTGGCCCAGCACACCGAGGACTTCATCGAGTGCATGAAGACCCGGGAACAGCCGCGCTGCAACGCGGACGTCGGCGCTCTCGTCGCCGTGAACGCGCACCTCGGCAACATCGCCTTCCGCACCGGCCGGCGGGTCTACTGGGATCAGGAGGCCGGCCGCTTCAAAGGCGACGACGAGGCGAACGCGATGCTCCTGGCCGAGTACCACAACGGCTGGCAGGTTCCCCGGGTGACGGGCGCCGAGGCGTCGGCCGGCTGAGGTGACCGAACTCGAAGACCGCCGCATCGGCGCCGCGACCATTCTGTTCGGCGCCGGCGGCGGGAAGTACCCCGACAACAACGCCCTGCTGATCGAGGGTGCCGAGTCGACGATGCTCGTCGATCCGTCGCTCGGGGTCCGCGCCCGCGGCCGGAGCGCCCTGCCCGCCGTCGACCTCGTCCTGCTCAGCCACTGTCACGAGGACCACACGGCCGCGCTGCCCCTGTTTCGGGACGCGCCGGTGTACGTCCACGAGGAGGATCTGCCCGGCCTGCTCGACTTCGACGGCTTTCTGAGCATCTTCGGCGTCGAACCGGAGCGCCATGAGGAGTACGGCCACTTCCTGAAGACGACGTTCTTCTACGAGCCCCGGCCCGACGCCGTGCCGTTCCGGGACGGCGACCTGTTCGATCTCGGCGGCGGCGTGTCGGTGCGGGTGATCCACACGCCCGGTCATACCCGCGGCCACTGCGCTCTGCTGATCGAGCCGGACGGCGTCCTGTTCCTGGGCGATATCGACCTGACCGGTTTCGGCCCGTACTACGGCGACGCCTGGTCCGACCTGGAAGCGTTCGAGCGTTCGCTCGAACTGGTGCGCGATATCGAGGCCAGGCACTACGTCACCGGCCACCACATCGGCCTGCTCCCCGACCGGGACGCGTTCCTCGCTCGTCTGGACCGCTACGTCGCTCGCATCGCCGACCGCGAGCGGCGGCTGCTCGAGTACGTGCGGGAGCCCCGGACGATGGACGACATCGTCGCCCACCGCTTCGTCTACCGCCCGCACGACGAGGGGGACGGCATCGCGAAGGCGGAGCGGTGGAGCATGCAGTTGCACCTCGACCGTCTCCAGCGCGCCGGCCGGGTCGAGTGCAGCGGCGCGACCTACCGCGCACTCGGCTGAGCGGCGCGGAACGGGGTGCGCCCGCGTCGTTGCACTGCGTGCGCCGGCGCCCTCGCTGGCATCCGGAAGTGCCGGCGGCGGCAGCAGGTCTATACTGCGGAACACACGGCGGCCGGCGCTTTCGAGTCGATCGTCGCGGGAACAGGAGGGTTTCGGATTGACCGTCAAGACACTGGCCGCGACTGTCGTTTCGGCTTCGGTTCTGGTTGTTGGGCTGCTTGTCGTCGCGCCGCCTGTCCTCGCCGACGATGCGGCGGCCGTGGATCATCTGCTCGATCCCGACACGATCCATCCGGCGACCGCGGACCAGTTCCGCGCCGTGCTCGAACACCACCGCGGCCAGGTCGTCGTGGTCAACTACTGGGCCACTTGGTGCATCCCCTGCCTCCAGGAGCTGCCCGAGCTCGATCTTCTGCAGGAGCGCTACGCCGACCGCGGACTCGTGGTGCTCGCCGTCTCGATGGACGATCCGGAGAAGCTCGAGGACCGGGTGCGGCCGTTCTTCGCCAAGCGGGCGCCGGGGCTCGTTTCCTACCTGGCGACGGCTGGCGAAAACTCGGTCGATTTCGTCATGTCGTTCGATCCGGAGTGGCCCGGTGCGCTGCCGACGACGATGTTCTTCGACCGCGGCGGCGAACTGACCAACGTTCATCTCGGACGGATGCTCTACGCGGAGTTCGAGGAGGCTGTCCTCGAACTGCTTGAAGCCGGCGGGGGATCCTGACCGGCCGGGGGACCGCCCCCACTCCGGGCTCGACCTGGGCCTCATGAGGTCCCACAACGCACTGGCCGAACCGGCGGTCGACCGGCGTTCGGAGCGGCGCGGCGACGCCGACTGGCTGGCGCGGAGACTGGCGGATCCGAACAGCCGGTTGACCGCGGTCTGGCGCGAGCGCAGTCTGGTCTTCGACGCGCACGCCGGGGACCAGGGGCCGGCGCCGGGAGTGGTGCCCGCGGTCGAGGCCAGGGGGCTCGTCGAGCAGGCGGAGGAGGTCGTGTTCCTGGGGGAAGCGGAAGGCGTGGCTTACTTCTCGGTCGACCTGTCCGACCGCGAGGATCCCCTCGCCGGTCCGCTGCGCGGGGCCGGCCGTTTCGTCGAACTGCGGCAGGTGGGCGCCGCGATGAGCGGTCAGGGCGGCAACCTGCTCGCCTATGCCCGCGCCATGGCCACCTGGCATCGCCGCCACCGTTTCTGCGGCCAGTGCGGCGCCGCCACGGCGAGCCGGCAGGCGGGCCACCTCCGCGTGTGTACGGGCTGCGGGGCGGAGCACTTCCCGCGCACCGACCCGGCCGTCATCATGCTCGTTCACACCGGTGCCGCGGCGGAAGACGGGTCCTGCCTGCTCGGCCGCCAGGCCTCCTGGCCGCCGGGCATGTTCTCGGCCCTCGCCGGCTTCGTCGAGCCCGGCGAGAGCCTGGAGAGCGCGGTTGCCCGCGAGGTCCTGGAGGAGACCGGCATCGCGGTGGACTCGGTCCGTTATCACTCCTCCCAGCCCTGGCCGTTCCCGACCTCGATCATGCTCGGTTTCTATGCGACGTCGCCCGGCGGCGACGTGCGGGTGGACACGGAAGAGCTGGAGCAGGCCGTGTGGGCGACCCGCGCCGAACTGGAGTACGCGCTGCGGGCCCGCGAGGTGCGGCTACCGCCGCCGTTCTCCATCGCCCGCCGTCTGATCGACAACTGGCTGCGCGACGAGCGTTAGCGGGACCCACCGGGTGCGCCGGCGCCCTCGCCGGCTGTGGCCGCGGGTCTTCTGACCCGCCGACGCGCCGCGAAGCGGCGACCACGCGGGCTCGCGTAGCATTGTCCGTTCATGTCTCTCGACTCCACGAACGGCGGCGCCTCGCCTCTCGCGGTCATCGACCGCCTCGGCCGGCCGGTGCGCGACTTGCGCATCTCGGTCATCGACCGCTGCAACTTCCGCTGCACGTTCTGCATGCCGGCGGACCGGGAGTACAAGTTCCTGTCCAGGCAGCAGTTGATGACGTTCGAGGAGATTGAACGCCTGGTTCGACTGTTCGTGCAACTCGGTGTCCGTAAACTGCGGTTGACCGGAGGCGAGCCGCTGCTGCGGCGGGACATCGAGGAACTCGTCCGGATTCTGGCCGCCGTGCCGGGAGTGGAGGACCTGGCCCTGACCACCAACGGCGCCCTGCTCGGGGCCAAGGCGCAGGCGCTTGCCGACGCCGGCCTCAACCGTGTGACGGTCAGCGTCGAGTCCCTCCACGACGACGTCTTCGGCCGCGTCACCGGCCTCGGCCACGGCGTCGGCCAGGTGCTCGAAGGGATCGACGCCGCTGCCGACGCCGGCCTCGGCCCGATCAAGATCAACACCGTCGTCATGAAGGGCACGAACGAGGACGAAGTCGCCGACATCGCGAGCTACTTCAAGGAACGCGGCCACATCGTCCGCTTCATCGAGTTCATGGACGTCGGTACCGTCAACGACTGGAGCCTCGACCAGGTCGTCACCGCCTCCGGGATCGCCGACCGCATCGCCGAACGTTGGGCCTTCGAACCCGTCGACCGCGCCCAGCCCAGCGACGTCGCCGAGCGTTTCCGCTACCTCGACGACGGCGTCGAGTTCGGGGTCATCCCCTCCATCAGCCGCCCATTCTGCGGCGACTGCGCCAGAGCCCGCCTCTCCTCCGACGGCCGTCTCTACACCTGCCTCTTCGCCGACACCGGCCCGTCGCTTCGCGACCGCCTCCGTGCCGGCGCGACCGATGAAGAGCTGCTCGCCTTTCTTGCCGCCCACTGGCGCCAGCGCGAAGACCGCTACTCCGAGGTCCGCGCCGAACGCCTGCGCGCCGGCCTGCAGCCGGCTCCCCAGCGCGTCGAGATGTTCCGCATCGGCGGCTGAGCCGCGTGTCGGCGTAGCGACGTCGGTACCACCCGCCCGCGACGGGACCGGGCGGAGGGGTGCCAGGGGACGCTCGCCCTCGGGGAGAGGATGGGAAGGGTGGGCTCGCTGTTGTCGGCTGCGCTTCGTGGCGGCGTCGGTGACTGGGTCGGCGGAGGAAGTCGCGTGCCTCCGACCCCCTGGGCACCCCTCCCCCGGACCCGCTGCGGGCGGGTGTCACCGAAGCCGCATCCGACCGTGAACGCTTCACTTACGCGAGTTCCGGTACAGTGCCGCGCATGTGTAGCCGCAAGATCGGAGCGGTCGCGTGAGTACCCGTCCGCTGCTGGCGGCGGCGGAGGGCGAGCGGGATCGCAAGGCGGAGCACATCCGGCTGGCGCTGGATCGGCGCATGCAGGTCGAGCGCAGCTACTTCGACGATTACCGGTTCGAGCATCGGGCGCTGCCGGAGATCGATTTCGAGGACGTGCGGATCGGCGGCGACTTCCTGGGACGGGAACTCAAGGCGCCCCTGCTCATCTCCTGCATGACGGGGGGGACGGGCGCCGCGGAGGAGATCAATCGCCGTCTGGCCGAGGCGGCGGAGGCGGGGAGGGTCGCCCTCGGGGTCGGGTCGCAGCGCAAGGCGATCGACGACCCGGAGACGGCGGCGAGCTTCCGGGTGCGGGAGTTCGCCCCCAGCGTGCCGATCCTGGCCAACCTGGGCGCGGTGCAACTGAACTACGGCTACGGCATCGACGAGTGCCGCGTGGCGGTCGACATGGTCGGGGCGGACGCCCTGGTGCTGCACCTCAACGCCCTGCAGGAGGCGCTGCAGCCGGAAGGCCAACTGAACTTCCGCGGACTGCTGCCGAAGATCGCCCGCGTGGTCGAGGCGCTCGACGTGCCGGTGGTGGTCAAGGAGATCGGCTGCGGCATCTCGGCCGCGGTAGGCCGCGAGCTTGCCAACGTCGGCGTACGGATCCTGGACACCGCGGGAGTGGGAGGCACGAGCTGGGCGCGGATCGAGGCGGCCCGGGCCGACGAGGTGGCGCTCGGCGAGCGCTTCGCCGACTGGGGGCTGCCGACGCCGGAGTCGATCCGCCAGTTGGCGGCGGTTCCCGGCGTCCGGGTCATCGGCAGCGGCGGCATCCGCTCCGGCGTCGACGCGGCGAAGGCGCTCGCGCTCGGCGCCGACATCGCCGGCATGGCGTTCCCGTTCCTCGAAGCGGCCAACAGGTCGACCGCTGCCGTGGTCGACCGGATCTCCCGCACGGCCTTCGAACTGCGCACCTGCATGTTCTGCACCGGCGCCGCGGACCTGGCGGCGCTGCGCCGCGTGCCGCTGGTGAAGGAGACCGGCGATGGCTGATCGGCTGGATTCCGGCTCGGAACTGGCCCCCGAACTCGAGGCCGCGGCGGCCGAGATCGCCGGTTCGGAGCGCGGCTTCCACAGGCCGCCGCCGGGCCTCGACGCGGCGGGGCAGGCCGCGGTGCGTCGCCGTGCTCTGGACCTGGCGACGGGCAGCGGTCCGCTCACGGCGATCGGCAGCTACGCGCTGGACGGCGAACGGGCGTCCACTCAGAACTGCGAGAACTTCATCGGCGCCGCCCAGGTGCCGATGGGCGTCGCCGGGCCGGTTCACGTACGGGGGAGCGAGATCGACGGCACGGTCTGCGTGCCGATGGCGACCACCGAGGGGGCGCTGCTTGCCAGCGTGAACCGCGGCTGTCGCGCGATCACGGCGGCGGGCGGCGCCACCGTCTTCGTCGAGGACGTGGGCATGACCCGGGCGCCGGTCTTCCGCACGACGGGGATCGAGGACACCCGGCGGCTGCTCGAGTGGCTGGAAGCCAACGAGGAGAGGATTCGCGCCAAGGCGCAGGAGACAAGCCGCTTCCTGGAACTTCGCGACATTCGACCGTCGGTGGTCGGCAGCACCGTGTTCCTTCGGTTCCGCTTCGGGACCGGTGACGCGATGGGCATGAACATGGTGACCATCGCCTGCGACCGCCTCGTGTCCGAACTGATCGAGCCGGAGACCGGCGTCCAGTGCGTCGCGCTGTCCGGCAACTACTGCGTCGACAAGAAACCCTCCGCGGTCAATTACCAGCTCGGCCGCGGCAAGCGGATTCACGCCGAGGTCGTGCTGGACGAGACGACCGTGCGCAAGGTCCTCAAGTCGGAGGCGAATGCGCTCCAGGACGTGGCCTACCGCAAGAACCTGCTCGGTTCCGTGGCGGCCGGCGCCCTCGCCTTCAACGCGCAGTTCGCGAACGTGCTGGCGGCGGTCTTCGTCGCCTGCGGCCAGGATCTCGCCCACGTCGTCGAGGGCGCGATGGGCGTTGCCTCGTTCGAGGCGCGGGAAGACGGCTCGGTCTACGCCTCGGTCTACATGCCCGATTGCCCGCTGGCGGCGATCGGCGGCGGCACCGGTCTCGACACCCAGCGCGAGGCGCTCGCGGTGATGGGCGTGCGGCCAGACGCGGAGCGGCCGGGCGCGGCGGTGCGACGGCTGGCCGAGATCGTCGGCGCCGTCGTCCTCGCCGGCGAACTCTCCCTGACCGCGGCGTTCACGTCGCGCGACCTGGCGCGTGCCCACGAGCGGCTGGGCCGCTCCGGCGCCGCAAGCGGGGTTTGACCTCGATTCGGCGTAGCTCCAACGGGCTGCGGCAGGCCTGAGGGCTTCGGCCTCGCCTGCGAGTGCCGTCCTGGAGCTTCGCCTGGCTCCCTTGAGGTGCGCTGACCCGCCCGCTGGTACGGATCTGGCCGGTCTTGCCAAAGAATGGCCAAAACTCGCTAACTTCTGGCCGGACATCGCCATCCAGAGTCGCTAGCGTTCTTCAGGTAGACAACCTGGCAACGACTTCTGGTGCTACAGGACGGTCGTGCTCGAGTTCGACGAAGAGGGGCGGCTGGTGAAGCGCACGGTCACGTGCGAGTCCGGAGGGTCGTGCGACTGGGGTGCGCCGGAGTATTGAGCATGGAAGGAAGCCGCATCGTGCGAGATTCCCGGCGCGCCAGCCTGGGCGCGTTCCTGCTGGCGGGCCTGTTCGTCGGCGCCGTAGCGGTTGAGGCGCAAGTGCCCGAAACGGTGGAGTTGGTCGCTCACGTCGAGTTCAGGGGAACGGAGGATGATCGAATCCCGGCTGAAGTTGCCGTGGAGTTCCTCGACGCCGCGACGCGGACGCCGCTCTCCAGCGTCAGCGTTGCTACTGGAAGCGCTCCCATCGTCGATCTCCGCGCGACCGTACCGCTAACTGCCGCGGGATCGCCATGGGAGGTAGTGGCAAGCGCGGAAGTTGGTGGGGGCCAGCGGCAATGGTGCTTGCGGACCGGAGCGAGGTGGCTCTCGTTCTGGTTCCCGCCGGTACGGTACGGCTTGAACTGCGGGGCGCTGACCGCGGCGTCGCACTGCTGAGCGAAGACCATGTCGGTATCGTCGGCCGCGTCGACGGAGTTCATGGTCCTTCAGTGGCAGCGGCGCCTCCCTTCGATCCGGGGAACTACCGCGGACGATGTGAGATCGAGAGAGCCCCGGACGAACGATGGGTGCGCGTCAACTGTCCCTTCGCGCGCGGTCTCTGGACGGATCTGGAAGTGCTTCTGGGACCGTTCATTCCGTTTCGAAGGTCGGCTGCGACCGTCTCGGATCGCGCGGACTTCGGTGTCGTCGAAGCGGTTCGCGGCGGGGTCGTCGCCGGGCGCTTTCAGCGCGACGACGGGGGAAGCAGCCGCTTCTTCCTTCGCCGCATGGACGCCAGCTCCGAGTTCGCTCGGTTGGTCTGGACCGACAACTCGAACGTCGTTCGGTTTGAAGGCCTCCATCCCGGCGACTACGAGATGGGTCGGGTCAGCTCGGCGGATACCTGGAGCGCGTCCCTCGGATCTCTGTATGACGCGGTCGACCTGGGCGATCTCTACCCGTCAAGAACCCGCTTGGCGGTGTCCGTTCTGACCCAGTCCTTCGTAAGGGGTGACGAGTTGAGCCTGAGGCTGCAACCGGTGGGCCGTTCCGAGGACGGCGGCGTGTACCGCCGGGGGCGGATGGTGGGAGCGCCTTCGCGCGATCCCGGCTCGGGCGAGTGGATTTGGCGCAACGTGCCTCCGGGATCGTATGAGCTCCACATTGGCGATCGCTTCGGCAACCGGCTGGGGCGTGAGCCTGTCGAGTTCTTCGGGGACGATCGCGTGATCGTTGAACTGGATGCTGTGCCGATCCAGGGAGAGATCCGGCAGGGTCGAGGAGCTTTGGCCGACGCCATGGTCTGGTTCGGGGGCGCCTGGGGGGTCGAGCGGACGGCCCTTCGCAGCGGCGAAGACGGGCGTTTCGGGGGTTGGTTGCCTCGCGCCGGGCACTGGTTCGTTGAAGTCAGCCCGGCGCCGTCGCATTGCGACCCGTGCGAAGGCGAGTGGGAAACGGGCGATTGGGGCGGCTTCACGCCTCATCCCCTTCGCGAGGCCGGTGTGATCGAGGTCGACGTGGAGGGCGACGGCATTGCCCGCGTGAAGATCGAGTTAGCCGCGGGAGGCATCGAGGGCCGGGTGTTCCGTTACTCCCCGACAACCGGAGTTCATGAGGTCGTCGCCGGCGCCCACGTCAGCGTGAGAGTGCCGACTGGCGAGCTTGAGCAGCGGGACCCCCGCCTGCCCGCCAGTTGGCGGGCAACCTCGGATGTGGAGGGCCGGTTCTCGATTGCGGGGATCCCCGAAGGAGATTTCGAAGTAAGAGCAACTGCTCGGGCTGACAGCGAGGAGTTACGTTCTCCATGGATCGTCGCGAACGTGAGCAAGTCGGCGAAGATGACGGAGGCGGACTTGCACATGGAGGAGCAGGAACGCGTCTCTCTGTCGGTGCTCTCGCCGGGCGGCCTCCCTATAGATGGCGCCCAGGTGTTCGCCAGACCGGTCGGCACGGTCGGCGCGCATCGGGCCGCCGTTGGCGGCAAGACACGGGCGGATGGAACCGCGAATCTCTGGCTGCCGTCGGGCGCTCCACAGTTGGAAGTTCTCGTGCGGAAACGGGGGATGGGGATGGCCGGGTGGCGTTTCGACCTTGAACAAGGCCCGATCGAGATCGTGCTCCCGGATCTGAGCGGTAGCTTGCGGGCGCCCGTGACCGGCAGCGGGACGCTCACGTCGCCCGGCGGCGTTCGGTGGGACACGGCACATCTCAGGGCGATAGACGGCGTCTGGCAGATAGACGTAGAAGACAATGAGTACGTGATCGGCGCGTTGGCGCCGGGAAGGTGGACGTGCTGCCTGTCCGAACACGATTGTGAACAAGTTGATGTGACGCCATGGAGCGAAAGCCGAGTGTCTCGGTGAGCCTCCGGCGCAGTTCCGAGAAAGGAGTCCACACATGCAGGACATGCGGAAGTCATTGAGATGCGCGGTCGTTGTGGCTTGCGTCTTGGCGGCGCCATCGATCGCCGAGGAGCGGAAGTTCGCGGACCAGGAGAGTAGCTGAGAGAAACGCCAAGTCCGTGGCATGCAGGGACGGCGTGCTGCTTGCCGCCAAACGAAGAGCAGCCGACCACCTCGACCCGGAATAGGCGGAGTTTCTTTCGGCGTCTGGCCTTTCCGCGTCTGGTCCACTTTGCGCACTTGGCGCGGGGCGCCCGAGGCCGGCGTGCTCACGGGACCGAGGCGGCGTCTCGTTAACATCTCCCGAGCCATGGCGAGCGAGACCGTCAGGACGGCTTCGGGCTTTCGGGTCGCTCGATGACCGGGGATGTGGTGGCCGCGGTGCGGTTGAGCGTGCCGGGCAAGGTGATCCTGATGGGGGAGCATGCGGCCGTTTATGGAAGGTCGGCGGTGGTGGCGGCGGTGGGGTGTCGGCTGGCTGTCGAGGGGAACCTGAAGCTGCCGGCCGGCAAGGAGGAGAGCGGCCGGGTCAGACTTGACTTGCCCGACCTCGGCATTGACGAGGAGCACTCGTGGGGGGCTATCGACGAGTTCACGGCGCGGGCGCGCCGGCGGTGGCAGGCTTTCCGTCGGCGTGAGGCGTCTTTTCGGCCGGCGGACGAACTGAGTGCTCTTGTCCGGATCGCGGTGGGAGAGGCGTTAGCGTCCCTGCCGGCGCTGGCGGCGTCGAACTTGACCGGACAGGATCTTGAGTTGCGGCTGCGGTCTGGAGTTCCAGTCGGCGCTGGCCTGGGCAGTTCGGCGGCGGCGGCGATCGGAGTCGTGGCGGCGGTGCGGTCGCTAGCCGGCGCGACGCGACCGGTTCCGGGTCACGGAAGCGACGTGGCCGAGGACGAGCTGGTTGCGATCGAGGCGGCGGCACTCGAGGTCGAGCGGCGGCAGCACGGTTTCCCGTCGGGGATCGACAGCGGCACGGTGCTCCGCGGTGGCGTCCTGCTCGTTCGTCGAGTGGGCGACGAGTTGCGATTCGACGACCTGCCGCGGCCGGAGTGGCTTTCCGGTGCGGTCGAGATCCTCGACAGCGGGACGCCCGGCCAGACCACGGGCGCGGTGGTCACGGCGGTGCGCCGGCGCTACGACGAGGAACCTGAGCGGACAGCCGCCGTGTTCGACCGCATCGAGGCGGCGGTGGAGTCCTTCCGCGCGGCGCTCCAGGATGGCGGGCCGCGGGATGCGGCGGCGGCCATCGCCGAGGGTCATTGCGCCCTGGTCGAACTTGGCGTCGTGCCGCCTGCGGTCGCGCGCCGGATCGCGTCGGTGGAAGCTGCCGGGGGGGCGGCGAAGATCTCCGGAGCCGGCGCCCTTGCCGGCGAGTCGGCGGGCGCCCTGATCTGCATGCTCGCCGGCCGGCCGGCCGGGACCGTCGATGGACTCTCGGACCTCGAGCCCGTGGACGTGGCGATCGGCGCCGGCGGCCTGAGGTTCGAGGGTCGGGGGGCCGATCGACTGTAGGCTCCGGGCCGATGAACACCGCGTTGGAACCGGCTCATGAGCCTGGCCCCGTGACCGCCGAGGCGCCCTCGAACATCGCTTTCATCAAGTACTGGGGCGCCCGCGATCTCGAGACGCCGGTGCCGTTCAACCGCTCGCTGTCGATGACGCTGGACGCCTGCCGGTCGATCTGCTCCGCGTCGCCGCTGGGCGACGGCAAGGAAGACGAGATCGTCTGGGTGGAGGACCCGGCCGCCGGCCGTTCCGCGGCTTCCGCGGAAGCGCCGCCGTCCTTCGTCGAGCGCACGCGGCGGCACCTGGACCGGCTGCGCGAGTGGTCGCAGGGAACCGCCGCGTCGTACTCCGGCGGTTTCCGGATCGCGACGGGCAACACCTTTCCGAGCGCGGCGGGCATCGCCTCGTCGGCTTCCGGGTTTACGGCCTTGACGCTGGCTGTCGCGGCCGCCATGGGCTTCGACCTGCCGCCGCGGATGCTGTCCGCCCTGTCGCGGAGCAGCGGTTCCGGCTCGGCCGCGCGCTCGGCCTACGGCGGGTACGTTGAGTGGCCGGACGGGGAGAGCAACGCCGCGGTCCAGGTCCTGGACGAGGACACCTGGCCGCTCTGCGACGTGGTCGCGGTGGTCGAGACCGCGGCCAAGAAGGTGTCGTCGCGGGACGGGCATCGTCTCGCCGTGACCAGTCCCTACTTCGCGCCACGCCTGGCCGGGCTCGGGGGCAGGCTGGAGCGGGTGCGGAACGCGCTGCGGCAGAGAGACTTCGAGGCGCTGGGCTCCCCGGTCGAGGAGGAGGGGATCGACCTGCACCTCATCGCGATGTCCTCGCGGCCGCCGGTCTACTACTGGTCGCCGGGGACGATCGAGGTGCTGGCCGCGGTCCGCGAGCTGCGCGCGGACGGCGTGGCCGCCTACGCGACGATGGACGCCGGCGCGAACGTCCACGTGATCTGCCAGCCGGGCGGCGAATCGCGGGTGGCGTCGCGGCTCGGGGAACTCGGCAGCGTTCAGCGCGTGTTGCGCGACCGCACCGGCGGTTCGCCTCACTGGCGCAGCGGAGCTGAACTCTGACCATGGCGGCCGGATCGAGGCCGTTGAGCGTCACCCTGGTCAAGCTCGGCGGCAGCCTGATCACGGACAAGACGAAACCGCGCACGGTCGCGAAGGAACACCTGCGGCGGCTGGCGGCCGAGATCGCTGCCGGGTGGTCGGGGGGCGGCCTCGTGATCGGTCACGGCAGCGGTTCCTTCGGACACCCGGAGGCCCGCGCCGCCGGTCTGGCGGGAGGCGCCGGCGGCCGGCGGCTCGGCTCAGCGACGGACCGGATGGGCATCGCGCGCACGCAGGCCGCGGCCCAGGAACTTCACCGCCAGGTCGTTTCCCGCCTGATCGCGGCCGGCGTGCCGGCGTACTCGCAACTGCCGTCCGCGTTCCTGGTGGCGACCGACGGAGAGCCCGGCGGTCCGCCGCCCCAACCGTTGGCGGAAGCCCTGCGACTCGGCCTGGTCCCGGTCACGATGGGCGACGTCGTCGTGGACCGGACGCGCGGGGCCTCGATCGCGTCGACGGAGACGGTGTTCGAGTTCCTTGCCGGCGCCCTCCCTCCGCTCGGCATCGACGTGCGGCGGGCGGTGTGGCTCGGCGCCACGGCCGGCGTCCTGGACGACGCCGGGCGGCTCGTTCCCCGCATCGACGCGGCGAACATCGGGACAGCGTCCGAGGCCGCCGGAAGTTCACCGGCGGTCGATGTCACCGGCGGCATGGAGCACCGCCTGGCGACCGCCTGGAGGCTGGCTCAGCGCGGCGTCGAATCGCTCATCATCGACGGGCGCCGGCCCGGCCTCCTCGAGTCGGTGCTCCGCCACCCGGGCGGCGAGGCGGAGGCCGCCGGTACACTCGTGAGCCCGGCCGAGGTGGAAGATGCGCACCAGTAGCACCGTCGAGGACTACCTGAAGTGCATCTTCCTGGCGGAGCACGAAGCCCGGTTGGAGGGTGCGGAACTCGTACCGATGGGGCGGATCGCGGCGCGCCTCAAGGTGGCTCCCGCCTCGGTCACGGCGATGATGAAGACCCTGGCCGAGTCCGGGCTGATCGTCTACGAACCGTACAGCGGCGTCCGGCTCCTGCCGGCGGGCCGCAAGCTGGCGACTCACGTGCTCAGGCGGCATCGCCTGATCGAGCTCTTCCTGGTCAATGTGATGGGCTTCGACTGGAGTGAGGTCCACTCGGAGGCCGAACTGCTCGAACACTCCGTTTCCGGGCGGATGATCGAGCGGATGGACGAGATGCTCGGCCATCCCTCCGTGGATCCCCACGGCGATCCGATTCCGAGCGCCGACGGTCACATCGAACTCGTGGATCATCCGAGCCTCCTGAAGTGCGCCCTGAACCAGGTCGTCGAGGTGGTCCGCGTGACGGACCAGAACGCCGAGTTCCTGCGCTTCGCGGAGCGCGAAGGGCTGGCGCCGGGCAGCCAGGTCGAGGTGGCGGCGAGGGACGAGACTGCTGGCAGCGTTGCGGTGGTTTCCGGCGCGCGCGAGTTCAGCCTGGGCTTCCCGGCCGCGTCGAAGGTGCTGGTGCGCGAGGCGAGTTAGGCGTCGTTGCCGGCGGCGACGACGAAGAGCGGCTGGCCGCCGTCGACCGTCTGGCCGACCTCGACGAGGAGCTGCTCGAGCCGTCCGTCGATCTCCGACTGGATCTCGTTCTCCATCTTCATCGCTTCGAGCACGACGACGCCCTGTCCCGAGGTCACCTCGTCGCCCTCGGCCGCGAGCACGGCCACGACGCGGCCGGGCATGTAGGCGGTCGCCTCGAACGTGCCGGCGGCTCCCTGCTGCGCCGCCTCGCCGAGAGCCCGCGAGCGGGGGTTGATCACCTTCAACTCGACGCCGTCGACATCGTAGACGCCGTTGCCGAGCGAGCGGACGCTCTGCGTCGCCTGACGCCCGTCGACGATCAGGCTCAGGACGTCCGGCCGTCCCAGGGTCGCGGCGTCGACCCGGTACTCGCGGTCGTCGACGGCGACGGTCCAGTGGCCGTTCGCCTCGGCTCGGACCTCGACGCGGACCTCGCCCGCGGAGCGGGCGACGATCAGTTCCATGTCGTGCCTCTCCGGGCGTCGCGGCGCGCCGCGAGCTGCCAGTTCGACTGCGGGGCGCCGCCGCCGGCCGCGGTTCCGTTCGCCTCGGCCCGTTTCAGGTGGGCAAGGACGGCGGCGAGGACGGGAAGGTCGGTCTCCAGGGCGTCGTCGTCCGGCCCGACCGGCCGCAACTCGCCGTTCTCGAGCTTGCGATCGAGCATCGAGATGTCCATGTTGCCTGTCGTGAAGTCCTCGTCCTCGAGCAGTTGCTCGAAGAGGGGCAGGTTGGTGCGGATGCCCTCCACCCGGGTCTCAGCGAGGGCCCGCCTGAGCCGGGCCAGAGCATCGCGCCGGTCACGCCCCCAGACGATCAACTTGGCCAGCATGGGGTCGTAGTGGATCGTCACCTCCGAGCCCTCGTACACGCCGCAGTCGTTGCGGACGCCCGGGCCCTCCGGCAGTTGGAGCAGTTCGATCCGGCCGGGCGAAGGAGCGAAGTTGCGGAACGGATCCTCCGCGTAGAGCCGGACCTCGACCGCGTGTCCGCGAGGCTCCAGGCCGTTCGCCAGCGCCTCCGGCAACGGTTCGCCGGCCGCGATGTCGAGCTGGGCGGCGACGATGTCGATGCCGGTGACCAGTTCGGTCACCGGATGCTCGACCTGGATCCTCGTGTTCATCTCCAGGAAGTAGAACTCTCCCCCGGGATCGAGCAGGAACTCCACCGTGCCCGCGCCGACGTAGTTCACGGCGGCCGCGGCGCGGATCGCCGCTTCGCCCATGCGGCGGCGGAGGTCCGCGTCAACGACGGGCGACGGCGCCTCCTCGACCACCTTCTGATGCCGTCGTTGCAGAGAGCACTCCCGTTCGCCCAGGGAGACGATCCGTCCGTGCCGGTCGCCGAGGATCTGGATCTCGACGTGGCGGGGCCGCTCGACGAAGCGCTCGATGTAGACCGAGGCGTCATCGAAGCTGGCGCCGGCCTCCGAGGTCGCGCCCCGGAAGGCCGCTTCGAGTTCGCTTTCCTCCCGTACCAGCCGCATGCCCTTGCCGCCGCCGCCGGCGGAGGCCTTGAGCATCACCGGATAGCCGATCTCGGCTGCCGCTTCGCGGGCCGCTTCCGCGGAGGCCAGAGGATCGGTGCCGCCCGGCACGATGGGTACGCCGGCCGCGGTCATCAGGCGCCGGCTTTGGATCTTCGAGCCCATCGCGGCGATCGCCGCGGAGGGCGGTCCGATGAAGGCAATGTCGCGTTCCTCGCAGAGGCGCGCGAACCCGGCGTTCTCGGACAGGAAGCCGTAGCCGGGGTGGATCGCGTCGGCGCCGATGGACGCGGCGAGGTCGACGATTCTCCCGGCCTGAAGGTAGCTCTCGATCGAGGGCGCGGGGCCGATGCAGTGGGCCTCGTCCGCCATCTGCACGGCCAGACCGTCGCGGTCCGCCTCCGAGTAGACGGCGACCGAGACGATGCCGCGTTCGCGGAGCGCCCGGATCACCCGCACCGCGATCTCGCCGCGGTTCGCGACGAGTACCTTCTTCAGGCCGTTCTTCATGCCAGAAGGCGCATCCTAGCGGTCCGACGATCCGGTGGTGCGGCGAATGGCGATAGTGTCTGACCAGGCCAACGGAACAGGAGGACTTATCGTGCAATGCAGTCTCGGACCGGAAGCTTCGCCCAACGGCAACTGGGGTCCCCTGGTCACCAGGAAGTCCGTGATGCGGTCCGGCTTGGCCGCGCTGCTCGTTGCTCCCTTCACGGTGTCGTCGTTGGCTGCGGGGCGCGGGCAGGAGTCCGGAGGCTCGGAGGCCGAGTCGTCGGACCTGGCGGAAGGTCGGGGCGCCACGGACGAAGAGATCGTTCTCGGGGTGTCGGCCGCCTTCTCAGGTCCGTCCAGGGGGCTCGGCACGGAGCTCTACCGCGGCGCCATGGCGTACTTCAACAACGTGAACGAGAACGGCGGCGTCGAGGGCCGAAGGGTCAGCCTGAAGTTGTACGACGACGGCTATCAGCCGGATCCGTGCGTCCAGAACACCATGAGGCTGATGCTGGAGGACAAGGTGTTCCTCCTGTTCGGCTACGTCGGGACGCCGACCGTGACCCGGGTCCTGCCGATCCTGAAGAAGTTCCAGGACGAGAGTATCTTCCTGTTTTTCCCGTTCACCGGCGCCCAGCCCCAACGGGAGCCGCCCTACGGCGAGTTCGCCTTCAACCTCCGTGCTTCCTACAACCAGGAGACGGCGGGGCTGGTGGACAACCTGGTGCAGATCGGCAGGCGGCGAATCGCCGTCTTCTACCAGATCGACGCCTACGGCCGGAGCGGCTGGGCTGGCGTGCGGGCGGCTCTGGACAAGCACGGCGAGCGGCTCGCGGGCGAGGCGACCTACAGCCGCGGCGAGAAGTTCACCGGCAGCATGAGGAAGCAGGTCGAGATCCTGCAGGGCGTTTCGCCGGATGCGGTCATCTGCATCGGCGCCTACGCCGCCTGCGCCGCGTTCGCCCGCGACGCCGTCGACCTCGGACTCGACGTGCCGATCGCCAACCTCTCCTTCGTCGGCAGCGAGAACATGCTGAAGCTTCTGACCGAGGGGCAGGACGACGCCGAGAGATACACCCGGCAGTTGATCAACTCCCAGGTGGTTCCGAGTTACGAGGACACGTCGATCCCGGCGGTACAGGAGTACCGGGACCTGATGGCGCGCTACGACCCCCAGGTGCCGGCCGACCTGGTGCAGGAGGAGTACGCGCCGTTCCCCCACAGCTTCGGCAGCCTCGAGGGGTTCCTGAACGCCAAGCTGATGGGGGAGATTCTGCGGCGGTTGGGACCGAATCCGGACCGTGCGGGACTGGAGGAGGCGGTCTTCTCGATCGAGGACTTCGACCTCGGGATCAGCGAGCGCGTGTCCTTCGGCCCCGACCGGCGTCAGGGACTCCAGAGCGTCTACCACACCGTCGTCGAGGACGGCCGGTTCGTCCCGCTCGACGACTGGGGCGCCAGGTTCGGCTGAGATGAGAATCCGCAGGCTGTTCAAGTGGACGAGGTTCGGCATCTTCGCCGTCTTCGGCCTGATCGTCCTGTCGACCTCGATTCTCTGCATCTACACCGTCGACACCGAGCTGTCGGCGGAGTACGAGGTCAACACCCAGAACATCGCCAAGACCATCGCCGACTCGAGCGCCGGCATTCTCCTGAACCAGAATCTCGCGACGCTGCAGTCGCTGGTCGACCAGTTTCTCGAGGTTCAGGGCATCCGCTACATCTACATCACCAGCGAGACGGGCGAGTTCCTGGCACATACCTTCGTGCCCGGTATCCCCGAGGAGATCCTGGAGAGCGAACACAGCAACACGGCGCCGGTTGAACGGAGCCTGCCGGGGATGGGCGACTTCATCGAGGTCGGCAGCCCGATCCTGGCCGGAGTCGCCGGGACCGTGCACGTCGGCATGGATCTCGACGTCGTCGCTCTCAAGATCCAGCGGGCGATCGGCCAGCAGGTCTACCTGATCAGCGTCATGCTCGTCCTCGGGGTGCTGGCGTCGATCTGGTTCGTCAACCTGGCCGCGAAGCCGCTGGGCGAACTCCTCGCCTATGCGGTGGAACTGGCCAGGCACGGGGAGAACGACGAGCTCGGCGAGCGCGACCTCCTGGCGCGCGACGACGAGGTGGGCCACCTGGCGCGGCTGTTCCTTCACGTGTCGCGGCAGGGCGGCGGCCGCGGCCTGCCGGCGAGCGTTTCCGGCACGGAGTAGCTCCGGCGTGCGGGTCCCCAGAACCGTCATCGCGCTGCTCTGCACGACGCTCCAGTTGTGCTTCGGCACGGTGTACGCCTGGAGCTTCTTCCAGACGATGCTGGTCCGGCAGGCGGGGTGGACCTTCTCGCAGACGGCCTGGGCGTTCAGCATCACGATCTTCAGCCTGGGCGTGTCCGCGGCCTGGGCCGGGCAGGTGCTGCCCCGGCTGGGGCCCAGGAAGCTCGCCGTGATCGGCAGCATCCTGTTCTCGGGCGGCTACCTGATCGCGGCAGCCGCACTCCGCCTGGACATGCTGCCGCTGTTCTACCTCGGCTACGGGGTGGTCGGCGGCGCCGGCATCGGTCTGGGCTACGTGACGCCGGTCGCGACGGTGGCCAAGTGGTTCCCAGACCACAAGGGACTGGTCACCGGGATCGTCGTCATGGGCTTCGGCGTCGGCGCCTTCCTGCTCAGCAAGGGACTGGCGCCCTTGCTGGTGCTGCGCACGGGCGAGGACCTGTCCGAGGTGTTCCTCTGGCTCGGCATCACGTTCGCCTGCCTCCTGATCCCCTGCAGCCTGCTGCTGAGCGATCCGCCCGTTCCCTCGGATCTGGTGAAGTCCGTCGCCGGGCCCGCCGCGGAGACGGCGCCCGCGGAGGACGACACGGCCGTCAGGACCTACCTCGGTTCCCAGCAGTTCGTGTTCATGTGGATCGTCTTCTTCTTCAACATCGCGGCCGGCATCACGGTGATCAGCTTCCAGTCGGAGCTGCTCCAGGAGGTCTGGGGTCTTTCCGACCCCTCGCTCGAGCCGGCGACCCTGGCGGAGTACGGAGCCACGCTGATCGCGATCAGTTCGCTGTGCAACGGCGTGGGGAGACTGTTCTGGGGCCTGCTGTCGGACCGCATCGGCCGGGTGAAGGTGTTCCGGATTCTCCTCGCGAGCCAGATGGTCGTGTTCGGCGTGCTGATGACCGAGACGAATCCGTGGATCTTCTCGATACTCGTCTGCTATGTGCTGCTCTGCTTCGGCGGCGGGTTCGCCACCATGCCGCCCTTCGTCCTGGACGTGTTCGGTTCGCGCAAGATGTCCTCGATCTACGGCGCCGTGCTCACGGCGTGGGCGGCCGCCGGAATCGTCGGTCCGGTCTACCTGGGCTACCTCAAGGACGGCTACCCCGACCGTGCGGTCATGTACTGCTTCCTGGTCGGGATCCTCATGCTTGGCGGCGGTTTCCTCTTCTCCTACCTGCTGACCGACGACCGGATGCGCCTAGGACGGCCGACGCTCGAGGGAACCCTCCGCGAGTTCGGCATCCCCGTTTCCGGCCGCGGCTGACAACTTCGTGCCGCTCTTCAGGTCGCTGCGGCCGGCGCAGTGGAGCAAGAACGTCTTCGTCCTGGCGCCGGCGACGTTCGCCGGCAGCCTTCTGGATCGCGGCACGCTGGAGGCTTCGGCGATTGCCTTCGCCGCGTTCTGCGCCGCCGCCAGCGCCGTCTACCTGTTCAACGACCTGCGCGACCGCGAGCAGGACCGCCGCCACCCCCGGAAACGGCTGCGGCCGGTGGCGTCCGGCGACCTGGGCACGGCGCCGGCCGCCGCGACGGGCGCGGCGCTTGCCGCCGCCGCGCTGATCGCGGCCTGGACGCTCAACCGGGAGACGGCGCTTCTGGTCGGCCTCTACCTGCTGGCGAACCTGCTCTACAGCCTGTGGTTGAAGGAGATCGTGATCGTCGACGTGATGGTCCTTGCGAGCGGCTACGTCATCCGTGTGGTCGTCGGAGCGACCGCCGTCGGCGTCACGGTTTCCGCCTGGCTGCTGCTGTGCACGGTCTTCCTGTCGCTGTTTCTGGGCTTCTCCAAGCGCCGCCACGAACTCGTGCTGCTCCCGGACGACGCGGGCGAGCAGCGGGCGGTTCTCGATCACTACAGCCCGGCGTTCCTGGACCAGATGATGAACGTCGTGACGGCGTCGACCCTGCTGTCCTATGCCCTCTACACGACCGCCGACGAGACCGTCATGCGCTTCGGCGACTACGGCCTGGTGTGGACGGTTCCGTTCGTGCTGTTCGGCATCTTCCGCTACCTGTACCTGATCCACCAGGCCGAGAATCCGAAGCAGCGGAATCCGACGGAACTACTCCTGTACGACGTTCCCTTCCTGGTGAACGTGGGGCTCTACGCCCTGGCCGTCTTCGCGATCGTCTACCTGCCGGGGCCGGCGCAGTAGAAACCGGTCAGCGCCGGCGCAGTAGCGACAGCACCCAGGGCATGGCCAGCACGCCCACCGCGACCGCGAACCAGAAGGTGGCGGCGCGGACGATGACGGTCGAGGCCATCGCGGCGTCGAGAGCCACACCCTGGCGCTCCAGCAGCAGGACGAGCGACCCCTCCGCGGCGAGCAGGCCGCCGGGGATCATCGAGGCGGCGCCCGCGACGCTGGAGGCCGCGTAGTCGAACACCGAGGCCAGGACGGGCACCGAGGGCGCGTAGTGGCGGACGACGAGGGCACAGCCGATCCCCTCGGCCGCCCAGGCCGCGGTGGACAGGGCGAGGCCCGGGAGCAGCATCCTGGGCTCCACGAGTTTCGTGAAGGCCTGATGGATGTCGATCAGCACGGCGGCGCGCCCTCTCGCGAGTCGGCTCTTCGCGAGCACGGGCAGCAGTCGTCTCGTGACGGGGCCGTAGGCCACGGCGACCACCGCGCCGGCCGCGACGAGGATGATGGGCGCGACGAACGAGCGCTGGCCGGTGAAGACGAAGACCGACGACAGGAGCAGCAGCAGGACCGCCAGCACGTCGAGCAGCCGTTCCGTGACGACGACGGCGATGACCGGACGGGCCCGCCCGCCGCCGAACTCGCGCGCCAGCCAGGCCTTGGCGAGCTCGCCGGCCTTGCCCGGAGTCACCGCGAGCAGGAAGCCCGTCAGGAAGATGGCGAGGCTGCGAGTCCAGCGCAAGCGGACGTCGAGTTGCCGCAGGTACATCTGCCAGCGAACGAAGCGCAGCCAGTAGTTCACGGCGGACAGCAGCAGCACGACGAGCAGCGTCGTGAGACTGAAGTCCCGGATCAGATCGCGGATCTGCTCGAAGTCGCCGACGAAGCCGAGCGCGGCGAAGGTGACCGTGCCCAGCAGGAGCAGGATCAGCAGGCCCCTTCCGATGCCGCGGAACGGCTGGTGGTTGGAGAGCTGCACTGGTGGCGGCATGGACGGTAGCAGCTTCAGAATCGTAAGGATGGGTGTGGCGTACAGCTCAGGTGGGAGGCGCTAAGCTGATCCGGTTGATGTCGAACAGCGCGAAACTGCACGCGCGGCGCCCCGTGGCGGCCCGTGTCGCGCTGTACGGCACGCTGCTCGTCCTGGTCGTGGCCGCTGTGGTCTTCCGGCCGCGTACGCCGGCGCCGACCTTCGACACGAGCTGGCAGGACGTCGACTACGAGGCGGACGAGAACGTCCGGCGCCTTCAGGACCTGGTGCGCATCGACACGACGCCGGAGACGGGCCGCGAGATCGACGCCGCGCGTTACCTCGCCGGCATCCTCGAAGAGGCGGGCATTGCCGTGGAGATCGAGGCGCACGAGGGCGCCCGGGCGAACCTCTGGGCGATCCTCGAAGGCGAGAGCCGCGAAGCGCTGGTGCTCCACAACCACCTGGACGTCGACCCGGTGCGGCGACCGGAGGAGTGGATCGTGTCGCCCTTCGAGGGGCGGATCGAGCCGCCATGGATCGTCGGCCGCGGCGTGTTCGACATGAAGAGCGTGACGGTGGCCCAGCTCGCCGCGATGCTGGCGGCCGCGGAGCGGACGGCGGCGACCGGCCGCCGGCCGAGCCGGTCGCTGATCTTCCTCGCGACGAGCAGCGAGGAGACCGGCAGCGACCTCGGGACGCGCCACATCCTCGCCCACCGCCCGGAACTCACGGAGCGCTTCTGGGCGGTGCTGGGCGAGGGCGGCGTGCTGGAGGCGACCTGGACGAACGAGGTGAAGTACTGGGGCACGTCGTTCGCCCAGAAGCAGTTCCTGGAGGTGACGGCCACGGCGCCGGCGGCGGAACGGCTGGAGCGGCTGCGCGTCGATCTGCTTGCGGCGCTCGGCACCGCGAAACCCGTGGCGGTGGTGCCGGAGGTGGCGGCGTTCGCGGCGGCCTACGGGCCGTCGCGCCAGCACCCGGACTACCGGGCGGCGCTGGCCGAGCCCCAGCGGGTGCTCGAAGAGCCGAAACTGTTCGACGGTCTGCCGGATCTGCTCAAGGCGTTGTTCCGCAACGAGGCGCACCCGTTCTTCGTCGAAGCCGCTTCCTCTGGCGGCTACCGGCTGCGCATCGTCCTCCACGTGCTGCCCGGCCTGGACGCCGAGGCGACCGCGGCCGAGCTGCTCCCCGCCCGGCTGCTGGACGGCGTGGAGATTCGGATTCACGAGCGGCGGGGAGCGGCGCACGGCAGCTCCCTCGATCATCCGGCGTACCTGCGGTTGACCGACTCGCTGCGCCGGCGCACCGGCGTCGAGCCGGACCGGATCGGTCCCTACCTGCTGGCGCGCTACGCGAACGACGCCCGTTTCTTCCGGCTCCACGGCATCGCCGCCTACGGATTCACGCCCTTCCGCTTCCTGGCCGTCGACTCGATGACCGTGGCGGGCCCGAACGAGAAGATCGCCCTGCCCGCCTTCATCGACGGTGTCGATCTGTACCGGCAGGTCGTCCTGGACCTTCTCGACCTGCCGCCCATTGCCGGGACCGGACGGACCACCGTCTCCTCAGGCGGAGTGCCGGAGGCGGCCCGGTGAAATCGCGTACAAGTGCCCAGTCAAGACGGCGCCGCACACTGCGTGCGCCGGCGTCCCCGCCGGCTGCCGCCGCAGGCGGCCAGGAGAACGCGCCGGCCGAAGCGCCCGGCGCTCGGCGGGTCAGTGTCAGGCTGCTCTTGTCAGCCGCCGTCCTGCTGGCTGCGGGACCGGCGTTCGCCGGCGCGGGACCAGTCGCCTGGCTACAGACCTACCTGTCGTTCGACACCAGCAATCCTCCGGGCGACGAGCGGCCCGCCGTCGAGTACCTGGCTTCGCTGATCGAGCGCCATGATCCGGAGGGCGAGCTCGACGTTCAGGTGCTGACCAGCCCAGGCGGCCGGGCCAACCTCTACGCGCGGTTGCCGGCGAACGTCCCCGATGCCGGAGGCGGAGCCCTGGTGCTGGTGCATCACGTCGACGTGGTCCCGGCGGGAGAGGGCTGGAGCCGGCCCCCGTTCGGCGGAACGATGCACGACGGGAAGATCTGGGGCCGCGGCGCACTCGACGCGAAGAGTCTCGGTATCGCCCATCTGGGCGCGATGCTCCACGTGCTGGAGAGCGGTCAGCCGCGGCGCCGCGACCTGGTCTTCGTAGCCAGCGCCGACGAGGAGGCGGGCGGCGCCGAAGGTGTCGGCTGGTTGCTGGAGGAGCGCTGGGAGTTGTTCGATGATGCCGTGGCAGTGTTGAACGAAGCGGGCGTCAACCGGGTGGCCGGGGACCGCCTGCTGTGGTGGGGCATCGAGACGGCGCAGAAGCAGGTGCTCTGGCTCCGCGTCACGGCCACCGGACGCGGAGGGCACGCTTCGGGATTCAACCCCGCGAGCCCCACGCACCGGCTGTTGCGTGCGCTGAACCGGGTGCTCGAACTGGAGCACCCGTGGCGGGTCACTGCTGCGGCGCACGAGGCCTACCGGGGCCTCGCTGCGTTCCACTCGGGAGAGTTAGCCGAGGTCTTCGATCAGCCGATCGAGGCGGTGCAGGCGGAACTCGACCGGCGGCTGCGGGTCGGCGGTCTGGACCGCGTACTGCTGCCCGGCATGTCGGCGAGCTTCCGCGACACGGTGCAGATCACCCGGATCGACAATGGCGCGGGACCGGTCAACGTGGCGCCGGGCGAGGCTGTGGCGCTCATCGACGCCCGTTTGCTGCCGGACACGGATGCCGAGGCCTTCCGCCGCCGGGTCGATACGGTCCTGGGTACCGGCATCCACGTCGAGGAACTTCTGCGCTCGGGCGCCAGCCCGGCGTCGAGCACGGAAAGCGACGTCTACCGGACGCTGGAGCGTTTCCTCGGCGTCCGCGCGCCGGTGGCTCCGGCCGTGATCGCCGGTGCGACGGACTCGCGCTTCTTCCGGCGGCGCGGAGTGGACGCCTACGGCTTCTCCCCCTTCGTCGTCGCCAGCGGGGACGCCGGGGGGATCCACGGGCTCGACGAGCGGATACCTGTCGACGCTTTCCTTCGCGGCTGCGAGATGATGAAACGGGTCGTCGCCGGGCTGGTTCGGGGCAGCGGCGTGCAACCATGACCGGAGCGGCGCCGGCGACCATCGTTTTCGGGGCGGTGTACGCCACGGTGGTCGGGCTGTGCGTCGGCAGCTTCCTCAACGTCGTCGCCTGGCGGCTGCCGAGAGGCGAGTCGATCGTTCGGCCGCGGTCGCGCTGTCCCCACTGCAGCGCCAGCATCGCCGCGCGCGACAACGTGCCGTTGTTGAGTTTCGTGATTCTCCGCGGCCGTTGCAGGACCTGCGGCGAGTCGATCGCGTGGCGCTACCCGGCGGTCGAGGCGGGCAGCGGTGTCCTCTGGCTCGCCTCCTGGCTCGTGTTCGGGCCGACGTTCGACGGTCTTCTGGCCGCCGTCTTCTGCAGCCTCATGCTGGTGCTGGCGATCATCGACGCGAGCCACCTCCTGCTCCCCGACCCGCTGACCTATGGCGGAATCGGGCTCGGTCTGGCCGGATCCTTCGCGGTGTCCTGGACGACACCGCGGGACGCGCTGTTCGGCGCCGCGGTCGGGGCCGGAGCGCTGCTGCTGCTGATCGGACTCTGGTACCTCCTTCGCCGGGTACGGGGCATGGGGCTCGGGGACGTGAAGATGCTCGCCGCGGTCGGCGCGTTTCTGGGCGTCGGCGGGACGCTGCTGACGCTTTTCCTCGCGTCACTGATCGGCGCGCTCGCCGGCCTCCTGCTCATGGTCCGCGGCCGGCTGGGCTGGAGTTCCAGGCTCCCCTTCGGCGTCTTTCTCGCGATGGGCGCCGTCGTGTCGCTGTTCTTCGGACCGCGGTTGATCGCCGCCTACACGTCCCTGCTGTAAGACGACGCGTCCGTTTCCGTCCTGTTCAGTATGAACAGGATCCACCGCGCCAGCCTCGTTCCGCCGCGGACAGCCGGCTTCAGCCTGGTCGAGACGCTCGTCTCCTTCGCACTGCTCGGCCTCACCGCGACGACCGTGCTCTCGCTTCTCGTTCGATCCGGCCTGAACAACCTGGAGGCGCGCCGCGCCGAGATGCTCGTCGAGATGGCCCGGTCGTCCATCGAGGGCATCGACGGCGCGGGAGACCAGGAACAGGTCTGGTGTCCCTCCGTCGCGGCCTGGCAGGAAGACTGCGGCGCTGAGGCGCCGCAGTTCCGCCGCTTCGTCCGATCGGTGCCCGTGCTCGAGCCGGGCCTGCCGGGCGAGTCGGTCGAGATCATCGAGGTGACGGTCGAGGTGACCGCGCTGCGGGCGGGACGGGCCGCCGGGGAACGGACGATGCGCCTCGTCACCTTGCGCCTGCCATGAAGAGGGCCGACGCCGGCGCCAGCCTGATCGAGACCCTGGTCGCGTTCGGTCTCACGGTCGCCGTTTCGGCGTTCGCGCTCTCGCTGTTCGGCCTCCACCAGCACCTGGCGCGCGCTCAACTCGACGACTCGGCGCTGCAGCGGGCACAGCAGGCGGCACACCGGGAGTTGCGGCACGGGCTGCGCGCGGCCGGGCGCGGCGGGATCGCGCGGCAGTCGCCCGGCCGGGAGGCGCGTCCGGAGCTCGCCGCCTTCGTCGAGAAGGACGTGGCGCCCGGCCATCCGGTCGGCGGCCTGACTGCGGCCGAGGGCACCGACGTGCTGGTCGTCCGGGGCGTGATCAACGGCCCTCTCTACTGGGTCGAGGACATGGAGGTCGACCCGGCCGCCGCGCGCGGCTGGGTGGAGGTGCCGGCCGAGACGACCGGCGGCGTTCTCCAGCCGCTCTCGATGCTGCAGGACGCGGGCGAAGCCGGCGACGACGCGTTGCTCCTGATCTCCGGCGTCGCTCCGGTCCACGCGGTCGTGCCGATCACGGAGGTCGCGGCCAGCGGCCGCGGACGGGGGCGCCGACTAAGAGTCCACTTCCATGCTGATGCCTGGCGCGGGCCGGTCGCCGCCGCATACCTGGGCCTGTCGAGTGGCGGCGCCTGGCCGGGGGACCTCATGCGCGTGGTGGAAAGGGTGGGCGTGCTGGAGGAATGGCGTTTCTACATCCGGCCGCCCGACCCGCGGTCGAGGCAGGGGCCGCAGCTTGCGATGGCCCGCCTGTACCCGGGGACCGAAGTCGCCTGGCGCCGTCGGAACTCCAACCTGCTGCAGCCGATCGCCGACGACCTGATCGACCTGGAGGTGACGGTAGAACAGACCGTGGACGGAGGGGCCTTCGTCGCCAGCGTGGCGACCACGGCCCGGGCCGGCGAACCCGCCGCCGTCGCGTTGCGGGTCGAGCGGACGACGTCTTCCTTCGTCCGGCTGAGGAACCTCCCTTGAAGAGGTCGACGTCCGCTCAGGGCAGCTCGACCCTGCTGGTGACGCTGATCCTGCTCCTGTTGAGTGGATCCTGTCTGGCGCTGCTGATGGCGACGCAGACCGGGATGCTGGTCGCGGCCCAGCAGAAGGTGCAGGCGCGGCTGCTGGCGGCTGCCGACGGAGGCGTGGAACTCGGCGTCGCGCGCGGGATGGCAGGCGCAGTCGATCCTACCGCCCGGACGCTCGGCGGTGGTGCGCCCGGAGCGGAAGTCGTCGTCGAGGTATCCGGCTTCGTTCCGGCGGCGAGCGCTCCCTGCCGCCTGTGCATGACGAACCTGGAAGGAACGCTGGGATCGATGGGCGGGTTGAGGCGCGTCAGTCACGTCGTATCCGCCACCGCCAGCGCTCCGAGCCGTTCGGATGGTCTGCCGCCTCCCCGGCGCTCGGTGTCCGCGGTGGTGGACCTGACGCCCTGGCCGGCGGGCAGCCGGGACCGATGGGACCTGGCCGCGACGGCGCCGCCGCGGCCGGACCCGCTCTCGTCCTTCGTCGACCCGAGCGACGACGACGGCAACGGCGCCCCCGATCTGGGAGAGCCGCTGTCGCCGCCGGCAATCGTCAGGCTGAACGTGGGCGAGGGCGACGGTCTGGCGGCGGTGTTCGGCGGTGGGTACGACCGGACTCGGCCGGCCGAGGTCGGCAACTGGCTGTACATCGTCGGAGTCGAATCCGGCGCGCTGCTCTACAAGCGGAGGCTCGACGCGCCGGCCACCGCGACGCCGGCCGCTGCCGACCTGGACGGAGACGGAACGGCCGACCGGCTCTACGCCGGCACGCTCGCCGGCAGCCTGTACCGCGTCGACGTCTCGGCGGGCGCGCCACTCGCGGGTGGCCGCGTCGCGGCGAGCGCCTGGGCGCCGCGGCGGGTGTTCGAGACCGGCGGCCTGCCGATCCGCCATCCGCCGGCGGTGGTGCCGGTGCCGGAGACCGGCGCGCTGTTGCTGGCGTTCGGCACGGGCGCGCCGCTCGGCGGGGCGCCGCCGGAGGAACCGGCCGCCGGCAGGTTCTTCGTCATCGCCGACAAGGGACCGGCGCCGGCGGAGGCGGCCTGGTCGCTCGCCCTGGACCGGGCGGAGGAACTCGCCTCGCCGCCGCTCGCGGTGGCCGGACTGCTGACGTTCCTCACCTTCAGACCGAGCGGTCCCGATGTCGGCGAACTGCGCCGGTACTCCCTCCGGCTTCGTTCGGGCGAGGCCGTCGGCGGCGGATCGCGGGCATTCGTCGTCGATGCCGGCGCGCCACGGCCGGCGACGGACTTCGGATCGCCGACCCGGATCGACGTCGACCATCCGGGGCGCTACGGCGTGCCGCTGTCTCCCGGCGAGGAGCGCGAGGTCGAGGCTCTCCGCGCGGCGATGCCGCGGCGATGCCGGTTCGGCGGCAGCCGCGTGCGGCTGGAGGCCGAGGGCCTGAGCGGCGCGCCGCTGCGGCTGGCGGTGCTGCCAGTGTGCCACGTGGAGGTGGACTGGTTCGGGGGCTGAAGATGGTCGCTAGCCCAACGCTCGTTCCACCGCGCACGCCAGCGCTTCGTCGTCCCGCGGGTCCACGGTCCGCAGGTCGAGGAACAGGCGGCCCTCGCGCTGGTAACCGACGACCGGCGGCTCGCCCTGGCGGAGCCGGGCGGCGACATCGCCGGCGGCGTCGAGGGCCACCACCCAGCCTTCGATCTCCTGCTCCGGCGCGGAACCGCCGCCGACGTAGGCGCCGCCCCGCACAGCCTCGCCGCCAAGCCGGACGGCCAGCCCCTCGACCCGGCGGCGATGCTCTTCGTCGTCGCGCCACAGGGCCGCGATCGGCATGGGCCGCGCCGCGAGGTGCCGCCGGAGCACCGCGTCCAGAGCGGTCAGGACCAGCCTTCCCGGCCGGAGCGTCCGGTAGAGGGGCGACTGCCGGAGCCGCGCGACGATCGAGTCCCGACCCGCGATCAGCCCCGCCTGAGGGCCGCCGAGGAGCTTGTCGCCGCTGCCGCAGACCAGGTCGCAGCCGGCTTCGATCAGGTCGTGGAAGCTCTGGTGGCGGAGGAGCCGGGGCGTCGCCTCCGCTCGCAGCATGCCGCTGCCCTCGTCGACCAGGAGCGGGAGGTCGTGGCGGTGGGCGAAGTCGGCGAGCGTCGCGGGGTCGACCTCTTCGACGAAGCCCCGGATCCGGTAGTTGCTCGGGTACACCTTGAGCACCAGGGAGACGCCCGGACGGAGGGCACGCTCGTAGTCGGCGATGCGGGTGCGGTTCGTCGTGCCGACCTCGACCAGGCGCGCGCCGCTCGCCTCGAGGATGTCCGGAATCCGGAACGAGCCGCCGATCTCGACCATCTCGCCCCGGGACAGCAGGACCTCGCGGCCGGACGCCAGGCTGGAGAGAGCCAGGGCCAGGGCGGCGGCGTTGTTGTTGACGACCAGCGCCGCCTCGGCGCCGGTGAGGGCGCGCAGGAGGTTCTCGACGCGCCTGCCGCGGTCGCTGCGCCGCCCCGTCTCGAGGCTCATCTCCAGGTCGCAGTACGCGTCGAGGCGATCCGCCAGATCGGCGACGACTTGGCGGGGCAGGGGCGCCCGGCCCAGGTTGGTGTGGAGGAAGATGCCCGTCGCGTTGAGCACGCGCCTGAGCGGCGGCGCCTCGGCCTCCAGAGCGGCGCGGACGCGTTCCGGGATCTCGCGGACTCTCTCCGCCAGTTCGTCGTCCTCGATTCCGGTCCGGATCTCGGCCCTCACCGCGTC
This sequence comes from Acidobacteriota bacterium, assembly GCA_026707325.1. Classification (GTDB taxonomy): domain Bacteria; phylum Acidobacteriota; class Thermoanaerobaculia; order Multivoradales; family Multivoraceae; genus Multivorans. The sequence goes on along the minus strand of JAPOXA010000007.1, from coordinate 67,514 downwards.
GAGAACGCGGGTCGCTTGGACCCTCAGCGCTTCCCTTCCGTATAATCCAGTGAGTTCGGCAAGCGGGCTCTCCTGCAGCAGATGTCCGACTGCAGGTAGTCGTCGCAGTTGACTCACGTCCTGCGGATCCTAATCCGCCAACTCCGATCCCGCGCCCCGCGCGAAAGAGCCACATGACTGCCATGAAGACGATGTCGAGAGCGATGGTGCTGGCGCTGGCCTGGCTGATGGCCGGGCCGGGCCTGCCGGTCGGCGGTGTTCCGGAGGGCGCGGCGCAGACGGTCGAGCCTGCGACGGCGGAGGTCCGGAACCTCGACCTGGCGATCGCGGCGCAGCGCAAGGTGGTCGGCGAGCAGACCCGGTCCGCGGATCGCGCGAGCGCGCTGAACGACCTGGCGAACCTGCTGGAACTGCGCGGGGATGTCGAGGGGGCGTTCGAGCACTACCTGGCCGCGATCGCGGCGGACGGCGCCTGGGCGCCCGCGCACTACAACCTGGCGCTGCTCGCGTACACGACCGGCGACAGTGAGCTGGCCTCGGCGCACCTCGAGACGGCGGTCGAACTCGATCCGGGGAACGCCTGGGCGCATTACCAGCTCGGCCGGATCGCGGACGACGACGGAGACGCGGCCGCTGCCGTGGATCACTACGTCCACGCCCTGAGCCTGGACACGCGCCTCGCCTTCACCGATGTGAACCCGCACTTCGCGGTCAACCGGTTCGCCACCGAAGTGCTCCTCAAGGCGGACCGAAGCCGGCTCGAGACCCTGCCGCCGCGCACCTACTCCCAACCGGGCCGCATCAGCAGCCTGCTGTTGCCGAGGGTGGAGCAGGAAGCGGCGGCCGGTGACGCGGGCGGCGCCGTCGAGGCGGCGGAGGCAACAGAGACGTCCGAGCCGGACGGGGATCTTCCCCGGAGAGCGAGCCGGGTGCCCGGAGGCGAGGGCGCGCGCGCCGACGGCATAAGAAGAGTGATCCAGTCGCCGGGGAGCTTGCCGGCGCCGGCCACCAGCGACCGTGTCCTGAACGGGCCGCTCGACCGCGCCGCTCCCCTCCAGGCCCTCGAAACGGACTGGGACGCCGGCGACGCAAAGCTGCAAACCGCCGACTCTGAGCGTGAGTCGGACGCAGGGCGCACCGGGGAGCGGCCGCGGGTCTTCACCCGGGATCACCTGCGAACGCGCACGCTCGGAGCCGCTCCCATGGTGACCGGTGCGCGGCCGGGCGGCGCTCCGGCACAGGCGATCCCGCTCGGGGGTTCCCGCGGCGGCGTTCAGCTCGGAACGCCGGTCGGCCCCGGCGGCAGGCAGTCGACTCCTCCCGCGGCCGGGACTTTCCGCGGCAGCGGTGGACGTTTCCAGCCCAGCGCTCGCAGCAGCGCGCAGCTCGAGACGACGATCCGCCGCCACCCGGTCCCCGCCCCGTAGCTGGGTGCGCGGGTCTGTAGCCGGGGGTCTTCTGACCCCCGGTGAACTTGCGCCGCAGGCAGGTGACCGTGGGTCTTCTGACCCGCGGAAGAAAACGCCGCGAAGCGGCGACCATGCTGTCCGACCTAGCCGATCGCCTCGACCTGCAGCCCGGTCAGCAGCAGGGTCGGAGCGCCGACTGCCCCGGGCGCGGGCAGGAAGCGAAGATCGTCGCCGATGGCGCGGATGCCCTGGAGCAGTTGCCGCACGGAGCCGGTCAGCCTCACCCTGGGGGCCTCGCCCAGGACGGCGCCGCGACGGATGACCAGGCCGATCGCGTCGACTTTGAAGTGTCCCTCTCCCAGACGTCCTGCGCTGCCGTTCGTCGAGGGTTCGAACGTCGCATGACACTGGCCGTCGGGCACCCTGTCCAGCAGGTAGCAGCCATGCACGATGCCGGTCCGGATCGACTCCGCGGGTTCGGAGCCGCCCGCGATGTAGAGGTGGGAGTGGCAGAGTTCCGGTAGCGCTCGCCATCCCGACCTGCGCCGGCAGCCGGCGGCGGCGAAGCCCGACCAGCCGTCGTCCTCCCAGCTCAGGAGGGGCTCGCCGGGTTCGCCGTCGTGTACCAGGGCCACGGCCCGGGTCGGCACGCCCTCGTCGTCCAGCGCCGCGCTCATCCAGCCCGCATCGAGGGCGCCGTCGTCCACGATCTGCAATTGCGGCGGCCCGAGCGGCCGGTCGGCGCCGAGTTTCCGCAGCCGCCGCCAGCCGTTGCGCCCCCGCAGCAGAGGCGCGAGCAGGGCCAGCAGGTAGCAGCCGAGTGCCGGCGACACGGCGACCTCGCCGGCCGGCAGGAAGGGTGGAGCGGGGGCCGTCACCAGCGTCAGACGCTCCGCGATCTCGCTCGCGATGGAGTCGGCGCTGAGCAGGTGGAGGTTCGAGGCCGCGCGGTAGAGCCTGCAGTGTCCAAGACGGCCGTCCCGTGAAGCGGCGAAGTCCAGTTCAACCGTTGCGAGCCGCAGCGCGGTCCGTCCGGTGACGCCGGTCGTGCTGGCGAGCACCGCGGCGCTGGCTCCGCAATCCAGCCGACCCCGGATGAGACGGGCCTCGGGCATGCGCTCGCCGAGACGCCGCAGGACGCCTTGCAGGAGTGCCAGGCCGGCCGCTTCCTCGTCGTCCGGCTCGCGTTCGCCCGCGCCGGCACTCGCGGACGGCGTAGTCCCGGGCGAGGTTTCGGGGGATGGCGCCGGCAGCCTGAGGGTGCCCGGCCGCAGGGAGTGGCGGCTGAGGCGCTTCCATCCGTTCGGCTCCGGGAGGGGCCCGGAGTCGGCGAGAAAAAGGGCGCGGTTGGCGCCTCCGGCGCGCAGCGCCCACCCCCGCTCGTCCAGGATGGACACCTGGGCAGGCAGGTCGTCCGGGTCGGCGGGCGGGGGCGTCGTCCAGGGATCGATCTCTATCCGGCGGGTCCGTCCGACCTTCACGTAGAGCTCGGCACCGGCGGCGCCGGTCCGCTCGCGCACCGCGCCCAAGGCCAGCTTGAGGCTCCGCGTGCCGGGCAGCCGAGCGGACTTCAATCGGCCACCTGCAGTCCTTCGAGGCGGACCGACGGGCAGCGGGCCCAGACCGGCAGCAGTGCGCCGTCCTTCGCGCACCAACCGGCGCCGCCCGCGAGCGGACGATCCCCGACCGCGGCGACCGCCGCGAGAAGATCGACGGCCCGCGACCGGATCTCGATCGGACCCGTGTGGTCACGCGGTCCGGTCGCTCCGATTCGCCGGCCGCACGGCGCCCGGAGCACGCACCGGCCGTCGAAGGGATCCAGATTGCCCCTGTCGAACTCGCCGATGTAGAGGCCGCCCGCGGCCTCGGCGAAGAGCTCCCTCTCGGGAATGGCGCCGGGAAGCAGTTCGAGGTGGGTGGTGCGCGGTCCGGGGAGCCGATGCCGGCTCGCCCGGCGGGCGGCGCCCGGGATCATGCTCGGGCAGCGCTCGGCCCAGGCAAGGTCGGCCAGGGGTTGCCGGACCCGGCCGCGCCTGAGCAGCCAGCGGCTGATCGTCGCCGTGCCCTCGTCGTCGCTCGAGCGCTTGCAGGCCAGCGGCGCGGAACGCGGATCGTCGACCACGTCGAGCTCGGGGCCACCGAGCTTCAGCCCGACAACCTGGTCCGGAGAGCCGGAGAGGGCCAGGGTGTCCGCCTCCAGCGCGTGCGCGACGACTTCGTGGAGCAGGACCGCGGCGGCGTTGGGCCCGAGGACGATGACGCCGGGACCGGGCCGGTGGGGCGGCAGGCCTCGCGAGCGCAGCCGGTCGACGAGGCAGAGGGCGACCGGGTCCAGGTCCTCGGCCGCGAGCGACGGCAGCAGACCGCCCCAGACGCCCCACGGCGTCTTCACGTGCAGGCTGAAGTACTCCTCGAACTGCGGCGGCGCGGCCATCCGGCTGCGGATGACCTGTACCTGCCGGCGATGACGGCGCGCGGTGATCTCCATCGGGAATCCGACGCGCCGCCGGTTCACGGCGCGGGTGAGCCTGGATTCCGCCTGTTCGATCTGGGCCAGGCGCAGCGCCGGCCACCTGCCGGTCCTGATTCGCGGCGGTGTCGTGCCGATCGACCGCGTCGTTCCCGCCACCCGGTCGCAGCAGGCGGCGAAGGCGGGTCCCGAGATCGTGTCGGCCGCCGCCAGACGGCTCCTCCCGTTCTCGATCTTCCTCACCGCGAGCCCCTGTTCCTTCCTCAGCCGGACACGGTTGGGAGCGCCCTTCGGCAGCAGCTCGACGCTCTCGACGCGCTCGAAGAACGCCTCGAACTCCTGGTCTCCGCGGGCGACCAGTCGGGTCAGGGCGTCGGCCGGGGCGGCAACGTCGGAGGTCAGCAGCGGCCGCTGCTCGGCACCGTTGGCGTTCGACCTCATCGCCTGGATTCTAGGGGTACTTCGTGCGGAACCGGCCGCCGGCGGTACGTGAGGTTCCCCTTGCGCGCCTGTGGTATGAAAGCCGATCGGATGACCGCGGCAGCGAAACCAGACGAGACCGCCGGCGACGTCCGGGGCCAGCAGGCCCAGGAGCTGGAACGGAGGCTCCAGCAGTCCCAACTGGGCGGTGGCGCCGGGCGGATCGACCGGCAGCATGCGAGCGGCAAGATGACGGCGCGCGAGCGGATCGACCTGCTGCTCGATCCCGGCTCCTGGGTCGAGATCGACGCCTTGGTGACGCATCGCTGCACCGATTTCGGAATGGCCGAGCAGCGCGTTGCCGGCGACGGCGTGGTCTGCGGCCACGGCCGCGTGGACCAGCGCCCCGTCTACGTCTTCGCCCAGGACTTCACGGTGTTTGGCGGTTCGCTGTCCGAGACGAACGCCCGCAAGATCTGCAAGGTGATGGACCTGGCGGTGGAGAACGGAGCGCCGGTGGTGGGTCTGAACGACTCGGGCGGCGCGCGGATTCAGGAAGGGGTGGCCTCGCTCGGCGGCTACGCCGACATCTTTCTCCGCAACACGCTGTCGTCGGGGGTGGTTCCGCAGATCAGCGCGATCATGGGCCCCTGCGCCGGCGGCGCCGTGTACTCGCCGGCCATCACGGACTTCGTGATGATGGTCGAGGGCACGAGCTACATGTTCGTCACCGGGCCGGACGTCATCAGGACGGTGACGCACGAAGACGTTTCGATGGAGGAACTCGGCGGCGCGATGACGCACGCGCGCAAGAGCGGCGTGGCTCACTTCACCGCGCCGGACGACGCCGCCTGCCTGGCTCTGGTCCGCGATCTGCTCGGCTATCTGCCCGGCAACAACCTGGACGATCCGCCGCTCCGTCCGACCGACGACCCGGACGATCGCGAGGCGCCGGAACTCGACGAGCTGGTTCCGGTCGACCCGAACAAGCCGTACGACATTCTCGACCTGATCCGGGCGGTCGTCGACGACGGCCGGTTTCTCGAGGTCCACCGGAACTTCGCGCAGAACATCGTCGTCGGCTTCGCTCACATGGGTGGCCGGAGCGTCGGCATCGTCGCCAACCAGCCGAACTACCTGGCGGGCGTCCTTGACATCGACGCGGCGATCAAGGGCGGCCGCTTCGTCCGCTTCTGCGACGCCTTCAACATCCCCCTCGTGACCTTCGAGGACGTTCCCGGCTTCCTCCCCGGCGTCCAGCAGGAGCACGGGGGAATCATCCGGAACGGCGCCAAGCTGCTCTACGCGTTCGCCGAGGCGACGGTGCCGAAGATCACGGTGATCACGCGCAAGGCCTACGGCGGCGCGTACTGCGTCATGGCCAGCAAGCACCTGCGGACGGATGTCAACCTGGCGTTTCCGACCGCCGAGATCGCGGTCATGGGCCCCGGCGGCGCCGTCAACATCCTCTATCGCCAGCAGATCCGAAAAGCGGAGGACCCGGAGGCGTTGCGTGAGCGGTTGACCGCCGAGTACCGAGAGAAGTTCTCGAATCCGTACGTCGCGGCCGAGCGCGGCTTCGTGGACGCCGTGATCGCACCGCGGACGACTCGCGGCGAGATCGTGCGGGCGTTGCGCCAGCTCGCCGGCAAGCGCTCCGGCGTACCGGCGAAGAAGCACGGCAGCGTTCCGCTCTAGGCGAGCGGCGTCACGGACGACACATCGACACATCACCAGCAGCAACCCGGAGATCAGGAGCGAATGAGCGACATCAGAGTGGGCATCGTCATGGGCAGCGACTCGGATTGGCCGACGATGAAGAAGGCGGCGAAGGTCTGCGCCGATTTCGGGGTCGGCTGCGAGGCGCGGGTTCTCTCGGCCCACCGAACCCCGCGGAAAACGGCCGAGTGGGCCGAAGGCGCGGCCGAACGCGGCATCGGCGTGCTGATCGCCGGCGCCGGCGTTGCCGCCGCGCTTCCGGGCGTCGTGGCCGCCGCGACGACCCTGCCGGTGGTCGGCGTCCCGGTGGCGAGCGGTCCGCTGAACGGTGTGGACGCTCTGCTGGCGATCGTGCAGATGCCCCCCGGGATCCCGGTCGCTACCGTGGGCGTGAACCGTGCCGACAACGCCGGCCTGCTGGCTCTCCAGATCCTGGCGCTCGGCGATCCGGATCTGGCCGCCGCGCTGCAGCGCTACCGCGGCGGGATGGGCGAGCGCGTTGCCGCCGCGGACGAGCGCGTGCGGCAGGATGCGGTTACGCTCCAGGAATGAGAGAGAAGGACCGCAAACTCCGTCGTCGCCGCCAGCGCCGGCTGAAGCGCCTCAAGCAGCGCCGCCGCGAGGAGGCCGCGGCCCGGGAGGCGGCGCCGCGGGCGGTGAAGGTGCGGCGGACCAAGGCCAAGGCGTCCAGGAAGAAGGCGTCGAGCAAGAAGGCGTCGAGCAAGAAGACCAAGGCGTCGCCAGCGCCGCCCGAGCCGGAACCGGAAACGGAGTCCGGGGAGTAGCCCGGCGGATGAAGTTCGCGGTCGGCGCGGATCACGCCGGGGTCGAGCTGAAGAACCAGCTCGGCGAGGTGCTGCGGGCGCGCGGCATCGAGTTCGTGGACTTCGGCGCCGACGGTTCCGGGTCCGTCGACTATCCGGACAAGGCGGCCCAGGTCGCCCGCGCCCTCGCCGCCGGAGAGGCCGACCGCGGACTGCTCGTCTGCGGCACGGGAGTCGGCATGGCGATGTCGGCGAATCGCTTCGCGGGCGTCCGGGCCGTCAACCCCACCGACAGCTTCACGGCGCGCATGTCCCGCGCCCACAACGACGCGAACGTCCTGGCCCTCGGCGCCCGCGTCCTCGGCGCCGGCCAGGCGACCGAACTCCTCGAGGTCTTCCTCGACACGCCCTTCGACGGCGACCGCCACACCGCTCGCGTCGCGAAGATCGACAGCGGCGCTGACCCGGCTACGGCCGGAAGCCCGTGACCACTTTCCTTGCGGCGGGAGGTACGTTGTAGCGGCCGCGCAGGGCCGATCGGACCTCGCCGACGAGGTACAACGAGCCGGTGACGACAAGGGCGTGGTCTGGACTCGACGGTGCCGCGAGGCAGCGTTCGAGTGCGTTCGAGGCGTCTTCATGGATGGCGGCGCGACCTGCCGGCAGCAGCGGCGCCAGCGTTTCAGGCGACGCCGCCCTGGGGTGGTCGAACGCCGTCAGCGCGACCCGATCCGCCTTCTCGGCCAGTACGGGAAGGCACAGTTCCGGCTCCTTCTCGGCGAGCGATCCGTAGAGGAGATCGAACCGGAGCCCGGTCTCGTCGAGGTAGGTGCGGAGCGCGGCCGCGCCGGCAGGGTTGTGGGCGGCATCGAAGAGCACCCGGCGGCGTGCCCCATGGGCCTCCAGATCGACCCATTCCAGGCGGCCGGGCCAGCGCAGTGCGTCGACGCCATTCCTCACGGCTGCGGCGGGGAGTTCGCTTTCGGCGAGGGCGCAGAACTCCTCCGCGGCCCGAATCGCGAGCGCGACGTTGCCGAACTGGTGGCGGCCGGCCAGTGGCGCCTGAAGACGGTCGAGCTCGGCACCGACGCTCGCGTCGACGAGACGCGCGCCGCAGACCGCCGCGCAGCGGTGAAGCTCACGCTCCACCTCCGGCCGGCCGGGCCAGGTCAGGCAGGTGCGGCCGGGACGCATCACGCCGGCCTTCTCGCCGGCGATGGAGGTCAGGGTCCAGCCCAATTGGTGTGCGTGGTCACGCGCTACCTGGGTGATCACGGAGAGCAGGGGGTCCGAGACGTTCGTCGCGTCGAGCCGACCGCCCAGGCCGACCTCGAACACCGCGGCGTCCACGCCGTGATGGGCGAAGTGCAGCCAGGCCGCCGCGGTCAGGCTCTCGAAGTAGGTCGGCGGGGCCTCGCCGGCCGCGTCCAGCACACGCCGGAGCCAGTGCCCGAGTTCGGTCTCCGATATCGCCGTGCCGTCGATCCGGAGCCGCTCCTCGACGTGCTCGAGGTGCGGCGAGGTGTAGAGGCCGCAGCGGAAGCCGGCGGCGCTCAGGATCGAGGCGAGCGCGGCGCTGGTCGAACCCTTGCCGTTGGTCCCCGCGACCAGCACCGCCGGCACGCGCTGCTGCGGCCTGCCGAGCACGTCGAGCAGGCTCCGCGTGGCGTCGAGGCCGAGCTTCTGTCCCCAGACTTCGAGGCGGTCGAGGATCTCGCTCGCCGAGGGTTTGGTCGCGCCGGTCACGTGGCGGCGCAGCATAAGATAAACGAGCGATGTCCGGTCACAGCAAGTGGAGCACGATCAAGCACAAGAAGGCGGCCCAGGACGCCCGTCGCAGCAAGGTCTTCACTCGCATCCTGAAAGAGGTGTCGGTGGCCGCCCGGCTCGGCGGGGGCGATCCCTCGGGCAACCCGAGACTCCGTCACGCCCTGTCGGAGGCGAAAGCGCAGAACGTGCCGGGAGACAACATCGACAGGGCGATCAGGAAGGGCACCGGAGAACTCGAAGGCGTGTCCTACGAGGAAGTCACCTACGAGGGGTACGGCCCCGGCGGCGTGGCGGTGCTGGTCGAGACCCTCACCGACAACCGGAACCGGACCGTTTCGGAGGTCCGGCACCTGTTCACCAAGCACGGCGGCAACCTGGGCGAGAACGGCTGCGTCGCCTGGATGTTCCATCGTCGCGGCTTCTTCGCCTTCGATCGCGCTGCCCTCGAAGGCTCCGGCGTGGACGAGGAAGCGCTGGTCGAGCTTGCCCTCGAACTCGAGGCGGAGGACTTCTCCGTCGAGGACGAGAGCTATAGCGTCTACACCTCGGTCGAGGCGTTCCATGCGACGAAGGATGCGATCGAGGAGCGCGGCCTGACCGCGACCGTCGCGCAACTGACGATGGAACCGCAGAACCTGGTCCAGGTAGACGAAGGGGGCGCGGGTCCGCTCATGCGCCTGATCGATGCGCTGGAGGATCAGGACGACGTGCAGAACGTCTGGGCCAACTTCGACCTGGACGACGAACTGCTCGAGCGGCTGGCGTCCTGACCGTCTCCGTGGCGTTGCCGTGATCGTCCTCGGGATCGATCCCGGGAGTCGCTACACGGGGTTCGGCGTGGTGGAGCAGGAGGGGTCGAGGGTTCGCCAACTGGACGCGGGCCGGATCGCCCTCGCTTCCGAGCCGACACCGGCGGCGCGCATGGCGCGATTGGCGGAGGGCGTCGAGGAGACGCTCGACCGCTGGCAGCCGGCGGCGGCGGTGCTCGAGTCCCTCTTTCACGGGCGCAACAGCCGCTCCCTGATCGCGCTGGCTCAGGCCCGGGGCGTCATCCTGTCCGTGCTTGGGCGGCATGGCCTGGACGTCCGCGAGTTCTCGCCGGCCGAGGTCAAGCACGCGGTCTGCGGCAGTGGCCGGGCCGACAAGACCCAGGTCTCCCGCATGGTCGACGTGCTGCTGGGGCCAGTGCCGGTGCGGCGCAGCGCCGACGCATCCGACGCTCTGGCCGCCGCCCTCTGCTACCTCCACCGCCGGCCGCTGGAGCGAGTCGTGAAGGCGGCCGCCGCGTCGCCGGAACGTGGTTGATCGGGCGGTTCCAAAGCCGAACCCGTGTGCTATATTGCTCCACCGTTCCAAGGTGAGCCAGGCACCCCTCCCGGTGTAGGGGTCACCGCATGTCCAGAATCGCGTCCGCCTCCTGGCGGGCGGTTCAACCAGACCCGTAGTTGGCGGGCGTAGTCCTGAGGAGGTAGCTAGGTGAACATTGGTGGCACGTTCTGGAAGTTGATGAACGAGGGCGGCCCCGTCATGTGGCCATTGCTCGCTTTCTCCGTCATCGCGGCAGCGGTGGTGGTGGAGCGACTGATTGCGCTGCGGCGGGCTCGGATCAACGTTCACGAGTTCCTCCCCAAGGTGCGGAAGGCGCTGGTAGTGAACCGCTCGATTCGTGAAGCGGTCAAGGTATGCGAGGAGTACCGTGGTCCGGTCGCCTCGATTCTCAAGGCCGGCCTGATGAAGTACGGCCAGCCCAAGGAAGATGTCGAGAAGACGATCGAGAACGCGGCGCTGTTCGAGATGGGCCGCCTCGAGCGCGGCCTCGCGGTGCTGGCGACGACGGCCAACGTCGCCCCGCTGCTCGGGTTCTTCGGCACGGTGACCGGCATGATGGCCGGTTTCGACGCCCTGGCGGCACAGGGCCTGTCGAACCCCGGCGCAGTCGCCACCGGCATCAAGGAGGCGCTGACCACGACCGCCGGCGGTCTGGCGGTCGCCATTCCGACGCAGCTCGCCTACAACTACTTCATGAGCCGGATCAACAAGTTCGTCCGCGACATCGAGACGTCGGCGAACATGCTGCTCGAGACCTTCGGCGAGATGGAGCGGAGCGGCATCCCGCCGGAGTCCGGCGGCGACGCCAGCTAGATCGACATGAAGCTCAAGGCAACCATCGAGCACAAGCCGAACATCCCGACGGCCTCGATGGCGGATATCGCCTTCCTGCTGATCATCTTCTTCATGCTGACGATCACCTTCGAGGTCGACAAGACCCAGGTGCAGTTGCCGAAGACGACGCTCAGGTACGAGATCCCGAAGCAGTCCGCCTACGTCTCGATCGATCCGAACGGGCGCATCCGGGTGTCGGACGGCAACGAACAGAGCGCGCTGGTCAGCGCGGCCGACGAGGTGCTCTCGATGGCCGCGGGGGTCATCGCGATGGACCCCCAGAAGGTCTTCGTGGTCAAGTCCGACGGCGACGTGCAGTGGGAGAAGGTCGACGAAGTGATCGACGCGCTGAAGCGGGCCAAGGTGCGGGACGTGTACCTGCTGTCCGATCAGCGAACCGTCACCGACGGGTAGGCTTGACGATGGATGGAGACGCAAGATGAGACTTGATCGTGATCGCCCGGACGATGAGATCCCGACCTCCTCGATGGCGGACATCGCCTTCCTGCTGATTGTCTTCTTCATGATCACGACGACGTTCACCGCGACCCGCGGACTGGACTTCGCGCTTCCCGAGGACGACGACGATCCGCCGGTGGTCGAGAAGGAGGAGTCGGTGCTGATCGAGATCCTGCCGACCGGCGAGTTGATCGTCGACCAGGATCCGATGCGGTTGCACGAGATCATCCCCTACCTGAAGCCGAAGCTGGAGCGGAACCCGAAGAAGCCGGTGATCATCCGGCCGGACACGGCGACGCCGTACCGGTACATGGTCGAGGTGTACGACGAACTGCGCCAGGGCGAGGATCACGGGTTGGCGGAGCCGATCAACATCTCCGTTCCCACGCAGCGCGAGATCCAGAGCTTCTGGTACTAGAGAGCGGAATACGCCGAACCCGGCTGGACGTTGAATCCAGACACCAACGCGACACAAGAACCTGACCGAAGAGGGGTAACCGGATGAGTGACGAGAACCTCGAACAGGCTGCATCCCCCGCGGAAGACTCCCCGGCAGACGGGCCCGCGAAGGACGAAGCGACCGCGCTGACCTCCGCCGAGCAGGGCCTGCTGACCTACGTGCAGGAGACCCGCGAGGACAACAAGACCTTCCGCTACTCGCTGGGGCTGGCGGTCATCCTCCACGGCATCCTGCTGATCGTGAAGCTGCCCGACCTGTACGGCGACGTGGTGGCGCCGCCGCCGAAGCCCAAGGTCTTCGTCGTGCAGCAGGTGCGCTTCAAGCCGCCACCGCCGAAGGAAGAGCAGCAGATTCCGAAGCCGAAGTCGAAGAAGGTTCCGATCCCCGATCCCACGCCTGACGAGCCGGAGCCGATCCGGATCGACGAGCCCGAGGAGATCGACATTCCCGAGGTCGACGATCTCGATCTCTTCGACCTCCCCGAGGCGCCGCCACCGCCGGAACCGACCGGGCCGATCTACGTCACCGGCGACGTGACGAAGCCGGAGAAGATCAACGAGATCCAGCCCCAGTACACCGAGATCGCGCGCAAGGCGCGGATCCAGGGTGTCGTCATTCTCCAGGCGACGATCGACAAGAACGGCGACATCACGGACATCAAGGTCCTGAAGCCCCTGCCGATGGGCCTTGCCGAAGCCGCCGTGTCGGCGGTGCAGCAGTGGAAGTTCAAGCCGGCGACGCTGAACGGCAAGCCGGTCGCCGTCTACTACAACCTGACCGTCAACTTCCAACTTCAGTAGAGCGGAGGATCACGGCCCAATGACTACTCGCCGATCCGTACTCGCACTTGCTGCTATCTGCGCACTGCTGACCGCGTCGGCGGCCTTCGCCGGCTGGGACGAAGGCGTCGCCGCATTCAGGTCCGGCAACTACGCTCAGGCGATCGCCGAGTTCCAGCAGTTCGTCGAGGAGCGCCCGGACCAGCAGGCCGGCTACCAGATGCTGGGCCGTTCCCTGCTCCGGGGCGGCAAGGCCGGCGAAGCGATTGCCGCGTTCCAGAAGGCGATCGAGATGAAAGCCGACGACATCGGCAGCCAGGTGTTGCTGGGTCAGGCCTTCTACCAGAGCGGCAAGCCCAGGGAGTGCATCTCGACCCTGAGCAGGCTCAACATCGGCGGGTTGCCGGCGAACATCCAGGTCGGGGTGTACGAGACGCGCGGCGCCAGCTACGCGCGGCTGGGCAACACCGGCAGCGCGGCTGCCGACCTGGGGAGGGTTGCCGACCTGAAGCCCAGTGACGCCGGGGCTCGCTTCGAGTACGGCCAGATGCTCCACAACGATGCGCAACTCGACCCGGCGATCGCCGCCTATGAGCGAGCGATCTCGATGGACGGAAGCCAGGCGGAGTGGAAGAGGGTTCTGGTGAACGCGCTGAAGGTCAAGGGTCGGCGCACCCAGGGCTCAGCCAAGACCGGCGTCTACCGCAAGGCGGAGGACGTGGCCAGAAGCCTGGTAGGGGCCAGCCCCTCGTACGACAACCTGCTGCTGCTCGGCGAGGTGCAACTCGGCGCCAAGAACTACGACTCGGCGGCTTCGACCTTCCAGCAGGGGATCTCGAAGAAGAGCAACGACTGGCACGCGCACTTCTACCTCGGGCAGGCGTTCGGCTCCCTCGAGCGCTACAGCGACGCCGAAGGACCGCTGAACACCGCACTCCCACTGGCTTCCGATGAAGCCGACAAGAGGGAGATCCTGGACTATCTCGGCTTCGTGCTCTCGAAGCAGAACAAGTACGCGGCGGCGATCTCGGCCTATGAGCGCGCGGGCAACGCGGCCGGCGCTGCACGGGTGCGTGAGAACCAGCAGATCGCCCAGGAAAACCAGGAAGCCGACGAATTCAACAGGAACATCGAGGAACTTGAGCGCCAGCGCGAGGAACTCCGCCGGCAACTCGAAGAGGTCCCCGGAGCGACGAACGAGCCGCCGCGCCGGTAGGAAGGTCGCACACTGGGTGCGCCGGCGTCCCCGCCGGCTGCCGCCAGAGGCGGCCAAAGAGACGCGCCGGCCGCTAGGCCGGCTCCGCATAGCCGCACCTAAACTACAGCAGTGGGCGAGATGACGCCTCCTCGCAGCTTGCTGGCTTGGGCGGCTGCCTGTCTCGTCCTCAGCCCGGCGGCTTTCGCCGACTGGCAGGCGGGCATCGAAGCCTACAAGGCCGGTGACTTCGAGCAGGCTGTCGCGGAGTTCCGGCAGTTCGTCGACGAACGTCCCGGTCAGTACGCCGGTCACCTCATACTCGGTCGGTCGCTGCTTGCCGCCGAGCGCTACAAGGCTGCGGCCTCCTCCCTGCGGCGGGCCATCTCGCTCAAGCCAGGCGCCTGGCAACGCGTACGTGATGCTCGGGCAGACGTTCGCCTACCGGGGGCGCCACAGACGTGCCGAGGTCCCGCTTCGGACCGCTCTCGTGTTGGCCGACGGCGAGGACAGGAACCTGGTCCTGAACTGGCTCGGCTTCGTTCTGTGGGGCCAGGGAAGATACGCGGAAGCGGCCGAGGCCCACCACGGCGCCGGCAATCCCGAAGCCGCTCGGCGGGTGCGTGAGGACCAACGGCGGGCGAAGGACGAAGCGGAGGACTTCGAGGCTCTGGTGGAGGCGATACGGCGGGGTGGACCACCGAAGTGGCTCCCCGGGGACCCAGCCCAGGTCTCCGCCGCGCCGCGCCGCTAGCGGTCAGCCAGCTTGCGGCGCAGGATCTCCTGGGCGGCCCGCGGCTCGGCGCTGCCGCGTGAAGCTCTCATGATCTGGCCGACCAGGTAGCCGAGGGCCTGCTGGCGGCCGTCGCGGTACTCGGTGACGGCCTTCTCGTTGGCGGCGATCGCTTCGTCGGCCCAGGCCTCGAGCTGGTCGTCATCGCGGACCTGCCGGAGGCCCAGGCGGTCCGCGATCTCGTCCGGCGTTTCGGACGAGTCCCAGGCCTCGGCGAGCACTTCCTTGGCGGCCGTGGTCGATAGCTCGCCGGAGTCGACCAGGGCGACTACGGCGGCCAGGCGCTCCGGCGCGACCGCTCGCTCCACGTCGATGCTCCGCTCCTTCAGCTCGCGCAGGAGTTCCGTCATCACCCAGTTGGCGATCGTTCTCTTGCCCTTCGGGTGGGCGGCGACGGCCCGCTCGTAGTAGGTCGCCAGGGCGACGCTGCCGGAGAGCAGCGCCGCCTCTTCCGAGCGTAGCCCGTAGGCGTCGCGGAAACGGGCGCTCTTCTTCCACGGCAACTCCGGAAGCTGGTTCGCCTGCCGCTCGATGCGTTCGCCGGAGAGCACGACGGTGGGCAGGTCGGGCTCCGGAAAGTAGCGGTAGTCGTGCGCCTCCTCCTTCGACCGGAGCGACCGGGTCACGCCGGTCGAGGGCTCGAAGCTCCGTGTCTCCTGCTCGACCCGGCCGCCCGTCGTCAGCACGTGCAACTGGCGTTCCCGTTCGTACTCGAGCGCCTTCGCCACGTGGCGGAAGGAGTTCAGGTTCTTGACCTCCGTCTTCGTGCCGAGTTCCGTCTGGCCGACCGGCCGGAGCGAGAGGTTCGCGTCGCAGCGCAGGCTGCCCTCCTCCATGTTGCCGTCGCTGGCGCCGGTGTAGAGCAGGACCTGGTGGAGCACCTGCAGGTAGGCCTGCGCGTCCTCGGGCGAGCCGATCTCCGGCTCGGTGACGATCTCCACCAGGGGCACGCCGCAACGGTTGAAGTCGACCAGGCTCCGGCCCGGGAGCGGTCCCCCTCCGGGCACTTCGTGGAGCAGCTTGCCGGCGTCCTCCTCCAGGTGGAGCCGGTGGATGCGTACGGTGTGCCCTGACGGCAGCGGTACGCCTCCTCCCTCGGCCAGGGGCTGGTCGTACTGGCTGATCTGGTAGCCCTTGGGCAGATCCGGATAGAAGTAGTTCTTGCGTGCGAATACCGACCGGGGCCGGACTTCGCAGCCGAGGGCCAGCGCCAGGCGGATGGCCAGGTCGACGGCGTGCTGGTTGGTCACCGGCAGCGTGCCCGGATAGCCGAGACAGACGGGGCAGACGAGCTCGTTCGGTTCGGCTCCGAAGCGGTTCTCGCAACGGCAGAACATCTTCGTCCGGGTGCGTAGCTGGACGTGGACCTCCAGTCCAATGACCGTTTCCCATCCCGTGTCGACGGGACCTCCGACGGCCCCCGCCCCGGTCGTGCTCTGCGCTACGCTCATGGCCGTCTCAATGGCCGCGGCATCCTACAGCAGCCCGTCGGCGAACGACGCACTCGCGGTCTACCACCGAGGGCCGGTGTGGGCCGCGTTTCTTGGCGCGGTGCCGCCGGCGGAAGCCGCCGGCCCGGAGGATGCCCTCGAGATCCTGGCGCGCCAGGTTCCCGCGGCGGACGCGGCAGCGCCGGCCTGGCTTCGCCAGCGGCACGGCGCCGACGCGTTGAGAGCGACGGGGCCCGGGCCGACCGGCGACGGGGATGCGCTGATCGTGTCGGCGTCCGGAGTGGCGGCCACGGTCTTCGTCGCCGACTGCGTGCCCGTGCTGATTGCCGCCGGCGATTCGGTGGCGGCCGTCCACGCCGGCTGGCGCGGGCTCGCGGGCGGAGTGCTGGCGTCGGCCGTCCGCGAGTTGAACGGCGGCGATTCGTTCCGTGACGGGGCGCGGGCGGAAGCCTGGATCGGTCCGGCGATCGGACCCTGTTGCTATGAGGTCGGCGAAGACGTTGCCGTCCAGGTGGCGTCCCGGAGCGGTGCGGAGGTGGTCGCTCGACGACCCGGCCGGAAGCCGCACCTCGACCTGGCGCTGGCCGCCTCGCGGCAGCTCGCCCGTCTGGGTGTCGCCCGGGTCTCGACGGTGAAACGCTGCGTGCGCTGCAGTCCGGACTGGTGGAGCTACCGGCGAGACGGCGCCCGGGCGGGCCGCAACTACGGGTTCATCTGGCGCGAAGAGTGCTACTGACGGGAAGTCCGGCTGCGGGCCTTGCGTGTCGGATCGATCCCGACCGACCGGAGGAAGGCGAGGTCGCGACCGTTGATCCTGAAGGGCGGCGCCGGTACAGGCCGACGACTCGCCTCATCCTCGGTCTCGGCCTCGTCGTCGCTCTCGAACGGCTTGCAGTCGAGGAAGAGGTTCAGCGTGTAGCCTTCCTGCCGGATCGACTCGAGCCGGTCATGGACCTCGGACGAGTCCGCGATCGCTTCGCACAGGGAGCGGGTGAGGTCTTCGAGCAGTTGCTTGAGCCGGGGTTCCATGGCAACGAGATCATTATCCCAAAGAGACGCTCCGCGCGACAGTCGGGATCCGCCACGGGGCGATCGGGGTCTCTGGGGGCCGATCATCGAAGGGCTTGGAGCCGCGGGCTTCCGGCCTGCTTCCTTTGAACCGCTGGCCGGCGACGTTTCCGCGCGGCGCTATGCACGGCTGCGTCTCGCGGGCGGCGAGCAGTTCGTTGTCTGCGCCTACCCGGACGACATGGCGGATGTGGCGTCGCGTTTCCTGGCCGCGACGAAACTGCTGGGTTCGGTCGGCGTGCCGCTGCCAGGGGTCGAACGGCACTCGCCCGGCGAGCCGCTCTGGATCCTCCTGGAAGACC
The DNA here is from genome assembly GCA_026707325.1 of Acidobacteriota bacterium. GTDB lineage: Bacteria > Acidobacteriota > Thermoanaerobaculia > Multivoradales > Multivoraceae > Multivorans. Next base: position 50,292 of record JAPOXA010000007.1, on the reverse strand, counting down.
TGGGACCAGAGACGGTCTTCGACCGGTGGAAGGGCGGTCGTCTGAGCCCGGCCGCACTTGACCGCTGCCTGACCGAGGCAGTTGCGCACATTGGCCGCATCCAGCTCCTGTCTCCGGTCAGCGTGCGCTCTCTCGGTTCGCCGCCGCTCGACCGGAAGCTGCTGATGGCGGAGCTCGACCTGACCTGGGAGCGGTTCCTCGAGCCGCGCGGGCTGGTGGGAGACCGGACCCTGGCCGCGGAACTGCGCGCTCTTTGCAACGCCGTCTGCGAGCGTCTCGGCTTGGCGGCGCCCGTGCCCTGTCATCGCGACTTCATGGTCCGCAATCTGATGCTGCGGGCCCGGGCCCCGGAAGGGGCCGACCCGGAGGTCGTCGTCATCGATCACCAGGACCTGCGTCTGGGGCCGCCGCACTACGACCTGGCCTCGTTGCTGAACGACAGCCTGACTCTCTCGGACGGCCAGCGGGGGGACCATCTGGCCGTCCTCGGGGAAGATGTGGAGGAGCTTGCCCTTTACAACGCCGCGGTGGCGCAGCGAATGCTCAAGATCGCCGGTACGTTCTCCCACTTCGCCGCGCTCGGCAACGACCGTCACCTGCCGCTGATCGGCTCAGCTCTGCGGCGGTTCTTCGACGCGCTGGACGCCCTTCCCGAGGGCCGTGAACTCGCTCCCCGCCTGCGCCGGGAATGGACGGCGTTCAACTGCTAGAATCCCGACCTTCCAACAGGAGAACCCCATGCCTTCCATCGGCATCCAAGAGCTTCTCATCATCTTCGTCATCCTGATGGTCATCTTCGGCGGCAGCAAGCTGCCGCTGCTTGGCCGGGGGATGGGCGAGGGTATCCGCAACTTCAAGCGGGGGCTGCGGGGCGACGACTCCTCCGAGCTGGAGGAGGAAAACGCGTCTTCGTCGGGCGCCAAGAGCAGCTAGCTGACGCCGCTGGCCGCTAGAGCCGCTAGCCGCCCGCCAGCACCGCGAAGTCGAGCCCGCCCGGATTGACGGCGGCCCAGGCCGCGCGGTGGTGCGCGATGTAGACGCGGAGCACGCTGTTCGTGAATCCGCGCGTCTCGCGGAAGGGGGGCAGACCGCCGAAACGGTCGACGGCGCCGGGACCCGCGTTGTAGCCCGCGAGAGCCAGGACCAGGTCGTTCTCGAAGCGGCGCAGGAGGTAAGCGAGGTAGCTCACGCCCGCGTCGACGTTCTGGCCGGGGTCGCAGGCATCGGCGACTCCCAACTGCTCGGCGGTCGTCGGCATCATCTGCATCAGGCCGAGGGCGCCCCGCGGCGAGACCGCCTCCGTGTCGAATGAGGACTCGGCCTGGACGATGGCCGCCACGAGGAGCGGGTCGACGCCGTGCCGCTCGGCGGCACCGAGGATCAGGTCGCCATACGGAACACGGCGCATCCGGTCGCGGACCGCCTCCTCGTCGGCGGCGCCGATGAACAGCTCGAAGCTCTCCCGGCGCACCTGAATGCGCTCGTACAGTGGACCTCCACCCAGGTAGGCGGAGGCGGCGCCGGTCGCCGGTTCAAGCCAGGCATGAATCTGCTCGAAGAGGACGACGTCTTCCAGCGGCAACGACACGGGCAACGGTTCCATGTGCCGACCGGGCGCGGTTTCGCGGGGCGCGGCGATCAGAATCGCGACCGCCGCCACGGCCACGGCGATGGTCCGGTTCCGGAGGCTGGGTTTCTGGGAAGTCATGAGGACGTTGGCGCCGTCGTCGGCCCCACGGAATTGCTGGCGGGTGAGTCCGTCTTTCTGACGGCGTCAGGCGCTCGCTGCCAGCGGGCGGACCTGACCAGGTTGCGAAAGAGGAAGCTGCATGCCCGCCTGATCCGGGTCGGATGAGGGTTCGGGCCGGCGAGTCTGCGATGCGTTTCGGAGCGTTAGCTCGACTGAATCCTCTTGCTGGAGCCTCGGTAGTCAGCGGCTTGTATCTGAAGCGCTGCGACCTTGTTCCGCAACGTGTTGCGATGGAGGCCCAGGTGGTTTGCCGAGTTGGTGATGTTGCCCTGGTTGAGTCGTAGGGAAGCGAGGATGAACTGCCGTTCGAAGATCTCGCGGGCCTGTGCCAAGGTGACACCCTGGGAAGCCAACTGGTTCACGAGGCGATCAAGCTGGCCGTTGAGATCGTCGTTCGCGTCGTCCGGAAAGCGGTCGTCTGGGCTGAGTGGCTTCAACGCGAGTCACGTGCCGAAACAGCGACTTTAGCACAGGAACGCCGGCGCGAGCCCCGTTCAGTTGTCGGCGTTCTCGTCCGTGAGCGGGCCATCCGGTCGATCCCGGTCTGGCCGGATGGGCGAAGCCGGCACCTTGACTCGGAGTTTCCGGAGCTGCTCCTCCGAGGGCGCCTTCTTGAGCCAGGGGCTGTCCGGGAACTCGCTGCGCAGCCGATCGCAGGCTTCGCGCAGGTACTCGTAGCGGTCGAGTCCCAACCTGCTCGGAATCTGCTGGAGCACCAGCCGGTACGTGAGGCACATGTGGGCGAGGATCTTGTCGGGCTCCGGGTAGTCCGGGTACTGCTCGAGCATCTCCCTGAAGCGATTCCCCGCAGCCGTGGGAGTACGGAAACGGTAGTAGAAGGCCCCGACGACGAACTCATGCTCCGCCAGGTGGTTGCGGACCTCGACGATGCGCTGGGCGGCCTGACCGGCGAACTGACTGGTCGGATACAGCCGGCGGACGTTCTCGAACTCGGTCAGCGCCAGCCGGGCCGTCTGCTGATCGCGGTCCGGCTTCTCCATTCGTTCGGCGAGCGAGGCGGCGAGACGGAACTGGGCGTACGCCGCCTGGTCGGAGGTCGGGAAGCGGTTCAGGAAGTCCCGGTAGCGCTGCTCGGCTTCTACGTACGACTGGTAGCCGCCACGCCGGAACAGGGCGTCCGCGGCCAGCAGAAGTCCTTCACGGCCGGTCTCGGAGTTCGGTTCGACCTCGAAGGCATGGACGAGGTGTTCGCGCGCCTGCGTGAACTTCTCGTCTTCCAGCAGTTGCTTGCCGATCTCCAGGGCCTCGGCCGACGAGAGCCGGAGGAGGGGATCGTCCTTGACGCCGCCGCACGCGGCGGTCAGGGCCAGCGCCGTCGCCAGCAGGATTTGCGCGCCGCGACGGTTCATTCGCCCGCCTGCCGTCGGAGCGCGGTCAGGGTCTCGACCGGCCGGTCCGCCGCGAAGACGCCGGAACCGACGACGGCGACATCGACGCCGGCGACGGCCACTTCGTCGAGGTTGCCGGGCTTGATGCCGCCGTCCATCTCGATGCTCACGGGCAGACCCCGCTCGTCGACGACGGCGCGGAGGCGCCGGGCCTTGTCGAGCACCTCGGGGTGGAAGGCCTGGCCGGCGAAACCGGGCACGACCGACATGAGCAGGACGAAGTCCAGTTGGTCCAGGTAGGGCAGGAGTTCGTCCAGCGGCGTCGCCGGGTTGATCGCCACGCCGGCGCCGGCGCCGCGCTCGCGGATGCGCGCCGCAAGCCGACCCGGCTCCTCCGTCGCTTCGTGGTGGATCGACACCCAGGCCGGCCCGCTGTCGAGATACCGGTCGAGGAGCGCTTCGGGGTTCGAGACCATCAGGTGGATGTCGAAGCCGACGCGCGTTCGCCTGGCCAGGTCGACGATCACCGGCGGGCCGAAGGTCAGGTTGGGCACGAAGTGGCCGTCCATCACGTCGACGTGGATCAACTGCGCGCCGCCGTCCTCGCAGAGTCTGACCGCGGAGGCGAGGTCGGCGAGGTCCGCCGCCAGGATCGAAGGCGCAATCTTCATCGTTGGGTTCTTGCGGGCGTGCTTTGCAGGTTCAGCGAGCGGGTTCAGCGGCTGTCTTGCGCGGCTACGACGAGGGCGATCGAATCGCTCTGGCGCAGGGGGTGACCCGGAAGCGGGTATTGACGCAGGATGATCCCGGCTGGGACGCCTTCGTAGGGTTCGTACTTTACCCTTCCGAGCCGGAATCCGCGCGTCTCGAAGAAGTCGCGGACCGGGTCCTCTGGCAGGTCGATCAGGTCCGGCATGACGTACGTCGCCCCGGGGTTGGCCAGGCTGACCATCAAGTCCACCTGGGACGAAGGGTCGATCCGGCTGCCGGCAGGAGGGTCCTGGCGGACCACGGTGCCCGGCACGCCGGACTCGGCGAACACGTTCCGGCTCCTGCCCATCTGCAGGCCCGAGGCCGTCAGGCTCACCTGGGCCGTCTGCAGTACCTGGCCGCTCAGGTCCGGCGTCTCGACGAGCTCCAGGCCGCGCGACAGGTACACGATCACGCCGCTGCCTTCCTTGACCGCGCTGCCGGCGGGCGGGTCCTGCCGGAGCACATGGCCCGCCGGGACCGCCTCGTCGAACCGGTCGTCCTCCACGCGCTGCAATGCCAGGCCCGCGGTGGCGAGGCCCGCTTCGGCCTGGCTTCGGTCAAGGCCAACCAGGTCGGGTACCGCGATGACGCCGCTGCGGACGAAGTTCGAAAGCGCCAGGTAGGACGAAGCGCCCAGCAGGGCGACGAGCAGGCCCCCGTAGGCCGCGAGGAGCACGCCTCGCCTGAGCCAGGGATGGCGTATCGCCTTGCCCGTCCAGTTCCGGAGTTTGCCTGCCATCGTCATCGGGGCCGCCTTCAGCGCCCGAGGCCGGGCAGGTTCTTCACCAGGTCGGAGTAGATCGCGAACAGCATGATGGCGACGACCAGAGCCAGACCGAACTGGGTGACCAGGCTCTTGACCTGGAGGGAGAGGTCGCGTCGCAGAACGCTCTCGAACAGCAGGATGGCGAGCTGGCCGCCGTCGAGGATCGGGATGGGCAGCAGGTTCAGGATGCAGAGGTTCAGGCTGATCAGGGCCATCAGGAACACCAGGTCGCTGAAGCTCCTGCGAGCCGCCTGACCGCTGATCCGGCTGATCTCGATCGGGCCGGCCAGCGCGCTCTGCGGCGAAACGCGCCGTTCCAGCATGCCGCCCAGGAAGTCGAAGATCTCGGTCGTCGTCTCCCAGTTGATCCGGGCGCTTTCGGCGATGGCCGCGACCGGGCCGACGCGCTGATAGGAGAAATGGCTGATCGCGATGCCGGCGCGGCCGACCCCGCCCTCCTCCTCCGGCACGAGCGGCACGACCAGACGATCCTCGCCGCGGCCGATCTCGAGGCTCACTTCCTGGCCCGCGCGCGGCTCGACGAGCCGCCGGAAGTCGTCCGCGTTGGCGACGGGATGGCCGTCGACGGCGTAGAGCGTGTCTCCGTAGCGCAACCCCGCCTGCTCGGCCGGCGTGTCTTCGAACACCTGGCGCACCCGCGGCAGGAGGCTGGCGTAGAGCCCGGCGTCGCCCAGCTCGTAGCGCGGCATCCGGCGAGGGACCAGGACCGTGCTCAGCGCTTCGCCGTCGCGCTCGAAGTCGATCGCGAGCCGGCGCTCCGGCGACATCAGGACGGTGTTCGAAACCTCTCTCCAGTCCGACACTTCCTCGCCGTCCAGTCGCAGGATGAAGTCGCCCGCAAGCAGCCCGGCTTCGGCCGCGGCCGAATCGGGCGCCACGCCGCCGATCTCGGTGCTCAGGTCTCGCGGTCCCGCCAACTCGGTCCCGGCCATCAGCACCGCCGCGATCAGGACGATCGACAGCACGACGTTGGCCGCCGGGCCGGCCAGGAGAACGACCATTCGCTGCCAGCGCGGCTTGGCGGTGAAGTCGCCGGCGTCGCCGGTCGGGTTCGCGGCGTCGATTCCCGAGAAGGCGACATAGCCGCCGAGCGGAATCATGGCCAGCCGGTACTCCGTGCCGTTCCGCTCGAAGCCCCAGAGGCGGGTACCGATGCCGACGGAGAAGACCCGGACTCTGATCCGGAACAGCCTCGCGGCCAGGAAGTGCCCCAGTTCGTGGATGAAGATGATCACCCCGATCACGACCAGGAAGGCCAGGATGTTGCTCAGGAAGTTCATCGTTCGAGAGACCGCGGAACGCGAGCGGCAGAACTGGGTGCGCCGGCGTCCCCGCCGGCATCCGGCACGAAGCGCGGGCTTCCGGATCTGCCGCGCTAGCGACTCTAACCGCCGACGCGCGCGAGGACTTCCCGGGCACGGCGGCGACCCCAGGAATCCCATTCCAGCGCCTCGTCGATCGTCGCCGGCTCCGCGCCGCCGGCCTCGCGGACGTGACGGTCGAGCACTTCCGCCACTGCCGGCACGATGGCGGCAAAGGGCGCCGTGCCGCCCAGGAACGCCGCCACCGCCGTTTCGTTCGCCGCGTTGAGCGCCGCGGGCGCGCCGTTCCCCCGGCTGAGCGCTTCACGGGCCAGAGACGGCGCCGGGAACACGTCCGGGTCCACTCTTCTGAACTTGAGTTCGGAGGCCGCCTCGAGCAGTTCGCTCAGCCCGTTCGCGGCGCCGTCGTCGGGGAGCGGCCAGCGTTCGGGATGGGACAGGGCATAGCGGATGGGGTGCTCCATGTCGTTGGCGGAGATCTGGGCGATCGAGTTGCCGTCGCGGAACTCGACGATCGAGTGAACCAGCGACTGCGGGTGGATCAGGATGTCGATCCGGGATCCCGGCACGTCGAACAGGTAGCTGGCCTCGATCAGTTCCAGTCCCTTGTTCATCAGCGTCGCGGAGTCGACGCTGATCTTGGCCCCCATGTTCCAGGTCGGATGGGCCGTTGCCTCGGCCGGAGTCACCGTGTCGAGGGTGGCCGGGTCGCGGTCCAGGAACGGGCCGCCCGAGGCGGTCAGCACGAGGCGCCTGACCTCGCGGAGTCGCCCCGCGCGCAGCGCCTGGTGGATCGCGGCGTGTTCACTGTCGACCGGCAGGATCTTCGCGCCCGAGGCGGCCGCCAGCCGGCGGAGGAGAGGGCCGGCGGCGACCATCGCCTCCTTGTTCGCGAGCGCCAGGTCGGCGCCGGCGGCGAGGGCCGCGGCGGCGGGCCTGAGTCCTGCCGCGCCGACGATCGCCGTCAGGACCAGATCGACGTGGCTGCCACCGACCGCGTCGACCAGGGCCGCTTCGCCCCAACCGACGCCTGTGCCTGGCGGCAGGTCGGCGCGCAGTCGCCCCGCGGCTGCTTCCGTCTCGACGACGATCCGCCGGGGCCGGAACTCGCGTGCCAGCTCCGCGAGCCGCGCGGGCTTCGTGCCTCTCGCCGCCAGCACGCACACCTGGAGCCTGTCCGGGTGCCGGCGGGCCACGGCAAGGGCCGCCTCACCGACCGAGCCGGTGGCGCCGAGTACGGCCAGCTTTCGCGCGCTCACGGCAGGAGCGATGGCGTCGCCCCGGCCTGGATGGCGACGTAGAACGCCGGCGTCGCCAGCAGAACGCTGTCGAGACGGTCGAGCAGTCCGCCGTGGCCGGGCAGAAGGCCCCCCGTGTCCTTGACCTGCACGGCCCGCTTGAGCATCGACTCGACCAGGTCTCCGGCCTGTCCGGCGCCTCCGCATAGCAGCGCCACGACAGGGACGTCCAGGCCGAGTGCTTCGGGACCGCGCCAGACCAGGACGACCGCGACCCCGGCCGCGCAACTGGCGGCCAGGCCGCTCACCGCGCCCGCGATCGTCTTCTTCGGGCTGAGGACCGGCGCCAGCTGCCGGCGTCCGAGCAGGCGGCCGCCGTAGTAGGCGCCGATGTCACCCAGGGACACGACGACCAGGACCCAGAGCAGGAGCACCGGCTCGACGACGTGGAGGTTGATGGCGGCGACCAGGAACAGCCCGAGCCAGAGGGCGCCGAACGCGAACAGAGCCGAGGTCAGGAGCCGATCGCGGATGTCGGCGTGGCTGGCGAGTCCGACCGCGGTGGCCAGGGCGAGGATGGCGGCCGCGGCGGCGAACCAGGTGCCGGCGCCGCTCAGGCCGGCCGGCAGCGGCACGTCGATCAACTCGTTCGCGGTCGTGTCGGCCAGGGCCAGTATGCCGACGGCGAGCCATAGCGCCCAACTCACGGTGCGCGAGACGACGATCCGCTGCACCAGGGTGCTGTACTCGGCCGCGGCCACGAGAATCACGAGCGTGGCCGCCACTCCGAACAGGACGGGGTCGAGGTAGAGGACCAGGGCGGCCGTCAGCGCCGCGGTCACGACGCCCGTGACAACGCGTTTCATTTGCGGGAATCGTATTCCACGCTGTCCAGGCACAGGCCGCGGGCGGGGGCGTTCGGTCCGGCGGCGCTGCGGGGACCGCCCTCGAGCAGCGCCGCCAGATCGCCCGGTGTCCGGCGGCCGCGGCCCACCTCCAGCATCGTGCCCACCAGGGCGCGGACCATGCCGCGAAGGAACCCGTCGCCGGCGACCCGGAACCGGATCTCGTCCCCCTGTTCGGTCCATCGGGCTTCGCGAATCGTCCGCACCGGACTCCTGTGGCTGCCGCCCGCCTTGGCGAAGGCCGAGAAGTCGTGCCGGCCCGCGATCAGCGCCGCGGCCGCCTTCATCGGCTCGAGGTCGATCCTTCGCGGCGCCGGGACGACGAAAGGCGCCCGGAACGGGTCGATGACGACCGCGGTGCAGAGCCGGTAGCTGTAGACCTTGAACGAGGCGCTGTTGCGGGCGTGAAACGAGTCGTCGGCGGCGTCGGCGGCGAGCACCCGGACCGCCGCCGGAAGATGGTGGTTCACACCCTGGACGAGCGCCCGGCGGGTTTCGGCGGACGGCACGTTCCCGGCGGGAAGCTTGAGGTGCGCCGTCTGCCCGGAGGCGTGGACGCCGGCGTCGGTGCGGCCGGCCCCATGGACCGTGACCTTCCGGCCGACGACCGCCGCCACCGCCTCCTCCACCACCTGCTGGACCGCCAGGGCGTTGTCCTGGCGTTGCCAGCCGGCGTAGTCGGTGCCGTCGTAGGCGATCAGCAGGCGGTACTTCACGGTGGCGGTGCCCCGGATCGTCGGTGTGCGAGCAGCAGCAGAATCAGCGGCGGCAGCCATACGGCGCCGTAGACCCAGGGAAAGTACGGGACTCCGGCGAGAGCCGGAAGATACGCTAGGGGCAAAGTCGCGGAGAGCACGAGGACCGCGCGGGTGCCGGTCAGCGCCGCCCAGGGGAGTATCCAGATCAGGTACCACGGGTAGAACGTGGGGCTCATCAGGAGAACGACGGCGAGGGCTCCGAACGCAGCCGCGACCGGTTTCGGGCGCCGCCGCCACAGGCGAAGCCAGAGAACCGCGGCGGCGACCAGGAGCACGAGGCGGGCGAGGAACTGGGGATAGGAGAAGGAATAGAGAGTGCTCCAGGGCGCCGCCTCGACCTCGCCGCCGAAGATCGACCGCACGAGGTGGACGATCCCGGAAGCGGCCAGGTCGAGCCGCAGCACGCCGATCAGGCGCCACAGCGGTTCGTGGAGAGGACCGTTGTACTCCCAGCGCAGCGCGTACTCCACGAGACCCGGTGGAACGCCGCGAGTCCACAGCAGCACGGCGACCGTCGCCGGCAGCAGCAGCGAGGCAGCGCCGACCGCGAACATCCGTTGCCCCCGGCCGCGCACATGCCGCCACCAGAGAGGCAGCACCGCCAGAGGCACCAGCTTCGCCAGCACCGCAAGCGCGGCGGCGCCGCCGGCCCCGGCTTTCCTTCCCACCGAGAGCAGCCAGACGCAGGCGATGACCAGGGAGGCGCCGAGCACATCGATATGCCCCATGCCGGCGCCCTCGACGACCAGGAGCGGATTCCAGACGTACGCGAGAGCCGCCCAGCCGTTGCCGCGACGGCGCGCCAACGCCAGCAGCAACACGCAGCCGGCCAGGTCCATGGCGGCCAGCGCCAGCTTGTAGGCGAGCAGCGGCTCGGGCAGGACCGCGGCGCCGGCGAACATTGCCAGCGCGAGCGGCGGATACACCGTGGCGACGTCGCGATGAGCGGTCTTCCGCCACAGGTCGTCACGCAAGTCGGCGAGGCTCTCGTCGTCCGGCGTCAGGAGATACGGGTTCGCTCCCGACGCGGCGACCCGTCCGTCCCAGAGGTAGCGGTAGACGTCGTCCGAGAGGCTCGGGGTCAGCGGCAGAGCGAGCAGGCGGAGCACGACGGCCACCGCCAGGACGCCCGCGACCGGAACCGCGCGCCGCGAGTCCGGCTCCGCGCCCAGGCGGCGCAGCCCCCACCACAGCGCGGCGAACGCCAGCAGCAGGACCAGCAGGAAGGAGACGCCGGCGCCCGGAGCGCCCGGCGCCGGTCCGAGCCCGGCGAGGTCGAGGGCCAGGAGCGACGCGAAGCAGGCAAGCAGAGGCCAGGACGCCGCCAGCAATCCGAACCCTTGTCGCCTTGCCATATCGTCAACGTCCGTGCTGCCAGGAGCTTGCGCCGTAGAATGCCACTCGTGAATTCTGCGGGCGCAAGCTCCTGGTGAGGTGGGGGCTGGGGCCAAACATGGAGTCAGCGACAGGTTTGGCGGCGCTGGTGGTCTACTACGCCGTTCTCGGTACGCTCGCTCTCTACGGACTGCATCGGCTGGTCCTGCTCCTGGTGCTTCGCATGTCGCGATCGCCGGTCGCCGGCGAGGATGGCGGCACGGACTCCGCTGAGGTCCAAGATAGCGCGCAGGGCAATGCCGCGTGGCCCCTGGTCACCGTCCAACTGCCGATCTACAACGAGCGCTACGTCGCGCCCCGGCTGATCGCCGCCGTTCTCGACTTCGACTACCCCGCGGACCGGCTCGAGGTCCAGATCCTCGACGACTCGACCGACGACACCGCCGACCGGGTCGAGGCCGAGCTCGTCCGGGCGTCCGGGCGGAACCGGCCGCTGCCGCTCATTCGGCACCTGCGGCGGAAGGACCGGCGGGGTTTCAAGGCCGGTGCGCTGGCTGCCGGTCTGGAGCAGGCGCGGGGGGAGCTGGTGGCGATCTTCGATGCCGACTTCGTGCCGGAACCCGACTTCCTGCGGCGGACGGTGCCGGCCTTCCGCGATCCCGGCCTGGGCATGGTCCAGGCGTGCTGGGGCCACATGAACCGCAAGGACTCGCTCCTGACCCGCGCCCAGGCGGTATTGCTCGACGGCCACTTCCTGGTCGAGCAGGCGGCTCGCTACCGGGCGGGCTGCTTCTTCAACTTCAACGGCACCGCGGGCGTCTGGCGGCGGCGCGCGATCGAGGAAGCGGGAGGCTGGCAGGTCGACACCCTGACCGAGGATCTCGATCTCTCCTATCGGGCCCAGCTCGCCGGATGGCGCTTCAAGCTGATGACGGACCTCGCGGTGCCGGCGGAGTTGCCGGCCCGGGTCAACGACTTCAAGAGCCAGCAACACCGCTGGGCCCGGGGATCGGCCCAGACGATGCGCAAGCTCCTCGGGCGCATCCTGCGCAGCCGGGTGAGGCCGCGGGTCAAGCTGGCGGCTGCCGCGCACCTCACGTCCGGCATCTGCTACCCGTTGCTCGTGGCTCTCGGCCTTCTCCTGTTGCCGGCGATCCTGGAGCGGCAGGAGTCGCCGCACCTTCTGCTGTGGATCGACGCGCCCCTGTTCCTGCTCGGGACGGTGGCGGTTGCCGGTTGCTACGCCGCCGGCCAGCGCCGGGCCGGGAGGCGCGGGTCCAGGTTCTGGTTCGACGTGCCGCTCGCGATGTCCATCGGCATCGGTCTGTCGCTCAACAACTCGGCCGCGACGATCAGCGGGCTGTTGCGCCGGGGCGGCGTCTTCGCCCGCACGCCGAAGATCCCGGCGGCCGCGCGGAACCCGCCGGCGCTCTACCGGTCGGCCGCGGTATGGAGTCTCTGGGGCGAAGCGACTCTCGCGCTCTACTTCTGGGTCTGCGTCGCCGCCGCGGGACTCTACGGGCGCTGGTGGTCCCTGCCTTTTCTCTACCTGTTCGCCCAGGGGTATAGCCTGATTGCCCTCGGCGGCGCCCTGCCCAGGCTGGGGCGCCGCACCCTGTAGCGATGACCAGCCCCCTGACACGTCATCCACTGCCTCCTCCCGCGATCGACGTCGTCGTTCGGCCGGCGCGGCCTTCGGATGCGGCGTTCCTCCGTCGCTGGCGCGCCGAACCCGCCGTGCGCCGCTACCAGCCACTCCACAACGTGTCCGTCGCCAGGCTGCGCGCGGACCTTGCGGCGCAGCGCCCCAGGGACCTCTACCGCGGTCGCGGCGAGCGCTACACCTGGATGATCGAAACCGACCGCGAGCGCTCGGGCTGGATCACGCTGGCGGTCGTGAACTGGGAGCACGGCCTGGGCGAACTCGGCTACGCGCTCGCGACGCGGCACCACGGTCGCGGCATGATGACCGCCGCGCTCGGCCAGTTGCTGCCCGAGCTCCTGCTGCGTACGCCGCTTGAGCGCCTCGAGGCCCGCTGCGCGATCGACAACGACGCCTCCCGCAGGGTGCTGGAGAAGCTGGGGTTCGTGCGCGAAGGCAGGCTCCGTTCCTACTTCGTGCTGCAGGGCCGCCGCACCGACCACTACCTGTACGCGCTGCTCCGCGAGGACTACATTCCGCTGTAGGAGGCGCCAATTCTGCGCTAGGGTTGCGCGTTCCGAGTGGTCGGTAGGCCGAATGGTCGGCAGGCGTCGAGTCGGAGGTAGTGGATGGCGAGCAGCGGGGCTGGGTCGGAGGCGGCGGTCGCCGCGTTGAAGAAACTCGAAGCCGGGATCGAGCTGTTCCACGGGGATCGGGTCCCTGAAGCCCGGGCCGAGTTCGAGGCGGTGATCGCCGCGGGGGCGGAGAGCCGGCTCACGAGCCGCGCCAGGGACTACCTCACGGCATGCGGCCGGGCCGAAGCGTCGAAGGACGGGAAGGGCGGCGACGCGTTCATCGAGGCGGTCATGGCCCGGAACGACGGCGACCTGGAGGGCGCCCTGAAGATCTGTACGGCGGGATCGCGCACCAGGGACGGTCGCTTCGTCTACCTTGCTTCCTGTATCCGCGCCCTGCTGGGCGAATCGGAGTCCGCGCTCGATTCGCTCGCGAAGGCGGTCGAACTGGATCCGACGAACCGGGTGCGGGCCTTTCACGACACGGACTTCGAATCCCTCAACGAAGACGAGCGCTTCCTCAGCCTCGTCCATGACCACAGCGACGGAGGATGACGTCCGGCACCGCCGCGGCGGTCGTCCTCGCCGCCGGTCACAGCAAGCGTCTCCGTTCGGAACAGCCGAAGGTCCTTCACCGGGTGGGCGGCAAGCCGCTCGTGTCCTGGGTCGTGCGGGCCGCGCGCGAGGCGGGCTGCGCTCCGATCTGCGTCGTTGCAGGCAGCGACGCGGACGAGATCCGGTCGGTGCTCGAAAGCGAGGACGCGGGCGCGGGCGACATCGTTTGGGTGGAGCAGCCGGAGCAGCGGGGCACGGGACACGCGCTGTCGATGGCTCGCGAGTCCCTGCGCTCCGAGGGACTCGCCTTGGTCCTCTCGGGCGACGCGCCCCTGGTGCGCCCGGAAACCCTGCGAGCCCTGCTCGATGCCGCCGGCGCCGGCTGGGGCAGTGTTGCGGTCGCCGACGACGACACGCTCGTGCTTCGTACGGTCAACGCCGGCCACTATGCGCTTCCCGTTCCGGAGATCTTCGACTGGCTCGAGAAGGTCGACGCCGGCAGCGCCGGGGGCGAGTTCCATCTGACGGATGCCGTCTCGGCCGCGGCTCGCGAGCAGCCGGTGGCGGCGGTCCGGGTCGAGGACGCCTCGGAGGTGCTGGGAGTCAACTCGCGGGCGGAGCTCGCGGCCGTTCAGCGCGTCTTCTACCGGCGCAGCGTCGATGCCCTGCTTGCCGCGGGCGTCACCGTCCTCGACCCGGAGAGCGTCTGGATCGATGCCGGCGTGACGGTCGGCGCCGACTCGATACTGCATCCCAACGTCACCCTGCTCGGCGCCACCAGCCTGGGGAGCGGCTGCACTGTCCACGCCGGCGCCTGGATCCGCGACAGCGTCCTCGCCGACGGCGTCGAGGTGTTGCCCTACTCGGTGCTCGATGGCGCGCGCGTCGCCGCCGACTGCACGATCGGCCCCTTCGCCCGTCTGCGCCCGGAGGCGGTGCTCGAGGACGGCGCCAAGGTGGGCAACTTCGTCGAGGTCAAGAAGGCGACGCTGGGTCCCGGCGTCAAGGCGTCCCATCTCGCCTATCTTGGCGACGCCTCGGTGGGCGCCGGCGCCAACATCGGCGCCGGGGTCATCACCTGCAACTACGACGGCAAGAAGAAGAGCCGGACGGTGATCGGCGAGGGTGCGTTCGTCGGCAGCGACTGCATCCTGGTGGCGCCGGTCGAGGTCGGCGCCGGCGCCTACACCGGCGCCGGATCGGTGATCACGAAGGACGTGCCCGAAGAGTCGCTCGCGGTTGGGCGCGCGCGACAGAAGAACATCAAGCGCCGCCCCCGGTGACGGCGTGGACTTCCGTTCCCGCCTGAACCCGGAACAACTCGCGGCGGTCACCCACGACGGCGGCCCGTTGCTCGTCGTCGCCGGCGCCGGATCGGGCAAGACGCGGGTCATCACCTACCGGATCGCCTGGCTGATCGCCGAGCGGAACGTCGAGCCGTGGCGGATCGCGGCCGTCACCTTCACCAACAAGGCAGCGGACGAGATGCGCGGGCGGGCGCTCGACCTGGTCGGCGGCAATGCCAGCGTCTTCGTCGGCACCTTCCACCGTTTCTGCGTCCGTCTGCTACGGCGCTACGGCGACCGGGTCGGTCTGCGGCCGGACTTCGCGATCGTCGACGCGCCGGACCAGTTGCGGCTGATCAAGGCGTCGCTCAAGGCCGAGAACCTCGACGAACAGGCGTTCCAGCCGCGCGCGGTCCAGGGGCGGATCAGCGGGGCGAAGAACCGCCTGCTGACGCCGCCCGCGTTCGAGAAGGAGGCCGAGGACTTCTTCGACCGTCACGTCGCGCTCGTGTTCCGCCGCTACCAGGCCGAGCTGCGCCGAACCGGCGGCGTCGACTTCGACGATCTGATCGCGCTCGCCGTACGCCTCCTGCGTGACGACGAGGAGGTCGGCGCGCAGGTCAGGGGACGGTTCCGCCACCTGCTCGTCGACGAGTTCCAGGACACGAACGCGGCCCAACTGGAACTGGTCAAGAACCTGGTGATCGACCCGGACGGTACCGTCTCGGGCCTGACCGCGGTCGGCGACGAGGACCAGAGCATCTACGGCTGGCGCGGGGCCGAACTCGACAACCTGCTGCGGTTCGAGAAGCACTTCCCGGGCGGCTGCGTCCGCAAGCTGGAGCGGAACTACCGCTCGACCCAGAACATCCTCGATGCTTCGGGCGCCGTCATCTCCCGCAACGAACAGCGCCGGGGCAAGACCCTGTGGACGGACAAGGGCGCCGGCGACTCCCTGGAGCTCTTCTACGCCGGCGACCACGAGGACGAGGCGCGCTGGGTCGTCGGGCGGCTGGCGGAACTGCGCACGGAGGGCTTCGAGTTCGGGGACATGGCCGTGCTGGTGCGGACGAACGCGCAGACCCGGGCCATCGAGGACCAGTTGCTGCGCAACGAGATCCCCTACTGCCTGGTCGCCGGCATCCGCTTCTACGAGCGCGCCGAGGTGAAGGACCTGATCGCCTACCTGCGGGTCATCGCCAACCCGCAGGACAACCTCTCCCTGCGCCGGATCCTGAACCAGCCGCGGCGGGGCATCGGCGGCAGGACAGAGCAGGTGCTGCTCGAGCGCGCCGCCGAAATGGGCAACTCCCTGTGGGACGCGATCCGCCTCGACCCCCTGCAGGAGTTGCCGGCCCGCAGCCTGCGAGCGGTCCGGAACTTCAAGGGCCTGATCGAGGCGCTGCGCGGGGAGGCGGAACGCCAGCCCCTGGCCGAACTCGTGCGGGGCACGATCGTCGCCGCCGGCTTCGAGGCGCTCTACGGCAAGGGCGACGAGGAGGCCCAGGAACGGCTGGAGAACCTGAACGAGCTCGTGTCTTCGGCCCACGATTTCGAGACCCTGCACGGTCTGAGCGGCGTTCCGGCGAGGACCGCCGCCGTTCCCGGCGACGGGGAGGGCACGGATACCGGCGAGGCGCCCCTCTTCGACGACGGGTCGGACGCGGCGGAGCCAGCCGTCAGTCCCCTCGTGAACTTCCTGGACTACGTCTCCCTGGTCAGCGACACGGACGGCCTGAACGCCGAGCTGGGCGTCGCCCTGATGACCCTGCACAGCGCCAAGGGCCTCGAGTATCCGGCCGTCTTCGTCACCGGTCTCGAGGACGGCCTGCTCCCGCACTTCCACGCCGGCTTCGCGGCCCGCGACATCGAGGAGGAGAGGCGGCTGTTCTACGTCGGCATGACCCGGGCCGAGCAGCGGCTGTTCCTCAGCGGCTGCCGCCGCCGGATGGTCGCCGGACAGTTCCAGGACCAGCAGCCGTCGCCCTTCCTCGCCGACCTGCCGGAGGAACTCGTCGAAACCACGCGCAGCACGGAACTCTGGGGCGGCCCGCGGACCGCCGGCGTGCGCAGCTACTTCGGCGGCGACCGCGCCGGCGGAGGTGCGTCCTTCCGGGCAGCGCGAGACACCAGCGCCATGCCGGCAAGGAAACCGCCGAGCGAACGGATTGCCGGCGTGCTTCGACCCGGCGCCGTCGTTCGCCATGCGACCCTGGGCAAGGGCGTCGTCCTGCAGCTCGACGGAGACGGCGAGAACGCGAAGCTGACCGTCTTTTTCGACAAGGCCGGCAAGCGGAAGCTCGTCCGCCGCTTCGCCCCGCTCGAAGTGCTTTGAGGTCCTGCTGGGTGCGTGGGTCGTCTGACCCGCCGCCGCCGCGGGCGGCCAGAAGACGCGCCGATCCGAAGGATCGGCTCCATCGTGGTGCGCCCGAAGGGATTCGAACCCCTGACCTACGGCTCCGGAGGCCGTCGCTCTATCCAGCTGAGCTACGGGCGCGCGAACGGGACGATGTCGGAGTCGAGATGGGGTGGATGAGGGGACTTGAACCCCCAACCACTTGAACCACAATCAAGCGCTCTACCGGTTGAGCTACATCCACCAGACATCCTCGAACCGAACTCTCAACGATCTGGCCTGCCTGGAGGGACTCGAACCCCCGACCCGCGGCTTAGAAGGCCGCCGCTCTATCCAGCTGAGCTACAGGCAGACGAAAGCGACAGGGTAGCCGAGGCCTGAGCATGCGAGCGATATCGGGGCGCCCAGATTTGAACTGAGGACCCCCTGCGCCCAAGGCAGGTGCGCTACCAGACTGCGCCACGCCCCGACAGGCAAGGCGCGGGATGATAGCACCGCTGCAAGTCTGTGACTCCGTCGACGGTCCACACTGGGTGCGTCGGCGTCCCCGCCGGCCTTCTGAAGGAAAGAGCGCGAGGCCGAAGGCCTTGCTCCGCTTATGCTCTGACGGAATGACCCGCGAGCAGAAACCAGGCCGGCCGCTCCGCGTCCTGCTCGTGCGCCTTTCCGCGATCGGCGACTGCCTCCACGCCGCCCCGGTGGTGTCGGCGCTCCGTCGCGCCCATCCGGAAGCGTTCATCGGCTGGGCCATCCAGGAACCGGCCGCGAGCCTGCTGCGCGGCCATGCCGGCGTCGACCGCGTCCACCTGTATCCGCGACGGACCCGTGGCATCGGCGCCCATCTCGACGCGCTCAGGCGCTTCCGCCGCGAACTCAGGAGCTGCCGGTACGACGCGGCGCTCGACGTCCAGGGCCTCACCAAGAGCGGCCTGGTCGCCTGGTGGAGCGGCGCCGGGGAGCGGGTCGGCTTCCGCGGCGGGCCGGCGATGGGCAGCCGCGAGCTGAATGCCCTGTTTCTCAACCGGCGCTTCGCCGTCGACCTGGATGTGAGGCACGTCGTCGACCGCAACCTCGGCCTGCTTCGCGCTTCCGGGCTCGCCGGAGACGCCGGCCAGGACGTGGAGTGGCGCCTGCCCGACTACGCCGAGCCCGCGTCCCTCGCGTTCCTCGAGAGCCACGGTCTGGGCGACGGCCGCTACGCGGTGGTGTCGCCCGGAACGGTGTGGCGCACGAAGCACTGGCCCCCGCGGCACTTCGCGGCGGTCGTCCGGCGCCTCGGGAGCGAGCGCGACCTGCCGGTCGTCGTCGCCTGGGCAGGCGAAGACGAGCGACGGGCGGCCGAGGAGATCGTCTCGGGCGCCGGGGACGCCTGCCGCGTCCTGCTGGCGCCGCCGACCGACCTCCGCGAACTGGCGACGCTGCTGCGGCGCGCGGCCCTGTTCCTGGGCTGCGACTCCGGTCCCGCCCACCTGGCGGCGGCGCTGGGCGTGCCCTGCGTTTCGGTATTCGGCCCGACCGATCCTGCCCGAAACGGTCCCTACGGGCCCCGGTCGGCCGCGGTGCGACTCGATCAGCCGCTGGACTGTCAGCCGTGCTGGCGCCGCGCCTGCAGCCGCGGCGACTTCGCCTGCATGGAGCGGCTCGATGCCGACCGGGTCGCGGCAGCCTGCCTGGCCAGACTCGACACGGCATAAGCTCCCCGGGAGATGCCGGAAACCCCCGACGACGCCTCGCCGATCATCCGGCCGCCGACGTTCGACCGGACCGCCGGCCGCCTGCTCGCGGCGGCCATCGTCGTGGGCGGACTCACGATCGGGATCGTCATGCTCTGGCGGGAGTTCAGTTGGCTGATGGCGCTCTCGAGCGGAGCGGGAGTCGCGGTCCTCATCTTCTTCAGCGGCCGGGCCATTCGCGTCCTGCGCTTCGAGTACCTCCGTCCGCCCTTCGAGCGGGAGGACTGAAGGTTGAGGCCAGGATGAAGGTCCGTCCCTGGCAGGTCGAGGCCGCGCGCACCGAGTTCGACCACCCTCTTCTGCAGCTCGAGGCGCAGGAGCTGCGCGCCGGCGCCGACCGGCGTCAGGCGGTCGTCCTGCGGTCCGCGGACTGGGTCAACGTGATCCCGCTGATCGAGGCGGACCCCGGGGCGGACGGCAAGGGCGCGACGGTTGTCTTCATCCGCCAGTGGCGCTTCGGCCGCGCCGCCGAGTCGCTGGAGATCCCCGGCGGCATCGTCGAGCCGGGCGAGGATGGGGGAGTCGCCGCGGCGCGGGAACTTCACGAGGAGACCGGGTACCGGGCGGGAACGGTCGAGCGGCTCGGCGAGGTCGAACCGAACCCCGCGATTCTCGACAACGTCTGCTCGCTCTGGCTGGCCCGCGACCTGATCCACACCGGCGACCCGGTCGGCGACGGAAGCGAGGAACTGGAGGTGGTCCACGTGCCGCTGCGGGAAGTTCCGGAGCGCATCGCCGGCGGCGAGATCAGCCACTCCCTCGTGGTTACGGCCTTCTACTTCTTCGCCCGCCGGTACGGTTTCTCTTGAACGGGGGCCGGGGAGAGAGTCCGGTCGCCGCGCGTCGCGACGGCCTGTCGCGGGTCCGGGGCGTCTCGCTGGACGCGACCGGAACGCTGATCGCCTGCCCTCGGCGCGGCGAGATCTACGCCGAGGTCCTCGCCCGCCACGGTCTCGAACTCTCCGCCGCCGAGATCGAGCGGGGCTTCCTGACCGCCTGGAAGGAGTTCGAGTGCCGCCTCGCCCGCGGCGAGGACCGGTACAACAGCCATCCGAACGGGGCTCGCGGCTTCTGGGGCGATCTGCTGGAGCGCATGTGTCTTCTGCTCGAGCGGGAAGCGCCGGGACCCTTCGCCGGCGCGGAGCTCTTCGCCCGCTTCGAACGCGCCGACGCCTGGGAACTCCGGCCCGGCTGCCGGAAGGTCCTCTCGGAGCTACGTCGCCGGGACCTGCGCGTCGCGGTGACCAGTAACTGGGACCGGCGCCTGCCGCGAGTGCTGGCCAACCTCGGTCTCGAGCGTTACCTGGACGCCGTCGTCTGCTCGGAGGAAGTGGGATCGGCCAAGCCGGCCGAGCCGATCTTCCTGGCCGTCTGCCGGGAACTGGAACTGCAGCCGGCCTCCGTCCTCCACGTCGGCGACGCGAAGATCGAGGACCGCGAAGGAGCGGCTGCGGCCGGCCTCGAGGCGTTGTGGCTGAACCCGGCGGCCGGCGATATCGGCTCGCTGGAGGAGGTTCTCGACTACGTGCCCCGGTAGGAGCCAACGCCCTGGCAGCGGAGCGAGGCCTTCGGCCTCCCTTGCTACGGCTTCGCGTACTCGAACCGCGCCGCCGAGTTGCCCGGCGTCGCGCCCGGCGCAATCGCGACCTCGACCCACTCTTCGCCGCGGCGGAAGGTCATCGTCTCGCCGAGCGTCGCCCGCCAGCCCGCGGCCTGCGCTTCGTGCAGCAGCCACTCCCGGGCGGCCGGCGCACCCAGCGGCAGGAGCAGGCCGACGTACTCCGCTACGACCGCCTCGCCTTCTTCCGCCGCCACGTCGCCGAAGTCGACCACCGTGGACGCGTCCGGAACGGGGAAGCCGTCCGGGAAGGCGCCGGGGATGCGGCCTCGCAGCGCCGCCTCCGGCGCCCGCTGCTCCCGCACGTCCTCGTCCGGCCTGAGAATCGAGTCCGCCGGCTGTCCCACCGCTACGGTTTCCAGGTCGTTCTCGTCGAGGGCTGGCTGGTTCGAAGCGACCCCGCAGGCCCAGCCGGCTGCGAGCACGACAGGAGCGAGGCAAGCGGGCACGAACCGCGAGACGCGGAGACCGGTCTGCAACGGCGAGTACCCGGGTTCAGTCGGCGATGACGTGCAGCGGCCGGCCAGCCGACGTGGAGAGGCGTTCCGACGGCAGGTCGTGCGGGATCTCGATCTTGCACTCGCAGACTTCCTGCTGGCGGTCGGCCAGGTCGGCCAGGCTGTAGTTGCAGAGGATCGTCTCGACCGCCTCCTTCACGCTGAGGAACACCTCGCGGATCGCGCAGTGCTTCGGTCCCACCCCGATCGTGCAGGGCTGGGCGAGGATGTGGTCGATCGAGGTCGTGTGCCCCTCCAGCGCGACCAGGATGTCGTGCATCGAGATGTTCTCGGCCGGCCGGCCCAGGAGATGGCCGCCCTGGGGACCGCGGTTCGAGCGGATCAGGTGATCCCTGGCGAGGGCCGCCAGGATCTGGCGCAGGTAAGGCTCCGGGATCCCCTGGTTCACAGCGATCTCGTGGCTGGGCACGGGAGCGGTGTCCCCGTGCATCGCCACGTACAGCATGGCGCGGATGCCGTACTCACCCTTGGTGGAGATCTTCATTGCGCGGGCCCCGCCATCGAGCAGTGTAGCAGCGCCGGGAAGTAAGGAGCCGGCCTGACGGCCGGCGCGATTTCACGGCAGCCGGCGGGCACGCCGGCGCACCCAGTGTGTGGCTTCTCCTGTCACTGCTAGGATGCGGCTCTCTCCGACCGGATGGTCGGTCGGTTCGAATAGACGGGCGGAAGCAACGAATGACGGGTCCGCTGACCCTTAGGCGCGCCGAGAAGTACGGATTCTGCGCCGGTGTGCGGATCGCCGACCGCACGGTGCGGCAACTGGCCGCCGGCGGCCGGCGCGGGCGGATCCTGGGTCAACTGGTTCACAACGAGCGCGTCGTCTCCGACCTCGTCCAGCTCGGCTTCGCCACGGCGGACGCGCTCGACGACGTCGAGAACGGGACGATCGTCTTCTCGGCCCACGGCGTGCCGCCTTCGTTTCACCGGCGGGCGCTGGAACGGGGCCTCCTGGTCGTCGACACGACGTGTCCATTCGTCTATGACGTCCACGAGGAGGCCCGGCAGGCGCTCGAAGCGGGCTATCACCTGGTGTTCATCGGCGACCGGCGGCACCGCGAGGTGATCGGCTACACCCGGGATCTCGATCCGGAGGCGTATGACGTCGTGCTGACCGCGGCCGATGTCGCCCGGCTCGACTTCGACCGCCACGCGAAGGTCAAGATCTTCTACCAGACCACGCTGAACAGCGAGGAGTACGAGCAGGTCGCGCGAACGATCGAGGCGCGCGCGGCGGAGGCCGAGCGCGCGGACACGATCTGCTACGCGACGAAGGAGAACCAGGACGCGGCGCGCGCTCTGGCGGCGGACCCTGACGTCGATTGCGTCGTCGTCGTCGGCGGCCGGCACAGCGCGAACACGCGTCACCTGTGGGAGATCTGCCGGGAGATCGAGCCCCGGAGCCACCTCGTCCACGACTCGGGCGACCTGCGGCGAACCTGGTTCGAGGAGTGCCGCACGGTCGGCGTCACCGCCGGCGCCTCCACTCCGGACGCGATGATCGAGGAGGTCGAGGCGGCGATCCTGGAGGCGGCGCCCTGAGAGTCCTGGTCATCGGCAACGGCGGCCGCGAACACGCGCTCTGCTGGCTCATCGGGGAGCGGTCGCCGGAGACGGAACTCTACTGCGCGCCTGGCAGTCCGGGCACCGAGGAATGCGGCGAGAGCGTCGCGCTCGACGTCACGGACATCGACGGCCTGGCCCGGTTCGCTGCCGAACGCCGAATCGACCTCGCCGTCGTCGGCCCCGAGGTGCCGCTCTCGCTCGGCGTGGTCGACGCCTTCAGGGAGCGCGGCCTGGCGATCTTCGGCCCGACCCGGGCGGCCGCGCGTCTCGAGAGTTCCAAGGTCCTCGCCAAGGAGTTCATGCGCCGGCACGGCGTGCCGACCTGCGATTTTGAAGTCACCGGCGACCGGGACGCCGCCCGGCGCGCGGCCGAACGTTTCGGGCTGCCGGCCGTGCTCAAGGCGGACGGTCTGGCCGCTGGCAAGGGCGTCCTGATCGTCTCCACGCTCGCGGAACTCGAGGCCGCGCTGGACGGGTTCTTCGTCGAGCGCCGGTTCGGCGACGCCGGCGACCGCATCCTGATCGAGCCCTTCGTCCCAGGCGAGGAGGTTTCCTTCATCGGCTTCTGCGACGGTCGCCGGGTATTGCCGCTCGCGACGTCCAAGGACTACAAGCGGGTCGGCGACGGCGACTCCGGGCCCAACACCGGCGGCATGGGCGCCCACAGCCCGGCGGGCATCGTTTCGGACGGCGAGGTCGACCGGATCATGCGCGAGGTAATGGAGCCCACCGTGGCCGGCATGGCGGCGGAAGGCACGCCGTTCTCGGGCGTCCTCTACGCCGGCCTGATGATGAGCCCGGACGGCCCGCAGGTGCTCGAGTTCAACACCCGGCTCGGCGACCCCGAGGCGCAGGCGCTGCTGCTGCGCCTCGACGAGGATCCCGTCGACCTCTTCCTGGCCGGCGCCGGCGGCGACTTCGGACGCTCGCAACTCGCCTTCCGCGCCGGCGCTTCCGCCTGCCTCGTGCTGGCCAACCGGGGCTACCCCGGGAAGGCGTCGTCGGGAGACC
Organism: Acidobacteriota bacterium; assembly: GCA_026707325.1. Lineage (GTDB taxonomy): Bacteria > Acidobacteriota > Thermoanaerobaculia > Multivoradales > Multivoraceae > Multivorans. The sequence goes on along the minus strand of JAPOXA010000007.1, from coordinate 27,238 downwards.
TGATCGAGGGCATCGAGGACGCCCGCGCCTGCGAAGGCGTCGTCGTCTTCCACGCCGGCACCGGCCGAAACGGAGGCGCGGTGACCGCCACGGGTGGACGCGTCCTCAACGTCTGCGCGGTGGGGGAGGACCTCGGCCAGGCGCTCGAGCGGGCTTACGGGGCGGCCGCGCTCATCCGCTGGCCGTCGAAGGCGATGCGCTCGGACATCGGGCGGAGAGTGCTCGACGGGGGCGCCGGAGTCGGACCTCCGCCATGAATTGCGCTGGCTGCAGTTTTGCGGGTCAGTCCACGGCCGTCGAGGACACGTACGTCGGCGTCCGCTTCGGCGAGGAGACGAACCTGACGCTCTGCAGCACCGGTGGCGAACTGCTCGCCCGCGGCGACGAGGTCATCGTGTCGATGAAGCCGGGCCCCGCCTACGGCCGGGTCGAGAAGTCGCCGATGCCGGTGTTCAAGCCGTGCCAGAAGTCGAGCGCGCGCTCCGTCATCCGCCGGGCCGACGACGCGGACCGCGCGGCCAGGGAGAAACAACTGGCAAACGAGGTTCGCGGCAAGGCGTTCTGCCGGGAGCGGGCCCGCGCGCTCCGCCTGGAGATGAAGGTGTCGCGGGTCGATTTCAGCCTGGACGGCCGCAACGCGACGTTCTACTTCACGGCGGACCGGCGCGTCGACTTCCGTCAGTTGCTGCGCGACCTGAAGTCCCGCTTCAAGACCCGGGTTCGTCTCGTGCACGTCGGGCCGCGCGACGAGGCCCGCCTCCTCGGCGGCGTCGGCATCTGCGGCCGAACGCTCTGCTGCTCGACCTGGCTCGACGGTTTCCGGCCCATCTCCATCCAGATGGCGAAGCGGCAGGGGCTGAGCCTGAACCCGTCGAAGATCTCCGGCCAGTGCGGCCGGTTGCTTTGTTGCCTCGCCTACGAGGACGACAACTACCGCGGCCGCCGCCCCGGCAAGGCCGCCCTGCCCGTCGTCACCTGACTACGAAGCTCCCCGCCGGCTCAGCACCGCGGGAATCGTCTTCAGCAGGATCACGAAGTCGAGCCGCGGCGACCAGGTGTCGATGTACTCCAGGTCGAGTTCCATCCAGCGGTCGAAGTCGAGATCGCTTCGGCCGCTGATCTGCCACAGGCAGGTGATGCCCGGCTTCATCGAGAGACGCCGCCGCTGCCGCCGCGTGTAGGGCTCCTTCTCCTCGAGCGGCCTGGGGCCGACCAGGCTCATGTCGCCCCGCACGACGTTCCAGAACTGCGGCAGCTCGTCCAGGCTGAACTTGCGCAGGTAGTGCCCCAGCGGGGTGATCCGCGGGTCGCTGTGCATCTTGAACGCTGGGCCGTCCATCGTGTTCAGGTGCTCCAGTTCGCGTTTCCGCTGGTCGGCGTCCGCGACCATCGTGCGGAGCTTGTACATCGTGAAGCGGCGACCGTTCAGACCGCAGCGGGTCTGCCGGTAGAGCACGGAGCCGGACGAGGTCGCCTTGATCAACAGCGCCAGGATCAGCATCACGGGCAGGCTGATGACCAGAAGGGCGGCGCCGATGCTGAAGTCGTAGGCGCGCTTGAACAGCAGCAGGAGGAAGTTCGAGGGCGCCGGCGACAGCGTGACTACCGGCCGCCCGTCCAGGTACTCGAGGTCGACCCTGGTGTGTGCCGGCGGCAGCAGATCGAGCGCGATGCGGGTCCGGATGCCCTGTTCCTGCAGGCCGTCGATGATGTCCTTGAGCGCCGGCAGTTCGTGGGGCGTTACGGTGAAGAACACGTCGTCGACCACGTGTTCCGAGACGATGCGCAGCACGTCGTCCATGCTGCCCAGCACGTTCCCGGCGGCGCCTTCGGCGTGGCTGCCGCCGCTGTGGACCAGGCCGATGATCTGGAGTCCCCAGTGGGGGTGGTCCTCGATCGATTCGGCGAGCTGCGCCGCGGCTTCCGGCGCGCCCGCGATGAGCACCGTCCGCTGGTTCAGCCCGTGCCGCCGCATGTCGCGCGAGACCAGGCGCAGCGCGATCTTGTCCGCCAGCAGCAGCAGGAAGGCGAGACCGGTGAACAGGAGCAGCCAGGTTCGGCTGAGGCTGTCCTGGATCAGGAGCTGGTCGAGCCGCAGGACGAAGACGGCGAACAGCGTGAGGAGCGTGGCGATCGCCGCCACCTTGAGGATCGCGGTCCCCTCCGTTTTCAGATCGGCCGTCCGGTGCGAGCGGTAGCGCCGCGTGAAGACGAGCGGCGCCCCCCAGGTCACCAGGGCCAGCGGCAGCAGCGGAAGGTGGTCGCTCAGCGGATAGAGCGGCTGCGGGTAGAGCCCCGGCAGCACGAGCGGGAAGAGGCCGCTGCGGATCCAGTAGGCGAGGAAGAACGCGGCCGCGACCAGGGAGAGGTCGAGGGCCAGGATCAGGGCCGTCTGTAGGCGAACGCGCTGCTTGAGCATGAATCGGGCTCGCAGAAGCTGGCCGGGATTCTAGCGCGGCACACCCAGTACGCGGCCAGTTCCATGCGAGTCAGCGCCGCGAAGACGCAGCACTGACTCCTAGCGGTTCGAGAGCCGCCGGAAGAGCTGCTCGTACTCGTCCGCCACGCGATCCCAGTTGTACTCCTCGGCCGCTCGCCTCGCGGCCCGCTCGCCGCGGCGCCGGGTGCGCTCGGGCTTGGCGCGGGCGAACTCGAAGGCGGCGACCAGCGATGCCTCGTCCTCGACCTCGAAGTAGACCCCGGCGTCGCCCGCCGTTTCGCGGTTGGCGGGTTCGTCGTTGACCAGCACGCAGTTGCCGTAGCCCATCGCCTCGACCAGCGCCGGGTGCGTGCCGCCGACCTCGGTGGCGTGGACCGTCGCCAGCGCGGACGACAGCAGGCCCCGGTAGCCCTCGCCGAAGACCGTCCCCGGGAATCGCACCCGCGGGTCGGCGTCGCGCTTCATCGCGGCGATGAAGTCGCTCGGGTAGGGCGCGTCGCCGACCATCACCAGGGGCAGATCGCCGCCGACGTTCCGGTAGGCCGCGACCACCCGATGCGGGTTGTTCTCCGGTTCGAACCGGCTGACATAGAGGAAGTAGCCGCGGGGTTCGAGGCCCAGCTCGTCGAGGATCGGATGGCCCGGCAGGGGTTCGGGTTCGACGCCGTAGCGGATCATCGTCGACTCGCGCCGGTAGCGGGCGCGGTAGTGAGCGGCGATCACGTCCGCGTCGGTCACCGTCACGCCGGGCAGCAGGCAGGCGAGCCGCTCGGAGGCGGCGTAGACCAGGCGTCCCGGCCAACCCCACTTGGCCCGCCGCTTCTCGATGCCGTCGACGTGCAGGGCGGTTCGGATGCGCCGCGGCCACAGCAACGGCAGGAAGACCGCGTTGGCGCCGTTCACGACCAGAGCGGCCCGCGCGCCCCACGCGAACAGCGTCGCGTGGAGGCAGGAGAGCAGGGTGTGCACCGGCGTGTCGCCGTACTTCGTCCGGAGCGTGGGCAGGACGACGAGTTCCACTCCGCGGTGGGAGCGCAGCCGCCGGTCGACGTAGTGGGAACGGCAGTACACGGTCACCCGCCAGCCGCGGTCGGCCAGCCGGGGCGCCAGCGCCTCGATCATCGTCTCGTAGCCGCTGTAGTTGGCGGGGATGCCGCGGCTGCCGAGCATCAGGATCCGCGGCCGCTCCGGGTCCGCTGGCAGCGAAGCGCGGCCGAACCAGAGTGCGGTCGCGCGGGCGGAGACGAGACGGCGGGACCGGATGAGGCGCCGTCGCTCGCGCAGCCGGCGGCGATGGCGCCAGAGCCAGCCGAAGGCGGCCAGCGACGATCGTTCCCGAAGCAGGACGTAGGCGACGATGCCCAGTTCGCGGATCGCGGTCGCCAGGAAGGTGCGCGGCAGATCGGCCAGGGTGCGGTGGTAGTACTGCAGCAGGTAGCGGTTCTTGAGGGAATGGAAGTTGACCTCCGGCGACATCTCCCGCCGCCGCCGCGCCAGGTTGACGCGGCGGTGGACCGCGCGGGCCCGCGGTTCGTAGAGGACCTGCCAGCCCCGCTCCTGCAGCCGGAAGCAGAGCTCGGCGTCTTCCCGGTACGAGTGGAAGTCGTCGTCCAGGACGCGCCCATCGACCGCCGCGTCCTGGAGCGCGGCGCTCAGGAACAGCGTCGCGGCACCGGTGCCGCCGAACACCCGCTCGGTGACCGCGTACTGGCCGTGGTCGGCCTGGTCGGAGCCGCGGTCGACGTGCCGCCAGCCTCGGGTCAGAGCCATGCCGCAGGCGTCTATCGTCCCCTCCGCATCCGCCCTCAGCAGTCGCCCGGTCACCGCGCCGACGGGTCTCTCGGCAATCGTGAACCGCCGCGCGCTCTCGATCAACCGCTCCGCGTAGTCCGGCGCCGGCCAGGCGTCCGCGTTCAGGCTCAGCACCCACTCGGGTTGCGGGTCAGTCGCGAACACGCTCTCGATGGCCCGGTTCAGGCCGCCGGCGAAGCCGGTGTTCTCGTCGAGCGCAATCACCTCGACCGGGAAGCCGGCCGTCCCGGCGTGCCCGCGCAGCGACTCCACCGTGCCGTCGCTGCTCGCGTTGTCGACAACGATCAGCCGGAACGCGGGCCCCCGCAGCGTCGCGAGAGCGTCGAAGAAGTGCGGTAGGTCTACCGCATCGTTCCAGGTGACCGTGCAGATCGCCAGTCCCGAAGTCACCGTCCCCTCCAGCCCGCAACCGCTCCCACCGCCAGCCGCCACAGCCCGGCCAGGGCGTCACCACGACCCCGAGCCCGCCGCGGCCGCCGAAGCGGCAACAGCACGATACGAAGCAGCGCCGCGCCCGCCAGCACGGCCCGCAGCAGCAGAACTCCACCGCGGCCATGGTGCTTCCGCGCATAGCGGTCCAGGTTCCGGTAGTACGCGGCCAGGAACGCACCGTAGCCCAGCCGGGGCACCGAGGCGCCGAGCCCGTGGCGGAAGACGGCGTCCGGCCAGTACAGCACCCGTTCGCCACGGTCCGCGAGCCGGCGCGCCAGGTCGACATCTTCGAACCAGGCGGGCCAGAAGCGTTCGTCCATGCCGCCCGCGTTCTCGAACGCGGCGCGACGCAGCAGCAGCGCGCAGGCGGCAGGCTGTTCTACCGGCGTGCCGGCAGCCGGCTCCGGCTGTGGCCCGGGCTCCACGAAGCAGCAGTAGCCTACCAGGGTGCGAAGCGTGGGTAGCCGCCGAAGCTGCCAGCCTGCCTGGGGAGCGTCGTCCGCGCCGAGCAGCCGGGGCGCGAGCCCGGCGGCGTCGGGATGGTCCGCCATGGCCTCGACCAGGGTGTCCAGCGCCCCCGGTTCCGGGACGGCGTCCGTGTTCAGGATCAGGATCAGGTCGCCGCCGGCCGCGGCGGCGCCGCGGTTCACCGCCGCGCCGAACCCGAGGTTGCGGCCGGGATTCAGCACGCTGACATTCGACCGGCCGGCTGCAAGCTCGGTCAGGTCGCCGTCCGAGCCGTTGTCGACGACGATCAACTCGAAGCTCGCGTCCGTGGGCCAGTTCCGCACGAGCCCGGCGAGGTGCTCCTCGTCGTGCCAGTGCGGCGCCACGGCGGTGAGGACCGGCTGCACACTGCGGTGCCGGCCTGACGGCCGGCGCGATTCAACGCCGCCTCCAGCGGCGGCCGGCGAGGGCGCCGGCGCACCCAGTGTGGGGCCTCTCTGTAGTGTTCGACGACCACGGCCGAGGTGGGCGAACCGCGGCAGCAGCCGCGCCGCCCGGGCCCAGGCGCAGACGAGGTCGACGATGCCAGGCGGCTCCAGGTCGCCCGGCATCGGCGCCGTCTTCGGCCGCCGCAGTACGTCGACAACGTCCCGCGCCAGCAGTACGGGCAGGCTGAGCCAGAAACCACGGCCGAGAAGCCGAGCCAGGACAAGCAGCCGGTTCGCGTAGACGCGCCGCGTCCTGCGCCGCGCGGCCTGCGGGCTCCGGCTCGACAGCGCCCCGGCATGTTCCGCGCGCGCCGCCGGCACCACCAGCGCGCCGTATCCGGCCGCATGCAGCCGGTCCGCCAGCTCGACGTCCTCGTAGTAGCTGTCGAGCCGTTCCTCGAACGGCCTGAGCGCATCGCCGGCGGCGCTTACCTCCACGAGCGCGTCACGACGGTAGATCGCGGCGGTGGCGGACACCCCGTAGCTCCGAGCGGAGCCGGCCTGACGGCCGGCGCGTTTCGATGCCGCCTCCGGCGGCGGCCGGCGAGAACCCGTGTGGCGCGGGCCCGCGCCACACGCGTCACAGTCCGTGCGCCCGTCATCGGGCGCACGGATGACACGCCGGCGCACCCAGTGGGCGGCCTCTGCGGCCCACGCCTCCACCGGCTCCCCGCGGCCAAGCTGGACCGCCTGCAAGCGCTGGTTCCACGCCAGACCCGCGCCGTCGACGCGTTCCTCCTCGCCACCGCCGTCGCCGCCGGCCATCACATTGATCCCCTGCGCCGCGGCCACCCCGGAATCACCTCCCGCGGCCCCGAGCAACCGACGCGCCCATCCAGCCTCCAGCACGACATCGTCGTTCACCAGTGCGATCCAGTCGCCGCTGCTGACCGCGATGCCGTCGTTCGCCGCGCGAGCGAAGCCGGCCGGCCGGGGCAGTTCGACGATCCGCGGCGCTCCGGCGATCGCCCCCGGCCGCGCCGCCGCAAGTCGCCCGGACAACTCGCGCAGGGCCGCCGACCCGCCGGCGCCCCCGGCGTCCGCCGCGTCCCCTGCGCCCTCGGCGCCCTCGGCGTCCCCGGTACTCGGCGCCTGCCACACGACGACCAGTTCCGCCGGTACATCGAGCCGTTCACCATCCCGGTAGATCGACGCCAGGCACTTCTCCAGGTGCTCCGGGACGCCGATCGTCGGTATGACGTAGGACAGCGACGGCGCCGCCCCTCCGCTGGGTGCGCGGGTCCTCTGACCCGCTGCCGCCGAAGGCGGCGTTGAAACGCGCGAGGCATCAGCCTCGTTCAATGCTCTCTTCAAGCGTCGGGTTCGCCGAGTTGAAGAGCGAAGAACAGCGTCAGTTCCACCTGCTCCGGCAGTCCGGGATCCCGGACGACCACCAGGTCACCCTTGCCGCAGAAGGGCGTCAGGTCGACTTCGCTCCGGTAGCGGGTGCCGAAGAACGGTTCGCCATCGCCGGCGGCGGCCCAGTGCAGCCAGGGCTTCCGGCCGGCGAGGTCGCCGCTCGCGCGGGCCGACCACTCGCCGGTGTCCTCGCCGTGCCGGAGGATGGCGGCCCCAGGCCCGATGCCCGCGCCAACGTCCCCGGCGGCGCCGACGCCGATACGCGCCACGGGCTGGCCGGCGGCGACCCCGCCGCTGTTGGCGACCGCCGTGTCGAGGATCAGCTTCCCGCAGCCACCGCCCGGGGCCGTCCAACGGGGGCTGTCCACCGTCAGCACCTGGCGGGGCGAGCTGAGCAGCGTCCACCGCGGCTTGAAGGCGTCCCATGCGCCGAGCGCGGCCGTCGTCAGCAGGACGGCGGCCAGGGCGAGGACCAGCACCCGCGGCGCCGGCGTCCTGCGGACCAGCGCGGCCGACGCGTGGGCGAGCAGAAGGATGCCGCCCAGAGCGAACCAGTGCTCGAGCCCGCCGCCGAGTCCGAAGGCGCGCAGCCGATCGTCGAGATGGGCCGGCTGGAGCCACGGATACGTCGCCGACAGCGTCGCCAACGCTAGCAGGCCTCCCTGCAGGCAGTAGCCGAACACGGCGGCGTCGCCGCGGAGCGCGAGGCTGTGCCAGGGACCGACCGGCGGCGGGTCGTCGGCGGACAGGCCGTCCGACCGCTTCGCGTAAAGCACGGTCCACAGGGCGATGCCCGCCAGCAGCGCCTGCTGCGGGGGCAGGAACCGCAGGCCGGCGATGGCCAGCAGCGCGGCCGCGGCCACTGTCGGCAGGTTTCCCCTGCCGATCAGGCTCGGCGCCGCGATCAGCACCAGGGGCAGTCCGGCGAACACGTCGGGCCAGGGCGTGCCCGCTTCGAGTGGTTGCCACACGGTCAGGGCGCCGGCCAGGACCAGGACGATGGCGAGGGCGAAACGGGGCCAGACGATCGCTGCGGCCATGGCTGCGATGAGTACCCCGAAAGCGGGCTCGCGGAGCAGGACGACGCCGAGCACGGCGGCGAGCACCAGACCGGCCGCTCCCGCCAGCGCCGGCCAGCGCTGCTCCAGGGCGCGCGCGAGGGCGTCGGCGCAGGCGGCCGCCGCCAGCACCAGGACGACGTTCGAGCGCACGCCGCCGGCGGCCAGCAGCAGAGCCGCCGTCCCCGCCAGGGCCGGAGCGCCGAAGCGTGCGAACAGCACCAGGACGATCACCGTCGCCGCGGCCGGAATGGCGACCAGGACGACCAGCAGCCTGAGCGTCGAACCGTCGAGCAGCTCTCCCTGCCGAAGGAGCAGGTTGAGCCCGATGAGCGCTGCCGCCAGCAGGACGCCCAGCCGCAACAGCCGGGCCGGTTCGAGCGAGCCCGGCGGCTCGAACAGCTCGGCGCGCCGGGCGATCAGGCTGTCCACCAGCAGCGCGGCTGGGCCGAGGCAGAGCAGCGCCCCCATCGCCGCTCCGCGCGCCGGGCCACCGGGCGGGATGGCCATGAACGCAACCACCGCGAGCACCGGCAGGGCCAGCGCCGGCGCGCCGAAGGGCCGCCGGGCCACGCCGGCCGCGGCCAGGAGTACCGTGGTCGCCGCGAGCGCCAGGTACCGGCCTTCGGCGGCTGCCTGGGGGTCGCGCTCGACGCCGGCCAGGGCGAACATCGCGAACCCGGCGAGCAGAGGCGGCAGGGCGGCTGCCCAGGTCAGCGCCGAAGGCGCGCCGGAGGTCGAGGCTGGCTCTGGGTCGGTCATCAGTTGCGATCCTTGCCCTGAGGGACGAACGTTGGAAGACTGCCACCGCCATGTTGCCCCGAGAACTGCTCAGAAGCGAACCAGAGCGGGTTGCCGCGGCGGTCGAAGCGCGCGGCGTCGACCCCGCGCTGGTCTACCAGTGGACGACCAGCGACCGCCGACGCCGCGAGGCGCTCACCGAACTCGAGGAACTCCGGCATCGCCGGCGGCTGGCAGGCCAGGAGATCGGCAGGCTGAAGGCTCAGGGCGAGGCGAAGAAGGACGACACCGAGCACCTGATTCTAGAGATGACCGGGCTCAAGGTCCGCATCGACCACCTCGAGGAGGCGGTCGAGAAGGCCGAAGGGGAGCTGACCGAGGCCGAGCTCCAGGTGCCGAACATCGCCCACGAGTCCGTGCCGGTGGGCGCCGACGAGTCGGCCAACCGGGTCGAGCGGGTCGTCGGCGAACCGCCCCCCTTCGACTTCGAGCCCAGGAACCACTGGGACATCGGCCCCGAGCTCGGCATTCTCGACTTCGAGCGCGGCGCCAAGCTCGCCGGCGCCCGCTTCGTGACCTACATGGGCTGGGGCGCCCGCCTCGAGCGGGCGCTCGCCGCCTTCATGCTCGACCTCCATGTCGAGGAGCACGGCTACACCGAGGTGCTGCCGCCGTTCCTGGTGAAGCGGGAGTGCCTCTTCGGCAGCGGCCAGCTCCCGAAGTTCGAGGAAGATCTCTTCCACGTTCAACCGGACGAGCGCTACCTCATCCCGACCGGCGAGGTGCCCCTGGTCAATCTGCACGCCGACGAAGTGCTCGAGGAAGACCAGTTGCCGTTCAGGTACGCCGCGCTGACGCCCTGCTTTCGGGCCGAGGCGGGTTCCTATGGACGCGACGTCCGCGGGCTCATCCGCCTGCACCAGTTCCAGAAGGTGGAACTCGTCCAGGTGACGACGCCCGAGGCCAGTCACGACGCCCTGGAGCAACTCACGGCTCACGCCGAAAAGGTGCTCCAGCGACTCGAACTGCCCTACCGGGTCGTCTGCCTGAGCACCGGCGACATGGGCTTCGCCATGGCCAAGACCTACGATCTCGAAGTCTGGCTGCCGGGCCAGGCGACCTACCGGGAGATCTCGTCCTGCTCCAACGCGGAAGCGTTCCAGGCGCGGCGAGTGCACACCCGCTACCGCCCGCAGGGCGGCGGCGGCCTGCGCCACGTCCACACGCTGAACGGCTCCGGCCTGGCCGTCGGCCGCACGCTGGTCGCGCTGCTGGAGAACTACCAGACGGTGTCGGGCTCCGTGCGCATCCCCGAGGCGCTCCGGCCGTACGTCGGCGGGGTGGAGGAGATCGTGTCAGGCTAGAGGCCAGTCCCGCGGAGGGGTGGCTGAGTGGTCGAAAGCACCGGTCTTGAAAACCGGCGTGGATTAACAGTCCACCGTGGGTTCGAATCCCACCCCCTCCGCCACTTTGTCAGCGAGCTTCGACCGGTGTCGGGTCTTGTACGCCCGGGCGCCGGCCGCCTACTCGCCGCCGGGCCGGGGCATCCGGTAGCCCACGCCTCGTTCGTTGAGCACGTAGGCCGGCGCCCCCACTCCTGGCTAGAGAAAGCCGTCCCCGGCGTGGTCCTCGAACGCATCGGCCTGGCGGATGTAGCGGAGCACCATGTCGGTGCTCTTGTGCCGCGTGACCTCCATGATCTTGTCGAGACGGGCGTGGTGGGCGGCGGCGCTGGTGACGAAACCGGCCCTCAGGGAGTGTCCCGAGTACTCGGCGGGATCCAGACCGATGGCGCCTGCGTACTGCTTCACGAGGCGCGCCACGTCCGACGGGCCGAGAGCCCGGCCCTGCAGGTGTCCGCCCCGGCGCATCGTCTGGAACACCGGCCCGCGTTCGATGCGGGAGAGCGCGAGCCAGTCCCGAAGTCGCTTGACGGGCCGGATCGTCGCGCCGTTCGGTATCGCGATGCGCTCGCCGCGTCCGTACGGGTCCGTCTTCGACCGCCGGATGTCGAGGAACATGCCGTTCCGACTCTTCCGCTCGCCCAGGAACTCCACGTCCCCGAACCGGAGGCCGCAGATCTCGGAGCGGCGGAGCGCCCCGGCGAAGCCGACGACGAGCAGGGCGGCGTCGCGGCAAGCAATGAGGCGGTGCCCCTTGCGCGTGGCCCGCTCGTCGCAGTATCCGAGGATCTTCACGATCTCGTGGTCCCGGAGGGCCTTGACCTGCCGGCGCCGCATGTTCGAGAGCCGCCCCAGCGCCTGCAGGGCGGCCGCGACGTCGGGGTGACGAGCCGGAGAGACTCTGTCCCGGTCGCTGAACTGCCGGTTGATTGCCGCCAGACAGATTCTGAGAGTGCCCGGCGCCAGCGGTTCACCGCGTTTCGTGGTGGCTCGTGGTGAGCGTGGCGTCGACGCCAGCCGGACCAGGAAGTCCACGACGTCGGCCGGCGTTGCGTCCATCGGTTCCGTGTCGGTGGCGCGGCAGTAGCCGGCAAACCGCTTCCAGCCGGCACGATAGGCGATCCGCGTGTTCTCCGCGAGCGACCTTCGGAGCACGTCGCTGACGAGGGGACTGCTTGGCTTCGCCGAGTACGCTCGGTCGGCCCGGGCCGTCCCGCCGCCTTCCTCGACAGTGCTGCTCTCGCGCCGATCCGTTGCGGCCACGGTGCCCCCCAGGTGCCCTTGAACCCTTGCACCGGCGCGCCAGACGCCCATGGCGGGTATCGGTCCTGGAGTGGCTGCGGACCGGATGACCCGTGCCTGACGGGGCTGACGGCTGCCTGACGGCCGCGTACAGGAGAGAAGAAAGCACGTCATAAGGGGTGTTGTCAAGCCCTTTCGGGTGAACCCGCCCAGTCCAGGCCTGATCGGCGTAAGCCCAAGCGGCAGAATCGCTTAGGCTGCACCGTGGTCGGCCCGCGCGCGGTACGCCAGCCCGTTGCCCGGATTCCGCGGTGAGAGCTGGCCCAGCAGCCTTGCCTTGACTACGCCGGCTACGCCGACGTTCCCGCCGATTGACGCCAGAGGCGGCCTCGAAACGCGCCGGCCAAAGGCCGGCACCTCTGAGGCCGCGAGCCAGCGCTCGTCGGCGAAGCCGACCGTCACGAGGACCGCGTCCCGCCCGTGGGCAGGGAGCAGGTGTGCCGGGGCCGGGGCCGGCGGCCCCGTATCGCGCGTCCCACCCGTGGGCAGGGAGCAGGTGCTCACGCCGGCGCGGCCAATTCTGCACGAGAGATAGAAGGGAATTACCGCCTTGTTCAGCAATACATAACACCTAGTGGCGAAGTAACGTGCCCCGCACGACGGGGTTCAGCGCGAGCTTCTGCCCGGTTCCGGATTCGCCGGTGCTTGGGTTGGGAGTAGCGGATCGGGCCCTGAGAAACCCGAGCGAAGAAGCACGGCACTCTTTGTCCTGGAGGTGATGCGCGCCTGAAAAGGCCATCCAGCGGACGCTCCGCCGGATAGTGAGAGAGAAAGACAGTCGACGGCGGGGGTTCCTCCCGTCAATCTTGAACAAGGGGCGCTTCGCCCCAGGTTTTGATCGGTGCGCGAAGCGCCGGACAAAGGAGAACAAGTGAAGAAACTTCTCATGATTGCGCTGTTGATCGCCGCGATTCCCGCGGTGGCGATGGGGCAGCGGACGACCGTCACCTGCGAGGACTGCACCCACGTCCTGCCCGTGTACTACGGGGAGGGTGGGCTCATCGCCGAGACGGACGCTGACAAGGTGACCTACGTTGCCACCTGCGAGGGCACCACGCACACCGATCAGATCGAGGCCAATGACGACGGCATGGTTTCCCTGCTGCTCAGGGGCAAGCTCGCCTGCATGGGCGACGACGAGGACAACATGTTCAGGATCGGCCCCGTCATGGACGGCGGCTGGTACTGGATCACCCTTGACACCAACTCCGCTGTCGGCGGGCTGGTCAGCATGGACGTTCTGGAGAACGAGACTGTTGACCTCGCCGACGCTGGCGACGGTGTGAAGGTGATGGAAGGCCGTGGCGCCAACCCCCTGACGGAGACCGCCACCGGCCGTAGCGGCCTCCTGCCCAACATCCTGCCGGAGCCTCCGATGGAAGCCCTCAGGCCGTGTGGCTACAACGACAATGGCTCTGCCGCAGGCGCGAACCGCTTCACGGTGCGGAACAGCGGCTGCGCGCTGGGTGACGGCGGAACCAAGATCCGCGCTCAGGGTGCGGTGGACCCCTACACGGGCTTGCCCACTGACGGTACGATGGTTCGCAGGCCCCTGACGAGAGGTACGCCTACCGTGGTGACTGTCGATCTCTGGGGTAACGGCACGGGCCACTTCAACCCCAACGGCGAACCCGCCGCGTTGGCCCACCGCGCCGCAGGCTCTACCGACCCGAGACTCGGGCATGCCTTGCAGGTGCTGGCGCTGACTGACACCGGGCGCAACGAGCCCGAAGTGACGAGCGGTGGTTTCGCGGCCACTATCGGGGGCATCGGGACAAACCCGATCGGTGAGACCGCGCCGACGCCAGAAGCACCGGTTACAGGCGGCGCTACGTTCGCCGTAGCGGAGAACGTCGGCACTCTGTCCGTCTACGCTGACAGCAGGTACTGCAGCCCGACCGCAAAGCCTCCGGTCAACGAGTCCGAGACGTTTACGATCTGGGCCTACGTGGCATCAACCCAGGAGAACCAGGTCACGCCTACCATCGCCACCGGCAAGGGTAACCGGCGGGCGGCGAGGACTACAGTGACGGTCGTCTGCCCCTCGGGGTCCGCAGCCGCTCACGAAGGTCAGGAACTCGTTCCCGAAAACCCGTTCCCGACCGACAGGTAGGGAACCGGGGATCGAGCAGGAAACGAGGCAGCTCTCCCGGAGGTTCAGGGTGATCATCAGCACCCGATTCCTTGCTCCGAGACGCTGCCGGGCAGCGATGGAGGTCCAAGCTTAGGCCGTCTGTCCAAACGAAAATCCTAAGTGGCGAGTTGCGCTAACCCGCTCTTTCGTCGCTGCCATCTCTTCGGGGCGGCAGGCTTTCAGCCTGCCGCCCCTTCTTTCTTTCGAGCATGGCCGTCGCCCGCACGGCCGAAGCTGACTGCGGAGGCTAGAGGAACGCCGCCCCCGCGTGATCCTCGAAGGCATCCGCGTGCCGGATGTACCGCATCACCATGCCGGGGCTGGTGTGCCGGGTGACCTCCATGATCTTGTCGAGGCGTGCTCCGTGAGCCGCCGCGCTAGTCACGAAGCCCGCTCTCAGCGAGTGGCCCGAGTAGTGAGCGGGGTCCAGGCCGATGGCCGCCACGTAGCGCTTCACCAGCCGCGCGACGTCCGTCGGGTGCAACGGCCTTCCCTGGACATGACCGCCGCGCCTCATGGTCTGGAACAGCGGCCCCCACTCGATGCCGGACAGGGCCAGCCAGCGGCGCAGCCTGGATACGGGCCGGAGCAGACGGCCTTCCGGCACCGCGACCCGCTGGCCGCGGCCGAACTGGTCCGTCTTCGACCTGCGGATATGCACGAACATCCCCGAGGGCTTGCGGGACGCGCTCAGGAACTCGATGTCCTCGAACAGCAGTGCGCAGAGCTCCGAGCGCCGTAGCGCCGCGGCGAAGCCGATGGCCACGAGCGCGGCGTCCCGGACCGCGATGAGGCCACGGCCCCCGCTCTCTGCCTGCTCGTCGCAGCAGGCCAGGATGCGGCCGACCTCATCCTCCCGCAGCGCCTTGACCTGGCGCTCCCGTCGGTCCCACCGGCGCCCGAGTCCGCGCAGGACAGCGACCACTCTCGGGTCGTCGACGGGGGAGGGCCGGTTCCGCTCGCGGTACTTGCGCTTGATCGCGGCGAGGTAGACCCGGATCGTGGCCACGGACAGCGGCTCGCGGCTGCGTGTCGTCGCCCTGGGCGAGCGGGGTTGGGACGCCAGCCTGACGATGAAGTCGGCCACGTCGGCCGGCGTCGCGGCCATCGGTTTCCTGCCGACCTCTTCGCAGTAGGCGACAAACTTGCGCCAGCCATTGCGGTAGGCGCGACGGGTGTTGGCGGAGAGCGATCTCCTGAGTGCATCCCGGACGGAGAACTCGCGTTCCACGTCCGGCTTGTTTCTGGTGTCCACGTATACGTAACTCCTTGGCCGGAACGGCGGTTGGGCCGCTCCGGCCGTCAGGCCGGCTCCGGTCTGGCGCGCCCAGTTCCGTCTGCACGTCACTCGTTCGCAGAGTGACAGATAAATCGTTTTGTTTGCGGCGTTTTCTCTCCCTCGATCAAGGCCGATTCAGGAAGACATAACACCCCTAGTGAGGCAGTAACGTGCCTCGCACGACGGGTTCAGAGCGGGCACCGAATGGCGTCGCGGGCTGATCCTGCGAATCCCGAGCAACGAGGAGCACGGCACTTTTTCCCCTGGAGGTGATGCGAGCCTGGACAGGCAATCCGGCGGACGTTCCGCTGGACTAGCTGAGAGACAGATTGTGGCGGGGGTCGTCCCCGTCATCTTGGACAAGGGGCTAATCGCCCCAGGTTTGCCGGTGCGCAAGGCGCCGGAAAAAAGGAGAACAAGTGAAGAACTATCTCATGTTCGCGCTCTTGATTTGCGCGACTGCCTCCGTGGCCTTCGGTCAGCTCGGCGTTGCCGATGCTGCGAAGACGACGGTGAATTGCCCCGACGACGAGTGCCATGTGGCGCCGTTCTTCAAGGGCGAGGGCGGGTTCATCGGCGAGACCGATCTCGACGAGGTCAACTTCGTGCTCGACTGTGGAATCGTGACGGTGTCCGCCACGGCCAAGGCGTCGGGCGGCAAGGTGGCCCAGTTGCTGACCGCCGACGCCGGACTCGAGTGCCCCGCCGGTGGTCAGGTCCAGATTCACGGTCTCAAGGACGGTGGCTGGTACTGGATCAACGACAGCATGAACTCGGCCGTCGCTTCCCTGGTCGGCAAGGACGCTCTCGGCAACGCCACGGTGTCCCCCGCCAATCCAGGCGGAGCCGACATCACGCTCGAGTCCATGAAGGACGGCGTGACGAGCATCGTCAAGCAGGCCAGCACGGGCCGTATCGGCATCCTGCACCACATCCTGCCGGAGCCGCCCGCTGAAGCTGCCGACATGTGCGGCCCTTACTACTGGGCGCCTCAGCGCCGCTACTTCCAGACGGACAGTGACTGCATGATGGGCGACGGTTCGACCAAGATCGTCCTGACTGCGGACACGACCGATGGCCTCGGCAGGGTTCAGCGGATTTCGAACGGCATGGTGTACCGCCGTGTATCCAGTGCCAACAACAACGAGGTCCGTGTCGGGTTCTCGATCTACGGCGCCGACGGTCAGGGCCGTACCACGACCGATACCGACACGTCGGCCGGCACGATCAAGGGCTGGGACATCACGACGCCACGCGGCCACGCTGCTGCGGCGCCTTACGATGCGGACTTCGTCGTGGCGCTCATCGAGGGGTCGGGGCACAACCTGAACATCGGCCATGCCGACATTCGGTCCGACCCGGCTCGCGTGGTCACCCGAAAGGTTCCAGGCGAGGGGACGACGACTGAAACGCAGGATGTTCCTGTGACTCACGAGTCGGCCTCCGGGCCCGCCACCGGTACTGATCCGGGACGGGGACAGCGAGCGGCCTGCGTCTCTGACAAAGACAACGCCGCTACTTGTGTCGAAATCGTCGAAGACGTTGGCAGCCGTCGGTTGGAAACGGGTTACTACATGGAAGACGACGGTCCTGCTCAGTGCAGGCAGCGGCTCGATGCCTACGCGAACAACCCCAGCCGGAACGCTGTGATCGCCTTCGCGGGTGAATCCGGTGGCGAGGTTCTGGTGCTCGCCGCGGGCGACATCGACCCTGACTTCTCCAACAACAGCGCTGCTCTCGAGGTCCAGGAAACTTGGGTGCGGGCATGGCACACCGCCGGGAAGGCCAGGATCAAGATCCTTCAGGTCCTGGACGACAACGACACCCCGGATGATCCGGCCGACGATAAGGTGAGAGACATTCCGGAGGTCGTCTGCGAGACGATCTCGACTCAGGTCGAGGTTCCCAATAAGGGAACTACCGAGAACGTCATCGAGAACGGTGGAATCATCATCGGCCCCGGCGCCACGACGCACTGCCGTCGCGGTCGCGCCGACGCTGCCAAGCTGTTCATCGCGGTCAAGAGAGCCGACGTGCGCACTCGCAACAAGGAGGTCACTCCGGTGATGTCCACGGGCCTGGAGATCGGTGGAGTCAAGTACGCAGCCGCTACCGTCCTGAACGTCATGTGCCCGCCGTCCGCGGCGAACGCGGCGCATCACGCGAACTTCAGCGGTGGCGTGAATCTCGTTCCTCATTCCGAGTGACGGGAACGCAAAGCGATACACGGTAGCGTCCCAGGGATTCACTCGGATGATCATCAGCATCCGACTCCTTGCTCCGGGACGCTGCCGGGCAGCGATGGAGGTTCAAACTTAGGCCGTCTGTCCAACAAAACCTGAGTGATGAAAAGCGCATAACCCGCTCTTCGTCGCTGCCAACCTTCGCCGGGGCGGCAGGCTCTCCAGCCTGCCGCCCCTTTCTCGTTTGGCGCGATACAGTGGACCGCGCCGTGCCGCAGACACCGACCGATACCTGGCAGGCCGAGATTCGGGCCGAGCTGGCCAATCTCGAGGAGATCGGTCTGGCGACGAAGCCGGAGCCCGGCGACCTGCCGAACCTGCGGGGAGTGGAGGTGCACGGGGTCTCGATGCCGCTGGTGCGGGCGATCGGCGGCGACCATGTGATCTACCTCGACTTCAAGCAGCGCTACGACCTGGAGCGCCGTCTTCGCGAGGCGGAAGCGGCGGGGCGGACGGAGGTCGTCGCCGGCCTGCGCAAGTGCCGGCAGCGGGCCGGAGTCCTCGTGGCCGACGTCTCCGGGCACAAGGTGACGGACGCCCTGGTCGCGGCGATGCTCCACCAGGCCTTCCTGCTGGGGGCGTACTACGAGCTCGACCTCTTCGGCGAGATCACGACGCGGCTCTTCGAGCACATCAACCAGCGCTTCTACAAGTCGACCACCCTGAACAAGTACCTCACGATGGTCTACGGAGAGGTGTCCGAGCAGGGCAGGTTTCGCTTCTTCTCGGCCGGCCACCCTGCGCCCCTGGTGTTCGCCGGCCGTCCCGGCCGCATCGAGCACCTGCCCGAAGACCAGCTCGTCCGCTTCCCGCCGGTCGGCATCTTCGCGTCGAACGCCTACATGGACGAGCGCGTCGACCCCGGCCCCCTCGGCTACAAGCGGCCCTACGAGGTCAGCGAGGTGGAGCTGCTCGAGGCGGGCGACCTGCTCCTGCTGTACACCGACGGCTTCGCCGAGCACGGCGGCGGCCGGTATCTCGAGGAGCGTGCGGAGGAGCTGCTGGAGGCAGTGCGGGGCGAGCCGGCGACGGAGATCTGCGAACGTCTCAGGCAGGACGTGCTGGCCTTCGCAGCGCCGGAGGACGACATCACGTTCGTGGTGGTGAAGAAGACGGAGTGACGTCCGCTATCGTAGAAGGTCCGCACCGACAACCTGGAGGGCCCCGCCGATGACCAGAACCGGTCTGCCCGCTCTCGCCCTGACCGCTCTCGCCTGCGGCGCGCCCGCAGGTGATGAGGCCACCCGCACCGCCGCCGGAGGAGCCGGCGGCGCGGCCACCGCGCCCGCCGACCGGGTCGCCCTGTTCGGCGACATGCACATCCACACGATGTACTCGCACGACGCCTTCATGGGCACCGTCCGTACGACGCCCGACGACGCCTACCGGTTTGCCAGGGGGGAGGCGATCCCTCATCCGTCGGGTGAATCGATCCGCCTCTCCGGCGCGCCGCTCGATTTCCTCGCGGTAACGGACCACGCGGAGTACCTGGGCGCCCTGCCGGCGCTGATCGACCCGGACAGTCCGACCTATGGACATCCTTTGACCGAGGATCTGTTCAGCGGCGAGGGCGGCGCGGCTCGGGCGCGGCTGGGAGCGCTGAGCCGGTTGCGGGAACTCGCCGCCACGGGCGACCCGATCAACGGGCCGGAGGTGCGCGCGAGCGCCTGGCAGCGGATCATCGAGGCCGCCGAGCGGCACAACGATCCGGGTCGGTTCACCGCCCTGATCGGCTACGAGTACACGAAGGGGGTCGGTGGCCGCCACGTGCACCGGAACGTCATCTTCCGCGGCGGCGAGGCGCCGGAGCTTCCCTTCAGTTCGCTCGACGGCGACCCCGAGGACCTCTGGAACTGGCTCGACGGCCTGCGCGAGGCGGGGATCGAGGCGCTGGCGATGCCGCACAACATGAACCAGAGCGACGGTCTGGCCTTTCCCGACCGGGAGACCTGGAAGGGCGCGGAGATCGACGCGGAGTTCGCGGCAAAGCGGATTCGGAACGAGCCGGTGGCCGAGATCAGCCAGCAGAAGGGCACCTCGGAGGTTCACCCGTCGCTGTCCCCGAACGACGAGTGGGCCGACTTCCAGATCGTCCAGTACTACCTGGACCGGGTGAACAACACGGATCCGATCTCCATCTTCAAGGGCGGCTACTGGCGGGACGCGCTGCTGACCGGGCTCGAGATGGAGGAGCGCCTGGGCGTGAACCCCTATGCCCTCGGCGCGGTCGGCTCGAGCGACAGCCACGTCTCCGCCGGCTCCTACGAGGAGGACAACCGCTTCAGCTCGAGGACGAACACGCCCCAGGCGCGCGGCTCCGCCTACCGCGAGGAGGACGGCGGCTGGGAGAACTTCTGGACGCCGCGCACGGCGACACACGGCACCGGCGGCCTGGCGGGTGTGTGGGCGGATACGAACACCCGCGCCGCGATCTTCGACGCGCTGACGCGGCGCGAGTCGTTCGCCACTTCGGGCACGCGCATCCGGGTGCGCTTCTTCGGCGGCTTCGGACTCGAGGACGCGATCGCGGGCGCCGCCGATCAGGTCGCTGCGGCCTACGAGCACGGCGTGCCGATGGGCGGCGACCTCAGTGCGTCGGAGAGCCGCACACTGGGTGCGCCGGCGTCCTCGCCGGCATCTGGAAACGCCGCCGCACCGAGCTTCCTGGTCTGGGCCCTCCGCGATCCGGAGAACGCCTGGCTGCAGCGGGCCCAGGTCGTCAAGGGCTGGCTGGAGGACGGCGAGGCGAAGGAGCAGGTCTACGACGTCGTCTGCTCCGACGGCCTGCCCGACCCCGAAACCCACCGCTGCGATGACAACGGTGCTCAGGTCAACCTGGACGACTGCTCGATCAGCCGGGACAAGGGCGCCGTCGAACTCCGTACCACCTGGACCGACCCGGACTTCGACCCGGGCGCCCGCTCCTTCTACTACGTCCGCGTGCTCGAGAACCCGACCTGCCGCTGGTCGACCTGGGACGCACTCAGCCTCGGCATCGAGCCGAACCCCGACCTGCACGCGACCCACCAGGAACGGGCGTGGAGCTCCCCGATCTGGTACACGCCGTAGCTAGCCGGCGGCGGCTTCGGCCTCTTCCGCCTTCTCGGCCGGCTCCAGCCTGATCACCGCGCCGTCCCGCTCGTCGGTGATGACGTAGATGAAGTCGTCGGGGCCTTGCCGGACGTCGCGGATGCGCTTGCCGATCTCCTTGAGCAGCCACTCGCGGCCGAGTTCCTCGCCCTTCTCGCTGAAGATGAGCCGTTCGAGATGGCCGGTGTTGGGCATCCGGCCGGTCATCAGGGCGCCGGCGAAGAGGTTGCCCTTCCACTCGGGGAACGCGTCGCCGGTGTAGAAGGCGAGGCCGGAAGGGGCGATGGAGGGCAGCCAGAAGATGGCGGGTTCCTCCATGCCTTCGGCCCAGAAGCGCTCGGAGATGCGCACGCCGTTGTAGTGGCGGCCGTAGGAGACGACCGGCCAGCCGTAGTTCTTGCCGGCTTCGATCGCGTTCAGTTCGTCGCCGCCCTGCGGGGCGTGCTCGGTGGTCCAGGGCTGGTGGGTTTCGGGGTGGAGCGCCAGGCCCATCTGGTTGCGGTGGCCCATCGAGTAGATCTCGGGCTTGTGCCCCTCCTTGCCGACGAAGGGGTTGTCGTCGGGCACGCTGCCGTCGAGGCGCAGGCGCAGTGTCTTGCCGGCGTGGCTGTTCGGGTCCTGGGCCAGCTTGGCGTGGCCGAAGAAACTCTGCGTGCCGTCGACGAGGTCGGCGCCGAAGGCCCCGCCCATCGTCATGTACATGATGTCCTCGCCGGGCACGAAGGCGAGCCGGGCGGCCGCGATCGAGCCGCCCCAGGGCTCGGCGACGAACACGTCCTCGACGTCGACGAGCGAGGTGCCGTCGAGCCTGCCGCGGACCAGGGCGACGGTGCCTTCGCGGCCCGAAACCTGCCTCGTGTAGGTGAGGTAGACGTAGCCGTTGTCGGCGAAGTGCGGGTGGACGGCGACTTCCATCATGCCGGCGAGGCTGCGGGCGAGCACGTCGTCGGGGACGCCGGCGATCGGCTCGTCGACGAGCACGCCGTCGCGGACCAGGCGCAGGTCGCCGCCACGTTCGGTGACCAGCATGTCGCCCTTGGGCAGGAAGGCGAGGGACCACGGCCGGTTGATGCCGCGGACGACCACGGAGACCTTGACCTCGGGGATCAGGTGGGTGTTCATGATCCACGGCTCGGCCGGCAGTTCGACCCGGGGAAGGCCGCTGCCCCCGCCGCCGTAGCCCGTCTGGGCGACCGCCTGGCCGGCGATGCCGGCTGCCAGTAGGAACGCGGTGATCCGGGTCATTCGAGTAGCGGTCTTTCGCTTCATTGTCCGTCTCCTACTGGGTGCGCGGGTCTTCTGACCCGCTGCCGCCGCAGGCGGCTTGGTAACGCGCCGGCCGTCAGGCCGGCACCACACACTAACCATCCACTCCGCCTTCCGGCTGCACTTCGTCGGGCCACTCGGCTCCTTGCAGGATCCACAGCCGGATCGTCTCGATCTGCTCTTCGGTCAACTGGGTGCCGGCCTCGTAAGGCGGCATCCGCATCTCCAGAAACTCCGAGCTCACGCGAATGTAGAGCTCGCTGTCGTCCGGGTCGCCGGGGGCGATGTTGGGGAAGCCGCCGAGGTCCTTGAACGCCAGCTCCTTGATGTCGAGGCGGAGATCCGCCTCGCGCAGGGACCTGTCCTCGCCGTGGCACTCGTAGCAGAACGCTTCAAGGATCGGCTGCACGTCCGTGACGTAGTCGACCTGCTCCTCTTCCTGACCGCTCACCGGCGGCCCGCCGGCCGCGCCGGCGACCAGCAGGGCCAGAGCCAGAGCCGGGGACGACGGGGGACGTGGGTTCATGCCTTCTCTTCCCTTCAAGCCGAGAGACCCGCGCCGCCTCAGCAGTCTGGACTAGGGCCGGCAACGGGTCTCGGCTACAGTCTAGTCCCTTCCCGACGGGCATTCCCGGAAACACAGCGATGAAGTATGGAGCGAGGATCATACGGCCTCTGGCGGCGTCGGTCGCGGTGGTGGCCGTGCTGGGCTGCGGCGGCGGTTCCGAGGGCGGTTCGGCGCGCGCCGACTGGCCGATGTACCGCGGCGACGCCGCGGGGAGCGGGTACTCGCCGCTGGCCGAAATCACGACCGCCAACATCGGCCACCTGGCGCCAGCCTGGACCTACGGACTCGCTTCGTCGCCTGCCGGCGAGGGCGCGGGCGATCCCGGGCGGCCGGCGCGCTCCCAAGCGACGCCGATCGCGGTGGACGGCGTGCTCTACCTGCCCGCGGCCGGCGCCGTGGTCGCGCTCGACGCGGCGACCGGAGAGGAGCTCTGGCGCCACACGGTGGCGGACGGCGCCCCGTCGCGCCGCGGCGTCTCGTACTGGCCGGGCGGCGGCGCGGACGGAGCGGCGCCCCGTATCGTGTTCTGCGCCGGCGCACGGCTGATTGCGCTCGACGCGGCCACGGGAACGCCGTCGACGGAGTTCGGCGATGGCGGCGCGGTCGACATCGGCGTCCCCTACAACTCCGTGCCGCTGGTCTGGGAGGACATCGTCGTCGTCGGCGCGAACACGCCGCCGGGAACGGCGGGCGGCATCGGCAACGCCCGGGCGTTCAGCGCCGTCACCGGCGAGAAGCTCTGGGAGTTCAACTCCGTGGCCGAGCCGGGCGAGGTCGGCCACGAGACCTGGGAGGGCGAGAGCTGGCGGGGCCGCCTGGGCGGGAACGCCTGGCCCTTCTACTTCACGGTCGACGAGGAACGGGAGCTCGTCTTCCTGCCGCTCGCCGCGCCCATCCCGTTCGCCTACGGCGGCGACCGGCACGGCGCCAACCTGTTCGCCAACGCGGTGGTCGCGGTCGACATCCGGACCGGGGACTACCGCTGGCACTTCCAGACCATCCACCACGACATCTGGGACCACGATCCGCCGGCGCCGCCCGTGCTGTTCGAGGTCGACCGGGGCGGGGAGACCGTCGACGCGCTCGCCGTGACGACGAAGTCGGGCTACCTCTTCGTCCTCAATCGGGAGAACGGCGAGCCCGTCTTCGGCGTTGAGGAGCGGCCGATGCCGGCGAGCGAGGTGCCTGGCGAGCAGACCCACCCGACGCAGCCGATCCCGAGCGTGACGCCGGCGCTGGGGCGGGTCGGCTACGAGGCGGAGGACCTCGTGACCGCCGAGGACACGACGGCCGAGCACGCGGAAGCCTGCGCGGAACTCGTCGAGAGCGCCGGGCCGCTTCACAACGCGGGTCCGTACACGCCCTGGATGCACCGCGGCGCCGAGGATCGCGGCGCCACCCTGCTGTTCCCGGGTCTCGCCGGCGGCCCGAACTGGGGCGGCGTTGCCTTCGACCCGGCGACGCGCCGGCTGCTCGCTCTCAGCCAGGACATCGGTACGATGGGCTGGGTCGAGGAAGACACGGAGGCCGATCCCGCGACGTACGTCCTGCGGGTGGCTCGGCCGTTCTCCTTCGCGGTCCGCATCGGCGACGTGTCCTGGCCGTGCCAGAAGCCGCCTTGGGGGGCTCTGACCGCGATCGATGCCGATACCGGCGAAGTCGCGTGGCGGCGGCCGCTCGGCGTCACGGAGGGGCTGCCGGCGGAGAAGCGGGAGACCGGCCGGCCGGGCCGCGCCTCGGCGATCGTCACCGCCGCCGGCATCGCCTTCATCGCCGCGACCGACGACCGCCGCCTCCGGGCGCTCGACGTGGAGACGGGCGAGGAACTGTGGTCGGCGGAGTTGCCGCTCCAGGGCAACGCGAACCCGATGACGTACGCGGCGGCCGACGGCCGGCAGTACGTGGCGGTGACGGCGACGGAAGAGCTGTTGGTGTTCCGGTTGCCGTAGGGACAGGGAGAGGCCTTCGGCCTCACGAGTCATCTTCGGTCGCCACCGCTCCGCGGCGTCGCCCGAAAGCCGGCGAGGGCGCCGGCGCACCCGGTGTGTGACGTTGCTACAGTTGCCGACAATGTCGACACACGACGAAAGCACGGGCCCCGAGGGCTACGATCAACCCGCAGTCGAGGCCTGGATCGCCGAACACGTCGACAGCCTGACGCCGCCGCTCCAGTGGACCCGGCTTCAGGGCGGCCACTCGAACCTGACCTATCGGATCGACGACACGGAGGGCCGCACGGCGGTCATCCGGCGGCCGCCGCAGGGCAAGCTGCTGCCCAAGGCTCACGACATGAGCCGCGAGTGGGCCCTGATCTCGGCGCTCGGGCCGACTTCGGTGCCGGTGCCGCCGGCGATTGCGTTCTGCGATAGTCCGGACGTGACCGGCGCCTGGTTCTACGTGATGGGCCTGGTCAACGGCCGGCCGCTCTACAGCTCGGCCCACACCGAGGAGTGGGTGGCGCGGAAGCGCCGCCCGAAGCTGGCGCATTCGTTCATCGACGTGCTGGCCGAACTGCACGCCGTCGACCCGGACGAGGTCGGGCTCGGTGAGCTCGGCAAGCGCGACAGCTATGTCGGGCGGCAGCTTCGCACCTGGTACCGGTCGTGGACGGCGTCCGTCGAGCCGGCGCAGCTCGACGATCCGCGGGCGCACGAGCTGCAGCGCTACTTCCTCGAGCACCTGCCGGACCAGGGGTCGGCGCGGGTCGTCCACGGCGACTACGGGCTGCACAACTGCCTGGTCGGGCCGGACTCGACGATTGCCGCCGTCGTCGACTGGGAGATCTCGACCCTCGGTGATCCGCTGGCCGACCTGGCCTACGCGATGAACCAGTGGATGCCGGCGACCGACACGATGCCCACCGGCGCCGGCGGCGCCACCGCGGCGCCCGGTTTCCCCGCGCGCGAGGAACTGCTGGACCGCTACGCGGAGCGAACCGGCCGCGACCTGTCGAATCTCGACTACTACGTCGGCTTCAACCGCTGGAAGTCCGCGGCGATCGTGCACGGCGTGTATGCCCGGTACATGGAAGGCAAGAAGAGCACTGAAGGCGTCGACCTGCCTGAGATGCGCCAGCGCATCATCCGGACGCTCGACCTAGCTGAGGAAGCGGTCAACCGCCTGTAGGACGTCGCGCTAGGCTAGTTCTCTTCCCAGAGGAGGACGGACATGAGCAAGCAGCGGCCCAGCCGACGCGCCTTCATCGGACTCGCCGGGGCCGCCGCGGCGGGTTCGCTCCATCCCGCGGCCCGCGCGCAGACGACGGACGCCATCCGGGACCTCGGCGAGACCCCCAGCGACTACGGCCGGCCCTCGCCGTTCGAGGACTCGAAGCGCTGGAGTCGCGCTCCCGACGCGACGGCGTCGTCCTCGAACACGCCGCTCGCCGACCTGGAGGGCATCGTCACGCCGTCCGGGCTCCACTTCGAGCGCCACCACACGGGCGTGCCGGCGATCGACCCGGACACCCACCGGCTGACGATCCACGGGCTCGTCGACCGTCCGCTCGTCTTCACGATGGACGACCTGGTGCGAATGCCCTCGGTGTCGCGCTTCCACTTCATCGAGTGCTCCGGCAACAGCGCCCGCGAGTGGTCGCCGGCCGGAGCGCCGAACGTGCAGTTGAGCCACGGACTGGCGAGCTGTAGCGAGTGGACCGGCGTGCTGCTGGCCGACCTGCTGGACGAAGTCGGGGTCAGGCCGGAGGCGAGCTGGATCGTCGCGGAGGGCGCCGACGCCGGGCTGATGAGCCGCAGCGTGCCGCTGGACCGGGCGCTCGACGACGTGATGATCGCCTACGGCCAGAACGGCGAGGCCGTCCGGCCCGAACAGGGCTATCCGCTGCGGCTCCTGGTACCGGGCTGCGAAGGGAGCATCAGCGTCAAGTGGCTGCGCCGGATCGAGGTCGCCCACATGCCGTCGATGGCCCGCGACGAGACCTCGAAGTACACCGATCTGCTGCCGGACGGCAAGGCCCGCCAGTTCACGCTGGTCATGGACGCGAAGTCCGTCATCACCCGGCCCTCGGGCGAGCAGAAGCTGGACCGGCCCGGCTTCTTCGAGATCCGCGGCCTGGCCTGGTCGGGCCGCGGCACGATCTCCCGGGTCGAGGTGTCGACGGACGGCGGCGACTCCTGGGTCGACGCGGAGATCGAGGGTCCGAGCCATGCGAAGGCGTTCACCCGCTTCCGCTCGCGCTGGCGCTGGGACGGGGGTCGCCACGTCCTGATGTCCCGGGCGACGGACGACTCGGGTTACGTCCAGCCGACCCTGGCGGCGCTGCTCGAGGCGAGAGGCCGGTCGACGATCTACCACAACAACCGGATCAAGGCTTGGGAGGTGCGGGAGTCGGGGGAGGTGACGAATGCGGAGGCGTAGTCACACAGCAGTTTGTATGAGGTCGCCCACTGGGTGCGCCGGCGTCCCCGCCGGCCTTCTGAAGGAAACGCGCGAGGCCGCAGGCCTCGCTCCTTCCTCTCTGCGGCGCTTCAACAAGGAGAGGCCTTCGGCCTCGCGAGTTGTCTCGGTCACCACCGCTTCGCGGCGTCGCCCGAAAGCCGGCGAGGACGCCGGCGCCCCCAGTGTGCGACCTCCTCTTGTGGCTCTCCTTCTCTTTGTGGCCGGCGCCACCGTCGCTGGCGCGTCCGAACAGACCGGCCTCGGCAGCGAGCCGACGGCCCAGGAGCTCGCCGCCGACGGGTACACGGTGTTCCCCGACGGCAAGGGCCTTCCCGCGGGCCGCGGCACCGTCAGCGAGGGCAAGGCGGTCTACCAGCAGTTCTGCGCCGCCTGCCACGGCCGGAACGCCGAAGGCGACGAGGCCGCGGCGCTCGTCGGCGGCCGCGACAGCCTGACGTCCGGGCGGCCTCGAAAGACGGTCGAGAGCTACTGGCCCCATGCCACGACGCTCTGGGACTACGTCCGCCGCTCCATGCCCTACGAGTCGCCGGGCTTGCTCAGCGACGACGAGATCTACGCCGTCGTCGCGCATCTGCTGCACCTGGGCGGAATCGTCGCCGAGGACGCCGTGCTCGACCAGGAGAGCCTGCCCAAGGTCGAGATGCCGAACCGCGACGGTTTCGTCCCGGACGACCGGCCGGACACGCAGTAGCAAGGAGGTTCCACACTGGGTGCGCCGGCGTCCCCGCCGGCTGCCGCCGCAGGCGGCCGGAGAAAC
>JAPOXA010000085.1:16637-24084 GCA_026707325.1 Acidobacteriota bacterium | reverse complement strand
AGGCGCCGGAGTCCCCGGTCCGCTGCTCGACGTCGAAGGCGACCTCGTCGTCCGAATTGTCCTTCCAGGTCAGCGCCACGCGGGTCGCCCGCGGCGCCGTCGCGGTCAGCTCCGTCGGCGCTTCGGGGCGGCCCACCTGGTCGAGGGTCGCCGTCTCGCTGACCGTGGACAGTCCGTTCCGGCGGTGCTTCGCGTACACCCGGAACTGGTACGAGACGGAATCCAGCCCGGTCACGACGGCGGACCTGGCGTTGGCCGGCGCCTCCGTGTCCCAGAGGGTCCACGCCCGGTCGGCGGTCTTCCGGTACTCGATGACGAAGCTCGTCTCGTCGGTCGACAGATCCTGCCAGAACACGTTGACGCTGGAGGCGCTCTCGCTGGCGACGCCGACGATCTTCGGCGCGGCCGGCGGCATGACGAGGGTGACGCCGGACGTCGACGCCGCGCCGTGCGTGTTCACGGCGCTGACGCGGAACTCGTAGCCGCGGCTCGGCGAGAGATTCTTGACGTTGGCGGACGTCGTGTCCCTCCTGACCACCGGCCCCGCGGTCCAGGCGACCGCGCCGCCGCGGTACTCCACCTTGAAGTTGTCCTCGTCGGCGCCCGAGTTGTCCTTCCACCTGAGCCTCACCTGGGTCGAACCCCGGGCCGTGGCGGTGAGGCCGGACGGCGCCGCCGGAGCGCCGAGCATTCTGACCTCCGCCTCGTTGCTGGGCGAGGACACGCCGTTCGTCGAGTGCTTGGCGAACACCTGGAAGCGGTAGTCCTGGCCCGCCCTCAAGCGGTACCTCGGATCGGCGGCCACCCCGGTGTTCGTGACCAGCAGCGACTCGCTTCCCGCCGCCAGCTCGGGCTTCCATCTGATCCAGACGGGGTCGTTCGCCGGCCGGTACTCCATGATGAAGCTCGTCTCGTCGGAGGAGGCGTCGTCCCAGTTGAGCTGCACGCTGCTGGCGGAGGCGGCCGCGGCCACGAGCCCGGTCGGCGGCGGCGGCGGCATGGTGAGGGACACCGGATCGCTCCGCGAGGTCCCGGACGGCCCCTTCGCGCTGACCCGGAAGCCGTAGGCCGTGCTCGCGGAGAAGCCCCCCAGCGTCGCCGCCTCGACGTTCGGCCCCAGGGCGAGCACCTCCGCCCAGGGGCCGTTGCCGATACGCCGCTCGAGCCCGAACCCCGTCTCGTCGGTCGACTCGTCCCGCCAGGTGAAGCTGAGGTTCGTCGAGTCGGTGGCGACGGCGCTCAGCGCGGTCGGCGGGCGGGTTCCGAAGGTCGTCGTCGTCGCCACGTTGCTGGGCGTGGAGAGGCCGTTCGACTGGTGAGTCGCGAACACCCGGAACTCGTGGACCGTGCCGGCGGCAAGGCCGGTCACGGCCGCCGAGACCGCGTTCGCCGCCGGCCGGGTCCCCCAGGCGGTCCAGGCCGCGTCCGCCGCCCGCCGATACTCGACGAGGAAGTCCGTTTCGCCCGAGGACGCGTCGGTCCAGGTGAGGTTGACGGCGCTCGCCGAGACCGCGGCCGCCGCCAGCCCGGTCGGCGCCGCGGGCGGCATGGTGAGCGAGACGGCGGAGGTCGCGTTCGACCCGTTCGCGTTCCGCGCCGTCACCTGGAACTCGTAGGCGACGCTCGGCGTGAGCCCCGTCACCGTTGCCGCCGTAACGTCCGCCGCCGTCGTGGACGCGGCCGTCCAGGAACCTCCGCCGGTGCGATACGCCACGTCGAACGCGGTCTCGTTGGTCGAGGCGTCCGTCCAGGACAACCTCGCGGCGGTCGACCCGGCGGCGGTCGCCGCGAGCCCGGTCGGCGCCGGCGGGGAAAGCGGCGGGCCGATGCTCGCCACGTTGCTGGGCGTCGAGTCGCCGTTCGCGTTCGTCGCGATCACCCGGAACTCGTAGCCCTGGCCCGACGTCAGGCCGCCGGCGTTGGACGTCGTCGCGTTCGCGACTGTCGTGGACAGGTTGTTCCAGACGCTGCCCGTGCTCCACTGCACCTTGAAACCGGTCTCGTCGGACGAATTGTCCGTCCAGGACAGGTCGGCGGCGGTCGCCGAGGTCGCGGTCGCCACAAGCCCGGTCGGCCCCGGCGGCGGCATGGTGAGCGAGACGGCGGCGCTCGAGGCCGATCCCTGCGCGTTACGGGCGGTGACGCGGAAGTCGAACGCGGTGCTCGCCACAAGTCCCCTCGCCGCGGCGGTCACGACATCCTCCGCGACCGAGCCGGCGACCGTCCACGCGCTGTCCGCCGACGCCTTGTACTCCACGGCGAAGGCGCTTTCGTTGTCCGAGTTGTCCGTCCAGGACAGATCGACCGTGGTCGAACCGGTGGCCGTCACGGCCAGGCCCGAAGGCGCCGCCGGTCCGCTCGGCACGGTGTACGAGACGATGTTGCTGGGGCTCGATTCGCCGTTCGCGTTGATCAGGCGGATGCGGAAATCGTTGTCTTCGCCGGGCGTCAGGCCGGTGATCGACTGCGACGTTCTCGGGCGGCCGAAAGACAGCCTCCCAACCGTGCCCAGCGTGAACCACGGGTGGTTGCCGATGCGGTTCTCGATCTTGATGTGGGTAAAGTCCTCGAACTCGATTCGCCAGCGCAGGAACACCTTGTTCACCGTCGGGAAGTCCACCGTGAAGGTGAGCTCGTCGGGCGGCGGCGGCGGCGACGTCTTCTCGATCTGGTAGCTCGGCCGCGCCCCGTTCGCGTTCGCGGCGAGCACGCGGAAGCGGTAGGTCCGGTTCGCCAGCAGCCCCGTCACCGTGGCGCTCTCGGCGCCGGCCGGAACACCCGGCCCGTCGACCCACTCCTCCCGGCCGAAGAGCCGGTACTGCACCATGAAGCCCGTCTCGTCGTTCGACCGGTCCTTCCAGTCGACGCGGCTGGAGTGGGAGCCGAGGAAGGTCACGGCGAGGTCCGAGGCCGGTTCCGGCAGGCGCGGGAAGTTCGTCACCGTCGCCACGTTGGACGGGGACGAGAGGCCGTTGTCCCCATGCACGGCCAGCACCCGGAACTCGTAGTCCGTATTCGGCGACAGCGCCGACACCGTCACGCCGGTGGCGCCGGCCGCCGTGTCCGGCGCCCACGGGGTCCAGCCCGTCTCGCCGCTGCCCCGGTACTCCGCGCGGAAGCCGGTCTCGTCCGAGGAGCCGTCGGTCCAGGTCAGCGTGGCGGAGGTCGGGCCGGCCTGCGCCGCCTGGAGGTTCGACGGCGCCGCCGGCGGCATGGTCAGCTCGGCCTGGGTGCTCGCCGCCTCGCCAGCCCCGTTGACCGCGACCACCCGGAACCCGTAGGACGCGCTGGCCGCCCGGCCGGTCACGGCGTGCGTCGTCGTGTTCGCCGGGAGAGAACTCCCGACCGTCGCCCAGGGTCCCGAACCCTGCCTCGCCTCGACCCGGTAGCCCGTCTCGTTCCGGGCGTTGTCCTCCCATTCGAGGACCGCGGTCGTCGATCCCTCCGCCCTCGCGGTCAGCCCGGTCGCGGCCCGGGGTTGCGGGTGCAGGTCGAAGGTGACCAGGTTGCTGTCGAAGCTGCCGTTGGCCGAGTCGGCGAGCACCCGGAAGTGGTACAGCGTGTTCGGGGTCAGGCCGGCGACCGTGGCCGAGGTCGCGTCCGCCGCCGCGTCGGTGAACGACCAGGTTCCGTCGTCCGCCCGCGCGCCGACCCGGAAACCGTCCTCGTCCGAGGAGTTGTCGGTCCAGGACAGGTCGACCTCGGTCGCCGCCGAGCCGAAGCTCGCGGAAAGGCCCGAGGCGGCGGCCGGAGGCACCGGATCGGGGACCGGAAGGGCGAAGGACGTCGTCCGGGGGGTGATCTCGTAGTGCTGGTTCGCCAGGGTGACGAAGAACTCGTGGCGGCCCGGCTGCAGGCCGACCAGGGTCGCCTCCTCCGTGTTTGCCGGATAGACACCGTAAACGACGGCCGGCCCGCCGCTCAGGCTAGCCGACACCCGGTACCAGAGCTCGTCGTCGGCGGTGTCCGTCCAGGTCAGGCGGACGCTGGTGGGGCCGTATCGGGCCGCGGCGAGGCCCGACGGCGCCGAGGGCGGAGGCCGGGGGTTGATCCTGCCTATGCCGAGCTCGATCTGCTCACTGACGCGCCGGCCGCCGCCGTTCACCGCCTCGGCCCTATACGGGCTGACGTTGTCGTTCTCGACGCGGCCCGGCGTGTAGCGGCGCCACTGTCCCGACCGGAAGGCCGCTACGTAGACCTCCGCGCCGTTCGACGGGTCGACCGAGATCGAGAACCGCGTGACGATGTCGTTCAGCCGGTCCCGGTCGAGCCATCCCTCGATGACCGGCACGCCCGGAGGCTCGACCGCCAGGTCGATGGAAAGCTCGTTGCTGAACCCGGATCCGCCCGGCCCCACCGAAGCCACCCGGAAGTCCAGCCGCGCGCCTTCGGGGAGACCGGCCACGATGGCCGACTCCGTGTCCGGAGCGACGGAGGAGGCGATCGTCCATTCCTGGCCCCCGGTGGGCCGGGTGTGGATCTCGAACGCCGTCTCGCCCACTTCGTCCTCATACGAGTTGTCCGTCCAGGACAGCCGCGCGGCCACCGAGCTGATGCGGACGCCGGCGAGATCGGAAGGCGCGTCGGGCGCCGCCGGGAGATCGGTCCTCACCCGGACGACGCGGCTCCACGCCGTGCCGTGGCTGTTCCTAGCGCCGACCCGAAACTCGTAGTCCTCGTCCGCCAGGAGATCGTCCACGGTGGCCACCGTCGCGTTCGCCGCGACGCTCGGTCCGTCCGTCCAGTCGCTGGCGCCCACGCGGCGGTACTGGACGTGGAAGCCGGTCTCCGTCTCCGACCAGTCGCTCCAGGTCAGCCTGACGTCCCAGGGTTCCGGGAACAGCGTGGGGCCCTGCGTCTCCGCCCGCAAGGCGCCGGGCGCGTTCGGCGGCCCGGTCCCGGAGGTGCGCACCGCCCATTCGTAGCTGTAGCTGGTGAGGCCGTTGGCGTTCGGCGCGGCGACCCGGAACACGTAGCGGGTGGCCGGCGCCAGACCGGTCAGCGTAGCCGCCTCGACGCCCGCGACCAACGCGGCGCCTTCCTGCCAGGCGCCGTCGCCGAAGACGCGGTACTGCACCTTGTAGCCCGCCTCCCGCGAGGAGACGTCGTCCCAGGTCAGCGCGACATCGACCGTGGCGCCGCTCGCCGTCGCCGCGCCGGTCAGGTTGGCTGGCGGCGCGGCGAGCATGTACTCGCTGAACGCCGCGGTCGACTCGAGCAGGTGCTTGATCGCCCGCTCGTTCTCCCGCGCGCCCGCTATGCCGAGCACCGCGGGCGCGCCAAGCGGATAGTTCGTGTTCCAGTCGTCGTTCGCGCGGCGCGTCAGCTTGAGCCGCACGTTCGAGTAGAACGGCTCGCGGGTGAACGATGCGGCGTAACCATCGGGACGACAGATGCTTCCGATCAGGAAGTTCACACAACGGCGAGGCGTGCCGTAGCTCATGATCGTGGCGACGTTCAGGTCGTCGTCGCCCGAGCCGAAGTGCGTGTGGCCGAAGGCGTAAGGGTAGATCGGCACCCGCGGGTCCGGGTTGTGGTTCGCCGGCTCGTGGAGCGCGCCCAGGTTGTGGCCGATCTCGTGGGCCAGGATGGACCGGCCCGTCGGCTCGCCCGGGATCCCGCAGTCTAAGTTGAAGTTGAAGAGCCCGATGCCGGACGGCGCCATCGTGACCGTCGTGTGGAGCTTGGTCCGGGTGAAGGCCAGGCCGCACTGCAGGCGGGGAGTCGTTTTCTCCCATGCCCAGAGGTAGACCAGGTCGGCGTCGTGCTCGTCGCGCAGCCGCAGCAGGTCGGCGTCCGTCCGCATCGCGAAGATGTAGTCGCGGCTGCCCTCGCCGCGGTTGTCGATCACCCCCTGCGGGACCGGCGCGACGTGGACCAGCCGGACCTGGGCCGGGAGCGCGTTGTTCCGCCACACCAGGTTGACGTAGTCGGCCAGCCCGGCCGTCTCACTCTGGATCGTGACCGTCGGATCGTTCTGCGTTAGCCCCTGCATGATGGTGGCCGTTCCGGGCGTGTACAGGATCATCAGGTCGATCACGTGCTGATCGTCGTCCGTGATCCGCACCTCGGCCGGCGCGACGTTGGCGCCGGCCAGCGCGCCGCTGACCGCCACCGTCTCGTGGGGCTCGGCCGCCGTGTCGTTCGTCGGGTCGAGGGAGAACATGGCCGTGCCGGTCGTCATGTTGGCCGCCAGCGTCAGCGTGAAGTCCGGCACGGCGGCGAAGTCCGCGCCGGGCGTCGCCACGCCGTCGATGACGGTTCCGCCGCCGACGCTGATGCTGATCGTCTGATCCGTGGTGTAGACGTCGGCGGCGGCCACCGTGGCGGTCACCGTGATCGTGACCGCGGCGGACGCGTTCTCCGCCACCGAGGCCGGACTCACCGAGAGCGTGATCGTCTTCGCCGTCTGTCCCTGGACCACGCGTTCCGGCGGCGCCGCCGAAGAGGCGGCGCCGGTCTGGGAGATCGTCCCGTCGTCGGTCGGCGGCACCGGGTCCGGCGCGGCGAGAACCCACTCCGGGACTTCCGGAAGGGGCGCGGGGTGCTCCTCGCACCACGGATCGTGCAGGGGGTCGGCGCCGCCGCCCGCCTCGGCGCCCGAAACGACGACGCCGAGTCCGTCCGCGCCCGCGCGCAGGTCGAACTTCGGCTCGAAGGGCGCTCCGTAGGCGCCGTGAAGATGTCCGTCGTGGAGGGTGAAGAGGATCGTGTCGTAGGCGGCCCCGGCGACGCGGCCGGACCAGACGGCATTGCCGCCGCCGCGATCCTCGAACCAGGAGAGGCGCGCCTGGAACACGCGGCCGTCCGGCGTCGCCAGGTCGAGAAGCGGCGCGCCGGCCCGCACGAGGTCGAGGTCGGCGACGACGGGGTGTTGGACGCTATCCGCGGCGTAGAACGAAGCGAAGGCCCGCGGCCCGCCCGCCCGGACACCCTGGGCCACGCCGGCGGCGGCCTCCGCGGCGGAGGACCGCGCGGCGCCGACCGCCCGCGGCGAGAAGTCGAGGAGGTTCTGAGCCTCGGCCGCGGCGGCCGGGATCAGCACCAGCGCCAGCGCCAGCATTCCCGCGACCAGCGAACCGGAGGGCCGGCCACCACACCTCACTCTGTCCACCCCTTCTCCAACGCTTCGCGCATGGTACCTCCCCTCGAAGCGGGCCGCAGGGGCGACGGCGCCAGGCTTGGCTGCCCTGGCGACTCGTCGGCGCCAGGACGGAAACGAATCTACAGCACTCCAGCAAGCCCCGTTCCATGTCCGGGAATGACCGATCCGGGACAGTTTCTGTCCGATCGATGACCGGACGGCGTTCATGCCCCACCGCAGCAGCGGGGGGGGGGGGGGGGGGGGGGGGGGGGGCGGGCGGCGGGGGGGGGGGGGGGGCCGCCGGCGGGGGGGGGGGGGGGGGCGCGCGGGCCGCGCGCGGCCAGCGGCGCACGCCCCCCGCCC
>JAPOXA010000085.1:0-16627 GCA_026707325.1 Acidobacteriota bacterium | reverse complement strand
CCCCCCCCCCCCCCCCCCCCCCCCCCCCCCCCGGGGGGGGGGGGGGGGGGGGGGAGCATGGCCGGCGTCCGCCTGCGGGTCCGGTTGCACTATGCACGCGCCATCACCAGGGCGCCGTTCGTGCCGCCGAAGCCGAAGGAGTTGGTCAGCGCCACGTCGACCTTCGCCTCGCGCGACTGGTGGGGCACGAAGTCCAGGTCGCATTCCTCGCCGGGCTCGTCGAGATTCAGCGTCGGCGGCAGCATCTGCCGGTCCACGGTCAGCGCCAGGATGCCGGCCTCGACGCCGCCCGCGGCGCCCAGCAGGTGACCCGTCGAGGACTTGGTCGAGGACACGGCCAGGCGCCAGGCGTGGTCGTTGAACACCCGCTTGATCGCCCGGACCTCGGCGATGTCGCCGAGCGGCGTCGACGTGCCGTGGGCGTTGACGTAGTCGACCGTCTCCGGCGCCAGCCCGGCGTCGTCGAGGGCCACCCGCATCACCCGGGCGGCGCCGTCGCCTTCCGGTTCCGGCGCCGAGACGTGGTAGGCGTCGGAACTCATGCCGTAGCCGACGATCTCGGCGTAGACGTGGGCGCCGCGCTCGAGCGCCGCCTCACGCTCCTCCAGAATGAGGATTCCGGCGCCCTCTCCGAGCACGAAGCCGTCGCGGTCCTTGTCCCACGGCCGCGACGCCTTCGTCGGCTCGTCGTTGCGCACCGACAGCGCCTTCATCGCGCCGAAGCCGGCCAGCGCCAGGTCGGATGTCGTGGCCTCGGCGCCGCCGGCGAAGGCGGCGTCGGCATAGCCATGCTGGATCATCCGGAACGCATCGCCCACCCCGTGCAGGCCGGTCGTGCAGGCGGTCGTCGGACAGGTGTTCGGGCCGCGGGCGCCAAAGCGGATCGAGATCTGGCCGGAGGCCATGTTCGCGATCAGGCCGGGGATGAAGAACGGCGACACGCGGCGCGGACCGCGGTCGCGCCAGACGCCGTGCATGTGTTCGATCAGGGGCAGGCCGCCCATGCCGGAACCGACGACGGTGGCGACGCGGTCCCGGTTGCCGTCGTCGATTTCGAGCCCCGCGTCCTCGTGGGCGAGCGTCGCGGCGGCGAGGGCGAACTGGATGAACAGGTCGACCCGGCGGATCTCCTTGCGCTCCATGAACCGCCGGGCGTCGAAGTCCCGCACCTCCGCGGCGATCTTCGTCGCGTAGAGGTCGGCGTCGACCCGCGTCAGCGGACCGACGCCGCTCCTTCCCTCCATCAGGCCGGACCAGGTCGCCTCCGCGCCCACGCCAAGCGGAGACACCAGCCCCACGCCGGTAATGACGACGCGTCTACGGTCGCTCATTGGTCCAGGAATCTGCTCCAAAACAGCGCCGGCCTGACGGCCGGTACGTTCTTCTGGCCGCCTTCGGCGGCAGCGGGTCAGAAGACCCGCGCACCCAGCGGACGGTCAGTTCGAAGAGCCGTGAGCCTGAATGTAGTCGATGGCCTCCTTGACCGAGCCGATCTTCTCGGCGTCCTCGTCCGGAATCTCCATCTCGAACTCCTCCTCGAAGGCCATGACCAGTTCGACGATGTCGAGCGAGTCTGCACCGAGATCGTCGGTAAAGCTGGCCTCCGGAGTGACTTCGTCGGCATCGACTCCGAGCTGCTCGACGATGATGCTGTTGACCTTTTCGACTACGGACATTCTGGTTCCTCTCTTGGGGGTTGGCGCAGGCTGGGCTTTTCGGACCCGCGGGCAGGGCAGAGACTATGCCACTGCCGGAGCGATACGTCCAATACCGCCGCCGCTTCGCGGCGCGATTTCCTCACAAGCCGGTGGGGACGCCGGCGCACCCAGTGTGTGACTCCTACGTCATGCCCCCGCTGACGCTCAGCACCTCGCCCGTTACGTAGGACGCCTCGTCGCTCGCCAGGTACAGCACCGCCGCCGCGATGTCGTCCACCGTCCCCAGACGGACCAGGCCGTGCCGCTCCAGGAAGCGCTCGCCCGCTCCGTCCGGCAGGGCCGCGGTCATGTCCGTCTCGATGAAGCCCGGCGCCACCACGTTGACCGTGATCCCGCGGCTCAGGAGCTCTCGCGCGAGCGACTTGCTGAACCCGATCAGGCCCGCCTTGGAGGCGGCGTAGTTCGCCTGGCCCGCGTTGCCGACCACTCCCGCCACCGAAGAGACGGATACCACCCGGCCATGGCGGCGGCGCATCATCCCCCGCACCAGAGCCTTGGTCAGGACGAAAGCGCCGGTCAGGTTCACGTCCAGCACCCGCCGCCACTGCTCCAGGCTCATCCGCGCCAGCAGGTTGTCGGCGGTGATGCCCGCGTTGTTCACCAGGATGTCGACGGCCGCGAACTCCGCAGGCAGACCCCGCACCGCGGCGGGGATCGACTCGTGATGGCCAAGGTCGAGCGCCATCGGATGGGCCTCGCCGCCGCCCTCCCGCACCGCGCCGGCAACCTCGCCGAGGAGTTCCTCGTTGCGGGCGGCAAGCACGACCCGCGCCCCCTGCCGAGCCAGCAGCAGGGCCGCGGCACGGCCGATGCCGCGCGAGGCGCCGGTGATCAGCGCGGTTCTGCCCTTCAGATCGAAGACGGTCACGCGGCGAGGTCCTCCGGTTCGGCAACGGTCTGGACCTTCAGACCGCGCTCGATGCGGCGCGCGAGCCCGGACAGCACCTTGCCCGGTCCGATCTCGACCAGTCGCTCGACGCCTCGGGAGGCCATCAGGGCCACCGACTCCGACCAGCGCACGGCGCCGTCGATCTGCCTGACCAGCGCGTCCCGAGCCGCCGCCGCCGTCTTGACCTCTACGGCATCCACGTTGCAGACGACCGGGACCTCCGGATCCGCCATCGGTACGTCCCGGATCAGGGGTTCCATCGCAGCGCGAGCCGGCGCCATCAGGGCACAGTGGAAGGGCGCCGACACGGGCAGCGGGATCGCCCGTCGCGCGCCCCGCCCGGCGGCCAGTTCCACGGCCCTGTCGACCGCGCCGGCCGCCCCGGCGATCACGATCTGTCCCGGAGCGTTCAGGTTCGCGAGCTGGCAGACGCCATCGGTGTCGCTCGCCGCCTCCGCCGCCACCGCGGCGGTGTCCTCCTCGCTCAACCCGAGAATCGCCGCCATCGCGCCATCGCCCACCGGCGCCGCCCGCTGCATCGCCTGCCCGCGGGCCCGCACCAGCCGCAGGGCGTCGGCGAGTTCGAGGGCTCCGGCCGCCACCAGGGCCGAGTACTCGCCCAGGCTGTGACCGGCGACGAAGATCGGCGCCTCAGGCGGAGGCTCCCGCGCGAGGTAGCAGCGCAGCACGGCGACCGACATGGCGACGATCGCCGGTTGAGTGTTCGCGGTCAACTGGAGTTCGTCCTCCGGACCCTCGAAGCAGAGCGCCGACAACGAGAAGCCGAGCGTGTCGTCGGCCTCCTCGAACACCGCCCGCGCCTCGGGAAAGGCCGAGGCCAACGCGCGGCCCATGCCGACCCGCTGCGAGCCCTGGCCCGGAAAGACGTACGCCACCCCGCTCATCGTGAATCCAGAAAGAACCTGGCCCTAGAAACGCACCGCGGCCGCGCCCCAGGTGAGGCCGGCGCCAAAGGCCGCCATCAGAACCAGGTCGCCGGGGTCGATCCGGCCGTCGCGGTTCAGCTCGTCGAGGGCGATCGGAATGGAAGCGGCCGACGTGTTGCCGTAGCGCTCGACGTTGACGTAGACGCGATCGGCCGGCACGTCGATCCGGCGGCCGACGGCGTCGATGATCCGGCGGTTCGCCTGGTGGGGAATCAGCCACCGGACGTCTTCGGGACGCTGCCCGGCGCCCTCGAGCACCTCGCCGGAGACCTCGGCCAGAGTGCGCACCGCCACCTTGAAGGTCTCGTTGCCGAGCATCCGGATGAAGGGCAGACGGGCCTCCAGGGTCTCGGGACGGTTCGGAGGATTGCGGCTGCCGCCGCCCGGCATCTCGAGCAGGTGAGCGAGCGAGCCGTCGCTGTGGATCGCCACCGAGAGAATGCCCGAAAGTCCGTTCTCGCTGGAGGGCCCCGGTGGGTCCTCGCCGCGCAGCACCACCGCGCCGGCGCCGTCGCCGAACAGCACGCAGGTCGAACGGTCCTCGTAGTCCGTGTACTTCGTCAACGACTCGGCCCCGATCACCAGGGCCGTGGAGGCGGCCCCGCTCGACAGGTACTGGTGGGCCACGGAGAGCCCGTAGACGAACCCCGTGCAGCCCGCGTTCAGGTCGAACGCGGTGGCGTCCTTCGCGCCGAGTTCCTCCTGCACCAGGCAGGCCGTGGCCGGAAAGGGCATGTCCGGCGTCACTGTCGAGATCAGGACGAGGTCCACGTCCGACGCCTCGACTCCGGCCATCTCCATCGCCTTGCGGGCGGCGTCGACGGCGAAAACCGAGGTGTACTCCTCGTCGGACGCGACCCGGCGTTCCTCGATGC
Organism: Acidobacteriota bacterium; assembly: GCA_026707325.1. GTDB lineage: Bacteria > Acidobacteriota > Thermoanaerobaculia > Multivoradales > Multivoraceae > Multivorans. The sequence continues at coordinate 12,198 of JAPOXA010000085.1, read as the reverse complement.
CGGTACGCGCGATGATCCAGTCGTTCGACGTGTCGACGATGCGCTCCAGGTCGGCGTTAGTCAGCACCCGATCGGGCACCGAGCGGCCCGTGCCGGCGATCCAGACCCGGCGCGTCCCGTTGGAGGAGTCTCCCTGCAAACCGTTCGTCATTCCGCCGTCATCCCTCGTCATCCCGCCTTCGAGCGCGTTTCGTACGCGACCTCGGCGAGCTTCGCGCTGACCTTGAGGTGAATGCCCGCGTCGCAGAACTCTACCGCCCGCCGCACGGCGCTGTGGATCGCGTGCGCGGAGGAACGGCCGTGGGCAACGAAGCAGCCGCCCCGGAGCCCGAGCAGCGGCGCGCCGCCATACTCGCTGTAGTCGAGGCGGCGCTTGAAGCGCTCGAAAGCCGACCGCGCCAGCAGGTAGCCGAACCGCGCCCGCCATGTGCTTCCCATCTCGTGGCGCAACTGTCCGCCCACGAACTCGCCCAGGGACTCGGCGCTCTTGAGGATCGCGTTGCCGACGAAACCGTCGCAGACTACGACGTCGACCGTGCCGTTGAACACGTCGCCGCCCTCGACGTTGCCGACAAAGTTGAGGCCCGTGGCGTCGAGCGCCTTGAACACCTCGCGGACGAGTTCCGTTCCCTTGCCCACTTCCTCGCCGATCGAAAGCAGCCCGATCCGCGGCGACTCCAGGCGCAGGAGGTTCTCAGCCAGGTAGTGCCCCATCACCGCGAACTGGCGGAGCTGATGGAGCTTGGAGTCCACGTTGGCGCCGGCATCGAGCAGGATCGTGCTGCCGTCGCGGCGCGGCAGCGCGACGGCCAGGGCCGGTCGATCAACTCCGGGCGCGACGCCGATGACCATCTTGCCGGCGACCAGGGCGGCGCCCGTGTTGCCCGCCGTCAGCATCGCCGCGGCCCGGCCCTCCCTGACCAGCCGAGCGCAGACCCGCACGGAGGAATCGCGCTTCCGGCGCACCGCCAGCGCGGACTCGCCCATGCCGACGACCTCGCGGGCATGAACGATCTCGATCCGATCGAGATCGGAGGCCACGGACTCGCGTTCCTCGATCTCCCGTTCCAGCGCATCCCGCCTGCCGACCAGGAGCAACCGGAGCCCGTTCTCCCGCGCCGCCAGGAGCGCCCCCTCGACCACGGCCCGCGGAGCGTGATCGCCGCCCATCGCATCGACGGCGATCACCGTCGGCTCGGGTGCAGGAGATCGATTCGTCATGGGGACCGCGGCGCCGCCGGCTTCGGGCTCCTAGAGGACGTCCTCGACGTCGATCACGTCACGCCCGCGGTAGTAACCGCAGTACCTGCATGCGCGATGCGGCAGCTTGGTTTCGCCGCAGTTCGGACAGATTGAGGCGGCGGGACGCTTCAAGGCGTCATGGGACCGTCGCCGGTCCCGACGCGCCTTCGAGTGCCGCCGTTTGGGATTGGCCATTCCTTCTATTTCCTTTCCTGGCTCATTGGCTAGCTGGTCAGATTACCGGCAAGGCGTTCGCGGACCGCTTCCAGGCCGGCCCAGCGAGGATCGACGCGCTCCCCGGAGCAGGTGCAGGCCTCCCGGTTCCGATCGACTCCGCACTGGGGGCACAGGCCCCGGCAGGCCGGATCGCACGTCGGTTTCATCGGCACGTTGAGTTCGACCTGCTCGCAGACCAGCCGGAACAGGTCGATGGCGCCGTCGACCGCGACGAGCGTCGAGAGATCCTCCGGCTCAAGTTCGCGGGCGCCGTGCGGGTCCCCTTCGCCGTCCGCCGTGGCCGGGCCGTCCGCGTCGCCGGCCGGCACGACGAACGCGAGCGGCAGGTCGACATCCTCCTCGTAAGGGGTCAGGCAACGGTCACAGCGAAGTCGATGGCGGTAGCGCAGCCGTGTCTGGAGCAGAAAGTCCGGCCCGGTGAAGGTCAGGCTGCCTTCGCAGTCGACAGTGCCCGGAACCAGCGCCTCGTTGCGGCGCAGGTCCGCGGCCGCCACGCCGATTGCGTCGCTCCAGCGGAGAGGGCCGCTACGGGCCTGGTCGAGCTGCAGATGCATCCGATTTCACCGTCAGGCGTCCGCCGTCTCAAACCGCGAGCCACCTCTGCGAGTCACCTCCGCGGGTCACTCTTCCATGGTCCGCCGCGACTCCGGCAAGGCGCAACCGCGCAAACCCTGAAGGCTACGAGTCGTTACCGCCACTTGTCAACGTCGCGATGCGTTCGGGCGCGTCCGGCACCGGGCCGCCGCGCCGGCTTCGGGCACTGGTAGCATCCGGTGCCCGCGCGATCGAGCGGCGGCGGCCTCGCAGGACTGAAGACGGTGCTCCACAAGCAACTTCGCGTCACCGCCGCGCTGAACCTGGGCGGCGACATCGCCGCGACCGTGGGGGCCTTCTTCCTGGCCTGGTACCTGCGGTTCGTCCAGCCGGTGGTCGAGATCACGAAGTCGGTGCCCGACTTCGAGCCCTACCTCAGGATGCTGCCGTTCATCGTCCTGATCTGGCCCATCGTCTACTACTTCCACGGCCTCTACCGCATCCGCCGCGGGCACAGCCGGGTGGACGAGATGATCAGCATCGTCGTCGCCACCGTGCTGGCGCTGATCCTCCTGACCTCGGTGCTGACCTTCGACCGCCTCACCCAGGCCGGCACGGACGATCCCTTTTCCTACAGCCGGGCGTTCTTCGCCCTGTTCGCGGCCTCCGACATCTTCCTCGTCGCCGTCCTCCGGCTGTCGACCCGCGCCGTTCTGCGCACGGTTCGCCGACGCGGCCACAACGTGCGCCGCATCCTGATCGTCGGCGCCGGCGACAGCGGCGAGGAGATCGCGACCAAGCTGGGCCGTCACCGGGAACTCGGCTACGAGGTCGTCGGGTTCCTCGACGACGATCCGGAAAAGGCGGACGCCGACATCGGCGGCGGTGTGCGTGTCATCGGCACCCTGAACGATCTGGAGGAGACGATCGAACGGCACGGCGTCGACCAGGTGATGATCGCCCTGCCCTTCGCCGCCCACCGCAAGATCCTCGACCTGCTCGACCGCATCGGCAACGAACTGATCGAGATTCGCCTCGTCCCGAACGTTCTCCAGTACGCGACGCTGCGCGCCGAGATCGAGGACGTCGATGGCACGCCGGTCATCAACCTCTCGCACGTGCCGATGGAGGGCTGGTCGAGCCTGGCCAAGCGCACGATGGACATCGGGCTCTCCGCCGGCGCGATGATCGTGCTCCTCCCCTTCCTTCCGATCGTCATGCTGCTGATCAAGCTGGAGGACCGGGGACCGCTCTTCTACCGCCAGGAGCGCATGGGCCTCGACGGCCGCTCCTTCATGATCCTCAAGTTCCGCTCGATGCGCGTCGGCGCGGAATCCTCGACCGGCCCGGTCTGGGCAACGGAGGACGACCCCCGCCGCACGCGCATCGGCGCCTTCCTGCGCCGCTGGTCGATCGACGAACTGCCCCAGCTCTGGAACATCTTCCTCGGCGACATGTCCTGCGTCGGCCCCCGCCCCGAACGCCCCGCCTTCGTCCGCGAGTTCCGCGAGAAGATCCCCAACTACATGCTTCGCCACCGGGTCAAGTCCGGCCTCACCGGCTGGGCCCAGGTCCACGGCTGGCGCGGCAACACGTCCATCCGCAAACGCATCCAGTACGACCTCTACTACATCGAGAACTGGAGCCTCCGCCTCGACCTCCAGATCCTCTGGCTCACCTTCCGGCGGGGCCTGACCAGGAACGCCTACTGACCGTCACGGCCCGGCCGCGCCGGCGGCCGGGCGCAGGGAGCGGTAAATCTCCGCGACGCGCAGCGCCTGGGCGCGGGGCGTGCGGGTGCGCATGAGTTCGCGCGCCCCGGCCCCGAGAGCCTCCGCTGTGCCGCGGTCGCCGATCAGGTCGGCGATGACCCGGCCGAGAGCCCCGGCATCGCCGACCGGCGTCAGGCGTCCGGCTTCCGGCGAGCCGCCCAGAATCTCGCGGGCGCCCGCCGTCTCCGTCGCGACGCAGGGCAGGCCGGCCGCCATCGCCTCGAGCAGAGCGATCGGCTCACCTTCCCAGCGCGAGGAGAGAACGAACAGGTCGAAGGCGGGAAGAACGTCCGGCACGTCGTCGCGCGTGCCAAGCAGCATCACCCGGACGCCCGCGCCGCAGACCGCGGCGCCTTCGGCGCTGATCCGCCGCTCGAGTTCGGATCGCAGCGGCCCGTCGCCGACGACGACCAGCGTGATCGGCGGACCGTCAGCCGAGCGAATGGACTGGGCCGCCCCTGCCGCCTCGATCAGATCGTCGACAGCTTTCTGCGGCACGAGCCGGGACACCGTGCCGACGACCGGACCGTCTGAAGGCAGGCCGAGGCGGCGGCGCGCCTCGGCTCGCCGGGGCCCGGCCTCCTCCGACAGCCGGACGGCGTTCCGGACGTGGAACCCGGGCCGCCGCCCGAGGAAGCCGCGACGCTCCAGGTCGTCGAGGTCGGCCCGCGAGACGCTCATCACCGCGTCCGCGCCCCTGCAGGCGATCCGTTCCGCCAGCAGCGACACGACCCGCTCGCCCGCCCAGGCCTCCTTGCGGTAAGCGAGGCCGTGCGCGGTGTAGACGACGGACGGGCGTTCCGGCCCTTCGCGCACGGCCGCCCGGGCCGCGGCATGGAAGAACGCCGCGCGCGTGCCGTGGATGTGCACGACGTCCGCCTGGAGACTTCGGGCCGTTCGCATCAGGCGCACCGCTTCGCGGACGCGACCGAACCCCAGCCGGCGCCCCATCAGGTCGAGCGGATGGACGGGCACGCCGAGGGCCTCGAGTTCGGAGGCCAGCGGTCCATCGCTGCCGACTGCCGCCTGGCAGTCCCAGCCGATGCGGCGCAGTTCGGGGAGCAGGTCGAGGATATGGGCCGCCCCACCGCCCCGCGCGCCGGAGGCCATGACATGGAGGACCCTGCCGGTTTCGTGGGTCGTCATCCCGTCAGGCCAGAGACGAGTAGACGTCGAGCGTCTGACGCGCCGTCCGCCGCCAGGAGAACTCGTCGGCGCGCGCCAGACCGGCGGCGACGAGGCGCTCTCGCCGCGCGTCGTCTTCCAGGACGCCGGCGATCGCCCCGGCAAGAGCTTCCACATCGTGGGGGTCGACCAGCACGGCGGCGCTCCCGGCCACTTCCGGCAGCGAGGACACGTTCGAAGCGACGACGGGCGCACCGCAGGCCATCGCCTCGAGCAGCGGCAGGCCGAAGCCCTCGTGCAGCGACGGGAAGACGAAGAGCGACGCGCCGGTGTAGACGGCCGGCAGATCCTCGTCGGCGACGAAGCCGGTGAAGAGGACGTGTCCTTCGAGCTCGAGCTCCTTCACGGCACGGAAGATCGGCCCCTCGAGCCAGCCGCGGGCGCCGACCAGAACGAGCCGGTAGTCCGGAGCGATCCGCCGCCGCCCCAAGAGAAGCGAGAAGGCCTCTAGCAGGCGGGTCAGGTTCTTGCGCGGTTCGAGGGTGCCCACCGCCAGAACGTAGCGTTCAGGCAAGTCGTGCCTCGCCGCGACCGCCCGGACCGCCGCGGCGTCCACGGGGCGGAATCGACGGTCGCATGCCTCGGGGGTGACGACGACGAGACCTTCGTTCACGCTGACACGTTCGACCAGGTCCCGCTTGACCGCCTCCGACGGCACGAGGACACGGTCCGCCCGCCGGCGCACCCGGGCGAGGGCCGCCCGGACGACGAGCCGGTGCCGCGGCGTGAAGGTCTCGGGCAGGATGAGGGGGATCACGTCGTGAACGGTCACAACGTACCTGGCGTCGCGGCCGGTGAAGGGAATCCCGACGTGGTCCATGCCGTGGAAGACGTCGATTCCCAGGCGGCGGATCGCCCGGGGCACCTGGGTCAGGGAACGGATCACGCTGCTGCCGGCGGTCAGGCGATGCGTCTCGCACCGGCGGCCGAGTTCGACGACGACATCCGGATCGCTCCGCGGGCCCGTGAAGACGACGAACTCGAGGTCCGGACGGGATGCCGCCGCCTCGTCGAGGATCTCCCGCGTCAGGTTGATCGCGTAGCGCCCCGTGCCGCCGACCCGCAGCGACAGGATCTTCCCGTCCAGACCGATTCTCACGGACCAGACCAGGCAGCCGGCACGGCTGGGAGCGCTCCCATGAGCGCGACGTCTCAGTTCTCGGCGTCGAACTCGCGGTAGTCGCCGCGCTCTTCCATCGGGATCGGATGACGGACCTCGACGTGGAAACCATCGCCGTCGGTGTAGGCGACATCGGTCAGTTCATGGGCGACCTGCCGTTGCGAGCCCTTCGTCAGGCCGGCCGTCTCGACCCAGAGCAGCCGGCGTTCCTTCTCGTTGCCGTCCGGATCGGCGATCGTGAGGTCGACGGTGACGCCGTCGAGCGCGCCGGAGCCCTCGTTGTGAATCAGGAAGTCGAGCAGCACGCTGGCCATCGCGGGTTCGGCCGGCGCGGCGGCTTCGTCAGTTGCTTCCGCGTCGGCCCCGGCGGCGGCATCGGCGGCTTCCGTCGACTCATCCGCTACCGCGGGAGCCTGCACAACCGAGAACGACCCCATCTCCGCGATGTAGCCGGCACGCGCTCCGGCAACGCCGCCTTCGCCCGCGCAAGCGGCCAGCAGCAACAAGGCGGCCACGGCGAGCGCCAACGCACTCGACCGCCACCACGATGCGCGATCCTCAATCCTCTTCATGACCTCTCCCTTCCCTCGATCCGGAGTGTCTCCGCTTGAACCTGAGAATAGCCTGTTCGACGCCGCTACCCGGCCGCGGCGGCCTGGTCGCCGGAGGCGACGACGACGATGGGCGGCAGGCCGAGTTCGGAGCGGAGGTGGCTTTCGATGTCGTCGGCGAGGTCGCCGTTGTCGCGAAGGAACTGCTTGGCGTTCTCGCGGCCCTGGCCGAGCCTGGTGTCGCCGGCGGAGAACCAGGCGCCGCTCTTCATGACCCGCTTGTGCTGGATGCCGAGGTCGATCAACTCGCCGACGCGGGAGATGCCTTCGCCGTAGTCGATGTCGAACTCGGCGACGCGGAAGGGCGGAGCGACCTTGTTCTTGACGACCTTGACGCGGACCCGCGAACCGACGACCTGGTCGCCGTCCTTGAGCGCGGCGATGCGCCGGATGTCGATGCGAACGGAAGAGTAGAACTTGAGCGCGCGGCCGCCGGTGGTCGTCTCGGGCGAGCCGAACATGACGCCGATCTTCTCGCGGATCTGGTTGATGAAGACGAGCGTCGTCCGGGACTTGGCGACGATCGCGGTCAGCTTGCGGAGCGCCTGGGACATGAGACGCGCCTGCAGACCGACGTGGGAGTCGCCCATCTCGCCTTCGAGCTCGGCCCGCGGCACGAGCGCGGCGACCGAATCGATCACGACGATGTCGAGCGCGTTCGACCGCACGAGCATCTCGGCGATCTCGAGCGCCTGCTCGCCGCTGTCCGGCTGCGAGACGAGGAGTTCGTCGATGTTGACGCCGATCTTCTCCGCGTACTCGGCGTCGAGGGCGTGCTCGGCATCGATGAAGGCGGCGGTGCCGCCGCTGCGCTGGGCCTGCCCCGTGACCGAGAGGGCCAGCGTGGTCTTGCCGCTCGACTCGGGGCCGTAGACCTCGACCACGCGGCCCCGCGGGAAACCGCCGGTGCCGATTGCATGGTCGACGGCGAGCGATCCGGTCGAGATCGACTCGATGCCGAGGTTCTCCTGTTCACCGAGGCGCATGATCGCGCCCTTGCCGAACTGCCGTTCGATCTGGGTGAGCGCGCCCGAGATGGCCTCCTGCCGGCCGGCTCCCTTCTTTGCGTTCGCGCGGCTCTGCTTCATGGGTTGCTTTCTCCTGAGTAGCTGATGGAGGCTTGGCGGGCCTTTTGGGGTTGCCAGCGAAGAGCCTTGGAGACGGCCATCGGCACGATCCGGCGGCATGGCCGGAGTGGGCGCGTGGCTATACTCCCGCGCGACCGGTTCGGCGCTCCCCTGGATCGTCAGTCGGTTGAACGGAGGTCGGGAGTTGACCGCTGCGGACGCTCGGCGACGTGGCGTAGAGGAACGTGACAGCCGGCATCGACAAGGGCGCGGTCAGCGTATTGCAGGCCCCCGAGGGCGTCAACCTGGAAACCCGGGATCGCCTCGCCTCGATCCCCGGCGTCGAGGTCCGCGCGGCCGTTCCGCTGGCCTCGGTCACGACGCTCAGGATCGGCGGCCCGGCGGAGTTCTTCGTGCGGGTCGAGTCCGAGGCGGCGCTCACGGACGTGATGACCGTCGCCCGCGAGAACGAACTCGCACTGCACCTCCACGGCCACGGCTCGAACGTGCTGTTTCCAGACGGCGGCATGCGGGGCATCGTCTGCCGCTTGCGGGGGGAACTGGAACAGGTCGAGGTGGACGGCGAGACGGTTCGGTCCGGCGCCGGCGTCACCCTCGCCCGGCTGGCGCGCGACACGGCGAAGCGGGGCCTGCTCGGGCTCGAAGCGCTGTCCGGCTTCCCCTCGACCGTCGGCGGCGCCGTCGTCATGAACGCCGGCTGCTACGGCACGGAGATCCGGGACGTGCTGACGGAGGTGCGGGTAGCGCGGCCCGGACGCGCGGTCGAGACTCTCGAAGCGGCGGATCTGGAGCCCGGCTACAGGACGACCAACCTCCAGGGAACGGAGACGGTGGTCACGCGCGCCGAGTTCCAGCTCCGCCGGGGAGACGGCGACGCGGCGCTCCAGAGGATCGACGAACTGAACCGCCGCCGCTGGAAGAGCCTGCCCTCGGGCAAGCCGAACGCCGGTTCCGTGTTCCGCAACCCGGAGGGCGACTTCGCCGGCCGCCTGATCGAGGCCTGCGGCCTCAAGGGCACGACGAGCGGCGGCGCCGAGATCAGCCGGCGGCACGCGAACGTGATCGTCAACCGGGAGAAGGCCCGGGCCGCCGATGTCCTGGACCTCATGGTCACGGCTCACCGGGCCGTGCGCGACCGTTTCGGCGTCGAACTGCGCCCCGAGATCGTCCTCGCTGGCGACCTGCCGGAGGAGTTCTGGCGCCGGACCGCCGAAACACCAGCGGCCGAACATCGTAAGGGAACCTGATCGGAACGGGGATTGGGAATCTCGACCTCGACAGACTGTTATCCGGACTAGGAGCCCGCGCAGCACAAACTGGGTGCGCCGGCGTCCCCGCCGGCATCCGGCGCAAAGCGCCGGGCTCTGAATCTGCTGGCGCTAACCTCGCCTCAACCACAAAGAAGCCCCCAAACGCCAATGCTCCGACGAATCTCCGCCACCCTCCTGCTCCTCCTCGCGGGCGTCCTGCCCGCCGCCGGCCAGTTGCCCTGCAATCCCTGCGTCGGCCTGGCGACCGACGATCCGGCGGGGACGGCGGAACTGCTCGCGACGCTGCCGGCACTTCCCGAGGAGGCGGTCCTGGTCGTCAAGTGGCCGGTCGAACTCGCCGACGACGCCGCGGCCGCGACGGCCCGGGACGCCGCCGCCGTAGTCCAGACCGCCGGCGCCATCCCCTGGTACGCGGTTCGTTTCGCGACCCCGCCGCCAGCGGCCGAGGCGGGCGACGAACTGACGCCGGAACTCGAGCGGCTGGCCGACATCGCGCGCTCGGCGCCGGCCGGGTCCCTCTTCCAGCTCGTCTGGCCGGGAGAGCTGCCGAACGAACCGCAGACCGTCCAGGAGTACGCGCTGGCGCTCAAGCGGGCCTCGGTCGCCGTTTCGGGCGCGCAGCCGGACGCCGGCGTGGTCACCGAGTCTCTGCCGCCTGACCCCGAACTGGTCCGGGCGCTCTACGCCCAGGAACTCGACGCCTACCTCGACGGAGTCGCGTTCCGACCCGGCCGGGGAGCCGGCGCCGCGGGAGTCGCCGAACTGAAGGAGCTCATCCGGGAGCTCGACCCGGACGCGCTGGTCGCACTCGAAGCGAACGCGGCAACCGCGGGCGGCGAAGGAGCGACACTGGTGCGGGCCGCGGCCGAGGCGGAAGCGGGCGCTTCGCTCTCCCTGTTCCCGCTCTCCGGCGAAGCCCGCGCCGACGCGGCCACCGTGCGTGCCGCCCGGCTGATCGCCCAGGAGTTCTCGGGCGACGTCACCTTCGATCCCTACTCCACTCCCGCCGGCGCCGAGGCCTGGAGCTTCGTCCGGGGAGAGGATCTGAGCCTGCGGATCGTCGTCTCGCCGCCCGCCGGGGGCGGACCGTTCACGCTCCGCTTCAGCGACCGGCAGATCGGGGCGCCGGCGCGCTTCGACCCGGCGACCGGCGAATCGGACCTCGTCTTCGGCGGGCGACGCACCCGCAACGGCTACGAGCTCGAGCTGAGGGACGCCGCCGAGCCCTTCGTGTTCCGCCTGGAGCGAGACCTGGCGGTCGGGCTCGACGGAGCCGAGAGCGTCGAGGAAGCGCTCACGGTGGCCGACACCCGCCGCATCCCGGTCGGCGAGATCCTGCGGCGGTTGCAGGCCTTCGAGGATGATCAGTCGCGCCGGGTCGCGAACTACAGCGCGACGAACACGACCTCGCTCCGGTTCCAGCTCGGCACCGGCGTTCAGTCCGTCGACGCGACCTTCCAGGGTCCCTTCTTCTTCCGCCAGGGCGCCGGCTTCGACTGGGCCTGGGACAACTTCTACGTCAACGGCATCCGCTGGCGGCGCAAACGGATCCCCGAGATCCCCCTGATCCAGCCGGAGAAGGCGGCGGCGATGCCGGCCGAGATCACCTTCACCAAGGAGTACCGCTACCGGCTTCGGGGCACCGCGACGGTAGAAGGCCGTGACACCTGGGTCGTCGACTTCGAGCCGGCGACGGCACTGACCGAAGGCCGCAGTCTGTTCCGCGGCACGGTCTGGGTGGACCGGGAGCTTTACGCGCGGGTGAAGACGCGCGCGGTTCAACTCGGCCTGACCGGCGACGTGCTGTCCAACGACGAGACCACCTTCTACACGCCCGTGGACGCGGCCGGCCAGCCCGCGCCATGGGAGCGGTCGTCCTACTGGCTGCCGACCCGGGTCATCGGCCAGCAGTTGTTCTCGGTCCTGAACGCGACGACGATCGTTGAACGGGAGATCGAACTGACCGGGATCTCCGTCAACCCGACCGATTTCGACGTTCGCCGCGACGCGACGCTGGCCTCCGAGGCGACGATGGTGCGCGACACGGAGGTGGGGCTCCGCTACCTGGAACTCGACCAGGAGACCGGCGAACGCGTGGTCAAGGAGGACGACAAGACGCGGATGTTCCTGCTTGGCGGCGCCTTCTACGACGAGGCCCAGGACGGCCCGCTGCCGCTGGGCGGGGTGAACTGGCTGTCGTTCGACTGGCGCGGCACGGGCACGCAGGCCGACCTGTTCATCGCCGGGCCGCTCATTCTCGCCGACATCGCGAACCCGAGCCTGTTCGGGTCCCGCTGGGATGCCGGCGTCGACGTCTTCGCGCTGGCGTTCGCCGGCGAGGACGTGCTCTACCGGGAAGGCGTCGAGTCACCGTCCGAGAACGTCGAGCGGCTGCGCCCGAACATCGACTTCAGCCTGGGCCGCCCGCTCGGCAGCTTCACCAAGCTCGATCTCCGTTATCAGCTCTCCTGGAACAACTTCCAGCGCGCCGACGACACCGGCGATGACTTCGTTCTGCCTTCCGACCACCTGGGCCACAGCGTCGGCGCCATCGTCCGCTACATCCGCTCGGGCTACCGGCTCGTCGCCGGCGGCTCGTGGAACCGGCGCGGCGAATGGCAGCCCTGGGGCCTGGGCGCCGCCAACCTGACGCCGGACAGCTACACGCTCTGGAATGTCGGCGTCGCGAAGACCTGGCACCTGCCGAAGTTCCAGAAGTTCGGCGTGGCCCTCGAGTACGTCGACGGCAGCGACCTCGACCGCTTCAGCAAGTACGAGTTCGGCTTCTTCTCGGACGTCAACGTCCACGGCTACCAGAGCGACAAGGTGCGCGCCGAACGCGCCGCCGCCGCCCATGTCAGCTACGGCTTCGAGCTCGGCGAGATCTTCCGCATCGACCTCGTCGGCGACGCCGCATGGGCCACCGACCCCGCCTCCGGCCTCGACAACGAGCTGCTCGCCGGCGCCGGCATCGTCGGCACCTTCATCGGCCCCTGGGGCACCGTCGTCAACATGGACATAGGCCACGCCCTCGCCGGCCCCGACGACGGCTGGAGCGCCTTCATCGCGGTGCTGAAGCTGTTCTAGGGCCTGTTCACACTATCGCAGTGCATCGACGATGAGCACGAAGACGACGAA
>JAPOXA010000115.1 GCA_026707325.1 Acidobacteriota bacterium | reverse complement strand
TCGGCTGGGTGCCGCGGCCCCGGTCGGTCACGATCCACATGTCGATGTCGTTGCGGCGCATGGCGCCCGGCAGGACATAGTCGAACTTGTCGTGCCGGATCATGCAGGAGGTGTCCCACCTGGAGCGCACGTCGTCGGGTTCGGCGCTCGAAGCGGGCGCGGCGATGGCCGTGAAGGCCAGGGCAGCGGCGAGAACGGTCGGCAGCGAAGGCTTCATCTTCGTTCTCCTTCTGGAAGTGAGTTGAAGTCACTATAGAGGGCGATAGCGTCGGACGCCGACCCCGGATGGTCGGTTTCCCTATTCCCCAGCCTTGGAGAACTGAATGAGATCCGAGCCGATCCGCTTCTTGTTGCCGCTCCTCGTGTTCGCCGCGCCCGCCTGGGCGGCGCCGGGCGCCGAGGGGACCACGGACGGCGCCGTTCCAGGCGGTACCGTCTCGCGCACCGAAGACCGGCCCGCCTGCCTCGACGCCACGCCGCTCCGCCAGGCGCTGTTCGGCGACCTGCACGTGCACACCAGCTTCTCGTTCGACGCGGCGGCGATCAGCACCGGCGGGACGCCGGCGGACGCCTACCGCTTCGCGAAGGGCGAGGCGATCCCGTTCTGGCCCATCGGTCCGAACGGTGCGCCTGTGGGCAGCATCACGATCGACCGGCCGCTCGACTTCGTGGCGGTGACCGACCACGGTGAGTTCCTCGGCGAGCGCCGCCTGTGCCGGGATCCCGAGTCGCCCCGCTACGGCTCGGAGTTCTGCACCACGTTCCGATCGGACCAGCGGGTAGGGATGCAGATGCTCGGCGCCGTCATCACGACCGAGACGCCGAGCAGGACGGAGGAGATGTGCGGTGAGGACGGGGCGCTCTGCCGGGAATGGGCGATGAGCCCGTGGCAGGAGATCATCGAAGCGGCGGAGGATGCCTACGACCGGACGGAGGCATGCAGCTTCACCTCCTTCGTCGGCTACGAGTACACCGGTACGCCGGGGATCTCGAACTACCACCGGAACGTCGTCTTCCGGGGCTCGGAGGCCCCGGAGCTGCCTGTGTCCTACATCGACGCTCCCACGGACAGCCTGCTCTGGCAGCGCCTCGACGAAGTCTGCGGCGACGGGTCGGTGCGGCCCGGTTGCGAGTATCTGACGATCCCGCACAACAGCAATCTCGCGAACGGCCGGATGGCGCCATACCGCGGACTCGACGGAACGCTGGAGGCGCGCCGGGCCTACGCGGAGAAGCGGCTGGAGCGGGAACCGATCGTCGAGATCTTCCAGCACAAGGGCGGCTCCGAGTGCATCAACGGCCTGTCGACCGTCTTTGCCGAGCCGGACGAACTCTGCGACGTGGAGGCGGTGCGCGTGCTGGGCCGCGAAGAAACGGTCCAGTCCCTGCTCTCGGGCGAGACCACCTTGTTGACCGAGGAGTGCCCGGAGGGTGAGAACGGCAACCAGGGCATGCTCGGCGCCGGCTGCGTCGGCCGGACGGACTTCGTTCGCCCGGCGCTCGTCGTCGGCCTGGAGGAGGAGCTGGAGACCGGGCTCAATCCGGTCAAGCTCGGCATCATCGCGTCGACCGACACGCACACGGCGACGCCGGGGGCCGTGGCGGAAGACGACTGGCGGGGCGCGGTTACCCTGGAAGCGACGCCCGAGGAGCGCCTGCAGCCGGGCTTGCTCACGAGCGGCATCGACGGCAACCCGGGCGGTCTGGCCGGCGTCTGGGCGGTCGAGAACTCCCGCGACGCGATCTTCGAGGCGATGGAACGCCGGGAGGTCTTCGGCACCTCGGGTCCGCGGATCCGGCCCCGGTTCTTCGGCGGCTGGGGCTATTCCGAGAACCTGTGCGACCAGGCGGATCTCTTTGAGCGGGCCTATGCCGGCGGCGTGCCGATGGGCGGCGACCTGACGGAAGCGTCTGCCGGTGCGGCGCCGACCTTCCTCGCCTTCGCCGCCCGCGACCCGGCCGACGGCGCCGGGCTCCTGCAGCAGCTGCAGCTCGTCAAGGGCTGGGTCGACGCCGACGGGACGGGCCGCACCCAGGTCATCCCGATCGCCGGATCGCCGGAGAACGGAGCGAGCGTAGATCCCGCGACCGGCGAGCGAAGCGGCGAGGGCCACGACACCCTCTGCACGGTCTACCGCGACGAGGCGTTCGATGCCGGCCTGCACGCTTACTACTATCTGCGAGTGGTCGAGAACCCCAGCCTGCGCTGGAGCTGGCACGACTGCCAGCGCCTCGCCCCGGAAGACCGGCCCGCCGTCTGCTCGGACGGCTCCTATCCCGAGACGATCCAGGAGATGGCGTGGACGTCGCCGATCTGGTACCGGCCGGCGGCCGGCGAGTGATGCGCGTGGGCGTGCTTCGGATCGTGCTACTCGCTGCGTTGCTCGCCGGCTGCGTTGACGCCGGCGGCAATCAGACCGCGGCTGCCAGCCAGGAGCCGACCCTGGGCGAGAGCCTGGTGGCGCGGGGACAGGAGCACGAGCTGGACACCGTCCGCGTGCCGCCGCCGGGCGACTTCATCGAGCACGAGGCCGCCGGGTTCGCCAAGGTCCTGTGCTCGGCCGTCTTCCTGACCGGGCTCGACTTCGAGGACGCCTGGACGCAGATCGGCGGCTTCACTTCGCGCCACCGGTACCGGGACCGGCTTCCGGGCCGGGAGCTTGACCGCGAGAACCAGCGCGTCCACATCACGACCGACACCGGCGTGACGCGGAACGCCATTCTCCACGGAGACCACGGCTGCGTCGCCCTGCCGAAAGGGGAGGACGCCCCCTTCTACGAGACCGTACCCGTCACGAGCACGCTCGATGAGAGCGCTCCCTGGCCCATGGGCGACCGGCTGCCCGACGAGCCGCTTCCGGACGACATCGACGCGGAGAAGCTGGTGGCGGCAGTCGAGGCGGCCTACGCCCCGGACGCGATGACTCTTGCCTTCGTCGTCCTCCACCGCGGCCGGCTCATCGCCGAGCGCTACCGCGAGGGGATCGACAAGGACACGCTGCTCGAGAGCTGGTCGATGAACAAGAGCCTGTCGGCGACCCTGATGGGCGTCCTGATCGAGCAGGGTGCCTACACCCTGGACCAGTTGGCGCCGGTCGGCTCCTGGCACGAGGACCCGGACGACGTCCGCGGCACGATCCGCATCCAGGACATCCTGCGCATGTCGAGCGGCCTGCGCTGCGTGAACGCGGGAGACCCGGAGTACGACGAGGCGGAGATGGGCTACCCGGACCACCTCTACCTCTACACCGGCACGGTGAACTCCCACCTCTGGGCCACCGAACGGCCACCACAGTGGCCGCCGAACACGATCGGCCGCTACCGGAACTGCGATCCGATCCTCGCCAACCACCTGGTGCGGCTCGCGGTCGAGGGTCGCGACGAGAGCTACCACCAGTTCCCCCAGAAACACCTGTTCGACCGGATCGGCGTCCGGCGCTTCGTCGCCGAGGCGGACCCCTACGGCAGCTTCCTGCTGAACGGTTACGGCTTCGGGTCCGGCCGCACCTGGGCGCGGCTCGGCCAGCTCTACCTGGACGACGGCGTGTCGCCTACCGGCGAGCGCGTGCTGCCCGAGGGCTTCGTCGAGTTCGTCAGCACGCCGGCCCCGGCCTGGGTGGCAGACGGCCGGCCGATCTACGGCGGTTTCTTCTGGATCAACCAGTCGCCGCGCGGCGGCCAGGAACGCTATCCCTCGTTACCGGAGAGCACCTTCAGCATGCAGGGCGCCGGCGGGCAGAGCACGATCATCGTGCCGTCGCACGGGATGGTGGTCGTCCGGCTCGGCCTCTACGAGGGGTCGTTCGGCGGGCATGCCGAGGCGGCGTTGCAGAAGGCGCTGGCGCTGCTGGTGGAGGCGATACCGGAGGAGTAGAGGCCGAAGGCCGGTGCACCGACAGTCGGCTCCTCGTGGTCTACCGGGCTAGGCGTCGGGCTGCTCGGTGATCAGGATGCCGCCGAGCGCGGCGGGATCGCTATCGAGTTCCGTCTCACCCGCAGGGAACTCGTTCGTCCTCAGCATGAACGTCAGGATGTCGAGATACGTCTCGCGTGGCAGGCTGGCCGGGTTGTCGGTCGGCATGGTCGTGCGGATCGCCTCGTACAGCTCGTGCAGGGTCTTGTCTCCCCACAGGAACTGGAAGCTGACGCCGACCAGGCCCGGTGAGTTGCTGCCGCCGCCGAGGTCCTCGCCGTGGCAGGTGGCGCAGGTCTCGCGGTATGCGACGGCGCCGCGCTCTGCCTGCTCGGCGGTGTAGACGCCGTCCCAGACGGTCGCGGTCGCCGCGACTGCCGCCGCCTCGCGGTCTGCCTCGGCGATCCGGGTGGCGCCCCCCGCGGCCGCCGGCAGCTCCGCCGGCAGCGCGAAGACGTGAATCGAGTTGCCGTTACTCGGGCGCCGGATGTGGGGGATCAGGTCGCGCGGCACCATCCCGGCCCAACTGGCGCCGCCGGTCCCGACCGGGATCGCGACGTACTGGCGGCCGCCGGCGAGATAGGTCACCGGGAAGCCCTGGGCCGAGGTGGGCAGCCTCGTCTGCCAGAGGATCTGGCCGGTGCGGGCGTCGTAGGCGTAGACGTAGCGGTCGTAGTCGCCCGCGAAGACGACTCCGCCTCCGGTCGCGAGCGCGGCGGTGTTGATCGGCGAGAGCGTGCGGTGCCGCCACATGATGTCGCCCTCGCTGACGTCGATGACCAGCAACTCGCCGAGGTTGCCGCCGGAGTACGGATGGAGCGTGTTGATCCGCTTGACCGGACCCGCGCCGCCGCCACCGAGCACCCGCTCGACCGGGCCGAACGTGGCCAGCTCGCAGTTCATCGTCATCGGGATGTAGAGAGCGCCGGTGTTCGGGTCGTAGGACATGGCGCGCCAGCCCTTGAAGCCGGACGTGCTCGGGCACATGTTGATCTCGACGCCGATCTCCGGGATCAGCTCCGGGCGGTAGGTCACCTCGCCCGTTTCCCGATCCACGTCGACGAGGTTCTGGTAGCCGACGTCGATCGCGTCCAGGAACTCGCCCGTCTCGCGGTCGAGTTGCCAGAGGATGCCGAGCTTGCCCATCTTGTAGAGCTTCTTGCGGCCGTCGACATCGATGAGGAGCGTCTCGAACACCTCGTCCATGTCGTGGGTCTCGCCGGGCAGGTACTGGTAGTACCAGAGCAGTTCGCCGGTGTCGGGGTCGAGCGCCAGGCTCGAGTTGGTGTACAGGGCGTCGCCGTCCGTGCCGCGGACGGAGCGGGCCCAGGGCTTGGCCTGGGACGTGGCCCAGTAGACGATCTTGAGCTCCGGGTCGTAGCTGCCGGCGATCCAGGCGTCGCTGCCGGCGCGGAAGCGCAAGGGCAGGTCGCCCCAGGTGTCGCCGCCAGGCTCGCCGGGGCGGGCGATCGTCGAAGTGCGCCAGAGTTCCTCGCCGGTGTCCGGATCGTGGCCGGTGATGAAGCAGACGTCGTCCTTGTAGCGGCCGCAGCCGGTGATGCCGGTGACCAGCTTGCCGTTGGCGACGATGGGGCCGGCGGTGTAGCGGTAGCCGAGGGCCGTGTCGGCGGTCCTGGTCTCCCAGATCAGCTTGCCGCTCGTGGCGTCGAGCGCGAAGATCGTCGCCCGCGAACTGGCGCCGAAGATCCGGTCGCCGTAGATCGCAATGTTCTTCTGGACTCCGCGGCCGAAGGCGCCTGTTCCGTCGCCCACCGGCTCCGGCCGGTACTCCCAGAGCAGGTCGCCGTTGGCGGCGTCGAGCGCCTGGACGACGTTGCCCGGATTCGGCACGTACATGACGCCGTTGTGGATCAGGGGCGCCGCCTCCTGCGGACCGGTGTCGTCCATCGCCCAGGCCCAGACCAGTTGAAGCTGGCCGACGTTCGCCGTCGTGATCTGGTCCAGCGGGCTGTAACCCCAGGCGTTCTGAGTCCCGCGCCAATGCAGCCACTGGCCCGGTTTCGGGTCGTTCAGCATCTCCTGGGTGACCGGCACGAAACCGGTCTCGGTCACCGGCACGAAGGCGGTCTCCTGGGCGCTCAGGCTGGCGCTCAGGAACGACATCGCGGCCAGCGAACAGACGAGGCGCGTGAACGACTTCATGCGGAAGGCGGGATGCTACTTCACGGCTCGAGGCGGTGGTCGAGCACCATCTCCTCGGTCAACCCGGTGCCGAAACCGGGTTCCGTGGGCGCCAGGAAATCGCCGTTCTCGAACGGCGCCTGCATCGCGTCGAGGATCGCCGAACCGGTGGCGAAGCTCTCCGCCATCGTGCAGCTCGGGGCGGTCAGCGAGATGGGGAGCCCCCAGAGGCTGCCGCCGCGGTGGGGGATCAGCTCGAGGCCGGCCGCTTCGACCAGGTCGGCGATGCGCTTCGCCGCCGTCAGGCCGCCGCACCAGGTGATGTCCGGTTGCAGCACCTCGGCGGAGCCGAGCCGCACCAGCACCTCGAAGCCGTGCTCGGTGTATTCGTGCTCGCCGCAGGCCACCTTCGTCCAGCCGGGACCGCCGCCGCCGATCTTCTCGACCAGCTCGGCGTAGCCGAAGACGTTGTCCGGGGAGAGCAGCTCCTCCATGAAGTAGAGGTTCGCCGGGCGAAGACGCTCCGCGACGCCGACCGCCCAGTCGACAGTGCCGTTGCGCGAGACGCAGTCCGTCATCAGGTTGCCCTCCGGCCCCATCGCCTCGCGGGCGGCGAGGACGTCGTCGGTCCATTGATCGGCTTCGTCCTCGGAACTGTGCGGGCCGATCGGCAGGATCCGCTTGAAGTGGCGAATGCCGAGAGCCTTGCCGGCGGCGATGTCGCCGCCGGTCTGGTAGACGGCGACGCGGTCGCCTGGACTTCCGCCGAGCAGCGCGTGAACCGACTCGCCGGCGTGCTTGCCCTTGATGTCCCAGAGCGCCGTGTCGACGGCGGAGAGCGCCATCGCGAAGATGCCGCGCCGGCCGTAGAGCACCGCCGAGCTGTACATCTGGTCCCAGAGCTGATCGATGTTGAGGGGGTTCGTGCCGATCAGGAGGTGCTTGAGATGGCCGTCGATGATTTCGACCGCGGCGCTGCCGCCGGCGCCCATGCCGAAGCCGGTGATCCCGGCGTCCGTCTTGATGATCGCGATGATCGCTGAGGGAAGCTGCTCGAAGGGTCCGCCGTAGCGCCAGCGGCGCGGGTCGTCGTCACCGTCGAAGACCGGGGGATCGAGCAGGCCCTCGGAACGCTGGTTGAGGTAGACGGGGTAGGCGTCGACCGACCGGATCGTGATTCGATCCGGCTCGCCCTCTTCCTGGCCTGGCCTGCCGGTCGCGGCGGCGGGTGAGACGGTGCCCGCGAAGCCCGTCGAGGCCGCAAGAGCCGCGAAACCGGCGCTCCGGCTCAGGAAGTCGCGGCGGCTCGATTGCCCGGTTCCAGCGGTGTCGTTCTGCCTCATGTCGGATGCTCCTACGTGTTGGCCTCGACGAAGTCAGCGAAGATCGCGGTGGCGAGGTCGGGGCGCTGGAGCACCGAGCCGTGGCCGACGTTCTCCATCACGACGAGTTCCGCGTCGGGCGCCATGGCGGCCAGATCGCGGCTGGATGGGAGGTTCGGGTCATGATCCCCGGTGGCGACCAGGGTCTTCATCGCCAGCCCCCGCGCCGCGGCCGCGAGGTCGAAGCCCCTGGAGATCGCCTGCATCGCGGGCCGGACGGAGTCAGGGTTGGCGTGCTCGTGCCAGCCGGCGGGCCGTTCGAAGCGCTTGATGCCGGCCGCTTCCTGCTTGCGGACGGCTTCGCGGCTGCCTTCGCGCTGTGCCGGAACGTCCGGCGGGTCGATGGCGGCGTCGTAGAGCGCAAGCAGGTCGATGCGTTCGGGGTGAAGCGCGGCATAGGCGAGAGCCGCCCGCGAGCCCCAGGCCATGGACCAGACGTGGGAACGTTCGATCTCGAGCGCGTCGAGGATCGCGACGGCGTCCACCGCGTACTGTTCCAGCGTGTACTGGGAGGGGTCCGCCGCCGGACTACTCTGGCCTGTTCCGCGGACGTCAAACCGAACGGTTCGGTAGCCGCTGCCCAGCCATTCGACGATCCTGTCCCACATGCGAAGAGTGCAGCCGCCGCCGTTCCAGAACAGAACGGCCGGTGCTTCAGGGTCGCCGGCGACCTCGACGTAGAGCGTCGCTCCATCCACTTCGATCCGCATTGGATTGGTCGATCATGTCACCCGGAACGCGGCCTGTCGCGGCTGCTACAGTCCCCCGTTCGTCTTGAAGACAGCGAGGAACGGAGGCGTCGCAGTGAAGAGTGCTCGCCTGCCCAGCCGCGGGCTGGCGGTTTTGATCCTGGCCCTGAGCGTCGGGTTCGGTGCCGCATCGTCCGCCCAGGACGCGGCATCGACGTTCGTGCCGGTCACGGACGAGATGCTCGAGAACCCGCCAGCCTCGGAATGGCTGATGTTCCGCCGCACGCTCGACAGTTGGGGCTACAGCCCGCTGGACCAGGTCGATCGCGCGAACGTCCAGCAGCTAGGCCTGGTCTGGTCACGGGAGATCGCCGTGGGAACCTCCGAGATCACGCCCCTGGCCTACGACGGAGTTCTCTACATCCCCTCGTTCGAGGACACGATCGAGGCGGTCGACTCGACGAACGGGGACTTCATCTGGCGGTACACGCGGGAGCAGCCCGAGGGCCTCTACGCGCAGGTCGGCTTCAACGCGAAGAACAACCGGAACATCGCGATCTACGACCGGCTGATCCTGAACAACAGCGACGACAACCACGCCTTCGCCCTGGACGCCGAGACGGGAGAGCTCGTCTGGGAGACGCAGATCCTGGACTGGCAGGTCAATCCCGCCACCCACAGTTCGGGCCCGATCGTCGCGGATGGCCGCGTCGTCTCGGGAAGGAGCTGCCGTCCCTGGGGCGGGCCGGAGTCCTGCATCATGATCGCGCTCGACGCGCTGACGGGAAAGGAACTCTGGCGGACACGCACGATGCCGGCGCCGGGCGAGCCCGGGGACGAGACCTGGGGCGACGTCCCGTTCGAGAAGCGGCACCACGTCGGCACCTGGATGGTGCCCAGCTACGACCCGGAGCTCGAGCTCATCTACTTCGGTACCGCCGTCACTTCGCCGGCGCCCAAGTTCATGCTCGGCGGCACGGAGTTGACGCACCTGTACCACAACTCGACGTTGGCGCTGGAGGCGGACACCGGCGAGATCCGGTGGTACTTCCAGCACCTGAACGACCACTGGGACCTGGACCATCCGTTCGAACGGATCCTCGTCGACCTTCCGGTGTCGCCCGACCCGGAGGCTGTGCGCTGGATCCGGGAGGGCCTCGAACCCGGCGAGACACGCAAGCTGATGACGGGGATCCCCGGGAAGACCGGCCTCGTCTACACGCTGGACCGTGAGACGGGCGAGTTCCTGTGGGCGCGGCCGACCGTGCCGCAGAACGTCGTCGTCGACATCGACGAAACGACGGGGCGGGCGGTCGAGAACACCGAGATCATCTTCACGGAGCTCGACCAGGAGATGCTCGTGTGCCCGACCTGGATCGGCGGCAAGGACTGGGAAGCCGGTTCCTACAGCCCGCTGACCCGGACGATGTACTACCCGCTGCGCAACATGTGCGCCCGGATGCTGGTGACCGGCGACACGAACAGCCCGCGGGCGCAGGCGTTCGAACAGCAGGTCGCGATCTACAACTTGGCGGCCGATCACATCCAGGCGCCCGGCGAGGAGTACCTCGGCACGGTGTACGCGATCTCGGCCGTAACCGGCGAAACGAAGTGGTTGTTCGAGACCGAAGGCGCGACCTACTCGGTCGTCGCGACGGGCGGGGGCCTGATCTTCGGCGGTGATTCGGGCGGGCGCTTCCGCGCCTTCGACCACGAGACCGGCGAGGTTCTATGGGAGGTCGGTCTGGGTGCTCCGGCCATGGGCTACCCGATCTCCTACGCCGTCGACGGTCGCCAGTACGTGGCCATATCGACCGGGCCGGGAAGTCTCCGCCACACGCCCGAAGGCGCCGCGCGCGCCCGGGGCGGGAGTCTGTTCGTGTTTGCACTGCCGGAGGGCCGCCGGGACTAAACCTCCAACAAGGTTGTAGGGGCTGCTAGGATCCAGGAATCCGAATCAATTCCGGCGCGGCTGAGCGTGTCGCGTGAAGGCCGGCGTCCGGTCCTCGACGGAGGTCCCTGGTGGCAGAGCGTCCCACCTACGCCTTCGGGCCGTTTCTTCTCGATGCCGCGGAGCGCCGGTTGCTCCGCCGCGGGCGAGTCGTGCCGGTGCGGCCGAAGATCTTCCAGACGCTGAAGGTGCTGGTCGAGAACCGCGACCGTCTGGTCCACAAGGACGAGTTGATGGCGATGGTGTGGCCCGACACCAACGTTGCCGAGAGCAACCTCACGCACAACCTGTCCGTGCTGCGGAAGATCCTGGGCCAGGATGGGGAGACGCAGTACGTCGTCACGGTGCCCGGCCGCGGCTACCGCTTCACGGCTCCGGTCAGGACGCCGGTCGGAGGATCGATCGCGGTGCGGCCCTTCGCCAACATGAGTCCTGACCCGGAGCAGGACTTCTTCTGTGAGGGGTTGGTGGAGGAGGTCATCGAGGCGCTGGTGCGGGTCGATCGACTGCGGGTCGTGTCCCGGACCTCCTCGTTCGACCGGGGGCTGTCCCGCCTGAGCGCACCGCGGTTCGGCCGGAAGCTGGGCGTGGCGGCGATCCTCGAAGGCAGCGCGCGAAGGTCCGGCGACCGGGTGCGGATCTCGGTTCAGCTCATCCGGGTCGCCGACGGCATCCATCTCTGGTCCCGCCATTACGACCGGGTCCTCGGCACGATCTCCGAGATTCAGATTCAGGAGGATGTCGCCCGGGCGATCGCGCGTCGGGTGAAGGTCGAACTCCGGACTCCCAATGCCCGCCGGGCGAGGCGGCTCACGACGGACAACCAGGAGGTGTGGAGGGCGGAGTGGGGCTGATCCCCTAGCCGGTCCTCGTCGTGGGAGTCCCCGTCTTGTCCAGGAGACAGCGGGGAAACCGAGTCGCCGCAGTGGAGGGTGCCGCCCTCTCCGAGAGCTTGTTGACAATGTCAACAAGGCTGTATATGTTGACGCAGTCAACTTCTGGCTGGAGGGACGAAGAGCCATGAGAGAGCGATCGACGCGGGGCGGAGTTAGGCACCATCGGCGAGGTCGATTCGCCATACTCACGCTCAGGGTGTGCCTGTACGGATGCGTCGGACCTGCCGCCACGCTTCCCGGCGCCCAGCCGGCGGAGCGGTTTGCCTTCGAGCGGTACGACGTGGTCACCGGTGCCCGCGACCCCCAGACCGTCTTGACGGGCTTCCTTCTGGGAAGCTCGATGGCGGACCTCGCGGTCGTGGACAGCGACAGGAACGATGACCGGCGCCTGCGGATCCTGACGTTCAGGGCCGGTGAATGGGTGCCGGAAGTCGAAACCACGCTGCGGCCCGGAACTTCCTTCGTTGACGTGGCCGCCATCGACGGCCGGGACCGGCTGGTGATCTACGGCGCCGGCCGGCTGACGTGGTTTGATCCCGAGTCAGAGACGGAGCGGGAACTCGCTGCGGTGGAGTCCGACTTCAAATCGCCGCGGAGGGGTGAGGTTGTCCATGTAGACATCACGCGTGACCTGAACGGCGACGGCCGCGACGAACTGGTCCTTCCGCAGAACCACGCCTTCCATGTACTCGTCCAGAGGAGCGGCGGGACATTCGCCGATCCGGTGACCATCGGCACCTCGACCGGGCCCGACCGGGTCTACCGCGGGGACGGATACAGGTTCCGGCCCTGGGACGACGGCGGCCGCGTCCACGAGATGGACTACGACCTGGACGGACGACGCGACCTGGTGTTCTGGAACCAGGACCACTTCGCGGTGCATCTCCAGGACCAGCGGGGTCTGTTCGGCGCCGAGGCCAGCACGACGTTCACGACCGAGGTCGCGTTCGACTCGGACGACCACGCCTCGCTCGCCGCTCCGCGGGAGGTTCGCCACCGGCGTATCGACGACAGGTTGACTGGAGCCCCGACGGGGAGAGTGCTGCGTTCGTTGACCGACCTGAACGGCGACGGCGTCGCCGACCTCGTGGTCTTCTCGCTGGACATCAGGAGCATGTGGAACGTGCGCTTCACGTACGAGGTCCACCGGGGCGCGCCGACACCCGAGGGCGGCACGGTGTTCGCGCCCGGTGCCGGCGCCGCGATTCTCTCGGACGGCCTCCCATACGAGATCGGCCTGTACGACTTCGACAACGACGGTCAGGTCGACTTGATGTACAGAACGATGAAGTTCGGCGTCTTCAAGACGGTCCGCATGATCGGCGCAGGGATGCTGACCCGTTCCGTGCCGATGCGTCTCGACTTCTACCGCATGGAAGGTGGCGTCTACTCGGACAGACCGAACGCCGTCCGCAAGATCAGAGGCCGCGCCCCCGGCGTTTCTGGAGAGAAGGGCATCTTCCATCCCTCGGTTCTGCTAGGGGACGTTAACGGCGACAGCCGCCTGGATCTCCTCGTGCAGAAGGGCCGGAAGGGACTGCACGTTTTCCTTGGCGTGCCGGGGCCCGAGCTGTTCGCCGGAAAGCCTGAGGAAGTCGCGATCGCCATGCCGAACGAGGAGTACACCTGGTTGGTGGACCTCAACAGGGACGGCAAGCAGGACGTCCTCATGCATCACACGTCCACTGCCAAGCCGCATCGGGTGACGATGCTGGTGGCGAAGTGAAGGAAGTCGGCACTTTGGCTAGCGCCCGCGCGATGCAGCTTCGACGAGGCCTGTCTGCCCTCCTGTTTCCTGGAGTACTCCTGTCGGGTGGCATGGGGCCTGCCGCCGCGCAATCCACTTCCGAGGCCGCGGAGTTCGCTTTCATGCGGTACGAGGTCTTCACCGGCTCCGCGAAACGTCAGACCGTCTTGACGGGGTTCCTTCTCGGGGGCGCAAGCGCGGAGCTTGCGGTCGTGGACATCGACGACGGTGACGAACGCCGCCTGCGTATCTACGAGTTCGGAGACAGCGCCTGGGCGCCGCATACCGAGGCGACACTCGGTCGCGACGTGCGATTCGTTGACGTGGCCAGCATCGGCGGACGTGACCTGCTGCTCACCTACGATCCCGGTCGCCTGAACTGGTTCGATCCCGAATCGGCGACGGAACGACCGCTGGTCGCGGTCACTGCAAACTTCAACCCGCCTCGCAGCGGCGAGATCCCCCATGTCGACGTCAGTCGGGACGTGAATGGCGACGGCCGAGACGACCTGGTCGTGCCGGGCGTCGATGGCTTCAGCGTGTTCATCCAGACGAGCGCCGGCGAGTTCGCGGATCCGGTGGGAATCGGCCGGTCCGCTGACTTGAGCAGGATCTACGGGGCCGATGGCTACCGGTACAACCCCTGGGATGAAAGCGGTGTCCACGAGATGGACTACGACCTGGACGGACGCCGCGATCTGGTGTTCTGGAACGAGGACCACTTCGAGGTTCATCTCCAGGATGAAGACGGGTTGTTCTCCCAGGCCGAGACCTTCACGACCGATGTCACATTCGCCTCTGACGAACTCTCCTCGCTCGCCACCGGAGACATGACGGGGAGAGTGCTTCACTCGATAGCGGACCTGAACGGCGACGGCGTCGGGGACCTCGTGGTTTTCTCGCTGGAAGGGGCGAGCATCTCCCGCAAGCACTCAACCTACGAAGTGCATCTCGGCGCGCCGGCACCCGACCGCGGCACCCGATTCGCTCAGGACGTCGACTTCTCCTTCCACTCGGACGGCAGGATTCAGCTCGGGATGAACCGGCGCGACTTCGATGGCGACGGCGACCTCGATCTGAGGTTCACGACGATCGAGGTCAAGTACCTCGAGAGCAGTCTCTGGAAGAGGCTCAAGGGGTTCATGGGCGATGACATCTGGCTGGATCTCGAGTTCTATCCCATGAAGGAGGGCCTCTATTCCGACGAACCCAACGCCATCCGCAGAATGCAACTGAATGGCCACCCCAGTGTCAGGGAGTTCGGGTGGGTGCCGCTGGATATCGTGCTTCGAGGGGCCATGCACGAGGAACGGAAGACGCAGAAGCGTCACCTGCGCGCGTTCAACACCACCCTGCTGATCGGGGATGTGACCGGCGACGGCCGCTCGGACCTGCTGATAGAGGAAACCCATCGGAAACTGCTCGTCTTCGCCGGTGTGCCGGGACCTGAACTGTTCGCCCGGCAGCCTCAGAGGGTTGCGGTCGCCATTCCCAACGACGAGGAGTACACCTGGCTCGTGGACCTCAACAGGGACGGCAAGCAGGATCTGCTCATGCATCACGCGTCGACGACGGAGCCCCATCGGGTGACGATGCTGATCGCCCGTTGAGCCCGCCGGCGGACTCTGGCCATAGCTAGTCCGGGCTGCGACCTCGCATCCCGTCCAGGATCGTCTGGGTGGTTTGCCGGATCAGGTCGTCCACGTCGACGTTGGGGTCGATCTGCCTTTCGATCAAGAGCGACGCCAGACCGTGGACCGCGCTCCATGCGACGTAGGCTTGTGCTCGCGGATCCGCTGTCTCGATCTCGCTGCTCTGCTGGTGGACCCGGATCACATCGACCAGGTTCTCGAGCAGAGCTCCGGCCGCCTTTCGCAGTTCCGGTTGATCCTGGCGCTCAAGGGCCTCCTTGCCGTACATCAGGCGATAGTGCGCCGGATGCTCCAGGGCGAAGCGCACGTACTGCTCGCCCATGCGCCGGAGTCGCTCGACGCTGGATGAAGAGGCTTCTGCGTCGCCCGACCCCAGGCACCGGTTGAGACGCTTGAACCCCGCGACCGCGACCGCGACCAGGAGGGCCGTCTTGTCGGGGAAGTGGCGGTAGGGCGCTCCCCGCGATACACCGAGGCGGCTGCCTATCGCCCTCATCGTTACGCTGGCGGCGCCACCCTCCGAGATCATGGCGGCGGCTTCTTCGACGAGGGCGGTTCGGAGATCTCCGTGATGGTAGGCGTGTACTCGCTCGGCCATGGCCGATTATGGCCAAGACGGATGTTGACATTGTCAACAGGGCGGTGTATGTTGACCCAGTCAACATTCTCCAGGGAAGGAGAGCATCGTGAAGAAGAGACCGAATAGCGGAGGCGGCAAGCACTATCGATCGAGCCGGATCTCGTGGCTGGCTTTGAGGATCTGCCTTTCTGGATGCGTGATGCCTGCCCTTGGGCACGCGGCTTCGGAGCCGGTGCCGGCGTTCGTCCCGGAGCGTCACGAGGTCGTCGTCGGCGCCGCCGAACGCCTGACCGTGTTGACCGGGTTCCTCCTGGGGGGCCCGGTTGCAAACCTGGCCGCTCTGCACATCGACGGCGACGGCGACCGCCGGCTGCGCATCTTCAGCTTCCTGGACGGCGACTGGTCGCCGGCGGTCGAGGCCACCCTGCGCCGCGACGTGTCGTTCGTGGACGTCGCGAACATCGACGGTCGAGACCGCCTGATTGCCTACGGCGGCGGACGGCTGACCTGGTTCGACCCGGCGTCCGGGACGGAACACGAACTCGCCGCTGTGACCTCGGACTTCAGGACGTCGCCACGTCCGGAAGTGCTCCATGTGGACATCACGCGCGACCTGAACGCGGACGGCCGCGACGATCTCGTGGTGCCCCACGGTCAGGGCTTTCACGTCTTCGTTCAGACCAGCGGCGGTGAATTCTCGGAGCCGCTGACGATTGGCCCCGCTGCCGGGCTGAACCGCGTCTACGGGGCCGACGGATACCGCTACACGCCCTGGGACGAGGGCGGTCGCATCCACGAGATGGACTACGAGCTGGATGGCCGAAGCGACCTCGTGTTCTGGAACGACGGCCACTTCGAGGTGCATCTCCAGACCGAAGACGGACTCTTCTCCCCCGAGGCCCGCACGTTCACGACCGGGATCGCGTTCGACTCCGACCAGATCGCTTCGCTCGCCGCACCGGCGGGGATACGCAGCCGGCGTCGCGATCACATGCCCGAGGGCGAGAGCAGGGGCAGAGTGCTGCACTCGCTGACCGACATGGACGGAGACGGTGTCACCGACCTGGTGGTGTTCGAACTGAAGGGCGCGAGTTTGTGGAAGATGCACTCCTCCTACGAGGCGTACTTCGGCGCTCCCGGCCCGAGTGGAAGCGTGGAGTTCTCACCGGAACCGGGCGCGGTGGTCGAGTCCGAGGGCATCATCTCCGGAATCGACCGGCACGATTTCGATCGGGACGGCCAGGTCGATGTGGTCGTGACGGCCTTCGAGCCGACGGTCTTCTCGGCGATCAGGGTGCTCGTCATGTCGATTCTGACCGGTGCCGGATCGTTCGATCTCGAGATGTTCCGCATGGAGGACGGCCGCTACAGCGAACGTCCGAACGCGGTACGCCAGATCAGGCCCAGAACCCCCAGGAAGAGCGGCGAGAAGGCGTTCTGGCCGGCGGTCCGGATGGGAGACGTGAACGGCGACGGGCGCTCCGACGTCCTGATTGCGAGGAACCGGAAGATGCTGCACGTCCATCTCGGCGTGCCGGGGCCGGGGTTGCTCGCCAAGAAGCCTCAGCGGTTCGCGATCCCGGTGCCCGAAGACGAGGAGTACACCTGGCTGACCGACCTAAACCGGGATGGCAGGCAGGACGTTCTGATGCACCACACATCGACGACGGCGCCTCATCGCCTCACGGTGCTGATGTCGCGTTAGAGGGCCTGCGCCTACAGTTGGAACAGCCGCGTGACCTTGACGATAAGGGCCCGGTTGTTGAGCCCCGGGAAGCCCTTCGTCAGCGTGTCGCGCTGTTCGTTGTAGACGACGAACAGCTCGCTGCCGGGTCGGTACTCCCAGCGCAGCCGCACGTTCGCGGCGAGTCCCCGGCTTTCGGAGTCGTATTGGAACAGCGCGCTCACGAACATGCGCGGATTCACCGTGAAGATGGTCCGGAGGTCGAGGAGTTCCACGTCGAACTCGCCCGCCGGCAGCTCCACGCGGTTGAACGAGATGCTGGGTTCGAGCAGGAACCGCGAGCTCAGACTCACGCGCCCCCAGCCCCAGCCGAGGGACGTCTTGCGACCGCTGTAGAAGTCGCCGTACTCGAAGAAGAACCCGCCCGAGATCCGCCGCTGCTGGCCCAGTTGCAACTGGGCTTGCACGTAGTCGAAGTCGTAACCGCCGACGCCGAGCGTGATGTCCGAGGCGATGGGGAACGGATGCGGGAGGAACTCGTAGCTCCGCACAAACGTCAGTTCGATCTCGTCCCCGCTGTGGAACTCGATGCCGAACTCGGCCTCGGCCTCCCGCGTTTCGACCAGGCCGGTGCCGTTCTCGATGTAGGACATCGACCCGGTCCACGAGTACTTGCGCACCAGCCTGCTGTCGGCCGGCCGCGGGCTGAACCGGAACTCGCCGTAGGAACTGCGCATGTCCGGGCGGCGGACGAATCCGATGCCGGGGTTGAAGTGGCCGCCGACCCGCAGGCGCTCCAGCCGAACTCCGTAGCGGTCGCCGTTGTAGTCCATCTGCAGGCGATAGCTGGCGTCGTCTCCCTCGAGTCCGGGTGTGCTCGTTTCGGCCCAGTAGGTGTTGAAGGTCAGGTGGTCGAAGAAGGCGAACGTCCCGTCGACGCCGTAGGCCTCGTTGCGCCCGGCGCCGGTCTGATCAAGCGAGCGGCGCGTGTAGATGACGCCGACGCTGCTCCGGCGCAGGACGTCTCGCTTGACTCGCATCACGCCGAAGTTCGTCGCGATCGCGCCGGACAGCGGCTCGTCGTCCGACTGGATGTTCAGCAGACCGAGCGTGTAGCGGCCGGTCCGTCCGGTCAGGCGGGCGCCGGCCTCGATCGGCACCGCGCGTCCCCGGTGCAGGCCGATGCGCCGGCTGTAGAACAGGGCCGGCGTGTCGCCGAACCCCCCGAATCCGCCGGCCCGGGCGCCGCCGAAGCCGAAGGTGCCCTGGTTTTCGAGGAAGAAGTCGCGCTTCTCGGGGAAGAAGAGGCTGAAGCGGGTCAGGTCGACCTGCTGCTGGTCGTTCTCGACCTGGGCGAAGTCGGTGTTGAAGGTGAAGTCGGCCGTGAGGTTCTGGCTGACTCCGTACTTGATGTCGATGCCGACATCTGCGTCCACCTCGTCCGAAATCTCCGGGGTCGCCAGCCGGTCGCTGACCATGTCGGCGACCAGGTAGGGCTTGAACTCGAGGTTCCTCGAGGCCGGAGGGGCTTCGAGACCGACCAGAGTCGCCGCCAGCGACATCTGCATGATGCCCATTTCGCTGAAGGCCTCCGGGATGCGGACGAGGGTGGAGTTCTCGTTCTTCCACTGCGTGTAGCGCTGCAGATTGATGCCCCAGATCTGCGAGCTACCCGGGCGATACCTGAGCGATCGGAACGGGATCGCGGCTTCCGCCGTCCAGCCGCCCTCGAACCTGCCCGCCCTGAGATCCCAGACCGGATTCCAGTCGACGTTCATCTGGCGTTCGTCGGTGATCTGCGCGTCGAAGCGGCCGCCCGAGGCGTAGATCGTGAAGATGACGGCGTTTCGCCGGTCGTAGAACGTGTCGAGAGCGATGTCGAAGTAGTCGTCCGAGCTGAAGCCGTCGCGTCGCATGTCGTTGGCGGCGATCCGGTTCGGGTCTTGCCAGCAACGGATCGAGATGAAGACCGTGGTTTCGTCGAAGGTGATCCAGACCTCCGACCTGTCGGTGGCCGGCTCTCCCGGCTGGGGTTCGACCTGAATGAAGTCGGAGATCGGGGACACCGTGTCGTAAAGAGGTTCGTCTAGCCGGCCGTCGAGCCGAAGGGGCGCGGAGAGGCGGACCGCGCGGACCGTGGCCCGCCCGGAGTCGTCCCGGCTCACGACGGCCGGCGGCACGGGCGGCGGCGGCCCGTCGAAGGTGAAGGGGAGATCCTGCGGTTCCGTCACCAGCGCCGGCGAACCGGGCGGCGAGCCGGTTTCCTCGGCGAGGACGGCGCTGGCGGCGATGGCGATCAGCATTGCGGCCGCCAGGGTGAACGACCGGCGGTGACGGTTCTCCATGGCGGGGTTCTCTTGCTTCACGTGAGCCGTGGGGCAATGCCGCGTTGCGGCCCTGCACGTAGGACGTTGACCACGTGGCGATGTTTCATGGGTCGCCGGTTCGCGGCTCTAGCCGACGCGGTTGTCGCCCGCGTTCTCGTCCTGGTGCAGGGTGACCGGCCAGCCGGGGAACTGGCCGTCGTCGCTGTCGGCCGTGCTCTGGAAACGGAACGCCTCGACCCGGTAGGTCTTCGCCTCCGTGTCGACCGTGACCAGGCCGAAGCCGCTGCTCTTCTGGTGCGCCCGCTCGTAGGGGTCGCGCGCCGTGCCGATCTCCGGGTTGCCGATGGCGTAGACGTAGGCCCGGTTGCCCAGCGGATCGCGGAACTCGCCGGTGTGCGGCAGGCCGTGGCGGGGCCGGTTCCGGTGAGGCGTCCCGATTTCGTCCGGCCGCCACCAGCGCGGGTAGCCGGCGCTGATCGCCGGCGTGCAGAAGGCCCAGCAACCGTCGCGCTGCGCATCGGCGCCGTACTGGACGAGGGAAGGCAGGTGCTGGTCGCCGCAGACGTGCACGCACTTCGCCTTGCGAAGAATGCGAATCAGGCGGTTGCGCGGCGTCTGCGGCCAGCCGCCGCAGTCGAGATCGGCGATCAGGTAGTCGTCGTGGCCGCCGTGATGCGTCGCGACGCCCGCGAACACGGTCTGGCTTAGCAGCACCTTCATCGTGTGGCCGCGCCAGTCGTCGGCCCATTGCTCCAGGAACTTCTCCTGCCGTTCACCGAGCAGCGCGAGACCGGGCGCGTCGAGCGCTGCTGTATCCAGTTCCGGGTCGAGCACGTGGTCGGCACGGCCGGAACCAGTGTCCACATGTTCGGGGCCGCTCTTGAACTGCCGGTCGGCGAGGATCGCGAAGCCCACACCGCCGTAGACCATGTCGCCGTAGTAGACGCTGATGTCCTGCTCGACCGGCGCCGGGTCGAACGGGTCCGGATGGTGAGAGGCGTTCGTCCGGTGGACCACGTTGACCATGCGCGCCGGCTCCCGGTAGCCGCCGAGCGAGGAAGTGCCCCGTCCGGTGTCCATCGGCTTGCCACTCTCGCCCCAGATGTTGCCCTGGAACACGTCGTGGTCGTCCGGGATGCAGAGCGTCGGCCGGTCCCGCATCGCCTCGCGAAACGCCCAGCCGAACATGTAGTACTTGCGCAGGTAGTTCAGGATCGCCGGCTCGGCCGGCTCGCGGATCAGGCCGTAGCCGCCGTGGTTCTCGTAGAGCTGGTCCCCGGAGAAGAAGAGGAGGTCGGGATCGCGGGCCAGCACATGGTCGGCGACCGGCGCGTAAGGGAAGGAGTAGTCGTTCTGGCAGGTGAGTCCCGCCAGCCGCAGCGGCCGGCCGGTGGGATCTGCCCGGATCGTGCCCCGCCACTCGTGCTCCGTCTCGCCGCCGTCCGTGTGCTGCTCGCGGTAGACGAGCCGGAACGGGGCCGACACACCCTCGTTCCAGTTGGATAGGCGGAACGTCGCCGTCCAGGCGTCCGGGTCGAGCTCGGCAAAGCCGTGGGACCGCCATTCCCCGTCCTGCTCCGTCAGCAGCTCGACTCGCCGGTCGTCGTCGGCGCCCAGCGGAGGCAGCAACGCCGTCAGCTTGACGACGAACCCCTCGTCGCCGCGAGAGTCGCTGAGCGAGTACATCGACCACAGGGTCGGTCCGAAACGGCGGTCCTCGTTGACCTCGAAGGCATCCCCGTCCACCGTCCACTCGCTGAACCGATAGCGGGCGCCCTCGCCCTTCGCGATCTCCCGGTCGAAGTTGCTGACGATCGCGACGTTGCCCTTGATCTCGGCGGCGGAGATGTTGTGAGTGAGGTTGCCCAGCTCCGTTCCGGAGACGGTCCGGGCCGTCAGGCTGAGCTCACCGTCCCGACCCTCGGTTCTGCCTTCAAGAACCAGGACGATCCCTGCGGCCGCCACGGCGTCGCCGTCGGCAGCCGCCGCGCTCGCTCTTCCAAGCACGAGCCGTCCATCGACCAGCCCGGCATCGACGCCAACGCCACGCGCAAAGCAGTTGCTGCGATGGTCATCGATCCGGTTGCGGATGCCGATCCGGAACCCCACGCCACCGTCCCTCTCCCCAGCTTCCACCCGCCGGCAACGGACCGACATCCGAAACCGCCCTTCGCCAGTCAACCGATGTGTGATCAGGTGGACGTTCCGGTCACCGCCGGAGGTCTGCACCTCGGCCGCCCCATCCACCACCCGCCAGTCCTCCATCGGATTCGCCCAGAACCGCTCACCGAGCCAGACCCGGTCGTTGGTCTGGTGCCACCGGTCAACCCTGGTGACTCCGCTGCTCCCGTCCTCCCCTTGCTGAGCCGCGGAGGCACGTCCGATCCTTCTGGGAAGGGACAACACCGCTGCCAGAAGTCCGAGTAACCCGCGCCTGCTGAAGCGATGCGGGGTCCGAGACATCGCCTCCCTTTGACTCTGGCCGAATCGCATCGGCCGCAGTATCGCACTGGCCCATCGTCTCTGGGAAAACCAGACCAGGACAGGCCGAGTCTGGAGGCAGCTCGACGCCGTCCAGCCCGCACAGGGTCCGAGGGGGGAGGGTCCCAGCGGGCTCGGAGCGAGCGACTCCCGAGATCGCTTCGGAAACCCAGACCGAACCGAAGCGAGCGGAGTGAAGTGAGCGCCAGCTTCCCCTCATCCAAGAAAGCGCGAACGGCCGCTGGGACCCTCCCCCCTCGGACCCAACGCGGGCGGGTGACATCGACGCCACCGACGCTGCCGCCAGCCGCGCTAGCGCGCCAGCGGATCCGGCCGGATCTGGAACTTGACGAACTTGCCGCGGGTGCCCTTGCCGCCTTCGGTGTGCCAGATGTAGTTCGTGCCGTAGTTGGCCCAGAGGGCGCGGCCCTTCCAGCCGGCGTCGGGATCGTCAACGCGGCCGTCGAGGCCGCGGGAGAAGAAGCCGAGAGGGTAGGGGACGCGTAGGGTCGTCCATTCGCCGGTCTCGGGGTCGAGGACCAGCAGGCTGTCCGAGTTCGATCCGGTGGCGATCGGGGTGTTCTCGCCGAAACCGCCGACATCGTGCTGGTCGACCCAATTGTAGTAGTGGAAGTCCGCGGGTACGTCGCTCCCCTTCATCCTGGGGCCCTCGGTCCGGTGCAGAGTCCAGCCCTCGGGGCACTGGCTGCCGTCCGGGCTGTCCGGCTCGTCCCGCGGCTCGCACTTGCGGACATCCAGGCTCGCCAGGTGGCTGCTGCCCGCCAGCGCCGTCCACACCACCCCGTCGCTCGTGATGTCGATGCCGCGCGGGTCGAAGCCCGGTTCCGGGACGCGGAAGATCTGCGACCGGCAACTCGTCGGCGCGTCCTCGCCGCGCATCAGGCGGATGATGTAGCCGGGATAGGTCTGGGAGGCGCCCCACAACGAGTCGTCGACCGGGCTCGGAATCACCGAGTAGAGGCCGTAGGAGAGTTGGGTGTCGTAGCGGGGGTCGGGCTCCGGCGTGGTTTCGGCCTCGCCCGCCGCCGCCCGTTCCTCCTGGGCCCTGACGGCATCGACGCGGTAGGTGTAGCCGCCCGCCGAGGCGACCGCGACGTTCCAGGGCTTGGTGATCGCGCCGTCGCCGTTCGTGTCGACGACCAGGGGGCACCAGCCGACGGCCTGCTGCTCGTCGCCGGTCTCGTCGAAGACCTTCGTGTCGACCCAGGAGAAGCCGGCGCCGCCGCCGTTGAAGTACACGGTCTCGTTGGCGTCGTTGTCGAACTGCAGGTGGTGGGTCGAGAAGCAGGTCTCGATCAGCGTGAACTTCTGGGTAACCGGGTCGAAGAAGGAGGCGTGACGGCCGCCGGACCGCGGCGTCCACCAGGCGGCGTACCTGTTCTCCGGGTCGCTGCACCATGCCGGCGGGCGTCGCGCGCCGCGGATCTTCGAGGTCAGCCAGACGCGGCCCTTGCTGTCGATCATCGGGTTGTGCGGATCGGACGGGTTGTAGGGGGGATTGCCCCAGATGTGCTCGTCGCCCCAGAAAAAGGACGGCCGCATCGGCGGCGGAAAGCGTGACGGAACCTCGCTTCGCGGTTCCCGGGTGGGGATGTTCCGGGCGTAGCTCACGTTCTGGACGGGGTCCAGGACCACGAGCTGGCCGTGCCCCGAACTCGCGGCGTAGATGGGGCCGCCGGGGTTGATGCCGGGGTTGTTCTTGTCGGTCGACACGAGATCGTGCATGAACGTCTTGTCGCTGCCCACGTCCCAGAGGGTGAGGACGAGGTTGCGCTCGATCCCTTGCGGCCGCGGCGGCGCCGGCGGCAGCTCTCCCGCGGCGATGCGCTCCGTCCAGTCGGCGTAGACGTCGAGGGACGCGTCCATGCCCTGAATCCGGAGCACGTTGTACATCTGGTTACCGCGCACTCCGGTGCCCAGCCGCCACTCCCAGGCTTCCTTGTGGGTGGTGAGTTCCGGTTTCGCTTCGAACACATGATCGACGGTGCGGGTCTGGCGGCTTCCGAGCTGGTGGCAGAAGTTGCAGTCCGACTTCAGTGAGTCGAGCCAGTGGGCCTGGGACAGCATGCGGGTTCCCATGCCGTTGCCGTCGTCGCCGGTGCCGGGGAAGAGGCTCTCGTCCGGGGGCGCCATCAGGGACAGCCAGTAGTCGCCGGGATAGACCCTCGCGGCTTCTTCTGGAGTCGCTGCGGTGGTTGCCTGGAGCGTGACCGGGTCAACGGTGGGCCTCATCTCGACCGGCTCCGAGTCGACCAGACCGTAGCCTCGCACCCACACCGCATAGCTCGCGTCGGGCAGTTCCGGGAGCATGAAACGGCCGTCGTCGTCGGTGACGACGATCTTCACGAACTTCGTCGGCAGGTCCTCCGTCTCGGCGATTACCCAGACGCCGGCCTCGGGGCCCTGGGCGCCCTCGACGACACCGCCGATGTAGCCGTCGGGCGCGGGGAGACGGGCTGTGGGAGTGGTTTCGGTCGGCGTGCAGGCAACGGCCAGCAGAACGCCGGGGGCGACAACGAACTGGATCAGCCTGAAGGTGGTCATGTAAACACCTTAGCGTCTCCGGTTCCAGTAGCGGAGCGGCCGGTCGTCGTCTCGATGGCCGCGGACTGGGACTCCCCACCATTCTGCAAGTGGCGTAATCGCCGGCGGTCGTCGCTGTG
>JAPOXA010000119.1 GCA_026707325.1 Acidobacteriota bacterium | reverse complement strand
TTCGTCGTCTTCGTGCTCATCGTCGATGCACTGCGATAGTGTGAACAGGCCCTAGCCTGCCTGGAAACGGCGGGCTGGTGTGACCCCAGGGAGACAGTCATGAAACGCGCGTCGCTTTGCCTCCTCGCAGGCCTGTGTCTCATCGCTACGACGACGTTCGGCCAGGACACGGCTGAGGTGCTGACCAACGAGGACGTCGTTCGGCTCACCCAAAGCGGACTTCCGGGATCGGTGATCATCGCCAAGATCACGACGTCCAGCACGGATTTCGACACGTCGGTCGATGCCTTGGTGGCGCTCAGCGAAGCAGGCGTGGATCCGGGAGTGCTGGAAGCGATGACGAACGCCGGCGCCCCGTCCGCTCCGGCCGCTGACGTTCCCGCGACGGGCACGCTCGAGGTGGTGAGCGGCACACGCGCGTCGCCGGTCGCGAACGTCGCCTCGAGCTTCGAGGGAACGCCGTGCGAGCGCCCCGGCATCTTCCTTTCGGAGGAGGGGTCGATGGTCGATCTGGAGGTGACGCAGCCAACTTCGACGAAGACGGGCAGCGGCGTCCTGTCGGGCCTTACCTACGGCATCAAGTCCACCAAGTCGAAGGCGATGATTCGCGGCGCCTCTTCACAGGTTCGGACGAACCAGCGGCGACCGACCTTCTACTTCTGCTTCGAGGAGTCTCAGGCCGGCCTGTCGTACCAGACGACCGGTGCTGTCAACCCCTCCGAGTTTCTGCTGATCGCCTTCGACGTGTTGCGGAAGAAGAACCAGCGCTCTTTCGTCACCGGCAAGCTCAACGCCTGGACCGGTGCGCAGGGAGGCTCGCCGCCGAAGCAGTTGCGTGAGGTGGAGCACAGGGAAGTCGCTCCGGGCGTCTACGAGGTGACCTCGGAGAGTCTCGACCCCGGCGAGTACGCGTTCTACTACGGCGGCGGCCAAGCCACCCTCGTCGGCTTCTTCGGAGCGTCGTTCAGTACGGGTTCGGGAAAGGTCTTCGCCTTCGGCGTCGACTAGGGAGAACGGAACCGGGACGTTGACCGGAGCGGAGGCGTCGGACTAGCGTACGCAGCTTGTCCAGCCTGACCAGAGGACTCCACGAGCGCCCGGAGTCGTCTCCAACTCCGCCGCCGAAGGTCATCGACGTGATGATCGACGCGGCCGTCCGCAATCTGCTGGGCCAGCGCCGGGATGACGGTCACTGGTGCGCGGAGCTCGAGGGCGACACGATTCTGGAGTCGGAGTACGTGCTGCTGCTTCACTTCCTGGGCCGCGGCGACGACCCGCGCGTCGCGGCGTGCTGCGAGCGATTGCGCGGTCAGCAGCAGCAGGACGGTGGCTGGGCGATCTACCCGGACGGCCCGACGGACCCGAGCGTCTCGGTCAAGGCGTACCTGTGTTTGAAACTCGCCGGCGACGATCCGCGCTCGCCGCGCATGGCCGATGCGCGCCGGGCGATCCTGCGGGCGGGCGGACTGGGCGCGTGCAACTCGTACACGAAGCTCTACCTGTCGATCTTCGGGCTGTGGACATGGCAGCGGTCGCCCGCGGTGCCTCCGGAGCTCATCCTGCTGCCGCGCTGGTTCTACTTCAACCTTCACGAGATGTCCTCCTGGACCCGGACGATCGTGGTGCCGCTGTCGGTGATCTGGGCCCTCAAGCCGAGCGTGCCGCTCGATGTGGCGCTCGACGAACTTCAGGGAGATTCCCCGCGCGGCCGCAGGCGGCCGACGCTCTACGAGTCGCTCTGGTCCTTCGTGTTCGCGGGCGTCAACGGCCTGATCAAGCTGGTGGAGGTCATGGGCCCCGTGCCCGGGTGGCGGCGCCCCGCCCTGAAGAAGGCGGAGGAGTGGCTGGTTGCCCACGTCGAAGGCTCCGATGGTCTGGGTGCGATCTTCCCGGCGATGGTCAACGCGGTCATCGCGCTCCGCTGCCTCGGCTACGAGGAAGATCATCCACTGGTCCAGGGCCAACTCCGGGAACTGGAACGGTTCGAGATCGAAGAGGCCGGAGAGATGCGGCTCCAGCCCTGCTTCTCGCCGGTGTGGGACACGGCGCTCTCGGTGGGCGCCCTGTTGACGGCGGACCTGGACGGGAACGAGGCGCCCGTCCAGGAAGCGCTGGCGTGGCTGCTCGACCGCGAGGTCACGGTTGCCGGCGACTGGCGGGAGAAGAGTCTCCAGGACGCTCCGGGAGGCTGGTGTTTCGAGTACCGGAACGACCTCTACCCCGACTGCGACGACACGGCCGAAGTCCTGCTGGTGCTGGCCGCGGTCCGGGGACGGACCGGCGAGCTCGAATCGCGGCGGCAGGCCGCGGCGGAGCGCGGGCAGCGCTGGCTCCTCGGTCTGCAGAACCCGGACGGAGGCTGGGCCTCGTTCGACCGTTGCTGCGACAAGGAGGTCCTGACCCTCATTCCCTTCGCCGACCACAACGCGATGATCGATCCGAGCACCCCCGACATCACCGCCCGGGTGATCAACGCCCTCCTTGCGCATGGCCACGATCCGAACGATGGACCGGTGCGGCGCGCCACGGACTATCTGCTTCGCGAGCAGGAGAAGGACGGGAGCTGGCCGGGGCGCTGGGGCGCCAACGGCATCTACGGCACGTGGCTCGCGCTCTCCGCCCTGGGGCCCCTGGCGACGCGGCCGGGCGTCCGCGCGGCGGAACGGCTGAGCCGGGCATGCCGGCTCGGCCGGCGCTGGCTGCTCGCGGTGCGGAACGGGGACGGCGGCTGGGGGGAGTCGCTTCGCTCCTACGATGATCCCGGCTTCAGGGGCCGCGGGCGCAGCACGGCTTCGCAGACCGCCTGGGCGATGATGGGTCTGATCGCGTCGCTCGAATCGCGGCCCTGGAGCGACGACGTGGCCCCGACCGTGGCAGCGCTGGACCGGGCCGTGGCGTTCCTGCAGGAGCGCCAGCGCGACGACGGCTCGTGGCACGACCGCGACTGGACCGGCGTAGGCTTCCCCCGCGTGTTCTACCTCCGCTACCACGGCTACGCCCAGTACTTCCCGCTCGAGGCGCTCGCCGCATACAGACGGCTGGCCGTTCCGGAGGCCGACGCGATGCCCGCGAACGGACCCTTCTGAGAAAGGACCTGAGCTGAGACCATGCGAACACCGCTCCACATGGTGACCGACAACCTGAAGCACCAGGCGAAGAACGCGCTCCTGGGCAGGCGCCGCTATCCGTTCGTTCTGATGCTCGAGCCGCTCTACACCTGCAACCTGGCCTGCCTGGGCTGCGCGGTGGAGAGGCACACGGGCAAGCTCAGGGACAGGCTGCCGGTTTCGGAGTGTCTCGACGCGGTGCGCGTGAGCGATGCTCCGGTCGTCTCGATCTGCGGCGGCGAGCCGACGATCTACCCCGAACTTCCGGAGCTGATCTCCGGCATCATCGCTCGGCGCCGGCACATCTACCTCTGTACCAACGCGCTGCTCCTGGACACCAGGGTGTTCGACCGGGTTCCCCCGAACAAGCGGCTGACGCTGAACGTCCACCTCGACGGCATGCGGGAGACCCACGACTTCGTGTGTGCCCGCGACGGGGTGTTCGACAAGGCGATCGAGATGATCCGGGCGGCGAAGGAGCGCGGCTACCACGTCACGACGAACACGACCGTGTTCAAGGAAACGAGGATCGACGAGGTCGAGGAGCTGTGCCGGTTCCTGCGCGACCTCGACATCGACGGCATGTTGATCTCACCCGGCTACCAGTACGAGTCGGTGGACCGCGACATCTTTCTCACCCGCCGGGACACGGAGCGGAAGTTCCGGCGCATTCTCGAGATCGCGGGCGAGTACAAGCTGACCTCGACCCCCATGTTCCTCGAGTTCGCGGCCGGCTTGAGGGATTACTCCTGCTCCCCGTGGAGCACCGTCACGAGAACGCCGCTCGGCTGGAAGGGACCCTGCTACCTGATCGGCAAGCGCCACTACGCGACCTACGAGGAGTTCTGGGAGCAGACGGACTGGGACTACTGGGAGTCGCGCCAGGATCCGCTGTGCACGAACTGCGCGATGCACTCGGGGTTCGAAGCGTCGGTCGTGCGCGAGGTCCGGAAGAATCCGAAGGACGCGCTGCGCCTCGCCGCCTGGCACCTGTCGGGATGACGGCCGCGGCGGCCCAGCCCCGGGTCAGGCCCAGCCGCCGGGTCGGGCGGGCCGGCCCTGACGGGTGACGGTTCTCGTCACCGGCGGCACGGGGTTCGTCGGCGCGCACGTGGTTCGGGCGCTACTCGCTCGCGGCGGCGACCTTGTGCGCTGCCTGGCGCGGCCGGGCGGAGACCGCTCGAACCTCGATGGTTGCGACGTGGAGATCGTCGAGGGCGACCTGCGGGATCCCGCGAGTCTTCGGGCAGCCTGCGCGGGTTGTGGCGAGGTCTACCACTGCGCCGCCGACTACCGGCTGTTCGTCCGCCGTCGGCGTGACATCTACGCCTCGAACGTCGACGGCACCCGCCACCTGCTGGCGGCGGCGGCCGAGGCGGGAGCGAAGCGTATCGTCTACACGAGCTCGGTGGGCGCGTTCGGTCTGGAACCCGGCGGTCGCCCCGCAACCGAGACGACTCCCGTCAGCATCGCGGCGATGGTCGGGCACTACAAGCGAAGCAAGTACCTCGCCGAGCGCGCCGCCGTCGAGGCGGCCGCGGCCGGCGCTCCGGTCGTCATCGTGAATCCGTCGACACCGGTCGGCGAACTGGACCTCAAGCCGACGCCGACGGGCCGGATCATCGTCGACTTCCTGAACCGGAGGATGCCCGCGTACGTCGACACCGGGCTCAACCTGGTCGACGTGCGCGATGTCGCCCAAGGCCACCTGCTGGCCGCGGAGCATGGCCGCGTCGGCGAGAAGTACATCCTCGGGCACCGCAACGTCACCCTGGTCGAGATGCTGCGGATGCTGGCCGACATCACGGGGCTCCAGGCGCCCCGTTTGCGGCTGCCGCACTGGCTGCCGGTCGGCGCCGCCGCGTTGGCGACCGGTTGGGCGCGGCTGGCCGGCGGCGAACCCCGCGTCCCGCTCGACAGTGCGCGCATGGCGCGCCACAGGATGTTCTTCGATGCCGGCAAGGCGGTCAGGGAACTCGGCCTGGTCCAGGGTTCCATCCGGGA
The DNA here is from genome assembly GCA_026707325.1 of Acidobacteriota bacterium. Lineage (GTDB taxonomy): Bacteria > Acidobacteriota > Thermoanaerobaculia > Multivoradales > Multivoraceae > Multivorans. Next base: position 19,233 of record JAPOXA010000119.1, on the reverse strand, counting down.
GGCGCTCGGGCGCGCGGTGCGGTGGTTCGAGGAGAACGGCTACGTGAACGGGCCGCGCCGGTGACGACGGCGGGCGCCCGACTTCCGGCAGGGGAGACGGTCTACCTCGCCGCGATGAAGTCCGAGGCTTCGGCCCTGCTGCGCCGCGTGGAGGGGGCCTCGCGCGTCAGGGATGGCGCGGCCGCCGCGGCCCCCGCTGCCGTCAGGGGCCGCATCGGAGACCGGCCCGTCCAGGTGGCTGTCTGCGGCGTCGGGGAGCGGGCGGCGCGGCGGGCCGCCGAACGTTGCCTTCGCTTGGCCTCCCGGGGCGCCTGCGGCAGGGTGGTCTGGCTCGGCATCGCCGGCGCCCTGTCGCCGGACCTCGATGTGGGCGACCTGGTCGTCGGCCGGACCGTGATGGCTCCGGAGCAGCCGCCCACAGGCGTCGACGAGACCCTGGTCGAGGCGGCCATGGCGCGAGGCTGCCGTCCGGGCGTTCTGGTCACCGCCTCGGGTCTGGTGGTCACCGCCTCGTCGCGCGAGGCGCTTTGGCGGGGCACCGGCTCTCAGCCCCGGACCGCAGTCGACATGGAGACCTGGGCGGCGGCCCGGGTGCTCGACCGCGCCGGCGTTCCCTTCGCCGCGGTGCGGGCGATCAGCGACACGGCGGCGGATCGGCTTCCGTCGTGGCTCGAGCGCGCGCCGGCGCCCGGCGGCGGTTTCCCGCTGAGCCCGGTCGTTCGCGGTGCCCTGATGCGTCCCTCTGCCCTTGTTCCCCTGGCGAAGATTCGTCTTCGGACGGCCCGTCTGGGCGTTCGATTGGCCGAAGTGGCCGCGTCGCTGGCCTAGCTGGGAGGTCATGTGGCTCGGTCCACCGAGTCCGCCACTCCTCCTGGAGCTGGTGCATCGCCGCACTTGAGCTTGGTTCCGTCGCCTCGCTAGAGTTTCCCTCGTCCAGCGTCTCCCGGATTACACCCTAGGGTTGGAGCGTGGACTAGACGAGGGCCCTTGGGGCCCTCTTGCTAACTTGGACCTGTCTATTGGTGCGCGTCGCAGCCTTCGTTGATGCCGGTTACCTGTACGCGGCCGGCTCAGCGCTTCTGAACGGAGCCAAGCTTCCGCGCATCTCCGTTCAGCTTGACGTCCAGAACGTGGTCACGGCGCTGCGGCGTCTGATCGGTGCAGTCTGCCCGTCTCGCTCGGCTGTGCGACCGACGAGTTAGGCCGCTACCTCCAGCCCGATGAACGGGCCTACGTCCGCCAGGAAGTCAAGCGTCTTGCCCGAGATCAATCGTCTGGATGACGTGGCTCGCGGGGAACGGTCCAGGCTTAGCCCAAGGCGAACTCTCCGAGACAACCGCCCATGTCTATCGTCAATGTCCATCAAGCCAAGACCCATCTCTCGCGACTGCTGGCGGAGATGGAGGCGGGTGAAGACGTCGTGATCGCCCGCGATGGTGAGCCGGTGGCGCGGCTCGTTCCCTGCAAGCCAGCGGCCCGGCGCCAGCCTGACGTTCTCAAGGGCAAGATCGAGGTTCCTGACGGTTTCTTCGACCCGCTGCCGGAGGATGAGCTCGCCGCCTGGGAAGGCGGCTGAGTGCGGGCCCTGATCGACACCCCGCGCTGCTCTGGTGGGTGGCGGACAGCGCGCATATCTCCGGGACGGCCCGTGCCGTGACCCGTTCGATCGAATGTTGATCGCCCAGCCGTTGGCCCACGATCTGCGAATCGTCGTCTTGGATAGGGCCTTCGACACTTGTCGTAGATCGGGCGTGGTGATCTCGCCCGCGCACTACGCCGCCCGATCGGCCGCCCGTTCCCTCGCGACCAGGGCCTCCAGGTGAGGAGGCGGTCGCCAGAGGCAGTCCATGACGTAGCGGAGGTCCATCGGCTCGCCGTCCCAGGCGGGCATGGACTCCTTCCCGGTGACGAGAATCCCGGCGTCCTCCAGTTGCCGGACGAGGTCCCGGGCGGCCTCAAGGCCGATGGGCGGCGGAGCGGGGCTTCGCTCCAGCGGCCGGCCGCGACGGTCGAGGAACCGCGTGGCGCCCAGCGCGTCCATGCGCACGCCGCAGCCGCCTTCGTGAAGCAGACGGTGGTGGCGCCGACACAGGAGCACGAGGTTCGACAGCTTCGTTTCGCCTCCATCCGCCCAGTGTTCGATGTGGTGGGGGTCGCAGTGCTTCGACGTGCAACCGGGGAAGCGGCATCCCTGGTCCCGGAACTCCAGGGCGCGCCGAATCAGCGGCGGGATGGCGCGGGTCTTGCGGCCGACGCTGAGGATCTCGCCGTTCCGGTGGCCCATCCGCACCGTTGCGGCGTCGCAGGCGACGCGCCTGGACGTTTCCGCGGAAACGCGGATGTGCGAATCGCCGAGTCAGGCGCCGTGCGGGCGCTGGTTGGTCGGCGGCGTTTCCGCTGAAACGCGCGGTCGGCGTTCTGCTTCGGAGGTCGGTTCGGGCGGCCGAAGCTCCTCCTCGTTGACGTGGACGACAACCTGGTAGCGGTCGGCGGCTTGGGCGGGGACCAGTCCGCCCGCGAGGGCGCTCTCCGCCACCAGAGCCAGGGCGTCGGCCCGCTGCTTGCCGATGGGAGGGCGATCGTCGCTGTCCTTGTCGAAGAGCCTCTCGCCGCCGGCCGCGAGCGCCTTCATCAGCACCTCTCCCGCTTCCGGCGCGAGTCGGCCGCGGATGACGAACATGCCGTTCTCGTCGATGTGGGCCGAGACCGTGGCCGTAGCGTCTCGCAGTTCGTCCTCGCGAGCCTCCAAGGTCCGGTCGATGCGGCGCCAGGCGCGAACGACCCGCTCGACGTGCGCGGCCGTGCCGGCCCGGCCGAGGTCGAGGAGCGACTTCTCCGTGTCCGGCGTGGCGACCCGGGTGAGCGCCCGGACCTTGGAGTAGGAGAGCTGGCCGTGCTCCATCGCCCCGTTGATCGTCGCCTCGATCGCCTCGGATCGGCGGCCGAGGTTAGCCGCGGCGCGCGCGCTGCGGCTAACCTTGGGAGGCAGGTGTCGTACCTGCATGGGGGATCTCCTTTCTGGGTTGCAACGAACCGCAGCTTGGAGATCCCCCTATCTCATTGCAAGCACTTCCGTCTCACATCTGTCTGAGCCAACACAGTTGTTTGGCGAGGTTGGGCGCTACTCCGGAGCCTCGGCCCGGGTCTCTGCTGCCGCGCCTGGAGTGTGCAGGTTTGGGTTGCCGCAAGTGGGACATTTCGGTTGCCATTGACAGGGGGGGTGAACCCCGGTGACAGATTCACAAGCCGAGCGCGAGCAACATCGGGGCTAGGGGCACTCAACGAAGGCCGGGGGGTGAACCCCGGCGACAGTAGGAGAGTCGATATCAGCGCGTGCGAACGCAGGTCGCTCAACGAAGGCCGGGGGGTGAACCCCGGCGACAGCACGCGGTGGGCGGCGACACGGAGCGACGGCGTCTCGCTCAACGAAGGCCGGGGGGTGAACCCCGGCGACAGACGAGGCCCGCGGCTGCCAAAGTCGGAGTCGGGCCGCTCAACGAAGGCCGGGGGGTGAACCCCGGCGACAGAGGCCGTGGCCCCAGCCCATTTGGAGGTGCTTGATGGTCGCTCAACGAAGGCCGGGGGGTGAACCCCGGCGACAGCAGCAGGACGGCAAGCGAACCGGCGAACGGCTCGCTCGCTCAACGAAGGCCGGGGGGTGAACCCCGGCGACAGTCGTCCTCCAGGTGGTAGCGCGTGCCGTTGATCGTCGCTCAACGAAGGCCGGGGGGTGAACCCCGGCGACAGGAGCTGCGGAGTCGAGTCGTCCAGCGGCACGGCGACCGCTCAACGAAGGCCGGGGGGTGAACCCCGGCGACAGCCTTCACCGCCGGGGCCGTGAGCGGGTCAGGGACGGTCAGCGCTCAACGAAGGCCGGGGGGTGAACCCCGGCGACAGAGGTCGTCGTAGCTGAAATGGTCCACGCCATGCGCCCGCTCAACGAAGGCCGGGGGGTGAACCCCGGCGACAGCCCCGAGAGCGGCCGCCAACTGTCCAAGTGTCAGAGCCCGCTCAACGAAGGCCGGGGGGTGAACCCCGGCGACAGGCGGGAGCCGGGTTTGCAAAATGTGCACAGCCTGGGCGCTCAACGAAGGCCGGGGGGTGAACCCCGGCGACAGGTTGCCGACCCGAAGCATCTCGTCGTGAAGTTCTGAGCCGCTCAACGAAGGCCGGGGGGTGAACCCCGGCGACAGTTCACGGACGGGAAGCGAACGCACGCCGTCCGCAGCGCTCAACGAAGGCCGGGGGGTGAACCCCGGCGACAGCTGGACCGGCTGGAGCTCGCCGGTGATCGTGGGTCGCGCTCAACGAAGGCCGGGGGGTGAACCCCGGCGACAGAGGGCGGCGTAGTCTGCCTCCTGCGCTTCTTCGACCCCGCTCAACGAAGGCCGGGGGGTGAACCCCGGCGACAGAACCCGGACAACTCGCGGCTGTCTGACAGTTGCCACGCTCAACGAAGGCCGGGGGGTGAACCCCGGCGACAGATGGTCAACTTCATCGGGTGCGTTCCTCCTTAGCCCCGCTCAACGAAGGCCGGGGGGTGAACCCCGGCGACAGAGGTCGTCACCGACGAGAACGCGGTAGTGCTTGCGGCGCTCAACGAAGGCCGGGGGGTGAACCCCGGCGACAGGATGATCCATCCGAGGTTCGGGTGCCCGGTCGGTCCGCTCAACGAAGGCCGGGGGGTGAACCCCGGCGACAGGCGCATCGTCGCTCGCGACTCCCACTGTCCCGCTGTCGCTCAACGAAGGCCGGGGGGTGAACCCCGGCGACAGGCTCGGGCTCCGGGCCGAACGGATCCCAAGGCAGTGTCGCTCAACGAAGGCCGGGGGGTGAACCCCGGCGACAGGTGGCGGCGTCGCGATGCGCTGGCTGGCGCGACAACGCCCGCTCAACGAAGGCCGGGGGGTGAACCCCGGCGACAGGTCGCTCGCAACCGTGAAAAAGTCGTTGTCAATGCACGCTCAACGAAGGCCGGGGGGTGAACCCCGGCGACAGCCGAATCCGACCCGCGGATCGCCCGGACAGACGAGCTGCGCTCAACGAAGGCCGGGGGGTGAACCCCGGCGACAGTTTCTCAACACCGACTTTCTCGCGCTCCGATCACATAGCGCTCAACGAAGGCCGGGGGGTGAACCCCGGCGACAGTTTCTCCTGTTGTTGTCAAGGTGTTCTGTCTACCGCGCTCAACGAAGGCCGGGGGGTGAACCCCGGCGACAGCGGAGCACGATCTGCCGCGTTGCTCGACGGCGCGTGGACGCTCAACGAAGGCCGGGGGGTGAACCCCGGCGACAGCAAGTGCGGACGACGTTCGTCGGGTTCGACCTCGTACGCTCAACGAAGGCCGGGGGGTGAACCCCGGCGACAGCTCCTTGTTTGTCTGAGGTGTTCTTCTGTCTACCGCGCTCAACGAAGGCCGGGGGGTGAACCCCGGCGACAGCCACCAAGGGCCGGTCGCTGACCATCGGCGGCAGACGCGCTCAACGAAGGCCGGGGGGTGAACCCCGGCGACAGCAATCGAGCGCCGCTGACTTCGTCGCCACCTTGATCGCTCAACGAAGGCCGGGGGGTGAACCCCGGCGACAGGTAGGGCTCGCCGCTCCACGGATCCCAGGGCTCCGTCGCTCAACGAAGGCCGGGGGGTGAACCCCGGCGACAGCGGCTCCGCCTGGGCGATCACGTCGCGGACCGCGTCCGCTCAACGAAGGCCGGGGGGTGAACCCCGGCGACAGGAGACTACGTGTTCGCTGGGCTGGTGGAAAGGAAGGCGCTCAACGAAGGCCGGGGGGTGAACCCCGGCGACAGCTGAGGTTGCCTGGTCAGACCACCTCCGCCAGCGCATCCGCTCAACGAAGGCCGGGGGGTGAACCCCGGCGACAGCAGGACGACGACGGCGGCGCCGTCATCCTCCAAGCGCGCTCAACGAAGGCCGGGGGGTGAACCCCGGCGACAGGTCCAGGCAGCGGTTCGCGTTGTCCAACTTGCGGTTCGCTCAACGAAGGCCGGGGGGTGAACCCCGGCGACAGGTCATTCACCAAAATGTAGGTCCTGCGATTGATCGTCGCTCAACGAAGGCCGGGGGGTGAACCCCGGCGACAGTGCTAATCCAGCTTGCCCCACTCTCTGCGACAGCGATTCGACTCTATCGAGTGCTGGCTGGCCATTCAAAGCCCTGAAACCGCCCGATTTCGGGTCGAACCTGCACCTGCACCCGGGTGTTTCGGGCGAGGGGAGAGACTTCTTGGGCGCCAGGACCTGAATCACCGGAGGTTCGCGGCGCCGCTAGAGCACCCAGGGCGTTCCTATCTCGTGTGCCTGGCTCCGGCCGAATCGGGTGCGCGAGTCAGCGATCGAACCCGGGAACCGATAGACGATCAGCGAGTCGGTGTCCGCATCGAGAATGTCCTGGACCTCGCCCATCATCCGGGCAAGCCGGGTGGCGGAGAGCCGGCATTCGAACACCGAGAGTTGAACCCGCTCGCCGTACTTCTCGCAGACCCGAGCCACCCGGCGCAGGCGAGACGCCCCCTTGCCATCCGTGTCGGCGATGTCATAGGTGACAAGGACATCCATGGCTCAGGGCGCCATTACGAAGGCCGGATATGCCGGAAGGTCGCCACGAAGGTGCCGGGCAAGCAGCGTGGCCTGGACGAGGGGGAGAGCCCATCGTTCGACCCAGCGACCGAGTATCCGGTGCTGGAGTTCCCGGTCTTTGTCCCGCTCCCATGCCTGGAGCAGGCTCTTCCTTCCATCGTTCGTGAGGTAGACCCCGCCCCCGGGCGTTTCGTGGAAGTTCTCGGGCCCGATCTGGCGGCGGCGAACCAGGCCAACGACGAACCGGTCCGCCAGCGCACGAAGCTCCTCGGCCAGATCGAGTGCGAGGGAAGGTCTTCCCGAGCGGGGGCGATGTAGGAACCCCATCTGGTAGTCCAGCCCGAGAGCTTCCACTGCGCCGATCAGCTCCGTTACTAGGAGGCCATAGCAGAAGCCCAGCATCGCGTTCACCGGGTCGCGAGGCGGGCGGCGGGTCCGTTCCCTGAACTCCAGGTGGCTCGTGGAGAGAGCGATCCCCAGTGCTCGGAAGTACACCCGCGCGGCATCCCCCTCGATGCCCCGCACATGGTCCGGGCTCGACGCGCCGGCCAGCCGGGCTACTCGTTCGCGAATCTGCTCTGACCGTCTCCCCAGTCCCTCGGAACGAAACGAATCCCGTTCGTCACGCCCCCACCGCCCGACAACCCTGCTGCTGTTCTGCAGTTTCGCCGCCACGATGATCTTCGAGATCCTGAGCGAGTGGTCGTCACTCTCGACCGCCCGATAGTGGGCAAGCCTCAGGTGGACGTTCCCGCTGGTGGGGCCGCCGACCGCGAACCGAACGGTGCCCCCCATCGTCAGGGCTGCGACCCGAACACCTCGGCGGACACACGCGTCGATAGCCTGGATGGTGATCTGCGCTCCGCCAAGAAGGACGAGTGCGTCGACCGCCTCGAGCGGTATCCGGTTCTTGCCGCTCGGCAACGAGATCAGCAGGGCGCCGCGACGATGGGCGATGCGGGCCCGGTGCTCGCGGACGTAGACCGTGTTCAGGTAACGCACTTGAACACGGTGCCGTTCAGATAGCGGTTCACCCTCGCCGGGCTGCTCGTCAACTCGGGGACGCAGTGCGGGCGAAGCTGACACTCGCAGCAACGGGTGTCGTTCGGCGCTTCCGGCAGTGTGCCCGTCTTCAAGGTCGCCCGAATCTCCTGCACGATCGCCAGCACCTCCTCCCGCAACTCCAGTGTCAGGTCCACACGTTCCCGGCGCCGCGGGGCGCCGTACCAGACGTAGCCTGTCGGCACTTGCAGGCTCAACATCTCCTCCAGGCAGAGGGCCTGGGCGCAGAGTTGAAGGTCCGCGGCTCGCCCGTGGCGGACGCCCGACTTGTACTCGACGGGGACGACGGTCTTCCTCGACACCTCGACGGCATCGGCCCTGCCTGACAATCCGTGCCGTTCCGACCAGAGCGGAATGGACCGCAACACCAGCCGTCCCCGTTCTTTGCGGTGGTGGCCGCTGTCCACCCGCCGATGGCCCCGGTTTCCTCGCACGGTATGGGCGTTGTCAGCCCAAACACCGTCGCAATGGATCAGGGCACACTGCCTGGGGCAGTAGGCGTGATGCTCGATCGCCGAGATCGATACTACGGGTTCGAGAGTCAGAGGCGCTCCGACGCTATGGCCGCGGTCCTGTCAGCCTGTCCTCGACGCCGGAACCTCACGCCTTGCCAGCCGGCACGGACACCGAGGCGCTTCCAGGTCTTGGGCTTCTGCGGCTTCCAAACGTCCAGCAGCGCATCAATCCCGAGCGCATCAAGGCTCTGACTCCATGCCGGCCACCGAAAACAAAGTCTGCTGCGGCCGGCATTTCCGGTCACGTGAGACCAGCCGCGCTGGATTGCAAAGGGTCGCGCCCCGCGTACGGCTCGTGAATCGATCCCTTTGCCGCGAGTGGGGAAGATCGCGAGCCCGAAGAAGCCTAAAATCTCAATTGCCGGATCGACTAGGTGGGTCCCCGTGCTATCCGCCATCGACCCTAGTCTCGTCTGATCGAAAGCCAGCCCCGAGTTGCTGACGCGATCAGCCCGCCCGGCAAGGGACGCGTCAATCCGCTCCGTCGTTGAATCGACCGAGCCATGGAGTCTCATCAAGCGGTGGTGTAGCCACTTGATTGTCCCGGGGCCGGCGGCGTCGAAGGGTCCATGTGCAACCTCGCCTTGCTGATCGACCTCCAAGTCGGTCATCGTCGCGCTCAGCGCCCATGACTGTGGGTTGCCGCGCGTAGCGCGCGCTCTTGCGGTGAAGCGGTCCAGTGGCACCTTTCGCTGCATCTTCCTCTCTTCGCACCATTCTTCGGCGATCGGCAGCGCTGCCAAGCGCCTCCTGTCCGGCCATGCACGGGAGATGAGTTCAACCGGGTTGCCGTGATCGGCTGACAGCACTGCCACCGGGGTCTGGTCCTCGGTCCATCGGAGCCGCATCCCCGGAACGAGTACTGTCGCGCCCACGGCGGCGAGCCAACCGTTCAGCCAATGGGCCGACAGCCCCGGACTCTTCACTTCGGCCATTCGTAGTGCTCCGGTAAGGTCACTTCCGCCCCTCCCGACACTTGATGGTCGGCCTGCCGGACGATGGATTCGAGGAGCGCCAGCCCCCAAGGTCCGAACTCGTCGTTCAGGCGCTTGAAGCGGCTCGGCTGTGCCCAGTCCACGACTTCGAGGTCCGCCGGCGCCTCGACGTCGGTCTCCTCCACTCGCACTGAAACGGGATCGCGTGTCCCGTCCTCCACTGGCGGCACCAAGGGACGTCCGCTGCCGTGGTGGCTCATGACGAGATGCATCAGCAGGTCGCGCATCGGGGCGTCGGGCCATTCGTCGCTCGCCGCCAGCCATCGGGAAACGAGCCGCGCGGAGATCGCTTCATGCCGGCCGCCTGACGGCCAGCCGGCTTCCCTCCTGGCCTTGTCCCAGAGATGGTGCGGCATGCTCGACTTGGCGACCGGTTCGGCCGATCTGCCTTGGGGATCCAGCCAACGTTGGAAGCGCCTGTCCGCCTTGCCCAGGTCGTGGAGTCGTCCTGCCCACTCCAGGACTCCCGGCAGGCCCGGGCCGACGCCCACTCGCTCGGCGATGTCACGGGCGCGAATGGCCACCGCTTTCCCGTGCGGGTCAAGGTCTCTGGAGGCGGCCGTGGAGCGAGATCGTTCGTCTCGGCTGTCGCTGGTGAACGTGTCGTTCGTCCCGTCCAGAACAAGCCTGGGCACTTCCCGGCGGGCCATCACGGGATGCCGGTTCAGCCGAGCCAGGAACGCTCCCCAGTCGGGTGGCTCCCAACTAGGGGGATTGCTGCCTTCAATGGCCGCGATGATCTGCTCGACGGCCACTGCCTTCTCGTGTTCGTCGACGTCGTCCCGCTCCGACAGACCCATGGCGCGATCGATCAGGTCCTGAGCCACGGAAACGCCGCACAGCCGTCGCAGACCATCGGTACTCAACGGCAAACCGTGTGCGGCAACCGAGACATCGACGACTGGCTCGTTCGAGGCCGGCGCCCAGCCGAACTCGTCGAGGAGTCCCCGGTCACTGGCGAGCACGACGGTGTCGCCCGGGCGGAGTTCGCTTCTCGTCACATGTTCCGCCGTCACGCGGTCCGCGCCCAGGCGGCACGCGACCTCCTCCTCGCCAAGAACCTGGCGCACCTCGCCGATCGGGACGTCAACCGCCTCTCGGTCGGAAGCCCGAGGCCATAGTGCATCTCCCTCGGCTGGCACGTGGCCTCGCCAGATCAACGACAGCGAGTAGACCGGCCCGTCGATCCCGGCGAAGTAGGGCTCAACCGGCGCTTCGCCTTCTGGTGGAGTCGTCGTCTTCAGCCACTCCCACAGCAGCCCGTAGAGAATCTCCGGAGCACGGCCTGGGTCATCGCTCGGAGATCCCAGCACTTCCGCGACGCGGCGCGGCGAGAGATTCACTTCCTCGCCGCCGCCTGCGAGGGAGTTCTTGAGCCGTTCGAGCACCGTCGCGGGTTCGTCGCCGTACACAGGCCAGCCATCGCCTTTCGTGACCGACTTGCCCTTGCGACCAGGGTGGTGGACGTAGACGCCGCGAGCGTCGGAGTGATTCCCGAGCCGGTTCAGTCGGCCGAGGCGCTGAGTCAGGGCCCGAACGCCGCAGGTCTCGGTCACCAGGTACTCGGCGTCCACGTCGGCCCCGACCTCCAGCGTCTGAGTGGCCACGACGATCAAGGGGCGGTCGCGCACCGCCGTCGAGTCTCGCTGGGCCGGCATGCCTTGTACGCGGTGGAGCACGCGTTTTCGCACTGCTTCCGCCTCGCGCTCACGGCAACGCCCCGTCAGAAGCAGGACCTCGGCCTGCGTCTTGTGGGTCTCCTTGCGAAGACGGTCGAACGCCGATCGCGCAGTGGCCGGCGTGTTCGCGAAGACGAGGCACGACGCATCCGGCCGGTCGCGAAGCAGTCCCAGCGCTTCAGCGGCAAGGGCACGGCCCACGTCAGCCTTGGTCTCCACGATCTTCACGGGCTTCGCCGCGTCCAGGCGGCGACGAACTACACAGTTCTTCTCGTCATCGTCGTTCAGGTCGAAACGGTCCTCTGCTGGAGCGTCCCCCGTTGCCGTCAGGGCCACTGCCATCGGCTTTGAGCGAAGCTCAGGCAATACTTGGCGCGTCGCCGGCGCACACTCGGCCAGCGCCGGAATCAGGGAACTCAGGTGCGGCGCAAGGTGCGCCTCGTCCAGCAGGACAAGACAGTCCGTCCCCGCCAGCGCCGCATCCACGGATCGAAGGCCCCGGCTCGTGCCATAGCCGCGAAAGAGCAGTCGCGAGCCGTACATCGGCAGGGTCGACAGGATGACGGCAGGAGTCGAAGGGTCGGGCGGCCGGCGTGACGAGACGCCTCCACGCAGCCGGATGACTTCAAGCGGCGAACGACCTGTTCCCGCGGACAGCGACCGAAGCCGCTCGGCGACAGCCTCCACGACCTCAACGTCGCCGCCGGCCAGGCCGACTCCCGCCGGGTCCGCCAGCTTCCTGCTGATGGCGTCGGCATGGGAGTGGGTCGAGTCGACAAGAAGCCGTCGATTGACCACCCACCACAATCGGGTAGGCGCCGTCCGCTCCCTTGGGAGCCGTCCGGCCTGGGAAGCGAGCCACCAGATCGCGATGTCGAGGCAGGCGGTCTTGCCGAGGCCGGTGGGGACGCCCACCTGTGCTGGCCATCCTCCCGAAGCCTCTACTTGCTTGGCGAGCCGCGCCTGCCAGGGGAACGGGTCTCGCCCGTTGATCGCCAGGTAGAACGCGGGGAAGTCGGGCATGGCCGCTTTGAGGGCGGCCGTCTGATCCGCGGTCGGCATCCTCACGACCCGTTACTCATCCGCGGCCCCATCGACCTGCACGCACAGCCCCAGGCCTCGTTGACGGCCGGCGCCGATGACGACGGGGCCGCGGACCGGCTCCGCGAAGCAGATCTCGACATGAGAGTAGGGCAGCTTGGGACGGCCGGGACGATTGACTTCCACCGGGGCGAGGTCAACCGCTCCGGGAACGAAGGGCGTCCGCGCCAGTCGAACGGCGACCGGCGACGGAAGGCCGGCGTGACGGCACCAGCGGGCCACCTCCTCCAGGCCAACCGGACCTCTCCGCTCATGCACTGCCGGAAACGCCGTCGCCCAACCCGCGGAGCCTCGCCGCCAGCGCTTCGGGTTCGCCGCGACCAGGCGGTCCAACGAGTCCCAGCGGACGACGGAAACGTTGATCCCCTGCCCCGCGAGTCGTCGCAGGCTCCACGCGGCGTCGCGGGCCCGAGCCGACTCGACAGGCGCGGACGCTGGCGGCAGCCAGAGAGCCAGGCCGTGGATCCGCCCTCGAGACCAGCGATAGCCCACGTCCGGGAGCGCAAGGAACCGCGCCAGGTCGTAACCGCTACGGCCCAGGCCGTGTCCATGCAGCACCGGTGGCGGCTCGCCGAAGAGGTCCTGGTACGCGCTGAGAACGGCCTTCTTGAACAGCGCTGTGATTACGGAGACTCGACGTCCGGAAACAGCCGGCCTCAAGCGAAGCCAGGCCACGACGGTCCCGTTCTCGCCGGGAGCCGGGGCACCGGGCGACCGATACGTGACCTCATGCCGCAGCGCCGGGAACTGGCCACGCCCGATGACCGGACCGTGCTCGACCCACGCCTCGTACATCCGGTCAAGAAGATCAAGGTCGCCGGGCGCCGCGACGGTGATGACGACTTCCCCTTCCGGGTCTGGCACATAGCTGCCCTGAACACCTGTTGACTCCGGCTCAAGCGCCATCGCCCTCACGCGTACCGGAGAGTCGGCAGTGCCCAGGTAGCCGATGCGCGCCGCCCGACGGCGCAGGCCGTCAAGAACGGCCTCCGGTGCTTCCTCGTCCCACCGGTAAACGACCTTCGGGTTCCGGGGCGACACTCGAAAACCCGGGCGGACCAGCGCCGACTTGCGGGCGGGATACTCCTGAACGGTGTTGTCCTCGGGCGCCCCTCTCGGCTTGTGTTCGACGACGTAGCGGTCCTCCAGCCTCTGACCCAAGACCGAGCTCCCGGCTGAAGCTTGAATCTCCGGCGGCGACAGACTCTCCAACCAGGACAGTTCCGTGCCATCCGTGACGCGCCGTCGCTCTCCCGTCCCGTCGGCTGCGACGAACGCGGCGAAGAGCCGGGACGGCGCCGGGGGCCATTCTCCGCGGCTCGCCTGGCCAGTGTTCGCGGCCCCTTCCGGATCCGCCCGGAACGTGTTGTGGAGAAGCTCCACCGTGACGGCGAACGTCATCCGTCGAGATCCGGCCATGTCGAACGGATGGCCTTGCGGAGATTCTCCTTCGGCGTCAGAACGACCGCTGGCGCGGACCAGCCGTCCAGGGGCACGCCGGTGGCCTTGGCATGCTCAAGGGCCTCGCGCAGGAGCGTCCCAGTGGTTTCGGGTCCTCCCAGGTCCACTCGTTCGTCCCCGTCGGCCCCAAGCCACTCGGTCCTGGTTTCCTTGGGCCGAAGCTCGGCGCCTGAACGGAGCGCGAAGCCTCGGCCGAAGGCCAGAATGTGCGCGTGCAGTCCGAGAGCGACGAGGAGGGCGCGCGCCGATTCGTCTTGTGCGTCCGAGTGGCCCGCGCCCAGGCTGACGCGCCGGAGTTGCGCGAAGGACAGCGTGGCTCTCTGGGTGACGCGGGCGAAGGAGACAGCCGCTGCCGCTGCGTCGGCGCCCATGAAGGGCACCTGCCCGTGGCCCGTCTCGGAGAGCTTGTCCTTCTTGCCGCCCTCTACCCTCTGGCCGCCGATACCCCAGTCCAAGCGGTCAGCGGCGTTCGACGAGATCTGCTCGTCCGTGTTCAGGTTCAGCGCATCGCCCTTCAACCCGAAAGTTCTGGTCTCCGTCGCGCCGGGCTGCCAGCCGACGATTTCGGACACCCAGGCCCGGGCGTGCTTGGTGTTCTGCCTCTTCTTTCCCAGGTGCGACTGCCAGAAGCCGTAGAGCAGAGCCTGAGGGAACCAGGCCATCAGCGGGCCGCAGGTCTGCGCCGTGGCGCCGAAGATCGATTGTCCGAGATCGGTCCTGATGAAGTCGACGCCGCCCAGCCTCGCGTCGCGGAGGTAGGCGTCCGCGTTCCGGTGGGGGAACTCGAGGCTCGAAAGCTCCCGCGGAAGGTGAGCCGGCAGGTTGCTCAGTTCCGAGAGATCCAGCAGGAATTCCGGCACTGGCGCCGACGCGTCCCGGTGCTGCTTGAGCGCTGCCTCTAGCCGGTTCGCCTGCGACGGCACGTTGTCGATCACGATGACCGGCGTCGCCTGCGAATCCTCCGGCGAAGCCCAGCGACGATCCTCCTGGTACTTCCCGCCTTCGTAGACGGCCGGCTTGACCGAACCACCCGCTCCGGCCAGAGGTTCCAGTTCCGTGTCGATGCGGATTCCGTCGTCGAACGAGTCGGTGGCGACACCCGACAGTAATCGTTGAAGGTCAAGCTGCATTGAAAAGTCCTCTCTCTGGCGGGTGAAGCACGGCCGTGCCGTACGGCCTTGCTCACACGCGGGTCGTAGCTTCGGCGTCCGTCCTGTCCAACGGGGCGCGAGTTGGGAGGGGCCCATCAAGCCCGCGCTTCGTTCCCTGCAGTCCAGGCACTCAGGCGAATCGCGGGGAAACTACCAGCCCCCGGTCTCAAAACCTGACACTCGGCGGCGCGCAGTGCCGGTCCAGCTACTCGTACGCCTCCACGGCCTGCTTCAGCTGTTGCTTGACCAACTCCACAAGCTCAGGCGGCTCAAGGACTTCCACGTCGGGGCCGTGTCTGAGAATCTCGCCGAGGAGTTCTTCGACTTCGGAGTAGGGCACGACGAGTTCGAGGCGGCCGTCGGGAAGACGGGTGGCCTTCTGGCGGCTGTGCCAGCGTTCGTCGGCGACCCAACGGGCGCGTTCGGGCTGGAACCGAAGCCGGGCGCGGCCACGGAGGGCGCCGCTGAACAGGCCGTAGCCGGCGCCGAAGGCTTCGATGAGGTCTTCCTCGGAGACCTCGCGGCCGGCATCGCCGATCGCTTCCGGCGACTCCACCCGATCGAGGGCATAGGTGCGCAGCGAGTCGCGGTCTTCGTCCCAGCCGTCCAGGTACCACTGGTCGCGGTAGTAGACGAGGCGCTGGGGCGAGGTTCGTCGTCGCGTGGTCTCGCCCGTGGTGCGGGCGGTGTAGTCGAAGGCGATCCGGCGCCGTTCGACGACGGCCGTCGCCACGGCGAGGAACGCGGGCGTGGCGACATCGCGCCCATGGGCGCGCAGGATGCGGAACCGGTGGGCCGGAAAGGACTCGCCACCCTGGCGGCCACGGTCCAGGAGCGACCGGACCCGCTTGCGGAGCGGCGCCACATGTTCTTCCAGCAGGCCGGGCTGAACGCGGCTGAGCAACTCGTCCATCACCAGCAAGGCCTCGAGTTCGTCCCGCCGAAGCCAGAGGCCGGGCAGCTCGTACGGGTCGTCGTCGCGGTTGTAGAGGTACCCCTGGCCTGGCACGTTGTCGATGGGCGCGCCGAGATGGTCGCGCAGGTGGGCGATGGCGCGGAACAGGGTCGAGCGCGAACAGCCGAGTTCCTCCATCAACTCGCTCGCGGAGACCGCGTGTCGGCGCGAGGACAGGGTCCGGTGAAGGGCGTAGATGCGGTCCAGGGAACTCACCGCCAGGACTCCGCCGGCGCTCGCCGACCCGGCTTGCCGCAATGCCGGGCCGGGATGATTGTCCCCTCCGGCCAGGCGCCGATCTCCTCGGCGGTCAGCAACGCCGCTCACCTCTTCGGAACCCGCCGTCGCGTCGCGGCTCCGTCCGCAGGCTCCATCGCTACCATCGGTCGCGGATGGTACCCAACTCCATGGACCCCTTCGTTGCGATCGACTTCGAGATCGCGAACCCGCGCCACGACAGCGCTTGCGCGGTCGGCCTCGCGGCGTGCAGCGGCGGCAATGTGGTGCAGTCGCGCAGCTATCTCATCCGGCCGCCCGGCAGACGCTTCACGTTCACAGGGATCCACGGGCTGCGTTGGGAAGACGTGCGTGAGGCGCCGACGTTCGCCGATCTCTGGCCGATGTTGCGGGAATGGCTTCTTCCGGCGCGGTTCGTGGCCGCTCACAACGCGAAGTTCGACCGGCGGGTGCTGAACGCCTGCTGCGCCCTGTACCGGCTGCGGCCGCCGCGCCGGCGCTTCGTCTGCACGGTCGAGTTGGCGAGGGATCGATGGGACGTTTCGTCGGCCGGGCTGTTGCACGTTTGCCGCCGCCTGGACATCCCTCTCCGCCACCACGACGCCGGCTCGGACGCTCTCGCCTGCGCGCGAATCGTGCTCGCGGCGCGGACGGCGGGTTGGCGCCTCCGGTAGCCGCGCCCGGTACGGACGGACGGCAGCGCCGAAAACGACAGGGGGACACCTGACGTCGCGGGCAGCCGCAGACCGAACCCGGTCGTGCAGGCGGCGATTCGAGCAACCCGAGCCCGAATCCGTCCAGGTCCATGAGGGGCGCCGACTGGCCGCGCCCGCCGCGGGCCCGGCGCCGGGGCCTGTAGTACGATTTTCTCGACGTCGCGGCTGCCCGACGCGGAAGAGCGATAAGGGATGGGGGCCGACGATGACGAGTTCGGAGAGTACGGGAGCGGAACCAGCGTGGACCAGAGGACAGGCGGCTGCCCGGCGCAAGGCGCTGACCGACGCGGGGATGGAGCGCCCGGTCGCGGAGACGCTTGTCGACCTGCTGGATGAACAGGCGGCGCCGATGATGACGAGAGCGGAAGCGGACGCCCGGTTTGCGGCGATGCTGGATCGTCAGGACATGGCGAAAGCCGAGGCGGACGCCCGCTTCGCGGCGATGCTGGAGCGCGACGATGCGAAGTTCGCACAGCACCGGGCGGAGATCAACGCCGGCTTCGCCGAGTTCAAGGGCGACATGGACGCTCGCTTCGCCGAGTTGAAGGGCGAGATGAACAGTCGGTTCGGCTCGATCGAGGGACAGATCGCGGGGCTGGCCGGTCAAGTGGGCATGCTGAAGTGGACCTTCGGCAGCTTCATGGCCTTCATCACGCTTCTTCTCGGCCTTCTGGCGTACACGATGGCCTCCGCCGCCTCCTGAGCTGAAGATCGCCGCCGGCTCGGACGCGCTCGCCTTAGCACGCGCTAAGGTAGGCGCCCTCACGGCCCACGCGACCGCACGGAGTCCCGCGAATGCGATTCAGCTACTGGCCCGCCCCCACGATGCCCTGGCCCGACCTGCTGGAGATGTCCCGGCACGTCGAGGCAACCGGTTGGGACGGCATCTGGTACGCCGACCACTTCATGCCGAACGACGAGGACACGTCGGCGCCGTGGGCGGAGTGCTGGTCCACGATCGCGGCCTTGGCGGCGGCCGTGCCGCGGGTGCGTCTCGGTCCGCTGGTCACCGGCAACACGTACCGGCATCCGGCCGTGCTGGCGAAGATGGCGGCGACGATCGACCACATCTCGGGCGGCCGCGTCGTGCTGGGCCTTGGCGCCGGCTGGCAGGAGAACGAGCACCTGGCCTACGGCATCCCCTTCTACACGCTGGGCGAGCGGCTCCGCCGGCTGGACGAGGCCTGCCGGGTGATCAAGGCGCTCTATGGCCGGCAGAACGCGAGCTTCGTCGGCAATGCCTACGATCTGATCGACGCACCGCTCGAGCCGAAGCCGGTCCAGGATCCCCTGCCGCTGATGATCGGCGGCGGCGGCGAGAAGGTGACCCTGCGGATCACCGCCCAGCACGCCGACGAGTGGAACGTCTGGGGCACGGTGGACATCCTCAAGCACAAGATGGCCGTGCTCGACGCCCACTGTGAGAACGTGGGCCGGGATCCGGCGGAGATTCAGCGGTCGGCGGTGGCGCTCCTGTTCCTCAGCGACAACGGGTCCGTTCTGGCCAAGGCCCGGGCGCGCGGTGCGGCGATGCCGTCGAACATCGGCGGCGTAGCGGAGATCACCGACGCGGTCGGTGCCTACCGTGACGCCGGGGTGCACGAGTTCATCGTGCCGGCGTTCAACCTTGGCGGCAAGGATCGGCAAAAGGACGTACTGGACCGGTTCATTGAAGAAGTTGCTCCCTGCGTCGTGGACAGGACCCGGGAGAACCAACGTGTCTGACCTTCGGATGTCTCCGGAAGCCATGCTGGCTCTGGCCGGAAAGGCCGTGGAGCTTGCCGTGGCGCGGATCGAGAGCCTGCCTCGCGAGAACGCCTGGGACGGGGAGTTCCAGGAAGGGCTCGAGCGAACTCTGCTCGAGAAGCCGCCGGAGGAAGGCCGCCCGGCCGAGGAGGTCCTGCAACGGGCCGTGGAGGAAGTCCTCCCGATGACGACCCGGCTGGACCACCCACGCTGCTTCGGGTTCATTCCGACGGAGCCGACGTGGCCCGGCGTGGTTGCGGACTTTCTGGCCTCCGCCTGGAACGTGAACGCCTGCACCTGGCTGGTCGCGAGCGGTCCGAGCCAGGTCGAACTCGCCGTGCTGGAGTGGTTTCGCCGCTGGCTCGGCTATCCCGAGGGTTCGGGCGGCCTGCTGACCAGCGGCGGTTCCGCCGCCTCCGTCGACGCCTTCGTGGCGGCCAGGGAGGCGGCCGGCAATCCCGAGCGTCCATCGGTGTACGTGAGCGACCAGGGCCACGGCGCGCAGGCTCGTGCGGCGATGATCGTTGGCGTCGGGCAGGATGCCATTCGCGAGATCCCGACGGATGGAGCCTTCCGGCTGGACATGGCGGCTCTCGCCCGTGCCGTGGCGGAAGACCGCGACGCGGGCCTGACACCCATGGCGGTCTGCGCCAATGCCGGGGCGTCGAGCACGGGAGCGATCGATCCGCTGCATGCGATGGCCGACCTCTGCCAGGCAGAGGACATCTGGCTGCACGTGGATGCTGCCTACGGCGGCTTCGCGGCGATCACGGAGAAGGGCGGGGAGCTTCTCAGCGGCATCGAGCGAGCCGATTCGGTCGGGCTGGACCCCCACAAGTGGCTGTTCCAGCCATACGAGGTGGGCTGCCTGCTCGTGAAGGATGGCCGGACGCTCGAGAGCGCCTTCGCCTTTCGCCCGACGGTTCTCCAGGACACGGTCTGGGGAGCGAACCATCCGAACCTCGGCGACCGCGGCCTGCAACTGAGCCGGTCGTTCCGCGCCCTGAAGATCTGGATGTCG
>JAPOXA010000015.1 GCA_026707325.1 Acidobacteriota bacterium | reverse complement strand
CGTGTCTTCGCTGTCACGACGTCGAGACCGAGACGCCGCTCGATCTCGAGAACCTGGGCTACGACCTCGACGATCGGGGGACCTTCCGGAAGTGGGTGCGGGTCTTCGAGCGTCTCGAGGCGGGCGAGATGCCTCCTGCCGGGACGCGGCGACCCCCGAAGCGAGTCGTCGACGCGGCGCTCGATGCGCTGGCGCGAGATCTGGAGACGGCGGATCTGGCGGCTCGAGCCGCCGGACAGACGCCGCCGCGCCGTCTGACGGGGCTGGAGTACGAGTACACCGTCGAGGACCTGCTCCTGATCGAGGAGAACCTGGCCCGCCTCCTCCCGGCCGAGAGTGCCTCCGCGGGGTTCGACACGCTGGCGACGGAGCAGGGGATTTCGCCGCTTCACCTGCGCAGCTACCTGGAAGCGGCCGACCGGGCGCTCGATGCGGCGATCCGGCTGGGTCCGCGTCCACGGAGCGCGGCGCACCTGATCGACTATCCGGGCAATCCAGCCTCGTACCACATGGTCCGCCAGAGCGTCAGCAAGAAGCTCGACGACGCCGTTGCGATGTTCGTCGATGAAGACCACCACAACACCAGCGGCTCCTTCTCGGCGAGAAACCTGAGGAGCGACAACCACGGCTTCCAGGTCGCGCATTCGGGTCTGTACAGGGTCAGCGTCGACGCCTATCCCTACCAGGCGTCGACGCCGGTGACGCTCCTTCTCGTTCGTGCCAACCCGAACGGCGACAGGACGTTGCTCGGTGCCTTTGACTTGTTGAACGGGGAGTCGGGCACGTTCGAAGCCACGACCTTCCTCCACCCGACCGACTACGTCTTTCCCGAAGTGGCCGACCTCGACTGGCACACGGACGTCGAGGGCTTCTACGCCCCCATCGAAGACTGGTCGGCAGAGGCCCAGGTCGTGGCCGCGGGGAGGGGCCTGGGCCGGCGGCTGCTCAACAACCGGGTCTATCACCCGATCTTCTACCACCCCACCGAGATCCTCGTGGACGGGGCCGCCACCTACAATGGCGAGGGCGTGGCGGTCAGGTCGCTCGCCATCGAAGGACCGCTCCTCGAGGGGTGGCCGCCGCCGTCGACGCGCCGGCTCTTCGACGGCATCGAGTTCGACGCCGCCGGCGATCTGAAGCTCACGAAGGATCCGTACGAGCACGTCCTGGACGTCGTCTCGCACCTCGTGCCGCTGGCGTTTCGACGGCCGGCCGAAGCGGGTGAGGTGGAGGCGTTCGCAAGCCTGGCCAGGCCTGCGATCGCCGCCGGACGGGAGTTCGTCGACGCCGTCCGGGTTCCGCTGCGCGCTGTCCTGAGCGCGCCGCAGTTTCTCTATCACGACGATCGGCCGGGCGAGCTGGACGATTTCGCGCTGGCGACCCGACTCTCGTACTTCCTGTGGAAGAGCCTGCCGGACGAGGAGCTCTTCGCGGCGGCACGGGAAGGCGCGTTGTCAGAGCCGGAGGTGATGGCTTGGCAGGTCGAGAGGATGCTCGACGACGAGAAGGCGCAGCGCTTCATTGGGGACTTCGTCGGCCAGTGGCTGCGGCTCTACGAGATCGAGCTCACGAGTCCCGACGAGAGGCTCTATCCCGAGTACGACGACCTGCTGCATCACGCGCTCCAGGAGGAGACCAGGCTGTTCTTCACCGAGCTGGTGAAGAGCGACCTCGGGGTGCGGAACCTGATCGACTCCGACTTCACCTTTCTCAACCGCCGCCTGGCGGAGCACTACGGCATCCCAGGGGTGGAGGGGCAGCACATGCGCAAGGCGTCGCTGCCCGACGACAGTGTGCGCGGCGGCGTCCTGACGCAGGCCAGCGTGCTCAAGGTCACCGCCAACGGCACGACGACCTCGCCGGTCTTCCGCGGCAGCTTCGTTCTCTCGAACCTGCTGGGCCGGCCGCCGAACCCGCCGCCGCCGAACGCCGGCTCGGTCGAGCCCGACATCCGGGGCGCCACGACGATCCGCGAGATCCTCGCCAAACACCGCCGGGATCCGACGTGCAATGTCTGTCACCGCGCCATCGACCCGCCGGGTTTCGCCCTGGAGGCCTTCGACCCGACCGGCGGCTTACGGACGCGCTACCGCTCCAGCGGTGAAGGCGACACGCCCACGGGGACCCTCTACGGTCGCCCCATCCTCGAGTACAAGGACGGGCCGCCCGTGGATTCGGGCGGCGTCACACCGGAAGGCAGTTCCTTCTCGGGCATCGCCGAGTACAAGCGACTCCTGCTCGCGGAGGAGGAGGACCAGATAGCGCGCCACTTCATCTCGCAGCTCGTCGTCTATGCGACCGGCGCCGAGATCGGCTTCGCCGACCGCGACGAGCTCGCGCGGCTCGTCGCGCAGAGCCGCGAGGGCGGCTACGGCGTGCGCACGATCATCCACAATGTCACCCAGAGCCCACTCTTCAGGGAGCGGCAACGATGAACCAACCCCTCGACCGACGCACGTTCCTCAGGACATCCGGGGTCGCCCTGGCACTCCCGCTCCTCGAAGCGATGAGCCCGGCACTGGCCCGGGCGGCGAAGCCTCTGCCCCGGCGGATGGTGACCGTCTGCAACGCACTCGGCCTGCACCCGCCGTCGCTCTTTCCCGCCACTCCGGGCCGGGAGTACGAAACGACCGAGTACCTGGAGCTGCTCCGGGACCACCGGCGCGACTACACCCTGTTCTCGGGGCTCTCGCACCACGACCAGAACGGCCGCCAGGCCCATAGCAGCGAGGTCAGTTGGCTGACCGCGGCCCGCCACCCGGAACTCGCCGGATTCCGCAACTCAATCTCGGTCGATCAGTATGCGGCCGGGGAGTTGGGCTACACGACCCGCTTTCCCTCGCTCGTGCTGGGCACCGACACGACGGTGCAGCGGAGCGCCAAGGGCACGCAGAGCCAGTCCTTCACGAGACGGGGCGTCATGGTGCCTTCAGAGACGAGCCCCGCCAATCTCTTCGCCCGGATGTTCCTCGCGGGGGATGCCGACGAGGTCGAGCGGCAGAAGCGGGATCTAGGCGACGGACGCAGCATCCTCGACGGCCTGAACTCGCAGAGGAAGGCGCTCGACCGGCGCGCCAGCGCCGCCGATCGAGGCCGGCTCGACTCGTACTTCGAGGCCGTGCGAGCGGCCGAGAAGGGCATCACCGAGGCCCGGGCCTGGCTCGACCGGCCCAAGCCGCGAGTGGACCGCGAGCCCCCCGTCGACGTCCGGGAACGCCGCGACCTCATCGGCCGCGTGCAGTCGCTGATGGACCTCGTTCCGCTGATCCTGCAGGCCGACTCGACCCGCGTCGTCGCCGTGATGATCCAGGAACTGCGGGAAGTGCCGAAGATCCCGGGCGTCTCGGGGACGCACCACAACCTCTCGCACCACGGCCAGGACCCGGACAAGATCGTGCAACTGAGGAAGGTCGAGACGGAGATCGTCAAGTGCTTCGGCAGCCTGCTCGAGCAGCTCAAGGGATGCAGCGAGGGCGACGGCACGCTGCTGGATCAGACCGCGGTCCTCTTCGGCAGCAACCTCGGCAACGGGAACTCCCACGACACACGGAACCTGCCGATCTTCCTCGCCGGCGGCGGCTTCGACCACGGTCGCTACGTCGCCTACGACAGGAACGACAACGCGCCGCTCTCCAACCTCTACGTCACGATGCTGCAGCACATGGACCTGGAGGCCGCGTCGTTCGGCCAGAGCACGGGCGTGCTGAGCTGGTAGGGCGGTGGGTGCAAAAGGTCGCCGGCCGTTGGCCGGCGGCTGTGTTCCTGGGGCTACGCCGCTTCGCGGCTTCGCCCCGAGCGGACCAGAAGGTCCGCGCACCCAGAGAACGGTCGTTGGGTTCTGCGGGATGCCCTGCTGCAGTTGAGCTGGGCCCGCAGCGGCGTCATGTCATCCGCATGTAGAGAAGCGAGTCGCACCAGGGCGGCTCTCTGGGTGCGCGGACCTTCTGGTCCGCTAGCCGCCGTAGGCGGCCAGAGACACGCGCCGGCCAACAGCCGGCGACCATTCTCCTACCGCCTTTCCGCCCACTCCTTCTCCAACTGCCGCGCCCCGCGCATCGTCATTCCCATCGAGTAGTTGCCTTCGTGGCAGGCGTACTCGTAGATGCGCTCGTTGGTGTGCAGCCACGGGAACGAACCGCCCCAGGTCGCCTCGTAGTCGGGATCGTCGACGCTGAACTCGTAGAACAGGCTGCCGCCTTCTTGTGGAGTGAAGCGTTCGACGATGTGGAGCCCCTCGTGCGGTACCCCTGAGGGACTTCGGGCGTTCTTGCGTCGCTCGTTCGCGTCCCTTGCCACGCCTCGCCGGCGGAAGTTCGTCGTGTCGACGACCAGGGTGTCGCCCTCCCACCGGCCGATCGATTCGCCGGCGTAGGAGAGCACTTCTTTCGGCGGGTGCTCCGAGCCGAAGCGGACGATGCGTGCCTCGTGCATCAGTTCCGCCAGGATCACGACATGGGTCGTGGTCTGGGTGATGCCGTAGTAGGCGCCGTAGCCCCTTCGCAGGGTCGGGATGGTCGCCCGATCGGAGTAGATGCATCGCTCCCAGAGGCCGATGAGTTCCGGATCGTCGAAGATCCGGTGTTCCCCATTGGTCGTCGGGATGGCCCGGCCTCGTATGCCGGCGACTTCGTCCGCCCGCAGCCACCAGGCGCCGTCGGGATTCGGAGGGCCCATGCGATCGACGATCGTGAATGCCGGCCGCCGCTTCCCTCCCGCCTCGGTCACGGGCGGCATGCGGCCGTTCGGAGGGTCGGTGAGGACGGAGTTCCGGTGCCTGCCGTCGACGGTGAAGACGATCGTGCCCATGTCGAGAAGCGAGAGGGCGTTGGCGCCGGTGACCCGGCCGCCGGCGTAGCCGCCGTCCGGTGGCGGAGAGCGATCCGGATCGCCGGGGACGCCCTGCTGGGCGACCCTGGCGGCCATTGACTGCTCGATTCGCCTCGCTTCCTCGGCGGTCATGTAGGGATCGTCGCCGTATCTCGGATGGCGCTCGAAGGGCGTCAGCGTGTTGACGGTGTAGGTGCCTGAGAGATCGGGCTCGCCGCCGGGCATCCGCGGAATTTCGCTCTCCGCGGCGGGCGCGGCCGCTGCAACGGCGCACGCAGCGACCGAAACCACCGCCGTGGCAAACCAGCTAGTCCTCCTACAGGACCGCCGCGCAGTCCTTCTCTTTACGATCATCGAGCGACCTCCCTTCATCCGTCGAACTCGACGCGCTGCAGCGCGGACTTGGTGAGGATCCGCAACTGATCCATGCCTTCGGCGCCGGCGTGGACGTCGATGACGATCGTGGCGCGGCGCCCGGCCGGTGACGAAGGAGGACCGCGTCGGGCTGCACACCGAGCCGCCCGAGTACATGCGATGGAATTGAAGCCCTGCCTCCGCCATCGCCCGCAGGTTGGGCGTCCTGATTTCGGGATGGCCCGGATGGACGTGTCCAGGTGCGAGCTGCTGTGAGTACTCGACGGCGCCCCATCCCTGATCGTCGCTCATCATCAGGACGACGTTGGGCCGCGATGGAGGCGGCTCGGGCGTAGCCGGTAGCGCGAAGGCCACGAGCTCCGCCGTTTCCGGGCCGCTGCGCGCGGTTCTCGAAACCACCTTGCCGCCGGCGGGCACGACGATGTACTGGCGGCCCTGGTGCAGGTAGGTCATCGGCACTCCGTGCAGGGTGGCTTCCGTCTCCACCTCCGCGAGGAGCTTGCCGGTGGCCTTGTCGTAGGCCTGGAGGTAGCTACCCCTGGCGGCGCGAGCGTCCCAGCTCGGCCAGTTCGGCACGTAGGTGATCAGCAGGGTCCTCGTGATGAGCAGTCCGCCCTCGCGGTTGCCGCTCGAGGGGCGGCTGCCGAGGGGGCCGAGATCGAGATGGCTGATGGCGGGGTGGTCGGTCGGTCCCTCGCCGAACGGCGCCATCCAGGCATGCTCGCCTGTGTTCAGGTCGATGGCCGTGATGCGCTGGTACGGAGGCTTGAGGAGCGGCAGTCCCTGGGGGCTTCCGACGCGACCGCCACGGCTGACCCATCTCCACTCGCTGCGCGCGGGGTCCGGCGGCGCGACCGCCACCCCGGTCGGCTGCGTTCGCGACTGGACATAGAGGACGCCGGTCAACGGATCGAGCGACGCTCCGGGATGGTTCGCTCCACCCGCCATCCCCGGCACCGCGAGCGTCGCCGTCTTCCCTCCCTCGCCCGCGACGATCGGGGGCGTGAACATCGGCCCCAGGAGGAACTCGTCGGCGATCTCGAGCGCCTCCGCTCGCAGTTCCGGCGTGAAGTCGATCAGATCGTCGATCGTCACGCCCTGGAGATCGAAGGCCGCCGGCCTGGTCGGAAAGGGCTGAGTCGGTGCCGTCCACTCTCCGGGCACCGTGGTCTGCGGCACCGGGCGCTCCTCGATCGGCCAGATCGGCTCGCCCGTAACCCGGTCGAAGACGTAGGTGAAGGCCGTCTTGGACACCTGGGCGACGATCTTCCGCAAGCGGCCGTCGATCACGACGTCGGCGAGAACGGGGGCGGAGGCGATGTCCCAGTCCCAGATGCCGTGATGAACCGCCTGGAAGTGCCAGACGCGCTCGCCGGTTTCGGCGTCGAGGCAGAGCAGGCTCTCGGCGTAGACGTTCGCGCCGGGCCGGTGGCCGCCCCAGAGATTGCCGGTCGGCGTCGTGGTGGGGATGTAGACGTAGCCGAGCTCCTCGTCGCCGGCCATCGCTCCCCAGACGTTGGCGCCCCCAACCCACTTCCAGGAGTCGTTGTGCCACGTCTCGGTGAACTCCTCGCCTTCCCGTGGAATCGTGTGAAACCGCCACTTCGGCTCGCCGGTACGGACGTCATAGGCCCGCACGTGGCCAGGCGGAAGACCCTGCTTCGTCGCCGGCGCATCGGCGATTCGCGAGCCCACGACGAACGTGTCGCGAATCACGATCCCGGGCGAGCCGGCGCTGATGTCGCGCTGGAAGACCTCCTCGCGCCCCAGCCGGTCATCCGACAGGTCGACCATGCCGTCCTCTCCGAAGGCGGGGTCGGGGCGTCCGGTCGCGAGGTCCAGCGAGATCAGTTGCTTGCCGCTGGTGATGAAGATGATGCGCTCGGCCTCGCCGTCGGTCCAGTACTCAAGGCCTCGGGGAGTGGCGCCGTAGGCTTGCGGGAACTCGTAGCTCTTCGGGTCGTAGAGCCAGAGTTCCTCGCCGGTCGCGGCGTCGAGGGCGACAATCTGCCAGAGGCTGGTCGCCATGTAGACCCGGCCGTCGATCATCAGCGCCGAGCCCCGGAAGGTCCCCGGCTCCTCCCTCAGGTCGTGATCGGCCGACTTCCAGCGCCACGCGACCTCGAGTTGCTCGAAGTTCGCGGCATCGATCTGGTCGAGTGGCGAGTAGCGGGTGAAGGCGTGGTCGCGGCCATGGTGCGGCCACTCGGCGTTTGCCGGACCGGACTGGGCGAAGGTTCCGGGGGCCATCGAGGCGGCTGGTAGCAGCGCCAGGACCAGGGAGGCCTGCCAGATGACGGAGCGCCGACGAACGTTCCTGTTCACTGCACCCGCTGCAAGGCCGCTTCGGTGAGGATCCGCAACTGATCCACATCATCGGCGCCGGCGGCCAGGTCGATGACGATCGTCGTCCCGTCGGCGAGGATCTCCCAGCCGTCGGCGTCGGACTCGCCGGCGAGAGTGCCACGATCTGGCGAACGGCCGAAGTCGGGGTTGGCGAAGGCGAGGAAGTCGCTGGCGGCAAGGCTCTCCGAACTCGCGGCGACGCCGAGTATGGGGTCGGCGAACGTGACCTCGACGTCATTGAGGTCGCCTGTCGCGGTGGGGGCGAAGTGAAGCAGGTAGCTGTGGACGACGGTGCCCGCGGGTACGGTCGCGCCGGGCGGCGGGTTGTCGCCGTCGTAGGCGGCGGGGCCGCCGCCGCTCTCGACAAGGAGGTCCTCGCCGAGGGTGGCGAACTGCCGCTCGACGACCAGTTCCGGACGATCTGCTGAGGTCCGGCGAGCGGCCGAAAGGTCGCCCGGGACGGTCTCGTCGCCGACGTCGCCGAGAAGGTCGACGCCGTCGGCCGCTGCGATGCGGGTGTCGTAGTCGGCGCCCTCGCGGCTGGCCGCCGTGTCCACCTCGTACCAGGTCGTGATCTCGTCGAGAAGCGAGGTGAAGATGGCCTGGATCTCCTGCGACTTCGAGTCGACGTCGCTGCTGGTGGCGACAGGGGTCTGTTCGCGGGGGTCTTCGAGCAGGTCGTAGAGCTCCCATTCCCGGCCGCTGGTTACCGAGATCAGCTTGTAGCGGTCGTCGAGGATGGAGCGCCCGCCACCCAGCCTCATCAGGCCCCTGCCGCCGCGGCCCCGGCCGGCGCTGTCGCAGTCCTCGGGCTCGCCGGCGGCGCGTTCCGGAACCGGGTCGTCGCAGTCGTCGAAACGGAGACGGCCCAGGCGCGGCGCCGAGCGATCACCAAAGAGGACTTCGGACATCGACTCGCCGTCGAGCGGCCGCGAGTCGGGCAGGTCGACGTCCCAGATGTCGAGGAGCGTCGGCAGGTAGTCGCTGGTGATCATCGGGGTGGACGTCTCCCCGGGGGCGATCCGTCCCGGCCACTCGACGATGCCCGGTACGCGGACCCCGCCCTCCCAGATGGAGCCCTTGAATCCTCGCAGGCCGGCCTTCGCCTCGTCCCGGTCGTCGAGTCTCACGGACCCCGAAAGCCCGTTGTCGGAGGTGAAGGCCACCAGCGTGTCGTCTTCGATGCCGAGCGTTCGCAAGTGGGCGCGCAGACGGCCGATCTCCCTGTCCATCGCCGTGATGCCGGAGTAGTAGGCCTTCTCGTAGTCGTTCATCTGGCCCTGCTCTTCGGACGAGTAGAACTCGTCGAGAGTCGCCTGGTCGAGGCGATGGGGGCTGTGCGGCGGATGGAACCAGACGACGGCGAAGAAGGGGCGCTCGGCGGCAACGGCGTCGTCGATGAACCGCATCGTTTCCCGGACCAGGATCGCGGAGGCGTCGCCGGCGAGCGTGGGGGAGTCGATGTCGATGTGCTGCTCGTGGCCCGTCCAGTAGTGGGCCCCGATGTGGTTGCCTTCGCTCGGGAGCGGACCCGCGGGGTCGATGCGCATCGGCTCGAAGGTCGGCAGCGCCTGCGGAGACGCCCAGGTCCGCTCGTAGCCGTGGTGCCACGGCGCGGAATAGAAGTCGCCGCCGGACCGGCCGAAGCAACGGCCGCCGCAGCGCGCGAGATCGTCGGCGTCGGGTTCCGGCGTCTTGTTCAGGTTGCCGAGGTGCCACTTGCCGAAGTGCCCGGTCATGTAGCCCTGGGTCCGGGCCAGTTCGGCGATCGTCAGTTCCAGGTTGCGGAGACCGTCGTTATAGGCCATGTCGACGTGGTTGCGGCGCGGAGAGCGGCCGGTGACGAAGGACGACCGGGTCGGACTGCAGTTCGAACCGTGCGAGTACATGCGGTGAAACTGG
Source organism: Acidobacteriota bacterium (assembly GCA_026707325.1). Taxonomy (GTDB): domain Bacteria; phylum Acidobacteriota; class Thermoanaerobaculia; order Multivoradales; family Multivoraceae; genus Multivorans. The sequence continues at coordinate 15,007 of JAPOXA010000015.1, read as the reverse complement.
AGGCCGGCCGCCGCCATCGCGCGCAGCTCGGGCGTCTTGACCTCGCTGTGGCCCGGAAAGACGTCGCCGGGGGCGAGCTGCTGGGAGTACTCGACGTCGCCCCAGCCCTGGTCGTCGCTCATCATGAGAATGACGTTCGGGCGCGGCGGAATCGACGATGTCCCGGCCTCCTCGCCCGAGGGAGCGGCGCAACCGCAGACTGCGAGGCCGAGGACGAGCGCGCCCGGCCGGCGGGAGAAGGAGCGTGCGACCTTCCTGATCATCTCGTGGACCTCCTCATCCCGCCGAGCGCGGTCGTCAGTCCTCCCGCGGCAGGGCGAAGGCCACCAGCTCCGCCGTCGCCGCCTGGACGTTCGCGTTACGGCCCACGGCCCTGCCGCCCGGCCTGCCGCCTGCAGGGACCACGATGTACTGGCGGCCCTCATGCCGGTAGGTGACGGGCACTCCGTGCAGCGCGGTGTCGGTCTCGACCTGAGCCAGCACCTTGCCGGTGGCCTTGTCGTAGGCGGTGAGGTAGCTGGCGGTCGCCGTCGGGGCGTCCCAGCTCTCCCGCTTCGGTGAATGGGTGATCAGGAGCGTCCTGGTGACGAGCAGCCCGCCTTCCCGGGTGCCGCTCGAAGGGCGGCTGCCCAGTGGGCCGAGGTCGAGATGGCGGATCGCGGGGTGATCCGTCGGGCCTTCTCCCAGCGGCACCTGCCAGGCGTGCTCGCCGGTCTTCAGATCGATCGCCGTGATGCGCCGGTAGGGCGGTTTCGTCAGGGGCAACCCCTGGGGGATCTTGAGTCCTCCCGCTCCTCCCGTCGACTTCTTCACGTAGCGGAACTCGCTGCGGGCGGGGTCCGGCTTCGCCAGTCCCCAGGCGCCGAGCTGGGTCGTCGACTGGACGTAGACGATCCCGGTCAGGGGATCGAACGAGGCGCCGGGATGATTGGCCCCGCCGCCTGGGCCGGGCGAGACGATCGTGCCGAGCTTGCCTCCTTCGCCGGCGACGATGGAGGGCGTGAAGATCGGTCCGGTGACGAACGACTCGAGGACCTCGAGCGCCTCCTGACGCAGCTCCGGCGTGAAGTCGACCAGATCGTCGACGGTCAGGCCCTGAAGATCGAATGCCGGCGGTTTGGTCGGAAACGGCTGGGTCGGCGAGAGTCGCTCCCCGGGCACCGTGGACGGGGGAACCGGCCGCTCCTCGATCGGCCACAGCGGCTCGCCGGTGATCCGATCGAAGACGTAGATGAAGGCGGTCTTCGCCGCCATGGCCACGGCCTTGCGCAGCCGGCCCTCGACGACGACGTCGACGAGGTTCGGAGCCGAGGCGTTGTCGTAGTCCCAGATGCCGTGATGCACGGTCTGGAAATGCCAGATGCGCTCACCCGTCTCCGCGTCGGCACAAACCAGGCTTTCGCCGAACACGTTGTCGCCGTGGCGGTCGCCGCCGTAGTAGTCGCTCGACGGTGTCGACGTGGCGAAGTAGACGTAGCCGAGCTCCTCGTCGGCGGCGAGCGGCGCCCACGCGTTCGTGTTTCCCATCCACTTCCAGGAGTCGTTTTCCCAGGTCTCGGTGAAGTCGTCGCCCTCCTGCGGGATCGTGTGGAAGCGCCACTTCTGCTCGCCGGTGCGCACGTCGTAGGCGCGCACGTGGCCCGGCGGGATGCCCGTCTTCTTCGACGGCACGTCGAAGATCCGCGAGCCGACGATGTACGTGTCGCCGACCACGATCCCGGGCGAGCCGGCGCTGATGTCGCGCAGCCGGATCCCGGGGCGTCCGAGGTCGTCGGGCGACATGTGGACGAAGCCCTCCTCGCCGAACTCGGGATCGGGTTGCCCGGTCGCCAGGTCGATCGAGATCAGCAGCTTGCCGGAGGTGGCGAACAGGATGCGCTCCTCCTCGCCGTCGGTCCAGTACTCGATTCCCCGGGGATTCGAGTACGCGGCCCTGGGCGCCTTGTACGCCTCGGAGTCGAACACCCAGATCTCTTCGCCGGTGGCGGCATCGAGTGCCGCAAGTTGCCACAGCGTGGTCATCATGTAGACCCGGCCGCCGACCATGAGCGCCGAGCCGGAGAAGGCGCCCGGCTCCTCCCTCACGCGGTGGTCGGCGGACTTCCACCGCCAGGCGACCTCGAGTTCGGAGAAGTTCTCGCCGTCGATGTCCGCTAGCGGCGAGTAGCGGCTGAAGGCGTGGTCGCGGCCGTGATGCCGCCACTCGACATCCGGGGCGCCGGACTCGGCGAAGGCGGTGGGGCCTGCCAGGGCGGCCGCCACTGCCGCCAGTACCGTGTACGCAGCCCTCATCGGTTCGGTGGCTCGGAGGGGTCGGCCGAATCTCTCGGCGCGCCGGTGCCTGAAGAGCCCAGGAACAGCCTCTCCCCGTTGGTGTAGGTCACGGTGCGTCCCGCGCACTTGTTCGAGCGGTCCTTGGCCTGGAAGCCATCGACGACGATCTCGGTGCCCGGCATCAGCGAGTCCTTGGTGAAGCCCCGGCGAAACAGGCTCGGGGGACTGCCGCTCTCGACCATCCAGATCTCGGTCGAGCCGTCTTCCTTCGCGACCTCCATGTGGATCCACGCATGCGGATTGATCCACTCCATCCGGGTTACCTTGCCGGTGAGCTTGACCGGGCGGTCGGCATCGAACTCGGCGGCGAAGGCGTGGTGGCCCATCGCCGGCGCGGCGCCCACGGCGAGAGTGAACGCGACTGCGGCCATGAGGACTTTGGTGGGCACCATCTTGACCTCCTTCCGGGTCATTCGGGCTCTTCGCCCTTCCAGACGCCCTTGCTGAGGTGGCGGTACATCAGCTCTTCCGCGAACACCACGCACTTGAAGTCGAGGAGCTGCATGTTCTCCTCGATGCGTCGATAGAGCGGAAAGCTCACCTTCCACGGGCGGGTGTAGGTCTTGGCGTCGGTGATCGTCGCCTCGTAGTGAAGATGGTCCGGACCGGTCGCCGTGTACCGCTCGATGACGTGGATCTCCCCGCTGTGGTGATTGCCGGAGCTGTCGAGCCAGGTGTCGGGAACCTGAGCGGAGACGTCGATCACCAGGGTTTCGCCCTCCCAGTGTCCGCGGGAGTGCCCCATCCAGTTGTCGCCGGGACTGTCGAAGTCGGGCCGGTTCATGTAGACGATCCGGCTGGCGCTGGCGAACTCGTAGGCGAAGATGACGTTCTCTGGAGTCTGGATGATCTGGAACGGAAAGGGCATGTAGTTGGCGCGGGGGATGCCGGGCATGAAGCACTTGATCGCCGGGTCCAGCTCCCACCACCGCGCGAGGTTCTCCTGCTGCTTCGCCCTCGCCGCCGGGATGTAGGGGATCTCGCCGCCTTCGACGATGCCGAGACCTCCCGGCACGGCGCCGAGCGCACCCAGTTCGACGATCGGGCCGCCGCGGGCGGCGTGGGCCTCGATGTCCCAGTGCGCCGTGGTCAGGGCCTGCCAGATGCCGTTCAGGTCCGGCTCGCCATCGCTCGTGCGCGGGGCGCGGTAGTCCTGCGTCTGGACTGGCGCCGCCGTCATCACCGCAACGACTGCCGCGACGATGGCGGAGATCCCTGCGCTCCGCATTCGGTTTCGCACGCTCCCGCCTCTCATTCGGGGTCCGCCGCGGCGGCCGCGGCGGCCTCCTGCTCGCTTACCCGAGCGCCGCGCAGGATGTTCGCCATGTTGTAGTTGCCCTCGTGGCAGGCGAACTCGAAGAGCGGCTCGTTGCGCTTGCCCATCGGCATCCTCACCGTCCACGGCCTGACCCAGATCGGTGGATCGTCGATCGTCACCTCGTAGAGCATCACCTCAGGGCCGACGCGGGTGAAGCGCTCGGTCACCACCAGCTCTTCCGAGTTGAGGGAGTGAAACCAGGTCTGCGGCGTTCCTCGCTGGTGGCTGCCGGCGTACCCCTTCGGCAGGTAGTTCGCCGTCTCGACGACCAGCGAATCGCCTTCCCAGCGACCGCGCGAATCCCCGAGCCATAGCCCGATCCGGCGATCGGGGTGAGTCGAACCATCGAGGGGGATGATGCGCGCCTCGTGATACCACTCCATGACGATGACGACATGGTCCCTGTTCTGGACGAACTTGTAGTACTGGTTGAAGTTCGCGCGCACGGGCACGCCCAGGGTCACGCAGCGCTCGCCCAGGGAACGGTCCTTCCAGGTGTCGGCCGGATGCTCCTCCAGGTACTGCTGGAGTTCATCCCAGTCCTTCTGCGCCTGCTCGGTGAGGGGCGGAATGCCGCCCTCCGGCGGGTCGATGACCAGGTCGGAGAGTCTGGCGCCGCCCCGGGTGCCGCCGATCTCCACCCATACGCCACGCAGGTCGGGGTGGCCGTCCACGGTGCGGGGAACGGTCCAGCCCTCTGGCGTCTCGGGAACCTCCACGGGCCCGCGAGCCCTTCTCTGGGCCGCAGCGAGGCCGGGCAGCAGCAGTACCAAGACGGCTCCGGCCGCCAAGCGTCGCGAAGACGATCTGCCCATCAAGCAGCCTCCTGTGGGGAGTTTGCCTTTGAGACTATTGGACCTCCCGGCTCCGGTCAAACGCCGTTTGGAACATGAGCCTCTTGATGCACAGATGCAGTGTGGTTATGCTCTGCACACCATGAGGACGACGATTTCCCTTGAAGACAGACTCGCCATGCAGGTCCGTCGTGAAGCGTCCATCCGGGGAGTCAGCGTGAGCCGCTTCATCGCGACGGTCCTGGACGATGCGCTCAAGCGGACGGAGCCGGAGGAGGCGCCGGCTTTTCGGCTGGTAACGGTCGGCGGCGATGGCCCGCGTCCGGGGTTTGACGTTGACCGTCCCCGCGCGTTCGAGGTCGAAGAGGACGAGGCGCACTTCGTGCCTCCGCGTCGCTGACGGATGCCGACGACGTGCTGCTTCCGGACGTCAACGTACTGATCTACGCGCATCGCGAAGACTCGAGTCAGGACCATCCTCAGTACGCGGAGTGGCTTGTTCGGTTGGCGACGGGTTCGGAGCCCTTCGCTCTGTCGGTCCTGGTTCTGGCCGGCTTCCTGCGGATCGTCACCAACGGCCGCATCTTCGCGCCGCCGAGTACGCTCGACGAGGCGTTTTCCTTCGTTGGCGAACTGATCGCGAGGCCCAACGCGCGGGTGGTCGGTCCCGGCCCGGATCATCTCGCGATTCTCGAGCGGCTCTGCCGACAGGCGGATGCGAGGGGAAAGCTGGTAGCGGATGCCCAGCATGCGGCGGTTGCCATGGAGCACGGCTGCACGATCGTCTCGACGGACGCCGACTTCGACCGCTTCGCCGGGTTGCGCTGGTTGCACCCGCTGCGCCGGTAGACGAACGACGTGGCGGGACGGCCGGTGACGGTCTGTGGGGCGCGAGGCCGACAAGGGTTCTTCGTGCCGAGCGTCGTCGTCCCGTGTACGGGCGCTACGAGCCGCCTCTTACCGCCATCCAGGCGACGAGATGAACCTCTTGCTCGGCCACTTCGGGCAGCGGTTCGACCGGCGTCGGTCGCCTCAGACCGGTCTGCAGCGCGAAGTCCCGAAGGCGGCGGACCTTCGCCTCGTTCGTGTGGTCCGCGTTCAGAATGGCGCGTATGTCGCGCTGGACGCGCACCGTGGGCACGGTCTGGAATCGGGGGATGAGCTTCTCGAGTTCGTCCGTGCCAAGCGCCTCCGCGCCATGACGGTGGAGCAGTTCCGTCGCGTCGCGGAACGCTTTCGGCAGATCCGGTTGCAGGTTCGCCGGGTCGACGAGATGCATCCACTCCTCCCAGACGTCGCGTCGTGCAATGTCCCAGGCGTCGAACGCTCGGTCGTAGGCTGTGGAGGAGAGTTCGCGGGCAGTGTCTTCGCGAACCGGGTCCGCGGCGATCAGCGCCTGGAGAGTGTCGCGCTCCACGATCGGGTCGCCTTTGCCGTCCTTGAGCGGCCGCCAGTCCGCGAAGGTGGGCACGAAGCGGAAGAACGGGTCGCGGCGGCAGACCTCGCAGTCCGCAGAGGGTCTGCCCCGGGAACCTGAGGCGGCGTCGGTCCGGCACTGGCCGACGCGAATGCAGAAGACGAAGCCGGACTGCCTCGTGCCGGGATTGCGGAAGCCGGACCCGGAGGCCCAGGGCAGGCCCACAACCTCCCCTCGCTCCGCGTCCGGTTTCATCGACTGGCGCAGGCGATGCCGATACTCCTCGCCGGAGAGCGCCCGGTGCTGGCCGCCGCGTTCCAGGATGGACGCGTCCTCGTCGTGGATCTCCATGATCTGGTGCCGAGTCGTGTCGCTGAAGACCTGGCCGGCGCCGGAGTCGACTCCGGGCAGCACGTCGCCCGTGCCGACCGCGGCGTCGGCCAGAGCCAGCTTGCGGCGTAGCCGCTGTTCGAGGTCGAGCAACTCTTCGAGTCTGCTGGCCGGGAAGAAGCAGTCGAGGACGATGCGTCGGTGGGAGGATCCGATGCGGTCGATGCGCCCGTGCCGCTGCACGACCCGCATCGGGTTCCACGGCAGGTCGTAGTTCACGATCCGTCCGGCCTGCTGGAGGTTGACGCCTTCGGAAAGAACGTCGGTCGCGAACAGGATGTCGTAGCGATCCTCTTCGTGCCCCGAGCCGGCGGTCCTGGGGGCGAAGCGGCCGAGGACCCGCGCCCGCTGGTGCTGGTCCACCCCGGTCTTCTGACCGTGGATCGGCCGGCCGGGGAGTCGGCCGCGGAAGTCGGAGAGCGGGTCGTCGGGCGCGGCGGCGTCCACGGCCCGCTTCACCCGTTTCTGGAGGTCTCGCACCGTGGCGATGAAGCTCGTGAAGACGATCGTCTTGCGCCGGTCGGTGGCGGCGATTCCCTCGCGGCTGACCCTCCGCGCTTCCGCGGCGACCTCCCGCAGACGGGAGACGAGCCGTTCGGACTTGGGTTCGCGCGCCTGGTCGGCAGCCGCTTTGGCCAGAGCGCGGAGTCGTTCCAGCAGGTCCAGGTCGGCCCGCACGTCGGCGGCCAGAGCGTCGGCCCGATACTCGGAAGCCTCGGCGGCGCCGGACTTCGAGCGATCGTCGAGCCAGGCGATGTGCTCGTCCAGATCCTCCGCATCGGACGCGATCCAGTCCCTGAGCGCGTCGCCGGTCAGCACCCAGCCGCCGGCCAGCGCGTCGAGGAACGCCTCGTGCGAGCGGATCAATGTGCACAGGGTCGAACGGAGGGCCGCCGCCGAGGACTCAAGGCACTTGAGCAGGGCGCAGCGCAACAGACCGGCGTTCTGAAGCTGTGTCAGGTTCTCGCCGTCGCCGCGCCGCCGGTAGGCATCCGGCGTGTAGCGGGCGAGGATCAGGCGGTCCGGGTCGGCCACCGTCTCCGTCGCGACCGGCTGCCCGTGCGCAAGCTCGTCCGGCGAGTCCAGCGCGCGGGTGACGGCGTCGAGCAGCGCTTCGCCCGCCGCGTCGAGTTCGTAGTCGAGCCGGTGCAGGGCCGGCGTGGGGAACATGATCGTCTGTTCCGTGCCGTCCGGGCCGACGAAGCGGTCGTCCCGGTAGTGGTCCTTGACGAAGCCCCGCGTTCTGCGGACCGTCGTGCGGTCGAGCAGATCGAACAGGCGTTCGGGCGACAGCGACTCCGGGTCGATGCGCTCGGCCTCCGCGATGTAGCCGCGAATCGACGGGATGCCGGCATGGGCGAAGAACGCGTCGTTGCGGATGAAGAGGGATACCAGGGCGTGGAGATCGCCCAGACTGTTGTTGACTGGAGTGGCCGTGAGCAGGACGACCTGTTTCGGATGCTCTCCGCCGACCAGTGCCGCGACCGTCTCGGTCCGCTGCGCCTGCGGGTTTCTCAAGTTGTGCGCCTCGTCAACGATGACCAGCGCGTAGTCGTCGAGCCGCCGCCGCGTGTCTTCCTCGTTGCGTTGCCAGGCGACCCGGAGTTCGTCGTAGGACATGCACTGGGCCCGGCGGGAGAAGCCGTGCCCATCGAGGAAGGGCTCCCACATGCTCTCCTTGAGCGCGGCCGGAGCGAGCACGAGCACCCGCTGCCGGTGCTCCTCGGTCGCCTTACGGATCATCTCGGCGGCGATGTAGGTCTTGCCGAGCCCGACTTCGTCCGCGACCAGGACGCCACCGTTCGCTTTGAGCAACCGCAGCGCACGGGCCACACCGTCGCGCTGGAAGGCCGTCAGGCTGAGCTCCTCGGCTAGCGCCGCACGGTCGTCGGCTTCGAGATCGCGGCCGTAGAACTCCCACAGCATGCGGAGGAAGACGATCCAGGGGGAATGAGGGTCCCAGCGCGAGGCGTAGAGGTCGGCGAGCGGAAAGGGTGCCGAACGCTCCCAGAAGTGCCCGAACCAGTCCTGCACGAGGTGGGTGTGATGGCCCGACGGATAGCCGAGGTTGAGCTCGGCGTTCGTCATCAGTCCGGCGTGGGTCAGGTTCGAGGAACCCGCGAGCACCGCGGGCTCGATCTCGTGCTCCACGAGGAACGCCTTGCCGTGCAGGAAGCCGTCCTCGTAGCGGCGGACCTCGACGCGCGGTCGGTCCTCGGCGCTCTCCGCCACGCTGGCGCCGGTAGGGAGTCGATCGTCCCGCCCATCCGGCTTCGCTCCGCCAGGTCCTGGCTTCCGCAGCCATTCGACCAGCCTCCGCGCGGCGCCGTCCGCCTCGCGGGAGAAGCCCGTCAGGTCCCGTTCGGCGGCGAGCCAGGCCTCGTGCAGTCGGAGGGCCTGGCGGAGTTCGTCGCGGTTCAGCCCAGCCGTCGCCGGCCGCGCCATTGCCCGATCCGGTTCCGCGCCTAGCAGCAAACGGACCCGAGGTGCCCGCTCCAGTTCGTCGAGCAGCAACGCGATGCCGGCCGGATTGAGGTAGGCCGTCGCGATGGCTATGGGCTGCGCGGCGCGGTGGGACTTCCTCTTGCCTCGGAGCAGCCGGTTGATCTCGGCCGCGACCGTCTCGCCTCGTTCCGGCCGGTTCGTGGCGAAGACGGGAGGGAAGATGGCGCGGGCGCCACTCGGCGGCGTCGTCACGGTTCGTCGCCCGAACCCGGGTCGCTGGCAGGCAATCCGAGGCGATTCCGCCAGAACCCCGCGTGGTCGATGACCCGCCGGCAGCGATCCGAGTAGTCGGCGCCGGTGTGGAACGTGTCGTAGATGACGCTCAGGTCCGCGTCGTCGAGCCCGTAGAGCAGCGCAACCACGGCGTCGAGTTCTTCGATCAGGTCGTTCTTCTCGGCCTCCGAACGGATGGAACCTGCCTCGACCCCGACCGCCGTCGCCCAGTCCCGGAAGCCGGGGTGGTCCGGCTCGGCCGTCGCGAGGCGGCCGGCGATGTCGATGACGCGGGTGCGGAGCCGGATGCCGGGAGAGCCGGGGTCCGGGTCGTCGAGTTCGGGGCGCGGGATGGGGAGGGAGTTGAAGTGGTCGTAGGTCAGGTGCAGCTCGACGACCCGGCGCGCGAACCAGTCCAGGACCATCGAAGACAGAACGCCGAGCAGGTACGCCTCGTCGGTCCGGTCTCCACGTGGCCAGAGGACGGAGGGCGCGAGATGGACGATGACACGCTCGCCCGGGATCAGGGCGGCGATGACAGTGCGACTGTCGGTCGCCCTTGCGACATCCCGGAAGGCGATGCGCGGCGATCGGCAGGGGAGTGTCGCCGGGTCTCCTATCCAGTCGTCGCCGAGCTCGCTGAAGGCGGAGCGTCGATTCGTCCAACCGCTCCGCCGTCGATTCTGGAGAAACGCTGTGATCTGCCCGGGGTCGGCCCAGCCCAGGTAGCTGCCCGTGTCAGGCTTCCAGAGGTTGAAGGAGAGGCCCTTGTAGACCGGCCAGAGTCGGCCCCGATCTTGCTCTCTCTCTCTCTCTCTCTCTCTCTCTCTCTCTCTCTCTCTCTGGCGCGAAGCGGCCCTTGTCGTTCGTTGCGTCGAGTTCCCGGTGCGGTCGAGCTCGCCAGTCAGTGAGAGGTCGAGGCGGAAGCGACGCCTGTCGCCTGTCGCGTGGAGTTCGGTGATCGGCCGCGCCCGCCAAGCGTCGGCTAGGGCTAAGCTGCGGCTCGGCGGCGTTGCCGTGCCGTGCCGTGCCGTCCGTCCGTCCGTCCGTCCGTCCGTCCGTCCGTCCGTCCGTCCGTCCGTCCGTCCTAGCACTTGGGGGGCTAGACGATCTTTGTGAAGATTGTGCGTCGAAATCCAGGCGTCGGTGCTTTCGCATTCGGCGGAAGACCCTGAGTGCGTCGGCTCCGGGAATGGAGGGGACCGCCGCCGTGCCGGTCCAGGTCTCGAACTCGTCGGACGGGATCGCTGTCGCGCCTGCCGCCAGGCCGCGTTCGTAAGCTGCTCTGCTGTCGTAGGGGCCGCGCAGTCCGATGGTGCCGCGGTGCTCGGCGCCGCGGCGGATGGAAACAAGGCCGAGCGTGTAGCGCGGCTCCATGTCGAACATCCATCTGCCCTTGTTCAGCATCAGCGTGAGGTCCGCGAAGGCGCCGCCGGCCAGGACGTCTCGCCGCCAGATCGCCGGTCCCCTCGCCGAGAGGGCCGACCTGGGCAGAACGACGCCAAGAGCTCCGCCTTCCCGCACGAGCTTCCAGAACCGCCAGCAGAATGCGTGGTACAGGTCCGGGTCGCCCGTGCCCATACCGGGGAACGGTCCGGCCAGCAGGGTCCGGCGAAGCCAGCCGTTTTGCGTGACGGCAGCCTTGTACCGCGCGAGGAGATCGGGTCGCGCCTCCTGAAGCTCGTCGATCCGGCGCGCTCGGTCGCCCGCGGGCAGACTGCGCAAGCCCGGTGAACGAACGGCCCACCATCCGTGCTCTTCCACCTTCGCTTTCTCCCAAGGCGGATTCCCGATCAGCACGTCGAACCCGGGCGACTTCGTCTCGAAAACCTGCGGGAACCGAAGCGGCATGTGGATCGGCTGCAGGCGCTCGATCTCGGCTTCGACCTCGGCCCGGTCGGCGATCCCGGCGATCGCCTCTACGTCGCCCATGGCCTTCGTCTCGGCAACGCCCAGCCGAATTGCGACCGCGGCGTCGAAGAGGCGGCGCGCCGGTTCGGCTCGGGCCTTTGCGTCCTCCAGAGCCTCGCGGCTCCGAAGAACTTCGGCGGTGTCTGCCTCCTGGGCGGCGGCGACCTCTCCGAGCGCCTTCGCCGCTTCAGCCATGGCCTCTTCGATCGGCTGCGAGAACAGGGACCCCTGGGCAGCGCCCCGGTCCGGGTCCAGTACGCCGAGCGCCTCGTCCACCGTGCCGATGCCGGTCAGCGAATCGCCGCGGACGAGGTTGTGATCGAGCGTCGACATGGGCAGGCCGGGCACGAAGGTGTGGATCCAGACCGCGACCCGCGCGAGTTCGACGGCGGTCTCGTTCACGTCCACGCCATGGATGCAGCGGCGAGCGATCTGGCGGCGGAGCAGGGTCGAAGGCTCGAGTTCGGGGCCGTTTCCGCCGGCGGTGTCGCGGGACCTCCCGAGCGCCTCGCGGGCCTTGCGCTCGAGCCGGCGGAGTTCGTCGTTCACGCTGGCGAGCGAGCGGTCCGCCAGGAACCTGCGCATCCCCCGCTCGATGCGGTCGACGGCCGCGATCAGGAAGTGACCCGAGCCCATCGAGATGTCGGCGACGCGGAAGTCCCAGAAGGCCTCCGCGGCGCTCGCGTGGTCGCCCCGGTCGTGCAGTTCCTCCACGCGCTTCAGGTGCTCGGCGAGGACCGGCTCCAGCGCGTGGTCCAGCAGGTGTTCCACCGCGAACTCGGGCGTGAAGTAGGAGCCGGTCGCCTTGCGCTCGCCGGAGCGGTTGTGGAAGTAGACCTCGCCAGCCTCGACGACGACCTCGTCTTTCGGCCGAGCCGGCACGTAGACGTTCTTCTTGTCGACCGTCAGGTCCACATCGGCCCGGCTCAGCTCGGACTCGAGCAGCCCTTCGTAGATCGTCCCGAACTCGCGCACGGAGAGCGACCGGAAGTCCACGGGACCGACGTCGCCGTCCGGAGTCTCGTCGACCAGCAGGTCGCGCAGGGCCGGCCCGATGCAGTCGTTGCCGAGCTCGATATCCACGAGGTCCGTTCCCTCGCGGCGGAAGCCGGGATCCGCGTCGAACAGGCCGCCGTTGTAGGCGGGGACGTCCAGGTCGCGGTCTCCCTTGTCGATTGCCCTCCAGATCGTCTGGAGATCGCGCCACATGGTGGTGGCGGCGGAGTCGAACGTCGCGCCACGGCCCTGGTTTCGTTCGCTCGCATCGCGGTACGAGGCGGCTGGGTCGCCGTCGTCGCGACGCGCCTTCTGCTCGTCCACGAGCAGGAGGGCGCGGCGCTTGAGGGAGTGCTGATCGAAGTGGGTGTTCCGGCCGTAGGGAAGGAGGCCGCGGTCTTCGGCGTATGCCTGGAAGAGGAGCCGGAAGAAGATCCGCAGACTGAGCCGGTAGGCGTAGTTCAGGTCGCCCGCCGCTTCGCGCCCCGGCAACCGGTCCAGCGCTTCCGCGACGCCGACGGCGAGGCCGGGAATGACCCGTTCGTACACCCGCTGCCGGAGACGATCCCCGAGGTCGGTGGCGAACTGCCTCGATCTGGCGAGCAGGTCGGCGACGGCCCCCTCCGGCGAGAGGGCGGCGGCGGAGAAGACGAGGTCCAGGTACCCTGCGTCCTCCGGGGCGAGCGCCGCGAGGTCGAGTTGAAACCAGGTGTCGACCGGGCTTCGGCTGCCGACCCCGGTTCCCGGCTTCGTGGCGTAGAGGCGAATCTGATCGCCTCGGAGCAGGATGAGCCACTCCGCGCCACGCTTCGAGGCCCTGTCCAGGCCGTAGGCGGCCGGCGACATGCCGAGACGCGCGCTTCCGGCTTCGAAGGCCTCCGTTCGTTCGAGAAGCACGGCGACGGCGCGCTGTTGGCTGTTCTCGCCCAGGAGGACGAGAGCCTGATCGAGCCGATCGCCGATCCGGAAGCCGAGGCCGCGGATCAGGTCCATGCCGCGCCGGTCGAGCAGCGGTCGCGCGCGGCGCCGCGCCGCCGTCCAGCGTTCCTCGCCCGGCAAAGAGCGGACCAGGTAGTGCCGTGAGAAGAGACCGGCGTTGTCCATGCCGGGGCGTGCGCCGGCGTCGTCTCCGGTTCCCGCCGACTGCCTGAGCAGGCCGACGATCCGTCGCCGGGCTGAAACCGCGGACGGCTCGTCCAGGGCGGCCTGGAGCATCCGCGCCGCCTGCTCCTCGGGAAGTCGTACGGGGGCAACCTCCAGGTCCGGTCCCAGCACGAGAACCCAGGGCGGCTCGCCGGTTGCACTCTCTCCGGAGAAACTCTCCCGCCCGCCGAGCCAGTGCTGGCGAAACGAGGCTTCGCCGCCGCGGTCGGTCAGCAGGCTCGGCTGGCTGGTTTCCGCGCCAGTCGCGGCGGCGACGTCTCTGATCGTCCCCGCTTCTTCCGTGCCAGGCCGGATCACCGTTACCAGCGGAAACGTCCTCTTGCCCTGCCGCCAGCGATGCAGCGTGCGGAGCTCCGGGATCGACGGGTCGCCGGCTCCGTGGCGTCTCGCGATCAGGATCTGCAGCTCGCCGCCATGCGGGTCGTCGCCGAGGACGACATCGGCAGCGGCGGCCAACGTCGGCGCCCGGCTGGCATCCAAGGGGACCGTGATCCTGCGCTTTCCGCGCAGCTCACTGAGTGGCGAATCGGACATCTCTGGGCGTGGGCTGACGGCGGAGCCTACCGGAAGCCTGGATGCACCGGACCGCGTGGCGCTGGCCGCCTCCGTCCTGTCCTCAGCCGTCCAGGTCCTGAAGCGTCAGCACGCGTGGTTTCTCGACCGATGCGAGCCGCACGTCGTTGGTCAGGAACGTGTGGCAGTCGTGGACTCGTGCGGTCGCCAGGTGGAGGGCATCCATCGACCGCAATCCGAACTCCGCCCGAAGTCGAACGGCCTGCAGGACGACAGGACGATCCACGGGCGCCAGGACAATGCTGGGAGTCCGCTGCATCAGGTCGAAGTAGCGCTCCACGAGATCGCGCCTTCCCTCACGCAGCGGCCGCGGAAGAAGCTCCACGAACATCAACTCGCTGGCGATGACCGTGAGCTGGCGGCGGTCGATCTCCGACGCCAGGCGGGTCATCCGCTCGCGGTACGGTTCGGCGCCTTCAAACAGGTAGATGTAGAGATTCGCGTCGAGGTAGAGCTTCGGGCCGAGCGAGTCGAAGGGCGACCTGCGAGCGCTCAATCGGCTCGCCCGTCGTCGAGCTCCCGGTCGATGTCGTCCACGGACTCGTAGAGACCCGGCGCCGCGCCGAGCAGATCGGTCATCGTGTAGGCAGGTCCACGGTCGCGCATTTCCTTGGCCGTGATGACGAGCCGGTCGCCGTCGGCGGCAATGTGGAGGATGTCTCCTTCACGGGCGCCGATCGTGCCCAGCACCTTCGCGGGAAGAGTGATCTGGTTCTTTGCGCGCAGTCTGACGAGCGGCATGATGAGGCCTCCGTCGCGGTTGGAAAGTGCGACTATCGTACCCGAAGGCCGAGCGGCCCGAGGTCTCCGCTTCCGATCAGGTCTCCTGCTGCGATGTGAGCTCGATCTGCTTGTAGCCGCCCTTCCGCCGGAAGTGGAGGATCAGGTAGAAGAAGCCGAGCGCCATGAACACCGGTATCGCCGCGGTGATCCGCAAAGCGGTCTGGCCGCCGTGGAACGACGCGTCGCGCACCGCCTGCTCGTCGGGAGGCAGGGTGATGCTGAAGTCCTTCGCCTTCTCCATGACGGGGCCGGCCTTGGTGCCGTCGAGGCCCTGGACGGGGGCGAAGAACAGGAAGCTGTTCGTGCCCTGTGCCTTGTACTCGTCGTAGACGGCGGGGGCGTTCGCCTGCAGGTCCTGCGAGGCGTGCCGGTCCTGTAGGTAGCCGATGCCGGGACCGCCGAGCAGCCCCGCGGAGAGCATGCCGACGCCGCCGACGGCGCCCAGCGTCAGGGCGCCGCCGCGCGGGAAGCGCTCGGAGACGACCGCCAGCATGGTCGGCCAAAAGAAGGCCTTGCCGGCGCCGTAGATCGTGGCGGCGATCATGACGGTGACCGCGCCGGCCAGCGAACCGAGCGAGTAGAGGCCGATGGCGGCGACGACGGCGCTCA
>JAPOXA010000110.1 GCA_026707325.1 Acidobacteriota bacterium | reverse complement strand
AGACGACGCAACGGAGGATACATGAAATCGCCTGTTAGTGTGAACAGGCCCTAGCAGCGTGCGCCTGGGAACTCGCCCGCTTCGTTCTGCGGCGCACGCTGCTAGTCTCTAGCGCGCCGGAGGGCCGGACGCGGTCGCTGCCGGCGGGGAACCGCCGGTGGAGGAAAGTCCGGACTCCAACGGACGGCATGCTTGCTAACGGCAAGGCGCGGTGACGCGACGGAAAGTGCAGCAGAGAGCAGACCGCCGGTCCCGGATCTTCGGGGTCCCAGGGGATCCCGAGGGAGAGGGCAGGCAAGGGTGAAACGGTGCGGTAAGAGCGCACCGCTCGGCCGGCGACGGTCCGAGGCGATGGCAAACCCCATGTGGAGCAAGACCAAATAGGGAGAGCGGATCGGGCTGTCCGTCCCGGTTCCGGGCTGTTCGCGGCGCGGGACGTTCTCCGGGTAGGTCGCATAGATGAATGGCCGCCTCCCGAAGCCTTCGGGCCGTGGGACGAACAGAATCCGGCTTACGAGGTCCTCCGGCACTTGACCTTGCACCCTGCTCCTGATGGGCACCCTGGTTCTGACGGCCCTGTCCGCGTGGAACGTCCGCCGCCGGTCGGACCCGGCGAGCGGTTGGGCATCGCGGCACTCTCCGGTCCGATCGACCCGGATCGCCTGTCGTCCGGCGTTGCCGCACTGGAGGAGCTGGGTTTCGGGACGGTGCTGGCCTCGAACCTCCGTCCCGAGGCGCGGCTTGGCGGCCGTCCGCTGTTCGCGGGCTCGGACGTCGAGCGGCTCGACGCCTTCCATCAACTGGCGGCCGACGAGTCGGTCGCGGGAATCATCTTCGCGCGCGGCGGCTACGGCGTCACGCGCATTCTGGAGCGGGTGGACTGGGATCTGCTCGCGGCCAGGCCGCGCCCCTACGTCGGCTACTCGGACCTGACGCCGCTGCTCCTGGGGCTCGTCGCCAGGACGGGAACGATGGCCTTCCACGGTCCCATGCTGGTCGACTTCGCGAGGGGCCTGCGGCCGGACGAGCGCCGTTCCTTTCTCGACGCGCTGGCCGGCCGGCGTCCGCGGCCCTGGGCCCTCGAGGGAATCTCTCGACAATCGTCGGCCGGCCGACCTCAGCCGATCGAGGGCCCGCTGCTCGGAGGATGCCTGACCATGCTGGCGGCGGCGGTCGGAACGGGGGCACTGCCCGGTTTCCGGGACTCGGTCCTGGTGCTGGAGGACATCGACGAGCCGGAGTACCGCCTCGACCGACTGCTCACCCAGGTTCGGACATCCCGCCTGACGGCCGGGATCCAGGCAGTGATCGCCGGGCACTTCACCAGTTGCGATCGCGAAGCTCGTGCCAGCCTGATCGACTTCGCCGAGTCCCTGGACGTGCCCCTGTTCGCCGGTCTGCCCGCTGGCCATGAAGCGCCGAACCACACCTTCCCTCTTGGCGCCAGGGTCCGTCTCGACCCCGGGACCGCGACTCTCGAGGTCCGGTCCTAGAGCCGCCGACGTGGACCGGCGCGATCCGATCACCACTGCGCGCGGCGTCGGGCCGGTGCTCGGGCGTCGCCTGGCCGCCGCCGGCTGCCGGCGGATCGCGGACCTGCTGGTGCACCTCCCGCTCCGCTACGAGGACCGGCGCACCCTGGGCCGCCTTCCGGGAGCCGAGGACGACGCAAAGGAGTCCGTGCAGCCCGGTCCCCTGACCGTGGTCGCGCGACTGGAGGACCTGGGGCGGCCAGTCTTCCTCAAGGGGAGGGCCGGGTGGCGCCGTTTCTCCCGCGTGGAGGCGGTCGCCCGCGACGGTGCGGCCAGAGTCGGCGTGGTCTGGTTCAACCGCCCCTACCTGGCGCAACAGCTCGAGGAGGGCGTGCCCTACCTCCTGCACGGCCCGCTCCGGCGACGCGGCGGAGACGGTCCCTGGCAACTCTCCAACCCATCCGTCGAGCGAATTGGCGGGGAAGAACCCGATGGCGGAGGGCTGCGGCCCGTCTACGGCCGGATCGGGGAGGTGCCGCCGTCCCGAGTGGCCCGGCTCGTTGCCGATGCGATACGGGGTCTGCTGGACACGTCGGGGCCGGAGTGGATCGAGGAGTGGCTTCCTCGCGAGGAGCGGACGAAGCACCGGTTACCCCGGCTGGCGGAGGCCCTGACGGAAGTTCACTCACCGTCGCGGGAAGCCTCGATCGAGGAACTGAACGCCGGGCGGAGCCCGGCCCATGCCCGGCTCGCCTACGGTGAATTCCTGCTACAGCAGTTGCAGCTCGCGGCGGCCCGTCGCCAGCGCCGTCGATCGGGAAAGCCCCACCGGTACCGCGCCGACGGCGTCGCCTGGGAGGCGGCGACCAGCCTCGTGCCGTTTCGCCTGACCGCCGCCCAGGAACGGGTGCTCGGCGAGATCGCCGAGGATCTCGGCAGGAAGGAGCCCATGCTGCGTCTGGTACAGGGCGACGTGGGAAGCGGCAAGACGGTCCTGGCGGCCCTTTCCTGTCTGATCGCCGCCAGAAGCGGCCTGCAATCGGCGCTGATGGCGCCGACCGAGCTTCTGGCCGAGCAGCACTTCGCGTCCCTGGAACGACTGCTTGGCTCCAGCATGACGATCGCCCTCGTCACCTCGAGCCAGCGTGCGGCCAGCGACGGCGGCCCGGTGGAGGAGGGAATCGCGGACGGCCGGATAGACCTCGTCGTCGGCACGCACGCCCTGATCGAGGAACGTACGCGGTTCGCGCGGATGGGCCTCGCCGTGATCGACGAGCAGCATCGTTTCGGCGTGGTCCAGCGCCAGTCTCTGGCCCGGAAGGGCCTGCGACCGGACCTCCTGGTCATGACGGCGACCCCGATTCCCAGGTCGCTGGCGCTGACGGTGTACGGTGATCTCGACGTGTCGATCCTGGACGAGATGCCTCCCGGTCGCCTCCCGATAGAGACCAGGGTGACGACGGACGGCCGGACGGAGGAGGCGGTGAACGAGGTGCAACGGCGGCTGGAGAGTGGCGGCCGCGCCTACGTCGTCTTCCCCCTGATCGACGGCGGCGAGGGCGCTGCCGCCGGGCTGCCCTCGCTCAAGGAGTCCGGCCCGAAGTGGGCGCGCGCGCTCGCGGCTCCCCACGGCGTTGTGCATGGACGGCTCCGGCGCCAGGAGCGGGATGAGACGATGAGCCGCTTCGCCGCCGGATCGATCCAGGTGCTGCTGGCGACGACCGTGATCGAAGTCGGCGTCGACGTGCCCGAGGCCACGGCGATGGTCATTCTGGGGGCCGAACGCTTCGGCCTCGCCCAGTTGCACCAGTTGCGCGGGCGGATCGGCCGCGGCACGGATCCACGGCTGGGAGATCCGCTCTGCATCGCGGTCGCGAGAGAGCCCTCCGCCGAGGCGGAGGCGCGGCTGAGCGTGTTCGCGGACTCGACCGACGGTTTCCGGATCGCGGAAGAGGACATGCGGCAACGGGGACCCGGCGAGATTCTCGGCACCCGCCAGGCCGGTCTGCCGCAGTTCCGGTTCGGGGACCTGGCGCGCGACTGGAAGTGGCTGGTCGCGGCGCGACAGGACGCGTCCGAACTGCTGGACCGTCTGGCGGATCCCGAGAACGACGCCCTGCGGCGACAGTTGGGGCGGCGCATCCCCGGCCTTCTGTCATGAAGGTGCTGCTGGTCGCCAACGTGCTTCCGCCGAGGGACCTGTCCGGCGCCGGGGAACAGGTATTGCAGCTCGCCTGGGGGCTGAGGGAGGCCGGTTGCGAAGTCGACGTCCTGGGTCGCGACCGTTGTGGACCGAACGTCTCCAAGTCCGCGTTTCCCTGGCGGGCGCGAAGGGCCGTCCGGCGCGTGGTCCGGGAGTGGAAGCCGGACGTCGTGCAGGTGCATGAGAGCGACGGCGGCCTGGTGATCCGCGATCTCGCGCGGCTCGACCGCGCGGAGAGGCCCCTGCTGGTGGCGCTCCAGCAGGTGAGTTACGTGCGGGAACGCCGGGCGGTCCGCCCACTCGTCGATCATGACCGCGACGCCAGGGTGGTCGCCCGACCGGTTCGGAGCGAGCGGCTGTTCCGCGCCCTCCGCACGCCCCTGCACATCGCGCTCGGCCGGCTGACCGCCAGGCGGTCGGACGTGCGGCTTGCCCCGAGCCGGGCGACCGCGCGGGAGATCGAGCACGACTACGGCGTGGAGGATGTGCGGTTGGTGCCGAACGTCACCGGCGCCCCGTTGGACGTCCGCGCCGGCGAACCCCTGCGCGCCTCCGGCCGGGACGAACCGGCTGGCGCCGAGCCATACGTTCTGGCGGTGGGCCGGCTGCGCATACGGAAGGGAATGGAAATCCTGTTGCAGGCGACGGCGCAGGCGCGCGATCGCGGCCATCGCCTGCACCTGGTCGTGGCGGGTGACGGCGAGCGTCGGGCGGCCCTCGGCAGGCTGTGCGAACGGCTCGGACTGGACGGCGGCGTTCGCTGGGCGGGACGCTGCTCCCGATCGGAAACGGCTCGGTTGCGGCGGCGGGCGGCCGCGCTGGTCGTGCCCTCGACCTACGAGGGCATGCCTCTCGTCGTCCTGGAAGCGATGAGCGACGGCGTCCCCGTCATCGCGTCGGCGGTCAGCGGCATTCCCGAGGTCGTGGTCGATGGGGAGACCGGCTGGCTCGTGCCGCCTGAACGCTCGGCCGCGCTCGCTGCTGCGCTGGTCGAGGCGATATCCGATCCTTGTGGGGCGCGAGTCCGCGGCGAGGCGGGACGGCAGCGCCTCGATCGGCGATTTCGCCCGCACCACGCGGCCCGGCACTGGTTCGAGGCTCTGCGCTCGGCGGGCCTTTCGGTGCCGGCAGTGTGGGAGAATCCACCCGGATGAAGCTCGTGGATGGGCACGGCGGCCTGTTGCCGGCGTCGTGGAGGGTTCGGCTCCCTGCTTTCGAGGGCCCTCTCGACCTGCTGCTGCACCTGGTCCGCATCAGCGAGATCGAGATCACGGACATCCCGGTCGCGCTGATCTGCGACCAGTTCCACGAGTACCTGGCCCTGATGGACGAGCTCGACCTGGACATAGCCGCCGAGTACATCTACGAGGCCGCTCTGCTGATTCAGCTCAAGGCCAGGGTGCTGCTGCCCCAACCCGACCCGGAAGCTGGCGAAGCGCCCGAGGACCCGCGGCGCGAGCTGATCGAACGGCTCCTCGAGTACCAGCGGCTGAAGGAGGCGGCGCAAACGCTCGCGGAAGTCGACGATCTCCGCCATGGGCTGTGGACGCGCAGCGCCACGCCGGCCGCGGCGCCCGGGGACGACGGGGAGGAGTTCGACATGGGGGATCTCTCCCTTTTCGACCTCCTTCAGGTCCTGCGCAACGTGCTGAAGCGCTACGACGAGGAACATCCGAGCCCGCTGACCTACCAGGGCGAGACGTTCAGCGTTCGAGGCCAGATCGAGAGGCTTCTGCAGTGCTTCGACGGTGGGCGGTCGCTCGATCTCCAGGATGACCTCTTCTCGCTGTCGAGCCGGGCCGAGGCAATCGCCTGCTTCCTGGCGGTTCTCGAGATGGCGAGACTGAATCTCGTCCGGCTCCACTCGGCCGGGGACAGCTCGGTACTGCTCTTTCGGACGACGCGACCGCTGGATCCGATCTTGCTTGAGGACTTCAGCGGATGACCGACCAGGCGGAGATGGCCGCGGTGTTCGAGGCGCTGCTGTTTGCGAACCCGGATCCGCAGCCCGAAGAGAAGCTGCTCGGGGTCTTTCCCGAGAGCTCCCGGGAGCAGGCGCGCGAAGCTCTTCAGACAGTTCTCGCGCGCTACCGCGCCGACGAGTCCGGCGCGCAGCCGGACCGCGGAGTCGTCGTCGACCAGGCGGGCGGGGGCTACCGGCTGGTGACGCGCCCGGACCTCCATGCCTATCTGCGGAAGTACTTCGACGTCGCCGGACGCAGCAAGCTCTCGATGGCCGCGCTGGAAACCCTGGCGATCGTTGCCTACCGTCAACCGGTGACCAGCCCCGAGATCCAGGACCTTCGGGGCCGGAACTCCGCCGGCGTCCTCAAGACGCTGCTCGAACGGCGCCTGATCCGTATCGCCGGCCGCAAGGAGGTCGTGGGCAGTCCGTTTCTCTACGCCACGACGCGCGACTTCCTGCTTCACTTCGGCCTGCCCTCGCTGTCGGAACTGCCGCCGCTCGAGGAGTTCGAGGAGACCTTCCTGGCCGCGGCGGAGGAAGAGGTCCCTCAGGCCGGCCTCGCCCTGGCGCCGGTGGACTCAGGGGATGGCTGACCAGGGGCGGGGCGAACGGCTCCAGAAGGTTCTCTCGCGAGCGGGTATCGCGTCCCGCCGGGCAGCGGAAGACCTCATCCGGGAAGGGCGGGTCACGATCGACGGCCGCGTGGCGGTGCTCGGCGACCGGGTTGCCGAGGCAGGCGAGACTCCGGTCGCGGTCCTGGTCGACGGCGAGCCGATTCGTCGGCACGCCGCGTCGCGATACGTCCTGCTGAACAAGCCCGCCGGCTACGTGACCACCCGCTCGGACCCCGAGGGTCGGCCCACGGTGATGGATCTCATCCCCGAGAGGTGGCGGCGACGGCTGAAGCCCGTCGGACGGCTCGACTACGGAACGGAGGGCCTGCTGCTGGTAACCGATGACGGCGATCTGGCCTACCGACTGACGCACCCCCGGTTCGGCTGCTCCAAGCGGTACCTCGCGAAGGTTCGGGGACTGCCGGGGGATTCGGCGATCGCCCGCCTTCGAGGCGGCATGGTGATCGCGGGTCGCCGGACCGCACCGCTGAGACTGACCCGGGCGCCGGCCCGGCGGGGCGCTCGCCCGGCCCGCGCCTCGAGCTGGTGGAAGATCGAGTTGGTCGAGGGGAGGACGCGTCAGATCCGCGAGATGTTCTTCCGCGTCGGGCACCCGGTGCAGCGTTTGCGCCGGGTGGCGATCGGTTCCCTCGAGGATGCGGAGCTTCCGCCCGGGGCCTGGCGCGAGCTCTCGAGCGACGAGCTCGCCGCTCTTCGCAGCGGCCCGGGACCAAGGTCCGGCAGAGGCTCGCCACGTCCGCGCCGCCGGAAACCGCGGCGCCGATGACCGTCGTGGCGATCGACGGCCCGGCCGGCGTCGGCAAGAGCACCGTGGCGCGGCAGGTGGCGGCGCAACTCGGCGTGCCCTACCTCGATACCGGCTCCATGTACCGGGCCGTCGCGTGGAAGGCCCTGAAGGAAGGTCTCGATCCGGCTGACGGGCTGGCGATGGGCCGGTTGATCGCGGGGCTCCACTTCGAGTTGCGCCCGCGGAACGACGAAGCCGAAGTGGTCGTGGACGGCACAGCGCCGGGCGCCCGGCTCCGAAGCC
Organism: Acidobacteriota bacterium; assembly: GCA_026707325.1. Lineage (GTDB taxonomy): Bacteria > Acidobacteriota > Thermoanaerobaculia > Multivoradales > Multivoraceae > Multivorans. The sequence goes on along the minus strand of JAPOXA010000110.1, from coordinate 114,616 downwards.
CGCGGGTCGACGCGGCGACCTCGCGGGTTGCCGTCCATCCGGCGGTTCGTTCCTGGCTCGTTGCGAAGCAGCGCGAGTTCGCCGCCAGGGAGGGCGCGGTGGTGGAGGGGAGGGACATCGGCACGGTCGTCTTTCCCGATACCCCGCACAAGTTCTATCTGGAGGCTCCGCTCGAGATCCGGGCCGAGCGCCGGTTGCGCCAGCTTGCCGGCCGCGGGTGCGGCGACCGGGGCCGGCTGTTGAGGGAGATGCGCGCCCGGGACGAACGCGACACCCGCCGTAGCGCTTCGCCCTTGAGGCGCGACGAAACCTACGAGTTGATCGACACCTCGGCCGGCGACGCCGGGCAGGTCGCGGCCCGGATTCTCCGGTCCGTCCGGGCGGCAGCGACCGAATCGTGACTGCCTCGGTGGGCCGCCGCGGCGGGGGTACGGCCGAGCTTCGCATCATCTTCGGGCTGTTCGCTCTGGCCGCCGTCCTGTTCGCGGTCGATCGCTGGCCACGGAGCAGCGACGGGGCCCCGCTGCCGACGCGCGCCCAGACGGCCGCCATGGAATCCGCCTACCGGGACCTGCTGCTCGATCTGCTGGCGGATGCCGAACGCGCGGCCGAGAGAGTCCGCGGCACTGTCGATCTGCCCCTCGGCTCGGTGGAGGCCAGACAGAGCGTGTTCGAGGAGTTGGACCGGGCCAGCCGCACGGGAGGACGCACCCTGGTTCTGGTCGATCCCGACGATCTGGCGCAAGCCTGGGGCGGTCCTGGCCTTCGGCACGATCTGCCCCTGGATCGTCTGCTACCTGGAGGCGTCAGCCAGACCGCCGGCTTCACGGCGGTCTCGCTCCATGCAGCCGTCGACATGAGCACGGGGGAGGGCGGCTGGCGGTTGATCGTCGGCAACAGCTACCCGACCGACTCGCTACCGTTTCCTACGCCCTTCGGACTCAGGCGCCACGACGTCAGGTGGTCGGTTCGGGATCATTCGGCGGAACCCCTGACGCCCGCTCTCGAGGCACTCGGCATTCGCGAGCTGGGCCCGCCCGATGGCGTTCCCGGACCGTGGCTCCGGCTCCGATTCGAGCCCGCGGCCGGGCAGTCTTCGTCCGTCGGAACCTCGTTCGCCGTGGTCGCCTTCGCTCTCGGAGTCGGCCTGTCGATGGTCTGGCTGTTCCGGCGCTGGAGCGCCCGGGCGCCCGCGAAGCCTCGATCCGCGGCCGCGACTCTCGGCTTGACCGGAATCGTGGCGGCAACGGGCTACGGTCTCTTCCGGTGGCGGATATGGGTGGCCGAAGCCACCGGAGCGCCACCGGATCCGGGAAGTTCCTTCGGAGGTCCGATCGGTGACTGGGCGGTGTTGCTGGCGGCCTGGCTGATCCTTGCGGCAGCGTCGTTCTGGACGCTCGGCTGGTCGGAGGGCCGGGACTGGCTGCATGTTCTGATGACCGCGGCCGCGGCGGCTGGGGGGGTCGGCGTGCTCGCTGACGCTACCCACCGCCCGGCACTGCGCGCACTGCTCACCGAGAGCGTTCAGGAGGGTCTCGATGCCCCGCAGCCAGGGGAAGTCGCGGCACTGGCGCAGAGAACGAGCGCCTTCCTGGCGGCGACCGACCTGCGGATGCTGGCCCTGGGGGATCCACGCGAAGTCGACGATCACCAGGATCTGGCCCTGGAACTCTGGAGCCGGTCACCCCTGGCGGCGTCCGGAATGGTCTCCGCGCTCGCCGTGATCCGGGAGAGCGGCGTTTCGACCTTTTCCTACGGTCTGCCGGTCGATCCGGAGACGGGGACTCTCGACGCCGCCAGCGCGCGCTGGCCATCAGGGGATCTGCCGATCTGGCAGCGGCAGCGAAGCGCCTCGGACGAGTTGTCGGTGGGCTCCGCGGGGCAGGACCGGGTTACGGTTCGCTTCTGGACGGCGGCGTTGCCGAAAGCCGACGTCTGGAGCCGCGTCACGTCGGGAGCAGGCGCCGAACTTCAGGTGCGTCTCCTCCGCGGCGGCCCGGACCGAAGTCCGAGCGGCCCGGCTCCGTCGGCGAACGCGGAAATCGCTTACGTCGACGGCGCGGGCCGTCCTCTGGTCTCCCGGTGGCAGGAAGACTGGCTCCTGCCGCCGCCCTCCGAGGCCGTGGATCCGCGCCGGATCCTGAACGTCGAGACACCTGCGGGACCGGCCCTGGCCTGGTTCAGCCCCACGGACGTTCCGGGCCTCTGGATCGTCGCGCTGCTTCCGGAGGAGGCAGTGGCGGAGCGCCTTTGGCGGATCGCCACGGTGGCAACGCGGCTGGTGCTGGCGGTCTCGGTCGTGGCCTTGGCCGTACTTCTGATCAGCCTGCCCACGGCGAAGCTGCGGAGACGCCTGCTACCGGATATCCGCCGCTACTCGGTTCGGCTCACCGCGGTGCTGGCCCTGATCGCCATCGTACCGTTGACGCTGCTCAACGGACTGCTCGTCCGGAACCTGGCCGCGCGAGTTCAGGCGGAGCAGGAGGCGGCGGGCCGTACCGCTCTCGTGTCGCTCGAGTACGTCCTGACGGACTTTCTCCTCGGTCTGGAGGCCGGCTTCTCGATCGACGCCCAGTTGGACGATGAGCTCCTGTCCTGGCTGGCTGAAGTCGTGGGCCACGAAGTGAACCTGTACTGGCGCGGCAGTGTCTACGCGTCCAGCAAGCCGGACCTCTTCACCGCCGGCCTCATGCCGGAACGGATTCCGGGAAACGTCTACAGCAGGTTGGCGCTGCTTGGCCATCCGACGGCAGCTCGGGTGCAGACCACGCGGCAGGGCACGTCGTACCTGGAGTTGTACACGCCCGTGTCGCTGGGAGAAGTGCGCCCGGGAGAATCGGGTCTGTTCGTATCCGTGCCGCTGTTGGCGCAACAGGAGGCGGCCACAGGTGAACTGGCCGCTCTCAGGCGGCAGGCCCTGGTCGTCACGACCGCCCTCGTGTTGTTGTTGGTCACCGTCGGCGCGCGGCTCGCGCGGGGATTCACGCGTCCGCTGGTGCGAATGATGGACGGCGCCGACCGCATTGCCGGCGGTGCCGCCTCGCTGGGCTTCGCACCGCGGGAAACGGAGCTCAGGACGCTTGCTGAGGCGATCGACGGCATGGCGGCTCGCATCGCATCGACGCGAGCCGAACTGGTCCGCGCCCAGCGACTCGAGGCCTGGGCGGAGATGGCGCGGTTGATCGCGCACGAAGTGAAGAACCCGCTGACGCCGATCCGGCTCTCGACCGAACACCTGCGACAGGTGTGGCGGGATGCGCCGGACCGCCTGGAGGAGGTCTTCGATCGCTGTACCGGGAACATCCTGGCGCAGGTCGAAGAGCTTGCGCAGACCGCGGGCGAGTTCTCGACCTACAGCAGGATTCCGCTCGCCCGGCCGGCCCCGGACGATCTGGCGGAAACGGTGCGGGAGGTCGTCGACGGCTACGGAAGCACGGCGCATGGGGCGGTGGCGGTCCGCTTCGAGTCGGAGCCCGGAGCCGCGGTTGCCGTACTCGCGTTCGATCGGCGTCTGGTGCAGAGGGCGCTGCGCAACCTGATCGAGAATGCCCTTCGGGCCAGCAGCAGGGATGGAGAAGTGCTCGTGAGAGTCGAGCCCTGTGGTCCGGACGGCACAGTCGCCCTGACCGTCTCGGATCGGGGGCCCGGCGTGTCGGACGGCGACCTGGAACGGATCTTCGAGCCCTACTTCTCGACCTCCAGCGGAGGTACCGGCCTGGGGCTTCCGATCGCCCGGCGCATCGTCGAGGAGCACGGCGGGTCGATCACCGCCGTCGCCAGGCCGGGCGGTGGACTCGCGGTTCGCATCGTCCTTCCGGGCGGTCAGTCGGACGGATCGTCGTCCGCCGGGGCCTCCAGCTGAATCGTCCGCGTGGGGAAGGCGATGCGCACTCCGAGCCGGTCGGCGAGTCTCAGGATGTCCAGAGCAAGGTCGTGGCGGAGCCGCAACTCCGTACTCCAGTCCGGGGCCAGGAAGAAGACGTAGAGCATGATCTCCAGGCCATCGGTGCCGAACTCGTTCAGGTGAATCTCGAAGGCGTCCTGCCGCATCGACTCGTTGGCGCGGACGATCTGCCGAAGCCCCTCGCAGAAGGCGTCGACGGACTCCGGCGGCGTGTCGTACGTGATGCTGATGCGGGTGCTCCAGCGACGGAACGCCCGGGCACCGTAGTTGTCGACCGAGGCGTCGATCAACCTGGCGTTGGGGAGGGTGATCAGGGAAGCGTAGAACGTCCGGACGCGGGTGCTGCGAAAGCCGATCTCCTCGACCACGCCTTCGACGTCGCCGACCTTGACCCAGTCGCCGATGCGAAACGGGCGGTCGAGCAGGACGGTGACCGAACCGAACAGGTTCTTGAGGAGATCCTGCGCCGCCAGGGCCACCGCCAGACCACTCAGTCCCAGGCCGGCGAGCAGTGCCGTCACGTCCCGGCCCTGCTGGGCGAGCAGGAAGACGATGCCGAAGACGGCGACCGCCACCTTCAGCGTCTTCGTGACGAACGGGACCAACTGGTCCTGGAACCGGTTCTCGGCCCGGGCGGCCCGCGCTCGCAGCGCCGTTCCGAGCAGGTCGATCTGGGCGAAGGCCACACGGCCGAGCGCCAGCAGGAACAGCACGAGAACGATCACGTCGAGCCAGGCATGGACCCGGGGCGGCAAGCCCAGCCACTGAAGTCCCAGCCACCACACTCCGGCCATGACCAGCAGTCCGGTCGGGCGCAGGACGCGACGCGCACCCCTGAGGTCGAGGGATGCGTAGCGCCTGTTCAGCGGTCCGGCGAACAATCCGTACGCGATCCAGACGACGATCCGGTCGATCAGCAGGCCGAGCAGAACGAGGATCGGCAGCGCCAGCCACTGCCAGGGGTGGAGGACGAAGCCTCCGGTCCGCAGATAGGACGGAACACGATCCCGGAGCCAGGTCGCCGCTGTTACCGGTGCTTCCTCGACCCCTTCGACTACCGACCGGTCCCGCAGTTCCTGGTACAGAGTCGGGATGGACGCCACCGTCTCGCGCGTGAACAGCCAGTTTCCGTTCTCGTCCGGCGCCAGCACGACCGGTGCGGACAGGTCGTCGTTGAACACCCACCTGTCCAGGTCGCCGTCGCCGGGAATGGCCGCGAGGTCCACGAACTCGAGCCGGTCGATCACGTGCTTCAGTTCACTGGCCAGGTTCCTTCCCTGCCGCGCCCGCACCGGGAACGGCAGATCCGCCAGATCGAGGCAGCCGGCCGCGGTCTCCAGATCCGGGCGGCCGTCCTCGGTCGCGAAGGCCTCCAGGAAGACACGCATCGTCTTCCGTGGACTCGAAAACGACTGGTCAGCCGCCGGCTGGGCAAAGGCGAACCAGGCCGCGGCGAGGAGCGCGCCACTGGCGAGAAGACTGACCCTTCGCAGGACGGGAGACGTCATGGCGGCGACACTCTTCCAACCGCCGCCGGAACCGTCAAGGGCGGCCCGGCGCCACGGGCTGCTAGCGTGGCCGTCGGCACATGCACAAGACTCTCCCGGCCCTCGGACTGTTGAGCCTCGCCGTGCTTCTTGTGCCGGCGTGCGCGCCGGCCGGATCGAGCGGTTCATCGCCGAACGATGGGGCCGGCCAGCGGCCGCCTGAACCGGAACGCTGGCTGATCGAAGTCCTTGACCGGCGCGCACACGACACCGCGGCCTACACGCAGGGCCTCCTGTGGCGCGACGGCGTGATCTACGAAAGCACCGGTTCCTATGGGGCCTCGAGCCTGCGCTCGTGGCGCTGGGATGACGGTTCGGAACTGGACCGGGTCGATCTCGACCGGGACCTGTTCGGCGAGGGCATCGCCCTCGTCCCGGGCGCGGAGGAGCGGCTGATCCAGTTGACCTGGCGGCGAGGCATGGCCCTGGTCTGGACCCTCGAGCCGTTCGCCGAACTGGGCAGGATGCGCTTCACCGGGGAAGGCTGGGGGCTCGCCTACGACGGGTCGGAGCTGATCATGAGCGACGGCACGCCGGTGCTCACGTTTCGCGATCCCGAGACCCTCGAGGTGCGGCGGCGACTGCGTGTCACGAGAAACGGCATGCCGCTGGATGACGTCAACGAGCTCGAACTGGTCGACGATCGGCTCTTCGCGAACCTGTTCGGCAGCGACGAGATCGCCGTCATCGACGTGGAAGCCGGCTCGGTGGTGGCGGTCGTGGACGCGTCTGGCCTGCTGACGGCGGAGGAGGCGGAGGAGGCGGACGTCCTCAACGGCATCGCCTACCGGCCCGACACCGGAACCTTCCTGCTGACCGGGAAGTACTGGCCCTGGGTCTTCGAGGTGCGGATTCCGGGCTACGATCCGCCGCCCGGGGATTGAAACCCGGGGCGGGGAACCGGAGTACTTCAGAGCATGAGCGATCAGATCTGGTACGTCGCCATCGACGGCAAGCAGGAAGGGCCATACAGGGCGGAGGAGATTGAGGAGCGGATCCGTTCCGGCTCCATCGCCCGCGGCGCTCACGTCTACCGGGACGGCATGGGCAACTGGGCGCCGGTCGTCAGCGAACCCCGGTTCGCCGCCGCTTTCGGCACGCCGATTCCCAGGCCGCCGGGCGGCGTAGCCGACGAGATCGACTTCGTGATCGTCGGCGAGGAGATGCAGTTCGTCGAGATCACGCTCGACCCGGGCGAAGCCTGCATCGCGGAAGCGGGATCCTTCATGTACATGGATCCCGGCATCGAGATGAACACGATCTTCGGCGACGGTTCGGAGCGTGGCGGCGGAGGCTTCATAGACAAGCTCCTTTCCGCCGGCAAGCGGGTCCTGACGGGGGAGTCCCTGTTCATGACGGTGTTCGGAAACGGCGCCGGCGCCCGCCGGAACGTCGCCTTCGCCTCGCCCTATCCGGGGCGCATCATTCCCCTGGACCTTCCGGCCCATGGCAACACGATCCTCTGCCAGAAGGACGCCTTCCTCTGTGCCGCCAAGGGCGTCTCGGTGGGCATCGCGTTTCAGCGGAAGTTCGGGGCCGGTCTGTTCGGCGGCGAGGGCTTCATCCTGCAGAAGCTCGAAGGCGACGGCCTCGCGTTCGTCCACGCCGGCGGCACGGTGGTCGAGCGCGATCTCGGCGCCGGCGAGACGCTTCGGCTGGACACCGGCTGCCTGGTCGCCTTCGAACGCCACGTCGACTACGACATCCAGACGGTGCCCGGGATCAAGACCGCGCTGTTCGGCGGCGAAGGACTGTTCTTCGCCACCCTGACCGGACCCGGAAAAGTGTGGATCCAGTCGCTTCCGTTCAGCCGGCTGGCGAGCCGGGTCTACGCCGCGGCACCCCAGACCGGCGGGACTCGCAAGGGCGAGGGCTCTGTACTCGGCGGTCTGGGCGGTCTGGTGATGGGCGATCGCCGATAGGGCCCGACGCCCGCTCCGGCCCGGGCCGCGGCTCAGGTGGCGACCGACTCGATCTTCAGCATGCGGGCCCACGCGGCGCGCAGGCTCTCGGGAAGATCCAGGTCGTCGAAGAGTTCCCGCACATCATCCCGGGAAACGTAGTCCCAGATGTCCTCCCACTGCGCGTAGCGCAGCATGCAGGAGATCGCGGTGCAGCGATCCTCGCGGCTGCCGCCATGGAGCATCTTTTCGAGTTCCTCGACGGTCACGTCCCGCTCCGGGAAGAAGTAGAGGGGCTGGGAACTATGGGCCATCAAGCGGGAGGACTAGGGGCGTAACGGTTGCGCATCATAGCGTCTTTCTCCTGGGCCCGGCCGGGGTGCTTGACCGTCCGCGAGGGCTGGGTTACCTTGAACGCCGACCGAGTGCCTGCGGGCATAACTCAGTTGGCAGAGTGCCAGCTTCCCAAGCTGGATGTCGCGGGTTCGAGTCCCGTTGCCCGCTCCAGATGCCTCAGCCGGGGTGTGACCCGGCCAACAGGAAACCAAGAGACAGGAAGGTGACAAAGAGCAGATGGCGTTCTTCAAGAAGGATCTCGAAGAGACGGCGGCGGAAGCCGCGCTGACGCCTCCCGGCGAGGTGAGGTCGCCCTCGGCGGCGCCGGCGCGCACCTACGTGGCGCCTGGTTCGCACATCGACGGCAGCATCGCGGGCGATGCCGAGGTCCTGGTCGACGGCTCGCTGACGGGGAACGTGGAGCTCAAGGGACGTTTCGTGCTCGGACGGCGAGGACGGATCGAGGCCGACGTGGTTGCCCAGTGCGTTCAGGTTTCGGGCCATGTGAAGGGCGATATCCGGGCATCGGAGAAGATCGAAGTGCTGTCCTCGGGCTCGGTCGAGGGTGATCTGACCGCTCCTCTCGTCTCCATCGCCGAAGGGGGCATTTGCAACGGCCGGATCGAGATGAGCGGCACGCTGGCGATCGGTGCGACGCCAGGCCGGAGTTACTCGAGCGCTGCCGGGGGCGCGGGCGATTCCTGACGGTCGATCGGCAACCCCCGATCCAGGCGACAGGCCTTGCACAGGCTCCGGAGGTCCTCGGGCACCTGGGCCGTGAAGGTGCGCGAGGGTGCGCCGGCGAAACCCGGCAGCGTGAGCCGCAGTGCATGGAGAGCCGGTCGGGGGAACTCGCGCAACGGCCGGCGCATGGATGGATCGAGGTTCCTCCAGCGGGCCTCGCCGTAGGTCGGGTCGCCGACAAGAGGGTGTCCGATCGCCTTGCAGTGAACCCGGATCTGGTGAGTTCTGCCGGTCAGGATTCCCAGTTCCAGCAGGGAAACGCCGGCTGCCCCGGCCAACAGGCGGTAGCGGCTGACCGCCGGCCGGCCGCCCCTGGACTCACTCACCACCGCCATGCGCGTGCGCACCGCCGGGTCGCGGCCGATCGGCAGTGCGATCTCTCCCTGCGACGGCTCGGGCCGACCGTAGATCACGGCCAGATAGACCTTGCCGACTTCGCGTTCGGCAAAGGCGCGGCTCAGCCGCCGATACGCGGCATCGCTGCACGCGACGGCAAGGGCGCCGCTGGTGCCCGCGTCGAGGCGGTGAACGATGCCCGGCCGTTCCACGGACCCGACGCCGGCCATGCCGGGGCGGTGGTGGAGGAGCCTGTTGACCAGGGTGCCTCCCGACACCCCGCTGCCGGGGTGAACGATCAGGCCCGCCGGCTTGTCCACGACGAGCAGGTTCTCGTCCTCGTGGATCACCGCGACGGGTCCGGCCTCGGGGAGCGGTCGAGTCGACGGGGGCGGCGGTAGACGGTAGGCGATCTCCTCGCCCCCCCGCAGCACGTAGGACGGCTTCAGCGGAGAGCCTCCAGCCGTGACGAGGCCGCGGCGGAGGAGCGTCTGTACCCGATTGCGGGGCTGATCGAGGATCCGCGCAAGGTAGACGTCGATGCGCTCGCCCGCGGCCGAGGCCGGCGCCTCGATCGAGCTCACTTCGACGTGCCGGCGCCGATCAGGTCGCCCCGGCCCGCCGTGGCCTCGCCAGCCCGGGTTCCCAACGACGGAACGAAGCTGTGGACCAGCATCAGCACGATGCCGACCGTCACGCCGCTGTCGGCGACGTTGAAGGCCGGCCAGTGATGCGCACCGACATAGACGTCCAGGAAGTCGGTAACGGCTCGCAGCAGGATGCGGTCGATCAGATTGCCGACCGCGCCGCCGAGCACCAGGGAGAGGGAAAGGAGCAGCAGCGGTTCCCGTTCGGAAGTGCGCCGGAAGTAGACCGAAACGACGGCGAGCGCGACGAATCCGAGAGCCGTCAGCACCAGTGTGCCGCCGAGCTCACGCCCGGCCGGAAACAGCCCGAACGCGATGCCGGTGTTCTGGACATGGACCAGATCGAAGAAACCCGGCACGACTTCCAGTCGCCCGTGTGGCTCCAGGGTGCGTTCGATCCAGAGCTTGGTCCACTGATCCAGCGCCACGATCAAAGCGGAAACGACGAGGAATCTAGCGCGCATGGGTCGCCTGCGTGAGCGGTCGGGGCGTGGGATCGCTACCCTTCTGGGGCACTGGCTTCACGGCGCCGCATCGTACCAGCCGCTCCGATCCACGCCGTCTTGAGATCCACGGCCGCGAGCGCGTCGACGAAGGCCCTGATTGCAGCCACACCGTGCGCACCGGCGTGGGCGATCGCCGCCGCGTTGCCGGCATCGACGCCGCCGACCGCGAGCACCGGCACGGCGGCGCCCGCAGCCATTCGAAGTCGCTCGAGGCCCTGGGCCGGGCCGAAACGGCGCTTCTCCGGAGAGTCGAAGACGGGGCCGAAGAGGGCGTAGTGGGCGCCAGCTTTCGCCGCGGTCTCGAGTTCTTCCAGGCTGTGCGTGGAGACTCCCAGCAGCAGACCGTGCTGGCGAACGCACGCCCCCACCTCTCGCCACGGTGCGTCGGATGGCAGGTGAACGCCATCGGCATCGCAAGCCAGTGCGACTTCGAGGTCGCCGTTCACGATCAGGACGCCGTCGAACGCGCTTCGCAGAGTGCGGCCGAGGCGGATCAGCTCGTCCCGTTCGAGGTCCTTTTCCCGCAACTGAATCGCCGTGCCGGAAGGGAGCGATCGGGCCCAACACTCCAGTCCGCCGGCGCCACCGCAGAGTCGCCGGGCACTGATCGCCATCAGATCCGGAGTCCTGGGCCTCTCTTTCACGCGCTCGATCAGGCAAGGCTCCGCCACGGCCTGCCGGGCATCAGGCCGTTGTCAGGGCGCGAACGGCGGCGTCCGTCCGCCGCCGCCTGAACGCGGCGGGGAGGAGGGGGAAGAAGAGGGCGAGGAAGAGGGCGGCGGCGAGTAGCTCGACGGACTTGAACTCGAGGGAGGAGAGTAGCTCCTCGGCGGCGAGGAAGACCGCGGCGACGAACTCCTTGGGCTGGACGACCGCACCCGTGCCGGCCGCGAGGACGACCTGGGGGTAGAGGCTCGCGGTGTCGACCGGACCCGCGTGGGCGGCGCCGCCCTGGGCGTCGAACTCCGCGGCGTGGACCGGACCCTCGTGGGAGGCGCCGCCCTGGGCGTCGAACTCCGCGGCGTGGACCGGACCCTCGTGGGCGGCGCCGCCCTGGGCGTCGAACTCCGCGGCGTGGACCGGACCCTCGTGGGAGGCGCCGCCCTGGGCGTCGAACTCCGCGGCGTCGACCGCACCCGCGTGGGAGGCGCCGTCGTGGGCGTTGAACTCCGGGGCGTCGATCGCACCCGTGTGGGACTCGAACCGCCGTCCCGGCTCCGAATGGCGTCCAGCACGCGTCGACCGGCCGTCGGCCGCCGGCTCGGTGCAGGCGCGGCGCCAGGGCTCGCTGGCGCTGCCTTGACGGACACGCTCGGCTTCGCGGAACCGTCGTCCTCGGTCGCAGGAACCGGAGCGGCTCGCCGGATCCCGACGTTCGTACCGCCGTCCCGGACCACGCCGGCCCGGGTCGCCCGGCTCGAGGGCGCCGCCCGGACGCCACCGGCCGTGACGCTCGTCACCCCGGACCTGTCCCCGGAAGGCCGCGCGCGCCGCACGGACACGACGGCAGGGTCGCCATCGCTACGCCTGATCTCGCCGCGGAACGAGGGATCGAGGTCGGGACGTCGCGCCACGAAGCTGTCGGCGTTCGGGAGTTCGCTCTCGTCCAGTCCGCCGCGCCGCTTGATCAGGACTCGCTGTGCCGCTGCCGGGTCGCGCCAGTTCCGGCGGTCGATGCCGCGGGTGTCCGTCGTGATGATGCCGCGTTCGAGTTTGGGATGGTGGCGCCGGAGGGAACGGCCGTAGGTGTAGCCACGACCGTAGCCGAAGTAACCGGTCGGGCAGAAGATCCAGGTGTTGAACGGATCCCAGTAACCGCCGGCCCAGCCGTAGAGCCCGAAACGGAGACCGTAGCCCAGACCCCGGTAGTAGTGCTGGTAGTAGCCGCGCGGAATCCAGCCGACGTAGGACGGCCCCCAGTACCAGTAGACGTGGCTGGGGGCGTACCTCAGACCCGGGAACCAGAGCCACCCCCAGGCCGGATGCCTGTTCCAACTGCCGTAATGGTAGGTGAGCGGACCCCAGGGATCCCGAGCCACCCAGTAGAGCCCGGCCGGACTGTCCGTCCACCGGCCCCGGCTGTAGGGCTGCCAGTTCTGCTCGACGCGCGGCTTCCAGGCCCGTCGATCGTCGACCTCGACCCACTCGCCATGCGCGCCCAGCGCGTCGCGGTAACCGCCCGCATCGACGGCGGCATAGGCCACGAGACCGGCCCGATGGCCTTCCGTCCAGTCATCGAGCGCGGCAGCAGCCGCCCCTGCGCCGCTCTGGAGCTCGATCCAGGGATTGTCGAGACCGTTGGCCACGAGCGTCTCGCCGCCGCGGACGATCACCGATCCCCGCTGCGTCACGACTTCCGCGAATCCGGAGAGAACCGTCACCTCGGTCCAGCGGCTTCCGTCGCTGTGAATCTGGTAGCGGCCGTCCTGCTTCACGTAGACCCTGGCGTTGGCTGTGTCCACGACCGGCAACTCCGATTCGAGAAGGCGACTTTCGACCTCCAGGCTCAGCCGGCCCCGGTGCAGGACGTAGAGCGAGTCCTGGTCTTCGCCGTCCGGCGATCCGGCGATCCGTTCAAGAGTGATCTCCGAGTCGTGGTCCAGGGCCAGGATCGAACGGTCCGACATGAGGACCGCGAGTCGCGCGCTCGGCGTCGTCCAGATCCGGTCGCCTCGCAGAATCGGCAAGTGGAGTTCAAGTTCGCTCTGAGCGCCCGAACGGGCCGCGAACAGGGTCGCGTCTCCGTCCAGCGCGCCGACGAAACTGTAGACGCCCGTGAGGCCCTCCGCCTGTTCCTGGCCAGGAGTATTCGCTGCCCAGACGGCGGATGCGGCAAGGACGAGCGGCGGCACGAGGACGCTGATCGGAAGCAGGTGTCTCATCTCTCGGTCCCCCTGTGGAATCGGAGCCAGTGTGAAGCTACCACTTCTGGCAATCAGCAAACTGCGTGCCAGGGAGACGATTCCCGTTGGTTTCCGGAGAGACGGACGATTCCGGTCGCTCGACGCGACTTCGAGAGTCTTCACCGCGGACCGGCGCGGTTCGAGCGGGACGCGCCTGTCACCTCCAGGGGACGGCCGGAAGGGTGGATGGCGCCTTTTCGTATGATGCCACCAGCCCAGCGTCGGCCGCGTAGCCCATGCCCGTCCTTCCCATTCGTCAATACCCGGATCCGGTGCTGCGGACGCGATGCGCGCCTGTGGAGGAGTTCGGTTCCGATCTGAAACGCCTGGTCGAGGACATGATCCTGACGATGCACGACGCCCCCGGAGTCGGCCTCGCGGCGCCCCAGGTCGGTGTGGAATTGCGCGTGGCGGTGGTGGACGCCACGGCGGGCGTGGATCCGGAGGCGGTTCGGGTGCTCGTGAACCCGGAGATCCTCGATGTCGCAGGCGTCGCCACGGACAAGGAAGGCTGCCTGTCGATTCCCGACTTCACGGAGCAGGTCACACGCCCCGCCTCCGTCCGCGTTGTCTCTCACGACCTGGAAGGGGAGCCGTACGAAATCGCCGCGGACGAGCTCGAAGCGAGGGCGATCCAGCACGAGTTGGACCACCTGGACGGCGTCCTGTTCGTCGACCGTCTCCGTGGGCTGCGGCGGCAGCGTGCCAGGAGTTTCCTCCGCCGCCTGCGGTCACCCGAACCGGCCGTCGCCGGCGGCAACTGAGACCCTTCTCGTCCGTCGCGATCGGTGCGCGGTCCGATGGCAGCGACGGTGTTCGCCACGATGGTCCTGCCCGCCTGCGAGAGTGGGGGAGGGAGTCCGACCGCTCCTGCGAATCCGGTCACCGCCAGGGGCGTTACCTTCTCGCCGGCGACGCCCGACGATGCCGCGATCGCTCTCCGCGGCAGCGCCAGCGGGTCGACGCTCGAGATCGAGGTCTACGCCGTCGGCGTCGACGGTCTTTACGGCGTGAGCTTCGAACTCCGGTTTCCGGCGGACCTGCTTCGCTACGAAAGTCCCGGGCCGGGCGTCTTCCCCAGTCTGGAGGCGAGGGAGGCGGGAGCGGGTCGACTCCTCGTGGGCGCTACTCACCTTGGACCGGTTGCCGGCCTGTCGGGTGGCGGCGCCATCCTCGTGGCCCGCTTCACGGCCATCGCCAACGGCAACGGCCGCTTCGACTTCAGCGGCGAGGAGGCCTTCGACGGTTTCGGCGACCGGCTGGCCCTGAACTGGCACGGAGGAACCGTCGTCGTCGACCTCTGAGTCCGATCCCCGAACCGGTGATCCGACACCTGGACCCGGATCGATGCGCGTTGCTACTGTCGCTCCTTCAGGCCTGACCGCTCCGAGTCGCCGATGAAGCCCGTGAAATTCTTCAACTCCCTCGGACGGCGCCTTCAGGAGTTCGAGCCGCTCGAACCGGCTCATGTCCGGCTCTACACCTGCGGCCCGACGGTCTACGACCGGATACACATCGGCAACCTGCGCACGTTCATCTTCGAGGACATTCTCCGCCGCACGCTCCGGTTCTTCGGCTACCGCGTAACCCAGGCGATGAACCTCACCGATGTCGAGGACAAGATCATCGCTGCGGCGCTCGAGGCGGAAGTCGACATCGACACCTTCACCGCGCCCCATGTCGAGTCGTTCTTCGAGGACCTGGCCGCCCTTCGCGTGGAACGGGTAGAGCACTATCCGCGGGCGACCGAACACGTCGCCGAGATGATCGCCATGATCGAGCGTCTGCTGGCGGCCGGCTACGCCTACCGCGCCGACGACTCGGTCTTCTTCCGGATCGCGGCCGACCACGACTACGGAAAGCTGTCGGGGATCGATCTCGATCAGGTGCGGCGCGGCCAGCGCGTCCAGAGCGACGAGTACGGCAAGCAGGATGCGCGCGATTTCGTCCTCTGGAAGGGGGCGAAGGAGGGCGAACCCGAGTGGCCGTCACCCTGGGGTCCGGGACGGCCGGGATGGCACATCGAATGCTCGGCGATGAGTCGGAAGTACCTGGGCAAGACGTTCGATATCCACTGCGGCGGCGTGGACAACCTCTTTCCCCACCACGAGAACGAGATCGCCCAGAGCGAGTCGGCCAACTGCTGTCCGCTGGCGCGCTACTGGCTTCACTCGGAGCACCTGACGGTGGACGGCGAGAAGATGTCCAAGTCCCTCGGCAATTGCTACACCCTGGGCGACCTTCTCGACCGGGGCCTTCCCGCCCGGTCGATCCGCTATCTGCTGGCGTCGGTGCACTACCGCCAGCAACTGGACTTCACCTTCGACAAGCTGGCGGAGGCCGGCCGTGCGTTGAAGCGCATCGACGACATGCGCTTCAGGCTCGCCCACGAAGCGGAGAAGGACGGCGATTCGGCTTCCCTGGATCTCGCCGCTAGCGATTTCGAAAACGCCTTCGCGGAGGCCCTCGCCGACGACCTGAACACCGCTGCCGCGCTGGGCGCGGTCTTCACGTTCGTGCACGCGGTGAACGGGTTCATCGACCACGGTCTGCCACCTGGCGCCAGGGCCCGGGTCCAGGCTGCCCTGGACCGCGCCGATCAGGTCCTGGCCGTACTGGACGTGGGGGAATGGGCCGGGTCCCCGGAAGCCGGGGGCGGGCTGAGCGATGCCGAGATCGACGCCCTGGTCGAGGCCCGGAGCGACGCGAGAGCCAGCCGCAACTTCGCTGCCGCGGACCGGATCCGCGACCAGTTGAGCGAGGCTGGCGTGGTAGTGGAGGACACGCCGCACGGCAGCCGCTGGAAGCGGGCCTGAGGGACGGAAAGCGGTGGGCGCTCGGAGGGAATCGTCGCGGCGCCTGAGCGGCGGGGAGGCCGAGCGGGCCGCAGCCAAACTGCTCGAGTCCGGAGGCCACCGGATTCTGGAGCGGAACTTCAACTCGCCGGTCGGGGAGCTCGACCTGATCACACTAGACGGCGACACCCTCTGCTTCGTGGAGGTCAAGGCGCGCTTCGACTCCCGATACGGCGGCGGGGCGGCGGCCGTGGACCGCCGAAAACGCGGACGAGTGGTACGGGCCGCGGAGGCCTTTCTTTGCCAGCCTGAACACTCGGGTTTGCGCCAGAAGCCCTGCCGCTTTGACGTCGTGACGGCGACCTGGTCGGAGGACGAAGGGGACTGGACCTTCACCCACTATCCCGACGCCTTCACGGTCGACGACGCCGGGCGCCGGAGCTGGCTCTGAGGGGCGCGGCGAGTTGACACTGTCGAGACGAGGACCGTATTCTCGCGCATCAGGGCCTGCCGGTTGCACGGCCGGGTTCGCTCGGGCGCGGGAATAGCTCAGTGGTAGAGCACAACCTTGCCAAGGTTGGGGTCGCGGGTTCGAATCCCGTTTCCCGCTCCACGCGATCCATGCGGCCTGAAACCGGCGGCGAGGTCCCCCGAGGCGACGTGGCCAAGTGGTAAGGCGAGGGTCTGCAAAACCCTTATTCGCCGGTTCGAATCCGGCCGTCGCCTCCAGACTCTCGACTCGCAGCGCGAGTTCACCTCGCACCGGAAGGGGCCGGAGTGGCGAAACGGCAGACGCAGGGGACTTAAAATCCCCCGTCCCTCTGAGGGCGTGCGGGTTCGAATCCCGCCTCCGGCACCACGGTTTCCTGACGACGCAGACAACGTCGACCGGCAACTGGTACTCTCCCGGTCCGAAATGGACCGAACACTGGCCGACGTGGCCGACGCCAGCGATGAGCGGTTGCTTGAAATCGCCGAGGTAACCGGCACCGGCGCCGACAGCAGACGCCTCCGGGAGATCGGCTTCTGCGCCGGAGCGCCGATCCGGTTCGTTCGCCGGGCGCCGCTCGGCGATCCCGCGATGTACGAGCTTCGCGGCGCGCTCCTGAGCCTGCGCCGCAGCGAGGCGAGGCGGATCCGGGTCCATCGGGTCGCCGAATGACCGCACTGGTTCGGCTGCGACCGAGCGTGCCCCCGAAGCGGCCGGGGCGTGTCGCGATCCTGGGGGCGCCGAACTCGGGCAAGACGACCCTGTTCAACGCCCTCACCGGGCATCGGGCCAAGGCGGGGAACTATCCGGGTGTCACGGTCGACCGCCGCGAGGGCGATCTCCAGCGAAGATTCGGGGCCGACGATGTCCGGCTGATCGACCTGCCCGGCGTCTACAGCTTGCAGCCGCAGTCGGAAGACGAGACGGTCGCGGTCCAGGTGCTCGCGGGAGGTTTCGGCGAGGCGCCGCCGGACGGCGTCGTGGTGGTCGTCGACTCCACGACGATCGAACGGGGTTTGCCTCTCCTGGCCGAGGCCGCCGGCCTGGGCCTTCCGGTCTGTGTCGCCTTGACGATGATTGACGAACTGAAGGCGCGACACGGCGAGATCGACCCGAAGGAACTCGAGGAGGAACTCGGCGTGCCGGTGGTCGGAGTGGTCGGCAACCGCGGTCTCGGCATCGACGATCTCGGCACGTTGGTCAGCTCGTCCTGGGACTGGACCCCGAGTCCCGGCCTGCTGCACGGTGCGGAGGCGAAGACGCCGGAGGACCGGTTCGGCTGGGCGAGCGACGTTCTGGGCGCCTGCCGCCGGCAGGCCCCGGAACCGAATCGCTGGACCCGGCGCCTGGACCGCTTCCTGCTTCACCCGGCCATCGGCTCCGCGGTCTTTCTGGCCTTCGTGGCGTTCTTCTTCCAGGCCATCTTCACCTGGGCCACTCCCGCCATGGACTTCCTGTCCGGGCTCATGGACGGGCTCGCCGACCGGGTCCTGGCGACCCTGCCGGACACGGCGCTCACCCGCCTTCTCGCCGACGGCGTGATCCGCGGTGTTGGCGCGGTAATCGTCTTTCTCCCGCAGATCGTGCTCCTGTTCACGGTCATCCTGTTCCTGGAAGCCTGCGGCTACATGGCGCGGGCCGCGTTCGTCGTGGATCGCGTGATGGGTTGGGTCGGACTGGAGGGCCGCTGCTTCATCGCCCTGCTGTCCTCCTATGCCTGTGCCGTGCCCGGCATCATGGCGACCCGAACGATCCCGTCGCCGCGCGATCGGCTGACGACGATCCTGGTCGCTCCATTCGCGACCTGCTCGGCCCGGCTGCCCGTCTACATCCTGCTGATCGCGGCGTTCATCCCAGCCGATCCGGTGTTCGGCCCCTTCACCTGGCAGGGGCTCACGCTGACGGGCCTCTACTTCCTGGGCACCGGGGCTGCGTTGCTGTCGGCTGCCGTGTTCAAGCGCGGTCTGCTGCGCGGCGCCACGTTGCCGTTCTACCTCGAACTGCCGCCCTACCGGTTGCCACGGCCGAGCGACATCGCTCTCGGCGTCTGGGACCGGGCGAAGCTGTTCCTGCGCCGGGCCGGCACGATCATCCTGGCCGCCAGCGTCGTCCTCTGGTTCCTGCTCAACCTGCCACGGCGTCCGGCCGACCCTCAACTCTCCGTGACGGAGAACCAGCGGACGGTTCTGGAGGGGAGCTACGCGGCTTCCGCCGGGCGGCTGCTGGAGCCCGTCTTCGCGCCCATGGACTTCGACTGGCGGATCAACGTGGGCCTGGTCGCCTCGCAGGCGGCCCGCGAAGTGATGGTTGCCACCCTGGCGCAGATCTACGCCCACGAGGGAGAGGACGGGGAGGGCCTCGGCCTCCTGCTTGCCGGCAGCGGGGAAGGCGGCGCGCCGCCGCTCCTGTCGCGCCCTTCGGCGCTGGCCCTGCTGGTCTACTTCGCCTTCGCCATGCAGTGCATGTCGACGCTGGCCGTGATCCGACGTGAGACCGGGGGTTGGCGATGGCCCGCCTTCACGTTCGCGTACATGAACGGCCTGGCCTGGCTGAGCGCCTGGCTGACCTTCGTCCTCGCCTCGGCGGCCGGCGCCTGATTCCCGTCAAGCGCCGACGAACCGCGGCGGGCGCCGCTCCGTCATGGCACGCACGCCTTCAGCGAAGTCCGCCGTCTGCCGCAGCCGGTTCTGTTCCGCCTTTTCGTGGTCCGTGGCGCTGCGGATCTCCGCCGCCAGCCGTCCGCGCATCATCTCGCGGATCGAGCGCACCGCGAGCGGCGCCGACGTAGCGATTTCCCCGGCAAGCTCCCGCGCACGCGCGCGTACCCGATCCAGCGGCACGAGATCGTCGCAGAGACCGATTCGGTGCGCCTCCTCGCCCTTGACCCGGCGGCCGGTGTAGAACATCTCCATGGCCCGCTGGCGGCCCACGAGGCGCGGCAGGGTCACGGTCAGGCCGAAACCCTGGACGAAGCCCAGACGGGCGAAGTTGGCGGAGAAGCGCGCCTCGGGGCAGGCGACCCGGAAGTCCGGCATCAGCGCCAGCCCCAGACCGCCGCCGACCGCGGCGCCCTGGACGGCGGCCACGATCGGGGTCTTCGTGTCGAACAGGCGAACCGCCTCGTCGTAAAGGTGGCGCTCGCCGCCGTCGCCCGTCGCATCTCGCCGCGCGTTCAGGTTCGCGCCGGCGCAGAAGTGCTTTCCCTCCGAGCAGAGCACGGCCGCGCGGCAGTCCTCCCGTTCGTCCAGCTCCCCGATCGCCGTGGCCAGTTCGCCGATCAGGTCGAGATCGAAGAAGTTGTTGGGTGGCCGGTGGATCTCGATCTCGGCGACCAGGTCGTCACCGATCGCCACCGTCAATTCGCCGTTGCCCGGACCGCCGTCGCTCATCTCACTCCTCGCTTCCTGGTTGCTGAGGTGGTGGACTCTAACCGGCCGAGTGGAGCCGGCCTGGCGGCCGGCGCGTCTTCCCGCCGCCTGCGGCGGCAGCAGGTCAGAAGACCTGCGCACCGACCGGTGCGGCGGTACCCTGGCCGCGGTAGTCACCGAACAGCATCTCGACTCCGAAGCGCAGGATCGGTACGGAGTCCCTGGGCACGCCGGGTTCCTCGCGACGCCAGGCCAGGCCGGGACCGATCTCCAGGAAGAGCCACTCCCGAAGGATCTGCTGCCGGTAGATGAACCGCACGAAGTAGTTCTCGACGAGAACCGGGGCGCCGGTTTCGCCGTTGGCGCCGATCTGGTGCGCGAGAGCGCGGCGCCGGCCCACCCGGTGGTAGTAGCTCAACTCGGCGAACCAGTCGGCCCCTCTGGTGATGTCCGAGACCTTGCCGGCGCCGCGCCATCGCAGCATGGAGCCGGCCGGAAACGCGTGCTCATAGTCAATCCGCGTCGCCAGACCCCAGCCGTCGTCCCGCTCCCAGAAGAGGGTGTGCCGGAAGCGGACGAGGTCGGTCTCCGAGAGGAAGAAACGGTGCCTGTAACGGGCGCGAGCCCAGGGCTCGATTGGGAAGTTGAAGTTCATGCCGAGATCGAAGTCGAGGTCGCTGTTGCCGCTCGAGATCGGCCGGTAGCCGAGTCCCACGAGCCACTCGTCGTCTTCGGGGTCGAACATGCGCGGCAGCGAGGTCGCCCCGCGGCGCTGGGCGTCCTCCAGGACGTCCTCCCGGTCGTCGCGACCGATGAAGGCGTTGAGACGTCGCTCCATGTTCGGGAAGTGGAGACGGGCGCGAAAGCTCAGATCGTCCTCGAACCCGTAGTGCTCGTCCCAGGCCACTCCAACGAAGGCGCGGCCGTAGGTCGCTTCCAGCTTCTCGTCCAGGCGGTAGTCGCCGAACAGGTGGTCGAACCACAGGGCTGTCTCACAGGCGGTGCGGTGGAGGCGGAGGTTCAGCCAGTCGATCCACGATCGCCCCTCCAGGTACTCGGAGGCGCAGGGATCGGTCTCCTCCGCGGCGGCCTCCGCGTCGCCGGCTTCAGAACCGGCCAGGGGGTCGCCCTCCTGTTCCTGGGCGGCCGCGGCGGCGCAGATCAACAGTCCCAGACAGCCCAGCGCCGGCCAGGCGAGCGGCGCGAGCGGAGAAGCACGTTGGTCCATGGGCTCTGGGGCAGCCGGCGACGCCGGCCGGACGCGGTTTCGGCGCCGCCTCATCTTCGCACGGCTCACGAAATCCGCAGCCTTCCCGCAGGTAGCCGCAGCCGCCCCGCCGTCGTCATCCGAAGGCTAGGCTAGGACTCCGGAGGAGACGTGCGCGCGCCGATCGACGAGACCCACAGTCTGCCGCATAGCGAAGAATCCGAGCGTGCCGTGCTCGCGGCGATCCTGCTCGATTCCGAGCGGCACCTGGCCGCTACCTCGAGCCGGCTGAAGCCCGAGGACTACTACTTCGAGCGCCACCGGGTTCTGTACAGGGCGATGCTCTCGCTCCAGGAGGCGGAGAGCCCGATCGATCTGCGGACACTTCAGGCCCGGCTGGAGCAACGCGGCCAGTTCGAGTCGGCGGGCGGCGTGGCCTACCTCGCCACTCTGGAAGTCGACCTGCCCGACCTGGGCCGGGTCGACTCGTACGTCGAGATCATCAAGGAGCGGGCGCTGCGACGCCGCCTGCTCGACGCCTGTACGGAGATCTACACGAAGGCGCTCGACGGCGGCCTGGATGCCGAGCAGGCCCTCGAGGAGGCGGAGAGCAGGGTCCTGAGTCTGAGCGAAGAGGCCGTGGCGCGGACCTTCGTGCCGTTGAGCCAGATCTACGAAGAGACGATGGAGGAGCTCGAACGGAGCGCGGTCAACGAGTTCTCGGGCCTGCGTACCGGATTCGTCGATCTCGACCGGAAGACGCACGGCCTTCAACCCGGCAACCTGGTCATCGTCGCCGGCCGCCCGGGGATGGGAAAGACAAGCCTCGCGCTGAACATGGCGACTCACGTCGCGCACGACGAGAAGAAGGCGGCGGGCTTCTTCTCGCTCGAGATGAGCGCGCGCGAGATCGCGATGAGGGTGCTGTGTTCGACCACGGACATCCCGTTTCACAAGCTGCGGAGCGGGCGGCTGTCGGGGGAGGACTGGAAGCGCCTTCACCAGGCGAAGCAGGAGGGCCAGGAGTCGAAGCTGTTCGTGGACGACTCCGCCAATCCGTCGTTGCTCGAGGTCGCCTCGAAGGCGCGCCGGCTCAAGAAACAGGACGGTCTCGCCTTGCTGGTCGTCGATTATCTCCAGTTGATGAACGCCGGGGGCCGGTACGAGAACCGCAACCTGGAGATAGGCGCGATTACCCGCGGTTTGAAGCAACTGGCGAAGGAACTTGAAGTGCCTGTCGTGGCCCTGTCCCAGCTCTCGCGGCTGCCGGAACGACGGGGCAAGGATCACCGCCCGCAGCTTGCAGACCTCCGGGAGTCGGGGAACATCGAGCAGGACGCCGACGTCGTCATGTTCGTCTATCGCGAAGAGGTCTATGAACCGGATGATCTCGAAGTGCAGGGGATGGCCGAACTCATCATCGCCAAGCACCGGAACGGCGAGACCGGTTCCGTGCCGCTTGTCTTTCTCGGGGACACGACGACGTTTCGCAGCTACGACGCGTATCACTCGCCGCCGGAGGGGCCGAACTGAGCTCCAGCGCAGGCGCGCGGGTCGAGATCGATCTCGGCGCCCTGGCGCTCAACCTGCACGCGGTGCGGCGGTCGGTCGGGGAGGCGGCGGTCTACGGAGTCGTCAAGGCGGACGCTTACGGGCACGGCGCGCCGGCCGTGGCGCTCGAACTTGAGCGGCTCGGCATCGACGGCCTGGCGGTGGCGGGCGCCGCCGAAGTCGTGGAGCTCCGCAACGCCGGGTATGGCGGGCACGTCCTGCTGCTCGGCGGTCCGGAGTCGTCCGGGGACCTGGATCGCGTCGTTCGCGGGAGTGCAATGCCGGTGCTCACGCGCCTGGGGCAACTCACAGCCTGGAGTGCCTGGCTGAGAACTGCCGGGGCTCGCGCGGGGCAGGCGCTGGAGGTGGTCGTCGAACTGGACACCGGCATGAGTCGCGCCGGCCTGAAACTGGCCGACTGGCGGGCCGCGCTCGACGCCCTGCGTGCCGCGCCCGAGTTCCGGTTTGCGGGCCTGATGTCTCACCTGGCCGAGTCCGAACTGGCCGAAAGCTCCTTTACCGGAGAGCAGGAACGGCGCTTCGCCGCCGCGGTCGAGCTTCTCGACTCGAGTGAGCGCCGTTCGGTTCCGGTACACCTCGCGAACTCGTCCGCGGCGCTAAGGCGCGCCTCCACCCGTTGGACCGCGGTGCGGGTCGGCGGAGCGCTCTACGGGCTCGACCTGGCGACGCTGGCCGGCGGCTCGGAAACGCCCGCCCTGCGGCCGGTCATGAGCCTCAAGGCACCGATCGTCGACCTGCGGCCGGTACCGGCCGGCGCCGGCGTCGGCTACCGGCGCACCTGGCGAGCGCCAGATTCGGCCAGGATTGCCCTGATCCGGGTCGGCTACGGAGACGGTTTCAGCACGGGCTTCGGCGGCGGCGACGTCCTGGTCAGGGGAGAGCGTTGCCCGATCGTCGGTCAGGTCAGCATGGATTCGCTGACTGTCGACGTCACCCGGGTTCCCGGCGCCGTGATCGGTGACGAGTGCGTCCTGCTCGGAAGACAGGGCAAGCAGCGCATCGGCGTCGGCGAACTCGCGGGCCGCGCCGGCATCGCGGCCTACGAGGTCTGGTGCGGTCTGAACCGGCGCCTGCCGCGCCTCCTGATCGGCCGCCGCGACCGCCCTAGAGAACCGGGCCGCGACCGGTGACCCGGCGGAACGCGTCGAGATAACGCTCCCTCGTCTCGTTGACGACCTCCGGGGTCAGTTCCGGCGGCGGAGAGGCCTTGTCCCAGCCGGTCCCGGCGACCCAGTCGCGGACCGGCTGCTTGTCGAAGGAAACGGGCTCGGTACCCGGGCTCCACTGGGCCGCGTCCCAGTAGCGCGACGAATCCGGAGTCAGCACTTCGTCGATCAGGATCAGACGGTCCTCGGCCATGCCGAACTCGAACTTCGTGTCGGCGAGGATGAGGCCACGGCCTGCCGCGAGTTCCCGTCCCCGTCTGTAGAGCTCGAGCGTCACACGCCGCAGGGTCGCCGCCATGTCGCTGCCGACGCCTTCAACCAGGGTGTCGTAGTCGATGTTCTCGTCGTGACCCTCTTCGGCCTTTGTCGCCGGCGTGAAGATCGCGTCGTCCAGTTGTGCGGCCCGGACCATCCCGGCCGGCAGATCATGGCCGCAGGCCCGCCCCGTCTCCTGATACTCCCGGAACGCGCTGCCGGCGAGGTAGCCCCTGGCCACGCACTCGTAGGGAACGACTTGCGCTTTTCTCACGAGGACCGACCGTCCGTCCAGGTAGTCGGCGTGTGGCTGCAGGTCGGCGGGAAAACGGCGTACATCGGTCTCGATCAGGTGATTCGGAATGAGGTCGCCGAGCCGATCGAACCAGAAGTTCGTCAACTGGTTCAGCACCTTGCCCTTGTCAGGAATCTCCGGAGAGAGGACGAAGTCGTAGGCGGATACGCGATCGCTGGCTACCAGCAGCAGCCGAGCGCCGAGATCGTAGATGTCGCGGACCTTGCCGCGTCGGGGTTCCGGGAGACCTTCGAGGACCTTCATGGCCGCGGGAATGTAGCATGACGTTCGCCGGTAGAAGGGGCCCGGGACGATGCGCACGGGAAGGCAAGAAGGAGTGGCTGCACAGTCTGTCGGAGCGCTTCCGGCGTGAAGTACGACCTGCCGACGCTGCGGGGCGACCTGTTCGGGGCGTTGACGGCCACCGTCGTCGCTCTTCCGGTCGCGCTGGCGCTCGGCGTCGCTTCCGGCATGGGCGCCGTCGCGGGCCTTCATGGCGCGATCGCCGTGGGCTTCTTCGCGGCCGTGTTCGGCGGCACCCGGTCCCAGATCTCGGGGCCCACGGCGCCGATGACCGTCGCCATGACGGTGATCCTGACGACCCACGCTTCGAATCTCACGGAGGCGCTGACCGTCGTCGTTCTCGGCGGCCTGCTGCAGATGCTCCTCGGCCTGGCGCGGATCGGCCGATTCGTGGTGTACACGCCCTACGTCGTCGTCTCCGGATTCATGTCCGGGATCGGCGTCATCGTCATCCTGATCCAGGTCCTTCCGTTTCTCGGCGCGCCGCCGGCGGCGGGTGGAGCACTCGGCGCCGTCCGCGCCATTCCGGAAGCGGCCGCCGGGGTGAACCTGAACGCAGTCGCCATCGGCGCCGTCACCCTGGCGGCCGGCTTTCTGTGGCCCCGGCGGCTCTCGCACTACTTCCCGGCGCCGCTGCTTGCCCTCGTTCTCGGCTCCGTCCTCGGGATCCTCTGGTTGAGCGGTGCCCCGGCGCTCGGCCACGTACCAACAGGTCTGCCGACGCTGAAGATCGGTCTGCCGAGCTCGGGATTCCTACTGCAAGCCTTCCAACCGGCGCTCATTCTCGCCCTGCTGGGGTCGGTCGACAGCCTCCTGACATCGCTTGTGGCCGACTCGCTGACGGGCACCCGCCACAACCCGGACCGCGAACTGGTCGGCCAGGGCATCGGCAACATGATCTCCGGGGTGCTCGGCGGCCTGCCGGGCGCCGGCGCCACGATGGGAACCGTCGTCAACATCCGCGCTGGCGGCTCGACACCCGTGTCCGGCGCTCTGCGTGCGCTCTTCCTCCTCCTCCTCGCTCTGGGCCTCGGGCCGCTGGTCGAACCGGTTCCCCACGCCGTTCTGGCGGCGATCATGATGAAGGTGGGGTGGGACATCATCGACTGGCCGCTGCTCGCGCGGGTCCACCGGATTCGCCGGGAGCACCTCTTCGTCATGCTGCTGACGTTGGGTCTGACGGTCTTCGTCGATCTCGTAACGGCGGTCGCCGTGGGCCTGATCGCGGCGGGGATGGCGCACGCGCGGCGCCTGGAGGGGCTCGAACTCGACAGCGTGGTGTCGGTCCCGCTCCTCGATCGGACCTTCTTCGGGGACGGGGAGGAACGAGGGAAGGTCGACCCCTACTCGGCGCGCGTCGGCCTGGTGGCGCTCAGGGGAACTCTCACGGTCGCCTCCTCGAACAAGTTGTCGACCGTCATCGGCGGAGACATCAAGGACCACGAAGTCGTGATCTTCGATTTCTCCGAAGCCCTGTACCTGGACGACAGCGCGGCAATGGTGATCCAGCGCCTCCTGAACGTGGCCTCCGCCGAGCGAACCGAGGTCGTCATCTGCGGTCTCGAGGGATCCGTCGCGAAGACTCTTCGGACACTCGACATTCTCCGCGATCTTCCCCCTGGTCACCTGGCCGGTACGCTGGAGGAAGCGCGTCGAGTCGCTCTCGACCTTCTCGACGGCTGACAAGCCGCCGACACCCCTTCGCGAAGGCTCCGCGTCCCTCGCCACGCCATCGCTTAGGCTTGCCCGCCCGGCGCGCCAGACCGGCGCTCCGGCACCATCCGGCGTAGGGTTGTTGAAACAACCTCGCGCCTCTCGCGTCAAAGAGGAAAGACACGACGCGCCGTGCCCGTTGCGGTCAGGGCGCCGTCGAAGGAAGGAACACAGCCCGATGAACCTGTTCCCAAAGCAGAGCGTCCGCAAGTCCGCAGCGCCGATCGTCGCTCTCTGCACTGTCCTCGTCCCGGCCGCCGTCTGGGCTCCCCCGGCAGCGGGGCAGGTGCAGGTCGGTTCGACGTGGATCACCGAGCCGATCGCACCGGATCTGGACATCGCCGACGGGCAACTCCGGCTTGAACTGGACCAGGCGGTCGCGATCGCCCTGCAGAACAACCTCGGACTGCTGGTCCAGCGCTACCAGCGCTCCCAGTCGCTGTTCCAGATCAACCAGGCGTACGGCATCTACGACACGGTGCTCGGAGTCAACACCAGCGTCAACAGCGACAGCCGGCCCTCGGCCTCGCAACTTGACGGCGCCCTGGTCACCGAGAACGAGACGATGACGGCGAACGTCGAACTCCAGCAGCCGGTTTCGTCGGGTGGTACGTTCTCGATCAACTGGCAGAACAGCCGGTTCGAATCGAACTCGCGGTTCTCGGACATCAACCCGAGCCTGCGGTCCAGCCTGCAGTTCGCCTTCGACCAGCCGCTGCTGCGGAACCGGGGAAAGCGGATCACCGAGCGGAACCTGGCCGTCGCCCGGCTGAACAGCGACATCAGCATGGGAGATCTCGCAGTTCAGGTCATTGACACGGTGCAGACCGTGGCCAACGGCTACTGGGCCCTGGTCGAAGGCCTGGAACAGCTCAAGGTGGCGGAGGAGAGTCTGGCGCTGGCCCGCGAGCTGCACGAGATGAACCGCATCCAGATCGAGGTGGGTACCCTGGCGCCGCTGGAACTCGTTCAGAGCGAAGCGGGCATCGCGACCCGCGAGGAGGAGATCATCCGGGTCCAGGCGCAGATTCAGGACGCGGCGGATGAGCTGCGGCGACTGCTGAACCTGGACGAGCGGACTTTCTGGGACCTGGAGATCGTTCCGATGACATCGCCCGAGATCTCACGGGTCGCCATTGATCTGGAGGCGTCGCTGAGTTCGGCGCTCAACAAGCGGGTGGAGATCGATCGCCAGGAACTGCGGATCGAAACGCTGGAGATCGACTCCACCTTTCTCCGCAACCAGCGCAAGCCCGACCTGAACCTGAGCGTGAGCTACGGCCGGAACGCACTGGGCGGTGACCGTACCGTCTGTGAGCGGCCCGGTCCGCCCAGCATTGCCGATCTGTTCGAGCCTTGTCCGGAGGAGTACATCCGGGTCGACTCGCTCGACTTCCTGTCGACGCTCGGTCAGTTCTACGACGGGATCCTGGGGCAGGTCTTCGAGGGCTGGAACGTGGGCCTCAACCTGTCCAAGCCGCTGCAGAACCGCTCGGCCCGGGCGCAAAGCCGGATCGCCGACCTGGCGCTCGACCAGGGACGGCTGGAGCTGCAGGACCTCATGCTGACGATCCGCACGGAGGTGCGGACGGCCGCCAGGGGCGTGGAGACCGCGGGCAAGCAGATCGACTCGGCGCGGGTGTCGCGGGAACTGGCGGAGAAGAACCTGGACGCCGCCCAGAAGCGCTACGAGAACGGGCTCTGGACCAGCTTCCAGGTGCTCGAGATCCAGGAGGATCTGACGGCGGCCCGCAGCCGCGAAGTGGAGGCCATCACGGGCTACCGCCGCGCCCTGCTGGCCTATTTCCGGGCGATCGGCGTCCTGCTGGAGCAGGAAGGCATCGAACTCGTCGACGACGCCAACTCCGACAGCTAGTTGCTGGCGCGAGCCCCTGGTAGTGCTGGAGGTGGGAGTCGAACCCACACGCCCTTGCGGGCGCAGGAGATGCTGCGAGTCCCCGCAGGGGACGCGTTCCGGTGGAAGCGGTGGTGCCGGAGGTGGGAGTCGAACCCACACGCCCTTGCGGGCGCAGGAGATGCTGCGAGTCCCCGCAGGGGACGCGTTCCGGTGGAAGCGGTGGTGCCGGAGGTGGGAGTCGAACCCACACGCCCTTGCGGGCGCAAGGATGCTTGCGAGTCCCCGCAGGGGACGCGTCACGCAAGAAGCGGTGGTGCCGGAGGTGGGAGTCGAACCCACACGCCCTTGCGGGCGCAAGGATGCTTGCGAGTCCCCGCAGGGGACGCGTCACGCAAGAAGCGGTGGTGCCGGAGGTGGGAGTCGAACCCACACGCCCTTGCGGGCGGGGGATTTTGAGTCCCCTGCGTCTGCCATTCCGCCACTCCGGCACGAACTCCGCGAGCAGAACGCTCGCGCGGAGCAAGGTGACGGACAGTAACAGGATGGCCGCCCCGGTTCCAGCCTGAAGCCGTCAAACCCAGCGGTGTCAATGACTTAGAGCCAGCCGTCCGGACGTGGCGCAAACGGGGCGGGAAGAACTTGACGACAAGGGTCTCTGCGGCTACAATCAGCGACCGTTAACCGCGTGATTTTCTGTAACTTAGGCACACGGCGTCAGACAAGCAACTCGCGGCCGATCCCGGAACTGAAGCCAGCGTTCCGGCGAATCCCGCCGAAGTGTGCATCTGCCAGTTTGAAGGGAGATCAGAGTGTTCCGAGTGGGTGAGAAAGTCGTGTACCCGAACCACGGGGTGAGTGTAGTAGAGCGAATCGCGGTGAGCGCACCGGATGGCGGTGAGAAGCAGACCTACTACCACCTGCGCCTGCTGGCGAACGACTCCAAGGTGATGGTCCCCGAAGAGAACCTGGACCGCGTCGGTCTCCGACGTCTGGCCAAGGAACGGGAGATCAACGATCTTCTCGCTCTGATCGAGGACGGCAACATCGACGTCTACAAGGACTGGAAGGGTCGCTACAAGCAGAATCTGGACAAGATGCGGACCGGTGAGTTGACGGACGCCGCCGAGGTCCTCAAGAACCTCCGTCTCGTGAGCCAGAAGAAGAGCCTCTCGTTTCGCGAGAAGAAGATGTACGAGAAAGCCAGGTACTTCATCGTGAGCGAGGTGCTCCACGTCCGTGACATCAGCGAAGAGAGCGCCGAGGAACTGGTCGAGAAGGCGCTTGCCACCAGCCTGGACAAGATCTCCAAGGCCAAGGCGAGTTGAGCCCGCGCGGCTGCCGCCGCTCCGGCTCCTGACACCCGACCGGGGCAGGATCGATCAGCAGCCGGGCGTTCAACCCGAAGACCGCAACGGGTTCGCGAGACGGTGACACGGCTTCTCGTCATACTGATCGCCATCCTGCTGGCGTGGATATGGATCGCGCGGATGATCCGCGGAGCGTTGCGGTCGCCCCGAGCCGCGGAAGCACGTTCCCTGCTGAGGCTGCTGCAGGTTCTGCGCCGCACGGCAGGCGGAGGTCCGGCCGCCGGCGGAGGAGCATCGCGCAGCCGCGCCGCGACGACGTCGGGTGGGGGCCAACCGAAAGCCCTTCTCCGATGCCGGCGTTGCGGGGTTCACGTGCCCGAGGCCCAGTTGACGGCCGGCGTGTGCGGAAACTGCCTGAATGAGGACCGAACCGCCCACGATTGAGGCGGCCGGGTACGCTGCCGTCGCGGTCCCGCTGCCGCTGCCCGAACCCCTGACTTACCGGGTGCCGCGGCCGTGGCGCACGCTCGCCCGGATCGGAGTGCGCGTCCGGGTACCTGTCGGACGGCGCCGGCTGGTCGGCTGGATCGTCGACCTGCCGTCGGCGCCGCCTGCCGGTCTGGACGGCGAACTGCGATCGATCGAGTCCGTCATCGACTTCGAGCCGTTGCTGCCCGACGACTTGATGAGGCTCGCCGACTTCACTGCGTCCTACTACGCGGCACCGATCGGCGAAGTGTTGAAGACGCTGCTGCCGGGAGTGCTTCCTGCCTGGGGTGACCGCCGCGTGGAACTCACGAACCGGGGCGCGCTGGCCGATTGCCGCGATCCGGCGGACCGGACGCTTCAACAGTTTCTGCTGGAGCGTGGCCGGGTCGCCCTGACCGAAGTCTGGGACGAGGTGGGCGACGCCACCTTGCTGGACCGGATCGATCGTTGGCGCGAACGCGGACACCTCCGTGTTCACGAGCCGGGCGGGCGGAGTGCCCGCTACCGCCAGGCGGTCGAGCTCCCGCCGGGCGAACGCCAGAGCCAACTCGACGCTTGCGGCCGCTCACCGGCCGGCAGGGCGGTGGTCGAGTACCTCGGGGCCCTGGGCAGGCCGGCCACCGTTCGGGAAGTGCGGGACGAAGTCGGTTGTTCGGCCGCGGTCGTGCGCCGGTTGGTAACGCTCGGCGTCCTCCGTTCCTTCACCCAGATCGAGGCGATCGATCTGGCGCGCCATCGTCTCCAGGAAGACGCCGTGACGGCGCCCTTCGCCCTACGGCCCGATCAGGCGGCGGCCACGCGGGAACTCGTGGAGGAGGTCCGCAGCGGTTGCTTCCGGCCCTGCTTCCTGGGCGGCATGACGGGTTCGGGAAAGACGGAGGTGTACCTGCGGGGCGCCGCCGCGGCCCTCGAGGAGGAGCGGTCCGTCGTCATTCTCGTGCCCGAGATCGCTCTGGTCCCGGCTTTGGCGCGCGCCCTCCAGGAGCGCTTCCGCGACCGGGTCGCCATGCTGCATTCGAACCTCGGCAGCGCTGAACGTCGCCAGGAGTGGGAGCGGATCCGCGACGGCGAGGCTCAAGTCGTCATCGGGCCCCGTTCCGCGGTCTTCGCTCCCGCCCGGAACCTGGGCCTGATCGTCGTCGACGAGGAACAGGACGGTGCCTACAAGCAGGACACACGGCCACGGTACAGCGGCCGGGATCTGGCTCTCGTGCGAGCTCAGACCTCAGCGGCGACAGCTCTGCTGGTTTCCGCGACGCCAAGTCTCGAGACCCGGCTGAACGTCGAGCGGGGTCGGTATCGCGAGCTCCTTCTGACCGCGCGGGTCGGCGTCGGGGCACTTCCCGAGGCGATCCTCGTCGACCTGCGCGAAGAGCCCGGAGACCGGCCCCGCCGGCCCGGCGATGTCGCCTTCTCGCGGCTGCTGGTCCAGGAGATGGAGAACAGTCTGCAGCACGGCGAGCAGGTCATCCTGCTGCGCAATCGTCGCGGTTACTCCCCGCAACTGCTGTGCCGCGCCTGCGGCGAGAACATGGCCTGTGAGGACTGCGGCCTGCCCAAGAGCTACCACCGCCGCGAAGGACGGCTGATCTGCCACTACTGCGGCGGTCACGCTCCGGTTCCGCGCGTCTGTCCCGAGTGTGGAGAGGATGCGCTGCAACCGATCGGGGCGGGCACGGAGCGGGTGGAGGAGGAGGTCCGGAAGCGCTTTCCGGAGGCTGCCGTGGACGTGCTGGATCGCGACACGACACGTCGCGTCGGAGGTGCCGCCGCGGTGCTCGAACGGTTTCGCTCCGGGCGCACCGACATATTGATCGGCACCCAGATGATCTCCAAGGGACACCACTTCCCGAACGTCGCTCTCGCGGCCGTGCTGACGGCCGACTCCTACCTCGGGTTTCCGGACTTCCGCGCGGCCGAACGGAGCTACGCGCTTCTGACCCAGCTCGCAGGCCGCGCCGGTCGGGGTGAGCGCGCGGGCCGATTCGTGATTCAGACGTACCATCCGGACCACTACGCGATTCAGGCCGTCCTGAACAACGACGACGAGGCCTTCGCCAGCCACGAAATGCGCTTTCGCCGGACCTTCCACTACCCACCGTTCACCCGCATGGTCCAGCTCGTCGTTCGCGATCGGAACCGCGACCGGGGCCGCTCCCGGATCGAGGAGCTCGCGGCCGCAGCCCGCAGGCACGAGCTCTCTGCACAGGTCCGCTTCTCGGGTCCCGCGCCGGCGCCCCTGGAGCGTCTCAAGGGGCAGTGGCGTTTCCAGTTCCTGATGCGCTCGGCGAACGGAGCGGACGTGAGGAACCTGGCCAGGGCGGTCGCGCCCGCGCCCGCGGCCGATCTCACCGTCGACGTCGACCCCCAGGACCTGATGTGAAAGGTCGACCTGTCGTGGAGGAGAACCGAACGGACCCGGTGGAGTGGTTGGAGAAGCCGACGCCTGAAGCCGCCGAGGCGCTGGCGGCAGCGGGCTACGGCCTGCTGTCGGCCCCGCTCGCCCGCAGGGGCGTCAGTACGCCATCGGAAGCCGACGTGTTCCTGACTCCCCATCGGCGCGGGCTCCACGACCCCTTTCTGCTGCTTGGCATGGAGGAGGCGGTGGAGCGCCTGCGGAGAGCCTGCCGGGACGGCGCTACGGTGGCCGTCGTCGGAGACTACGACGTGGACGGCGTGACCGCCTGCGCCCTCCTGACCGCCGTGTTGCGCTCGCTTGGTGCGAAGGTCGTTCCGATCCTCCCGAACCGGCTCACGGAAGGCTACGGCTTCCAGGTTCTCCAGGTGGATAAGGCGCATCGCGCCGGCGCTTCCCTGATCGTCACCGTCGACTGCGGAACGACTTCCGCCGGGGCGGTGCTGGCGGCGGTCGAGCGTGGCATCGACGTGATCGTGACCGACCACCATGTGGTCGGCAACGATTTCCCCTCGCAGGCGATCCAGATCAACCCGCTCCAGGATGACTGCGACTATCCCTTCCGGCACCTGTGCGGGGCCGGCCTCGCCTTCAAGCTGGCCCAGGGGGTGCTCCGGCGAAGCGGTCGCGATGAGCCGCTGGCGGCTCTGCTGCGCATCGCATGTCTGGGCACGATCGCCGACGTCGTGCCGCTCGTGGGTGAGAACCGCGTGATCGCCGCGCTTGGTCTCCGGGCCCTCTCCAAGGCGCGCTCACCGGGACTGCGAGCACTGATGCGCGTGGCGCGCGTCGCGGGATCCGTATCGTCGACCGAGGTCGCGTTCCGCCTTGGACCGCGGATCAACGCGGCCGGGCGCCTGGCCGACGCCGACCTCGCGCTTCGGTTGCTCCTGACGCGGGACTCGACCGAGGCGGATCGTCTCGCCGGTGAGCTCAATGCTCTGAACCGCAGCCGTCAGGCCGAGGAAAGACGGGTCGTCAAGCAGGCCGCCGAGCTCTTTGCCGGCCGGGACCCGCTGCCGGGGATCCTGGTGGCCTGGAGCCCGGACTGGCACCGCGGCGTCGTGGGGATCGCAGCCGGACGGCTGGCGCGGGACTTCCACCGCCCGGCGATCCTCCTGGGCGTGGACGGGGACTCCGGCACCGGATCGGGCCGCAGCATCCCGGGTCTTGATCTTCATTCCTTCGTGGCCGGTTTTCAAGATCGGACGATCCGCTTCGGCGGCCATCCCCAGGCCATTGGCCTCTCCGTGGCCGTCTCGGAATTGCCGGACCTCAGGAGCGCGATGGAAGAAGCCGCCGAGTGGCCGCCCGGAATCCTCGTTCGCCGGCGCGAGTACGAACTGGCGCTCTCCGCCGGCCAGATCGGCTCGGAGTTGTACGGGGAACTGGCCAGGTTGGAGCCACACGGGGAAGGGAACCGCCGGCCCCTGATCCGGCTCGGTCCGCTCGAGCGCGTCGGCCTGCCACGTGAGTTCGGCGAAGATCACGTCAAGCTGCGCGTCCGGGCAGCCCGCGGCGGGGGCTCGGAGGGAAGCCGTCCCGTCTGGCTGCTCGGCTGGGGCTGGAAGGAGCGGGCGGCCAGTCTCGACGGCCGTTTCGAGGTTCTCGGCGCCCTGGAGTGGGACTCCTACCAGGGTGGTCCCGTCGTGAGAATCGAAGACGCCCGGCCGATCGGAGACCACCAGGTGCCGAAGCGTAGAATGCCGGCATGACGCCGGACACTCCTCACGAGGCGCGGGGGGGGAACTCCTCGGAGGCGACATCCTCGGCGGAAGGGTCCGGCTCGGCCTACGGATCGAAGCGCCGGCGGGCCCCGAACTTCGGCAGGCGCCGGCAACTGCGAAACCGCCTGCTCAGGGCCGTCTTGCTGCTGGTGCTGGTCTCGGGCGTCGGAGGGCTGACCGCGCTGTTCCTGCAGGGACGGGACGAGCGTGCCGGGGCCGAACCGGATGCCGGCGCCGAAGAGACCGTCGAGGCCGATGAAGCACCGGACGCGGTCACCGAAACGGCGCAGCTCAGTGCGGAGGAATTCGAGTCAACGCTCGAGCGCGAGGGGATCGAGGTGTTCCGCATCCGTGGCGCCCGGACGAGCTCGGACGACCAGGGCAACGTGAATCTCAGTCAGGTAGAGGTCGCCTATCCGCAGGGCGATGACCACTACTCCCTGCGCGCGGATGGCGCGACCTACAACGAGGAGACGAAGGCGACCTACCTTCAGGGTTCGGTTTCTCTCCAGGGAACCAACGGCCTGGCCGTGGACACCGACTGGATGGAGTTGGCGGCGGGCGGCATGGTCCTGACCGCTGCGGACGACAGCCGTTTCCGTTTCGAGGGCGTCACTGTTCAGGGGGACGACCTGCGGATGGACTTCCGCGAGGAGATTGCCCGCATGGGCGGCGGCGTTCGTCTGGTGGGCGCGGAGGAGCCCGACGCCGGTGTCGGGAGCGACCCGTCTCAATCGGTCTCTCTGACCGCCGAGACCCTGGAGCATCGTTGGCATGCGGGGATCGTCCGGGCTCTCGGCGGAGCCGAGATGCGGCTCGGGCGCTTCACCCTGGCCGCCCGCTCGGTGACTTTTCGCGAGAGCGAGGCTGGTGTCCTCGCGGGTCTCGAGGCGCGAGGCGAGATCGAGCTGAGGGCTCCCCTCGCAGCTCCGGAGCGGGAGACCGGAGGGACCGGCCGGCTGGCGGAGGAGTCCGTGCTCGTCCTGCGCGGTGATGCCCTGGACGTCCAGTTCGACGAGGCCCAGTTTCCCAGCCGGATCGACCTGAGCGGTCCGAGTTGGGGCGGCCCCGCCGTGTTGCGGATCGACTACGGAGACGGATCGCAGCGCCGCATCCGGGCAAGGCTCCTCAAGTTCAGTTTCCTGGAGGGCGTGCTGGCGGAGTTTTCCTCGCGCGGCAGGGTCGAGCTTCACGAGCTCGTGCCGGGCAGGGAACGTCCGCTGCGAGAAGCCTCGAGCGTCGTTGCCGCTGGACGTTTCGACGGGGAGGGCGACCTCGTCGAACTGACGCTTGGGGGCAACGTCGAACTGACCGATCGAAGCGAGGCGACGGTGCTCGCCCGCGCCGACGAGGCGGCGATCGATCCCTCGACGCAACGCGTCGAGTTCCGCGGCCAACCCGCCAGGCTGGTTCACTCCCAGGGAGAACTCGAGGGTTCCAGGGTCCTCTTCGACCAGGCGAACGGCTGTTCCGAGGCGACTGGAGGAGTGCGCCTCACGCTCGACGGCAGCGCTGAGGCCGACGGCGGCGCCCTGCCGTTCGGCGGCGTGTCTCCGTCGGAAGAAGGGGCCTTCGATACCGGCCCGTCGGTGATCACGGCCGGTGAAGCGCTCCTCTGCGAAGCGGGAGAGAGTCGGTTCCGCGAGGGCGTGGAGGTGCGGCGTGGCGCCGACCTCCTCGCGGCGGCCCAGCTGCGCATCACGGAAGACCGCCGCCGGATGGTCGCGAACGGTGATGTCCGGACCATCTGGGAGTCCCAACCGGTGGCAGGAACCGCGACTAGCGGAGAGACCGGGTCGGAGAGCGTGACCGAGCGGTGGTCGATCTCGGCGGCCAGCATGAACTACGACGAGGCCAGCGGGGAGCTGCGCTACAGCGGCGGGGCCGTTGCTGCGTTGGGCGAGCAGAACCTGGAGTGCGACGAGTTGACGGTCGAGACGGTCCCCGGCGACCGGGGCTCCGCAACGGGAACATCCCAGGCGCAGACGCTCTTCTGCCTGGGCAACGCTCGCCTCCACGACATCGGTTACGGTCGCTTCGTGGAGGCGAACCGTGCCGTCTACGCCTTTGCCGAGCGCTTGATCCGGCTCTCCGGCAACGTCGTGTTCCGTAGGGGGACGGACGAGTTGCGGGGCCCCGGCCTGATCTACTGGATCGACGAACGCCGCTACGAGATGAGGCCGTCCGGCAGTCCGGTTGCCGGAGCCGGCGACCCGTGACGGAGCCGTCCGCATCCCGCCACCGCATCCGCACCCAGGACGTCCGGAAGGTGTACCGGGGCAGGCCCGTGGTCCAGGACGTGTCGATCGAGGTCGCCCAGGGAGAGGTCGTCGGGTTGCTTGGGCCCAACGGCGCCGGCAAGACGACGACCTTCTACATCGTGGTCGGACTGACGCGGCCGGACCGGGGCCGGGTGTTCTTCGATGACACCGAGATCACCGACCTGCCCATGTATCTCCGGGCGCAGCAGGGCATCAGCTATCTCCCGCAGGAGCCCTCCGTGTTCCGGCGACTGTCGGTCGAAGGCAACCTCCGCGCCGTGTTCGAGACCCTCGGTCTTCGCCGCGCCGAGCAGCGACGCCGGATGAACCAGTTGATCGCCGACTTCGATCTCGTCGCGGTGCGGCGCTCCAGGGGGAATCAGCTCTCTGGCGGCGAGCGACGTCGCCTGGAGATCGCCCGCGCGCTGGCGATCGGCCCCAGCTTCATCCTTCTCGACGAGCCGTTCGCCGGAATCGACCCGATCGCCGTTCTCGACATCCAGGCGATCGTCCGTCAACTCCGGGACATGGGCATCGGGGTGCTGATCACCGACCACAACGTCCGCGAGACCCTCAGAATCACCGACCGCGCCTACATCATCAACGACGGCAGGATCCTTCGTAGCGGCACTCCGGCGGAGTTGTCGTCCGATGAAACGGTCCGCAAGATCTACCTCGGCGCCGAGTTCAGTCTCTGAGGGCCGGCGCCGGCCACGGTGGTGATACCGTCGGCTTGGCACTACTCTTGCTGGGATGGGCGTGGCGACACACCGTTGCGGCAGGGCGGACGAACAAGCCGCTCATCGCAGCCCGACACGACCGATTCCCGCGAGACTCCACCGCCCCAAGGACCGCCTCATTCGGCAAGCGATCATGGTGCTCCAACAGAGGCTCTCGCTCAAGCTGGCCCAGCGGCTGGTGATGACGCCGTCCCTGCAGCAGGCGATCAAGCTGCTGCAGATGACGCGGCTGGAGCTTCAGGGCGTCCTCAACCAGGAAATGGTGGAGAACCCGATGCTCGAGGATGTCGGGGACCAGGAGGACTCCGAAGAGACCGAGGAACAGGGCCCGGAAGAAGAGCCGTCGATGCTGGACATCGATCTGGACGCCTACTTCAACGATTACCTGGGGTCCGAATCGACCGCCCCGAACACGTTCGAGACGCGGGAAGCGGTGCCCTTCGAGAACAGCATCAGCCGGGAAGAGGACCTCTACGACCACCTGCTCTGGCAGCTGCGCCTCTCCGATGCGAAGCCGCCGTTGCGGGACATCGCGGAACTCGTCATCGGCAACCTGGACGCGGACGGGTTTCTCCGCGCCTCGGTCGAGGAACTTCAGCTCCTCGGCGCCCCGCCCGCCGAGGTCGAGCGCTACCGGGCGGAGGTCGCGATTGCCCGCGAGATGGCCGAGGCGTTCCCGGTCAACCACGCCGGAAACGGAAACATCGTCGCGGCGCCGGGAGACGAAGGAGCGGAACCCGGGCACGATCCCGTGCCGGTACCCGGATACCCGGCCGAGTACGTGGACCGCGCGCTGGCCCTGGTGCGAAACTTCGATCCGCCGGGCATCGCCTGGCACACGCTTCCCGAGTGCCTGCTGGCTCAACTCGAGGCCCGGGACGAAGCCGGAGGCCTGGCCTGGCGCATCGTCGACGAGTGCTGGGAACTGCTGGCGCGGCGCCAGTTTCGCCAGATCGCGCGACGTCTCCGCATGCCGCTGCCCGCCCTTGAGGCGCCCGTGGAGGCGATCAAGGCCCTGGAGACCCGTCCGGGCCGTCTCTTCTCGCACGAGCGCACGGAGTATGTCGAGCCGGATGTCGTCGCCGTGAAGACCGGAGGGGAGTGGGCGATCCAGTTGAACGACGACGGCCTGCCGAAGCTGCGCATCAGCCGGGCATACCGAGCGATGCTGCATCGCATGCAGCGCGAAGAGGGCGAGGCCGAGGCCCGCGAGTTCCTGAAGGACAAGATGCGTTCCGCCATGTGGCTGATGAAGAGCCTGGATCAGCGGCAGAGGACGATCTACAAGGTGGCGGATTCGATCCTGCGACAGCAGCGTGGTTTCTTCGATCACGGCATGGACGAACTGCGCCCCATGGTCCTGCGCGATGTCGCCGACGACATCGGAATGCACGAATCGACGGTCAGTCGCGTCGTCTCGAACAAGTACATCCATACGCCGCGCGGCCTGTACCCGATGAAGTTCTTCTTCCACAGCGGCATCGACCGGGACCGGGGGGAGGAGATCTCCTCCTTGACGGTCAAGCGGAAGCTCCGGAACCTGATCGGCGACGAGGACGGCCGCAGACCGCTCTCCGACTCGGCCTTGACGCGACAACTCCAGCGGGAGGGGATTAACATCGCCCGGCGCACAGTCGCCAAGTACCGGGATGAACTCGGTATTCCGTCATCGAACGACCGCAAGCAGATCTTCTGAGACGAGTTGAAAGGGGACCGCGGAGCGACGATGGATCTGGCAAGCCTGGCGAAGCCGCAACTCATCTTCCCGGACTTCGAGGCCAAGAGCCGGGACGGCGCCCTGCGCGCTCTGACCGAGCGCATCTGCCGCATCCTCGGGCTGGCGGATCCGGATGTCGTCCTGTCGGCGCTGCGCGAACGGGAAGAGCTGGGCTCCACCGCGCTTGGAGACGGTCTGGCCGTGCCCCACGGACGGATCCGTGGCCTTCGGGACATCGTGCTGGCCGTCGCGGTCTCGCGGCGGGGCGTCGACTATGGCGCCGAGGACGGACGGCCGGTGCGGGTCTTCTTCGTCTTGCTCTCGCCTCAGGAGAGCGCCGGCCGCCATCTCAAGGCGCTTGCCGCCGTGTCGGAATGGATGAACCGCGCCGGCCGCGAGCGTCTGCTCAAGGCGAGGAAGCCGCAGGAGATCTACGAGCTGCTGTGCGCCAACGGGCGTGTCTGAGTTGCCGGTTCGCCTGTTCGTCATCACGGGGCTTTCCGGCTCAGGCAAGAGCACGGTGGCCCGCTGCTTCGAGGATCTGGGCTATCACTGCATCGACAACCTGCCGCTGCCCCTGCTGCGCCACCTCGTCCAGGAACCGGCCGCCGCCGCACCCTCCCTCGATGCGATCGCGCTGGTCACGGACGTTCGCACGCCCGGTCTGGCCGAGGAGTTGCCACGACTCCTGGACGAGGCGGATCCGGCGGTAGTCGAGCCGGTACTGCTGTTCCTCGACAGCTCCGACGACGTCCTCGTCCGGCGTTACTCGGAGACGCGGCGACGCCATCCCCTGACGACGGCGGGTGAGCGGGTCATCGACGGCATCCGCCGGGAGCGCCGGCAACTCGCCGAGCTCCGGGGCAGAGCCTCCCGGGTTCTCGACACAACGGATTCGACGATTCACGAACTTCGAGCCGTTATCTACAACGAGTTCGCCTCCAGCGACGCCGGTGGACTGACGGTGAACATCGTCAGCTTCGGCTTCAAGTTCGGCGTTCCTTCCGGCGCCGACCTGATGTTCGACGTCCGATTCCTGCCGAATCCCTACTTCGTCGCGGAGTTGCGGGAGAAGCCCGGCACGGACGCGGAAGTCCAGCGGTTCCTGCATGGGCACGCTGCGTTCGGCGAACTCGTCGGTCGCCTCGACGGCCTTCTCGCCTACCTCCTGCCCAGGTTTCGGGACGAGAAGCGGAGCTACCTGACGGTCGGGATCGGCTGCACCGGCGGCCGGCACCGATCGGTCGCGGTCTCCGAAGCCGTGGCCGATCGGCTCGCGGCCGGCGCCTGGCAGATCCGCCTGCAGCATCGGGACGTCGAGCGGCACCGGACAGCCGCCGCGGATCCATGACCGTCCCGGTTCTCATCGTCTCGCACGGCGGCCTGGCCCGGGAACTGCTCGCATCCGCGAAAGCGATTTCCGGCCAACGTTCGAGTGCGGACAACGCGCCGATTCACGCGCTCTGCGTCGACTGGCGTGCCGGCCGGGAGCAAGCGGCCAGCCTGATCGAAGCCAGGATTCGCCAGCTCGATCAGGACCACGGCTCCGGCGTGCTGATCCTGACCGAGATGTTCGGCGACACACCCTGCAACAGCGCTCTGCGCGCGGCCGGAGTGGCCAGGGCCGCCGTGGTCACCGGCGTCAACCTGCCGATGGTGCTCAGCCTGTGCTGCGGGGCGCCCGATCTGGAGCTTCCCGACCTCGCGGACTGGATCTGGAGCTGCGGCCGCCAGAGCATCCAGCTCGCGGCAACCGGTCTGGCGCGGCCTGCCAGATGAGAGAACGTGTCGTCGAAGTCGTCAACGAGCTGGGGCTTCATGCCCGGGCCGCGGCCAGGCTCGTGCACACGGCGAACCAGTACCAGTCGAGCGTGGTGCTGCGGGCCAACGGTCGCGAGACCGAAGCGAGGAGCATTCTCGGCGTCCTCCTTCTCGGCGCCGGGCACGGCGCCAGGCTGACCGTCCGCTGCCGCGGCGAGGACGAGCAGGCCGCGATGGACGCCCTTTGCGATCTGGTCCGCGACCGCTTCGGGGAAGAGGCTTGAGCCGTCCGGCCGGCAGCCCTCCGACCGTCCAGGAGACGCTCCAGGGAGCGGCCGCCGCCCCGGGCGTCGCGATCGGGCCGGCCGTGTGTCTTCGCGGTCACGGTGTCCAGGTTCTGCGCGTACCGATCCGCCGCCATGACCTGGACCGGGAGGTGGAACGTTTCGGCGCCGCCGTGCGCACGGTCGAGACCGAACTTGAAGCCACCGAGAACCGGATCGCGGAAACGTACGGCAGCGACCTGGCGTCGATCTTCCATGCCCACTCGGTGATCCTGCGCGACTCCTCCTTCGCGCGCCGTATCGATCGGACGATCCGGGAGGATCGGGTCAACGCCGAGTGGGCGGTGCAGTCGGTAGCCGACGACCTCGGTGAGAAGTTCGCGCAGGTCAAGAGCCAGCATCTGCGCGAGCGCGGCGAAGATCTACGCGATGTCACCCGGTACCTTCTGCGCGCCCTGGCCGGCAAGAAGAGCAGTCCCGGTGTTGGCGTGGACTTCGACCGCAATGTCGTCGTCGTCAGCCACGAATTGACGCCGGACGAGGTCCTGCGCCTGGGCCGTCACGGCGCGGTGGGCTTCGCGATCGAGGTCGGAGGCGCCAACTCCCACACGGCGATCGTCGCCCGGGCCCTGGACGTTCCCCTGGTCACCGGCATCGTGGACATCACGAACCGCGTTGCCGACGACGATCCGGTGATCGTGGACGGGGAAGAAGGGCGCTTCACGCTGCATCCGAGGCCTGAGACCCTCGAGCTCTACGGGGTCCTCCAGCGCCGGCGCCGCCAGAAGGAAGAAGTGCTCACCACGGCAGCGAGAAAGCTGCCGGCCCGAAGCCGCGACGGCGTCGGTGTCGAGCTGCTCGCCAACGTCGAGCTTCCCGAGGAGTTCGAGGACGTGCAGCGCTTCGGTGCCGCCGGTATCGGTCTCTACAGGAGCGAGTTCCTCTACCTCGAGAAGAGTCCGGAGCTTCCCACCGAGGAGGAGTACCTGGCCGTCGTCAGAGGGCTTCTGGAAGCTCTGGCGCCCCAGCCCGTCGTCGTTCGTACGCTCGACCTGGGCGGAGGCAAGACCGCGCGCGGACACGACGATCAGGAGGAGGAGAATCCGGTTCTGGGCCTGCGCGGCATCCGCCTGACCCTGGCCCGCACCGACATCTTCCGCAGCCAGTTGCGCGCCCTGTTTCGCGCGGCGGCTTTCGGCAACCTGCGGATCATGGTCCCGATGGTGACGGCGGTGGAGGAGATCCGGGCCCTGCGCGCCCTCTGTGCGCAGGTGTGCTCGGAGTTGACGACAGAGGGAATCGATCACCGACGGGACGTCGAGATCGGCGCCATGGTCGAGGTGCCGGCGACGGTCCTGATCGCCCGTCAGCTGGCCGCCGAGGTGGACTTCCTGTCGATCGGTACGAACGACCTGATCCAGTACACGCTGGCCGTCGACCGGACGAACGAGCAGGTGACCGGCCTTTACCAGCCATTGCATCCGGCCATCCTGAGCATGATCCAGCTCGTCGTCGAAGCCGGCCGGAGGCAGCCGGTGCCGGTGACCCTCTGCGGCGAGATGGCCGCCAGTCCCGAGTGCGTGCCGTTGCTGCTCGGACTGGGCCTGCGTGAACTCTCGATGAGTCCCCGGAACATCCCGCTGGCCAAGGAGGTCGTCCGCACGGTCGACGTCGGCGACGCGGAGGAGCTCGCAAGACGTTGCGTCGCCGCTTCGACGGCCGGCGAAGTCCGGGAGCTGCTCGCCGAGGCTCGCGCGTCCCCGGTCTAGGGACCGGTGCGGTCCGGGGACGGGCGGGGCATCACGCCGGCTTCAGGCTGCGGGAGGAGTAGTAATCTCTGCGTCGTGGAGCGCTTCTACATCGAGACGTGGGGCTGCCAGATGAACGAACTGGACAGCCAACGCATGGCCGGACAGTTGATGCAGCAGGGCCTGCTGCCGACGCACGCCCTCGAGGACGCCGACCTGATCCTCCTGAACTCCTGCTCGGTTCGCGAGAAGGCGGCCCAGAAGGCGTACTCCCGGCTGGGGGAGTACCGGCTGCTCAAACGCGCCCGCGAGAACCTCAGG
Organism: Acidobacteriota bacterium; assembly: GCA_026707325.1. Classification (GTDB taxonomy): domain Bacteria; phylum Acidobacteriota; class Thermoanaerobaculia; order Multivoradales; family Multivoraceae; genus Multivorans. The sequence goes on along the minus strand of JAPOXA010000110.1, from coordinate 71,999 downwards.
ATCGGATTCTGCGGCTGCGTCGCTCAGCAGGAAGGCGAAGAAGCGTTGCGCCGGATTCCCGATCTCGACTTCGTCGTCGGTACCGGTCGGATAGGGGAACTTGCTTCGGTCCTCGGACGCAGCCGCAACGGCGAGCGCGTCCTGGCGGTCGGCTTCCCGGAGGAGCGCCCATACGATTTCGAGGCGATCAGCCGGGACACCGCCCACAAGGGCATGGTGACGATCATCGAGGGCTGCAACAAGCGCTGCACCTTCTGCGTCGTCCCGAACACCCGGGGACCGGAGCGCTGCCGGCCGATGGCGGACATCCTGCGCGAGATCCGCCACCTTCTGGACTACGGCTTCGTGGAGATCGAACTCCTGGGCCAGACGGTGAACCACTGGCGCGAACCCGCGTCGCCGCTCGGCAGCGGCCGGGACCGGGACTTCGCCGACCTGTTGAACGCCGCCGCGGTCCTGCCCGGTCTGAAGCGTCTGCGCTTCGTGACCTCCTATCCGCGCGACTTCACGGACCGGATGATCCGCGCCGTAGCCCGCCACGAGAACATCTCGCCCTACCTTCACCTGCCGGTGCAGTCGGGATCCAATCGCGTGCTGCGCCGGATGGGCAGGGGATACACGGTGGAGGAGTACCTCGGGCTGGTGGACCGCCTGCGAGCGGCACGCAAGGGACTCGCACTGTCCACCGACCTGATCGTCGGTTTCCCGGGCGAGTCGGAAGAGGACTTCCAGCGCACCCTGGACCTGGTTGAAACGGTGCGTTTCGCGACGGTGTTCGCGTTCAAGTACAGCCCGAGGCCGAACACGGCGGCGATCCGCCTGCCGGCATCGGATGAAGTGCCCCGCAAGGTCGCGGACCGGCGCCTGCAGCTCGTCTTCAAGGCCCAGGCGGCGATCCAGCGTGCGCTGAACGAGGAGCTTGTGGGCTCGGAGTTCGACCTCCTGGTGACCGGTTGGAGCCGGCGTGCGGGACACCAATCGGGACGAACGGACTGTCACCGGATCGTCCATTTTCCGGTCGCCGACCGGCCCGTGGAAACGGGCTCGCTGGTACGGGTCCGGACGCTTCAGGCCTACGACCACTCCCTGATGGGCGAACTTCTCGCCAGTCGCGTAGGATGACCGGAATGACGGCGGACGAGGTCAAGGCCCGGTCGACCCGGGGGGAATCCGAGGACCGGAAGATCCCGGCCGAGGTTCACGGCCTGATGATGGAGCCGAACTCCAACCAGCCGATCGTGATCCTGCGGCTGCACGAGCATGACCCGGAAGAGAGTTCGGTCGTCCCGATCTGGATCGGCATCTTCGAGGCTGGCGCCATTCAGCTTGCGATCGAGGGCAGGGATCCCGGCCGGCCGATGACTCATGACCTGCTGAAGAATGCCCTCGACCTGGTGGGCGCGGAGGTCATCGAGGTGGTCGTGAGGGCGATCGAGGGAAACACCTTTCTGGCGGTGGTCGAACTCGTCGAACGAACGGGCGAGCATCGCCTTCTCGATGCGAGGCCCAGCGACGCCATCGCGCTGGCCCTGCGCGCCGGCGCGCCACTCTTCGTCCGCCAGTCCGTGGCCGATCTCGCGCGCGTCAGGCAGTCCGACCAGAGCGATGGCGCCGGCGAACCCCCGACGGCGGGAGCGGACGAGAAGAAGATGAAGAAGTGGCTGGAGGAACTCGACCCGAAGACGTTGGGAAAGTACGAGATGTAGCCGGCCGATGCCGACGAAGGAAGGCGAAACCGGACCCGACACAGCACACACTCTCGGGGAGGTTCGCCGTCCCGGCGGCCGCACGGTCGGCCGGATGGTGCCTCTGGCGCGAATTGAACCCGACCCGGATCAACCTCGGCGCGACTTCGGAAGCCTCGACGGCCTGACCGCCTCGATTCGCGCCAGAGGCGTGCTCGAGCCCATCCTGGCGCGGCCGATGGACCAGGTGGGCCCGGACGGGGCGACCTGGCGCCGGTACCGGATCATCTCCGGTGAACGCCGCTACCGCGCCGCGCGGCGGGCTGGACTCGTCGAGATTCCGCTGATCGAGATGGAGGTCTCGCCACCGGACGCCCTCGAGATCGCCCTCGTCGAGAACCTCCAGCGAGCCGATCTGACGCCGTTCGAGGAGGCCGAGGGCCTTCGAACCCTGGTGCAACGGCATGGCTACACGCACGATCGGGTCGCTGCCGCGGTCGGCCGGTCCCGCGTCAGCGTGACGGAGTCCCTCGGGCTTCTGCGCATGCCCGGCGCGGCGCGCGAAACCGCCGCCGAACTCGGCGTGGCGTCAAGCAAGTCCATGCTGCTCGAGGTGATGAAGCTGGGCTCGGAGGCTTCGATGATCCGGATGCTGGAGCGGATCGCGGAGCACGGGCTGACCCGCGCGGAAGTTCGCGCCGAGATCCGGAAGCGGCGATCTCTCGCGAAGGAGCACGAAGAGGAGGCCGCCGTCGCGGAAACGGGCGCCGCCGGGCGGGACGCCGGGAAGAAGCCTCACGTGTTCCGGTTCCGGTCGGGCGATGACCGCTTCAGCGTTTCGCTCAGCTTCCGGCAGGACGTCGTGGAAGAGAACGACCTCATCGTGGCTCTCGAGGAGCTCCTCGCCGAGCTCCGCCGGAGCCGGGACGAGCCGGAACCGTAGGGGCTCGGCGCCGGAGGGTCCTGGCGGGGTCGCGGCCGGCGCCCGTCGTTCCTGCGTGGCTGAGGTCTGATAATCTCCATTATGTAAACTCTCCCGGGACCACCGGCCACGCGGGCCGATGAGTCAGAATGGCGGTGAAACCGCGATGTACCGACTCCTCGACCGCTACATCCTCCGCGAGACGACGGGACCGCTCGTTCTCGGGCTCCTGCTGTTCACGTTCCTGGCCCTGATGCAGGAGCTCTTCCAGTACGCGGAGATGATCATCGGCCGAAACGTTGAGGCCGCGGTCGCCTTGCAGCTCCTGGCCTACAGCCTGCCGCACATCGTCGTCCTGACGCTTCCGATGGCCTTCCTGTTCGCGATTCTCATCGCGATCGGCCGCCTTGCGGCAGACAGCGAACTCGTGGCGATGAGAGCTTCGGGTATCAGCCTGTGGGCCATCTACCGGCCGATCCTGCTCATGAGCCTGGTCCTGGCGGGCCTGACCGGCTACCTGAGCACGGTCACGCTCCCCGCGGGCAACAAGGCGATCAGCGACCTCCGTCTGTCGATCCTGACCCGAAACGTCAGTCAGCAGGTCAAGCCGAAGGTCTTCTACGACCAGCTCCAGGATCGTGTCCTTTACGTCTTCGAGACCCCGGAGAACGAGGAAGGCTGGCGAGGCGTCTTCCTCGCCGACGCCGTGCCGGGCCCGGAACAGCAGGTGATCGTGGGCGAGACCGGTCAGATCAATCTGAACCAGACCACCGGCCAGGCGGTCCTGCGGTTCGGCGTCGCCGACGTCCACGAAGTGGACACGAACGACCCGAGCACCTACCAGCTCCAGCGACTCAGGGACGCCAACATCGCACTCGAGGACAGCCTCTTCCGGCACGAAGAACGGCTGGTACTGGCGAAGGACGTCCGCTCGATGACCCTGCCGGAACTCTTCGAACGGACCGCGGGGCCCGGCAGGACCGCGTCGGAGCGGAACCGGGCGTTGGTCGAGATCCACAAGAAGTTCGCCATCCCGGCGGCCTGTCTGGTGTTCGGGCTCTACGGCATCCCGCTCGGTTTCCGGAACCGGCGGGGCGGCCGCTCGTCCGGTTTCCTGGTGTCGGTCGGTATCTTCCTCTTCTACTACGTCCTGCTGGGGAACGGCGAGGAGGCGGCGGCGAGCGGTCAGCTTCCCCCCTGGCTGGCCATGTGGGCGCCGAACATCGTTCTGAGCGTCCTCGGCACTTTCCTGCTATGGCGCCGCAACCGGGACAAGAGCCTGATGATCGGTGCGCTCGACCGATTCGCACGGGATCATCTGTGGCGTCGCGTCGCTCGCCTCGGGCGCCGGCGGGAACTCCTGGGACGCCGGCGGCGCGCCCGCGAGCACCGGCTCGCGCGTGTGCGGCCGCAGTCGCTGCCCTCCTCCCCCACCCGGGCACGCGTAAAGGTCCGCGTCGATCCGCCGGGCTTCCGCTTCCCCGGGGTTCTGGACCGTTACATCTTCGGCGTGTTCGTACGCGTGCTGGCCGTGACGATCGTGGCCGCGCTCGCCGTCTTCATCGTCTCCGACTTCACCCAGCTCGTCGACGAGATGCTCCGCAACAATGTCCCTTCCAGCGTGTTCGTCGAGTACTACCAGTACCTGTCCCTCCAGGTCTTCTACGACAACGCGCCTGTTCTCGTCCTGGTCACGACTCTCGTCACCTTCGGCCTGCTGTCGCAGCGGAACGAAGTCGTAGCCGCCAAGGCGCTTGGCTTCAGCCTGTTCCGGCTGGCCGCGCCGGCGCTGTTCGCGGCGGTGGGCGTCGCCGTCCTGAGCGCCGCCCTGGAGAACTCGGTACTGCCGGCCTCGAACGCGAGAGTTGTTGAAATGAGGGACCTGATCCGGGGCGGTGCCGGCCCCGTCAAGAGCTATCACCGGGCCGACCGCCAGTGGCGCTTCGCCCAGGAAGAGAACGGCGGCGGCTACATCTACAACTACCGGCACTACGACGCGGACCGGGCTACGTTGCAGCGCCTCCAGGTGTTCCGTTTCGACGCTCAACACAGGCTCACACGGCGTCTCTACGCGGCCGCGGCCCGATACGTCCCTGGCGACGGCACGGGCCGCTGGGAACTGGTGAATGCCTGGATTCGGGAGTTCGACGGACTGACGATCACCAACAGCCAGCGCTTCGCCGGCCCCCAGCCGGTGGATCTCCCCGAGGAGCCGGACTTCTTCAACACGGAGGTGAAGTACGCCGAGCAGATGAACCGGATCGAACTCCGTCGCCACATCGAGGAACTCGTGGCGGCGGGAACCGACGTGCCGGAGCTCAGAATGCAGCTCCACAACAAGACCGCGATGCCTGTCGTCAGCCTGGTGATGGCGCTGGTCGCGCTGCCCTTCGCGTTCCGGCTGGGCCGCCAGGGGGCGCTCTACGGCATCGGCATCTCGATCGTCGTGGGAATCGTGTACTACGCCGTGATCGGCGTCTTCACCACCCTGGGCCAGTCCGAGGCCCTGCCGCCGCTGATCGCCGCCTGGAGTCCCAACGCGCTGTTCGCGACGCTGGCGCTCTACCTCTTCCTGGGCGTGCGGACCTGAGGTCAGGCGACCGCGCGGCGAAGCGTGGGGACCCGGTCGACCCGCTCCCAGGGGAACTCGGACCGACCGAAGTGGCCATAGGCCGCGGTCTGGAGGTAGCGCGGCTGACGCAGACTCAGCCCGTCGATGATCGCGAGCGGCTCGAGGGCGAACTCACTCACGACGATCTCCTCGAGGAGACGGTCGGTGAGCCCCTCCCGGGCGGTACCGAAGGAAGCCACATGGACCGAAACGGGCTTTGCGACACCGATGGCGTACGCCAGTTGCACCTCCAGTCGATCGGCCATCCCCGCCGCTACGAGGTTCTTCGCCACGTAACGGGCCATGTAGCTGGCGGAGCGGTCCACCTTGGTCGGATCCTTGCCGGAGAACGCGCCGCCGCCGTGGTGGCCGACGCCGCCGTAGGTATCGACGATGATCTTCCGTCCCGTCAGTCCGCAGTCCCCCTGCGGACCGCCGGTCACGAAGTTGCCGGTGGGATTGACGTGGAGCTTCGTCTTCTGCGCGCCGTCTTCGCGATACAGATCGCCGGGTAGCGAGGCCCGCACCACATGCTCGCCTACGACCCGCTCGATCTCGGCGTGCGCGATGCCGGCCGCGTGCTGAGTGGAAACGACGACCGTGTCGATCCGCCGGGCTCTCCCATCCTCCCCGTACTCGACGGTGACCTGGGACTTGCCGTCCGGACGCAGCCAATCGAAGTCACCCGAACGGCGCAGTTCGGCAAGCCGCCGGGTCAGGCGATGCGCCAGTTCGATCGGCAACGGCATGTACTCCTCGGTCTCCCGGCAGGCGTAGCCGAACATCATTCCCTGGTCACCGGCGCCGCCCTTGTCGACGCCGAGGGCGATATCCGCGGATTGCTCGTCGAGCCGAACCTGCACTTCACAGTCGCCGGCGCCGAAGCCGGCCCCGATGTCGCCGTAGCCGATGTCGCGGATCGTCTTTCGCGCCACGACCTCGTAGTCGATCTCGTCGTCGCCGGAACGAAGCGTGATCTCGCCCGCGAGCACCACCAGGTCGGTGCTGACCAGCGTCTCACACGCCACCCGGGCTCTCGGATCGCGGCTCAGCGCGGCATCGAGGACGGCGTCCGAGATCTGGTCGGCGACCTTGTCGGGATGTCCCTCGGTAACCGACTCGGAAGTGAACAACCGGCGCATTCCGCTCGCAGGGCTCGACATGGGCCGCGACACTAGCAAGTTCCTGGGCAAGATCCACGTCCAGGGAGTTCCCCGCCCGCCGTCGGCGATCCATAACATCACCAGCGCCATGATCCACAGCCGGAGCAACCCGCAGGTCAGAACGATCCGTCGACTGCGCAGCAGCCACGGCCGCAGGAACACGGACCTCCTCCTGCTCGAGGGACCCCACCTGGCAACGGCCGCCGCCGAGACCGGTCTCGCCTTGCGTCACCTTCTGGTAACGCCCGACTTCCAGACCCGCCACGCCGAACTCGTGGATCACATCGAGCACGAGTCCGGTCTCCCCGCCACCGCCATCGATCCCCGGCGTCTCCGCGAGCAGGCCGACGCGGACGCCCCTCAGGGAATCGTCGCCATCGCCGAACCGCCTCGTACCTGGAAGACGGCCCAAGTCACAGCCCCCGTGCTTGATCCCGGCCTTCATCTCTACGTCGACGGCGTCCAGGACCCGGGCAACCTCGGCGCGATGACCCGATCCGCCGAAGCCGCCGGCGCCGCGTCCCTGCTTCTCTCCCCGGGCACCGCCCGACCCGGCCATCCTCGTGCTCTCCGAGCCTCCGCCGGAAGCCTCCTTCGGCTTCAGCTATGGACCGACGTCGGAGTCGACCAACTCCCTGCGGGTGCCCGCTGTCTGGCCCTGACGCCCCACTCCCTTGACCCGGAGTCGCCGCCCTCCGTCCCCCTGTTCTCCAGCGACGGCGAACCCGTGCCGCTCTCCCCCACCGACTCGATCGTCCTGGCCGTCGGCAGCGAGAGCAGAGGTCTCTCACCCCCGCTCCTCACCCGCGCCGACCTCCTCCTCTGCATCTCCACCACTCCCGCCGTCGAATCCCTGAACGCCACCGTCGCCGCCTCTCTTGCCCTGTTCGAGCTACGCCGGCTGCTGGTAGCGGAGCCAGCCTGACGGCCGGCGCGCCGTCCGACGACGTCCAGCCAGCCGGGGCCGGGGGGACGGGTACCAGCGGGCTGGAGGCAAGTGACTCCCCAAGCCGTGACCGAAACCGCCGCCCTGGCGAAACGCAGCCGACCGAAGCGAGCGCCAGCTCTCCCTCTACCCCGAAAGCGCGAGCGTCCGCTGGAACCCCCTCCCCCCGGCCCCCGGCTGACGGGTGTTCAACTCGAACGGCCCGCCTTGAGCAGGCGCGTCAACGCAGGCGCGACGTCGTGGAGGTCGGCGACGATTCCGTAATGGGCGACGCTGAAGATGGGGGCCTCGGGGTCCTTGTTGATGGCGACGATGATGCGGGAGCCGCTCATGCCCATCAGATGCTGGATCGAGCCGGATACGCCGAGGGCAACGTAGAGGTTGGGGGCGACGACGTGGCCGCTCGATCCGACCTGGTGTTCACGGGGAAGCCAGCCGTTGTCGACGACGGGCCGGCTCGCTCCGAGTTCGGCGTCCAGCGCCGAGGCCAGGTCGGCCGCGACGGAGACCTCGTCCGGGCCGCCGACGCCGCGGCCGGCGGTGACGATCCGCTCCGCGCCCGGCAGATCCACGCCGCCCACGCCCGCCGCTTCACGGCCGAGAGTCTCGCGTTCCCGGTGCCGTTCGATGTCGGCCGGCCGACCGACCTCGAAGACCTGCTCCGGCGACTCCACCGGCTCGCCGCCGCCGAACCCGCCGATCTGCACCGTGGCGACCACAACGCGCCTCTTCGGTCGAACCTCGGCCCGGAGCCTGCCCTGGAGGATGGCCCGGCCGAAACGGAGGCCGCCGCCATCGTTGACCATCGCCGAGCCGACGGAGGCGATGTAGGCGGCGCCGAGCCGTAGCGCAAGCCCTGGCGCGTACTCGGCCGACTGGTAGGTGTGTGGCAGGAGAACCACTGTCGGCGCCGCCGGCTCGCCGCCGCTCTCCCGAGAGATCAGGACACGAAGCGCCTCGGCGTAGAGCCCCGGCGAGTAGGGACCGACACGCTCTTCCTCCAGAAGGGCGACCCGGGAGTCGCCGCCGAGAGCCCGTCCGCAAGCGCGCACTTCCTGCGTCCCCGGTCCGCCGCCCGCGCCTTCGACCAGCCATACCACGGGCGCCGCCACGCTCAGAGCACCGCCTCCCGCTCGAGATGTGCGATCAGCTCTCCCGCTGCCGCCTCGGCCGACACGCCCTCGATCACCACGCCGCCGGCGCCGGCCGGCGGCAAGGCGACGGCTTCCGTCTCGGTCCCGGCGCCCGCGGTTCCCACCAGGCCCACATCCACATCCGCGCAGTCCTCGCGGCGGAGCGGTTTCTTGCGGGCCTGAAGCGTTCCCCGCAGGGAAGCGAAGCGCGGCTTGTTGATGCCGGCCTGAATCGCCAGTACGGCCGGCAGGTCCAACCTCAGAACCTCGTTCATGCCCCCCTCCAGCTCCCGCACGATGCGCAGCGAGCCCCTCCGCGAGTCCAGTTCGACCGCCATGACCAGCCAGGCGTACGGACAGCCCAGCACTTCAGCGATCACGGCCGGAGTCGCCGCCTGTCCGAGATCGTCCGACTGGGCACCGGTCAGCACGAGGTCGCAGTGCTCTTTCGCCAGCGCCGACGCCAGGGCGCATCCGTCGGCGAGCGCGTCGCCGCCCTGCAATGCCTCGCCGGCCAGGTGAACGGCGCGATCGGCGCCCAGCGCCAGGGCCTTCCTCAGCGCTTCCTCGACCCGCGACGGACCGAGGCTGAACACGACCAGTTCGGGTCGTTCCTCGCCGCCCGACGCCTCCGCTTCGGCCAGGAGGAGCGCTTCCTCCAGCGCGCAGAGGTCACAACTGGAGATGACCCAGTTCAGATCGCTGTCGTCGATCCCTCGTCCGGAGTCCGCGATCCGCAGGTGGGAATCCGTGTCCGGAACCTGTTTGATGCAGACGCCGATCCTCAAACGTTCCTCCCGCCCCATGTTGTCGCGGCATTCCGCCGGGCGGGCGAGCATAGCGCCGCATCCGCGGACGCCGAAGCCGGCGACCGGGCAGTCCGCCGGGTAAGCCAAGCTATAGACGTCCGTCTATCTGTCTGGTACCTTTTCGTGACGGTGCCTTCGTTCGCCATACCTCTCGCCACGATGATGGCCCCCGGCGACTCCGCGGTCATCCACTTCTTTCTCCGCTCGGGTCCGGTGGCGAAGATCGTCCTCGGGATCCTGGTGCTCATGTCGCTTTCGTCCTGGTACGTGCTGTTTCAGCGTCTGCTGCTCTTCCGGCGCACCGCCCGGCAGAATCGGAGCTTCCTGGGCCTCTTTCGCAAGGCCGCCCGCTTCAGCGACATCGGCAAGGCCGCATCCGGTCACCGCGCTGCGTCGTTGGCCGGGCTGTTCCAGGCCGGCTACCTGGAGATCGACACGCAGATCAAGGCGTTGCGCGAGCCTCACGGAGACGACGAGAGCCTGCGCCTGCAATCGTTGATGGGCCTGGAACGGACTCTCCGGCGGGCTGCCAACGTCGAACTCCGGGTTCTCGCGCGCAACACGTCCTGGCTGGCGACGACCGCCGCGGCGGCTCCGTTCATCGGCCTGTTCGGCACGGTGTGGGGAATCATGATCGCTTTCAACGACATTGGAACTTCCGGCACCGCCACGATCACCGCAGTCGCGCCCGGCATCGCCGAGGCGCTGGTGAACACGGCCGCCGGCCTGGTTGCCGCGATTCCCGCCCTGGTCGGCTACAACTACCTGGCCACGAGGCTTCGGCAGTTGCGCGCCGAAATGGACGACTTCACGCTCGAGTTCCTGAATCTGGCCGAACGGAACTTCGGCTGAGCCCGAGTCCGGAGGCAGCAGCATGGCGTTCTTCCAGGACACCGACAGCGACGATTCCGTCCTCGCCGACATCAATGTCACGCCCCTGGTGGACGTCATGCTCGTCCTGCTGATCATCTTCATGATCGCGACGCCGATGCTCCACCAGGGCGTCGAAGTGACGCTGCCGGAGATGGAATCTCCCGCGTCGCTGGCCATCCGGGACGAGGATCCGATGATTCTCACGATCGCCCGGAACGATCTCGTCTACATCAAGGACGAACCGGTGGCCACGGCGCTGCTGGTCGACCGCCTGCTCCCGATGCTCGAGCTGCGCGACTACGAAGCGGTGTTCGTCAAGGGAGACGAGGACGTCCCCTACGGAAGAATCATCGACGTGCTCGACGTTCTTGAGCGTGCGGACATCCATCGCGTGTCCCTCGTCGTACAACCAGCGGATTGAGGACCGAGACCCTCTTGGAGAACCAGGACGACCGCACGCTTCCGCTCGAACGCGCACTCGCGGGCCGGGAACGGCGCGGCCAGGGTCTGAACCGGCCTTGCCTGGCGGCGTCCCTTACCCTGCACATCACCCTGATCGGTGGCCTCCTGTTCGGACCGGGGCTGTTTGCAGAGCGGACGGAACTGGTACGGCAGCCGCTCGAGATCGTGCGCCTGCCGACGATCAGGCCGGAGCCCATTCCGCCGCCACCGCCCCAGGAAGAACCGGAACCGGAGCCAGTTCCCGAACCCGAACCGGAACCGGAGCCCGAGGAGCCGCCACCCGACGTTCCGACCCTTGCTCCCGAAGAGCCCGAACCGGAACCGCCACCTCCGGAGCCTGATCCCGAACCGGAACCCCAACCGCGTCCCCGGCTGGAGCGGCCGTTTCAGCCCCCACGCACCGTGGACGACTCGCTGGCTGGGAGCGACGATGCCGAGGCGCCGGTGATCGGCTACGACAGCGAGGACTTCACTTACGCCTACTACACGTCCCGGCTGATGGCCGCCATCAAGGCCCGCTGGACCAGGCCCCCGATCGAGGGGGTGGAGGCCGTCGTCTTCTTCCGGATCGCGACCGACGGCACCGTCAGCGACCTGGACCTCCTCCGGTCGTCCGGTGTCACGCGATTCGACAACGCCGGTTTGCGGGCGATCGAGCTGGCGTCGCCAGTGCCGCCGCTTCCCGTCAGCTTCCGGAAGCCCAGCCTGGGCGTGACGATGACGATCCGATGACGACAGAGGAGCAGACGATGAGAGTTCCTATCCTCCGCATGATCGTTCTGGCGACTGCGCCCTGCCTCCTCGCCGCGTCCCCCGTGCTGGCGCAGACCGGGCCGGAAGCAGCCACCGCGGATCCAGCGGCACTTCCGTCCGACCTCCAGCTCGTGCTCGAACCCGACGCGTCGGTGCGTCTGAATCTCGCGCTGCCGCGCGCCGGACGCCCTCCCGGCGCAAGGCCGGAGTTCCTCGACGCGATGGGCGAACTCGAGCAGACCCTCCGCGAGGATCTGGCGTTCACCCAACTGTTCGATGTTCAGGGCCCGGAAGTCCTCTCGGCCGTCCGCCTGAGCGGCGACCGCGCCAGGGACCTGGAACAGTACCGGGCATACGGCAACGAGGTCGCTCTCCTGACGGAGTTCAAGCTGAACGGAGAGGAGCTGATCCTCGAGGGACGCGTCTACGACCTGGCGAACGGCCAGTTCATTCTCGGCAAGCGGTTCAGCGGCGCCATCGACCTGGCGCGGCGTATCGCGCACGCCCTCTCCGACGAGGTCGTCCTCTACTTCACCGGTCGTCGCGGCATCGCGATGACCTCGATCGCCTTTGTCTCGGACCGCGAAGGCCAGGGGAGCAAGGAGATCTTCCTGATGGACTACGACGGTCACGCCCAGCGCCGGATCACCGGCCACATCTCGACGAGTCTCTCGCCGGTCTGGGCCGTCGACGGCAGCGGACTGGCCTATCTCTCGTACTTCCAGGGGCGTCCCGGCGTCTACTGGGCCGACCTCACGACCGGCCGCAAGACGGCGGTCGTCTTCGAGGAGCAGCCCGCGTACTCGCCCAGCGTCTGTTCGGACGGCGAAACGGTCCTCTTCTCCCGCCCGGTCCGGCGCAGCGGGAAGAGCAGCACCGAGATCTTCTCCGTCGAGCGCGACGGCGGCACGCCCCGGCAGATCACCCGTTCGAGCGGCGAGGACACGAACCCCGAGTGTTCACCCGACGGCAGCCGGATCGCCTTTACCTCCAGCCGCTCCGGAACCCCGCAGATCTACGTGATGGACATGGACGGCGGCAATCTGGACCGGGTGACCGTCAACGGCAGGTACAACGAAGGGGCCTCCTGGCATCCGGACGGCAGCAAGCTCGTGTACGCCCGGCGTACCGAACGCGGCGACCGCTTCGACATCGCGGTCGTCGACCTGGTCACGGATCACGATCAACTGCTGACGACCGGGCCCGGCAGCCACGAGTACCCGACGTTTTCTCCCAACGGCGAGTGGGTCGTCTTCGAGTCGCGCCAGCGGGGCCGCGGTCGCCAGATCTACGTCATGAGCGGAGACGGCCGCTACGTGCGCCAGGTGACCACGCGCGGCAACAACTACTCGCCCTCCTGGTCCGGCTACTTCGACTGACGCGCGTTGAATGCCCCGCAGAATCCGATGTTGCCGCCCGAGCAGCGCTCTGGTAGTGTCCGTACAACCGAAACGATCCAAGTTTCCAGACTTTGGGAGTAGTCCCCGCATGTTGGCCAGAAGCTTCTCTGCACTCTTCCTGTCGGCTCTCCTCCTGCTGGCCATCGGGGCCTGCAAGAAGGCGGAACCGGAACCGCCGCCACCGCCGCCACCGCCGGCTCCCGCGGCCGACCCGCCGCCGCCGGAACCCGTACCGCCGCCACCGGAACCGCCGGTCGAGCCCGCCTACGTTTCGCCATGGTCCGAGGACATCGTGGAGGCGAACCAGGAAGTCCATGAGAAGGGCCTCCTGGGCGATGTCTACTTCGAATTCGACAAGGCGACCCTGACCGACGCGACAAGGTCCCAACTCGGCAAGAACGCCGACTTCCTCAAGAGCCAGGACGGCGAGAACTTCGTCATCACGATCGAAGGTCACTGCGACGAACGGGGCACGAACGACTACAACCTGGCCCTTGGCGACCGCAGAGCGAACTCGGCTCGCGACTACCTCACCTCGCTCGGCATTTCCGGCAACCGCCTGAAAACGATCAGCTACGGAGAGGAGCGGCCACAGTGCGAGGAGTCGAACGAAGACTGCTGGCAACTGAACCGGCGCGCCTACTTCCGCGTAACCGACCGCATGTGATTCGGGGCCCGGCGCTCTGGCGAGTCCTTCGCCGCGGGCCGGGCCGGGCCGCTGCACCAACATGATTCCCCGTCCTGTTGGCTGGGAATCCCGGTGGCTTTTCCTGCTGGCGGCTGTCCTCCTGGTGACGCTGCCTTCCTGCACGTCGTCGACCCAGTTGACGGAACTGGAGGCCGGACTCGCCGCCCTTGAGCAGCAGGTCGCTTCGTTCCGGTCTCAAACGCCCACCCGCGACGACCTGACCGTCGTAGCTCGTGCCGTGGAAGAACTGCTTGAGAGCGACGTCAGCGCGAGGGCGGACCTGAAAGAGGATCTCCGCCAGATCCTCGCCGAGGTCGAAGCCCTGCAAACCTCAACCCAGGAACAGCGACGGGCCCTCAACGCGTCGCTCGAGCGCATCGGGCAGGTGAGCGACGAGCTCGACCTCCTCCGGAGCCAGCTTGAGCGCCAGGAAACGGTCCTGTCCACTCTCAGCCAGCAGCTCGAGGCCAGCCGCCAGAGTCCCGCCCAATCCGTAGAGCCGAAGACGCTGTACAACGCCGCCTACCAGCACTACCTGAGCGGAGACTACGAACAGGCCGCCACCGGCTTCGAGCGCTATCTCGAGACCTTTCCCGACGGTGAGGACGCGGACAGCGCCCAGTATTGGCTCGGAGAGTCGTGCATGGGACAGGGGAGGTTTCGCACGGCGATCGACGAACTCGGCCGGGTCGCTGAACGCTACCCGGCCAGCGACAAGGTCGCGAGTTCCATGCTGCGCATTGGAATGGCTCACATCGAACTCGGCGAACGTGAGCGGGCCAACGAGATACTGCTCCGGGTCACGCAGGAGTATCCCGACTCGGATGAGGCGGCCCTGGCCCTCCAGCAACTCGACAACCCGGCCGACCAACTGTAAACTGCGCCGCCGGCGCCGGTCACCCCCAACTCGGCCAACACGAACCCTACGGCCCCGAGCCCGGAGAGAACACCAAATGGCGAACAGCAAGCAGGCCGAGAAGCGCATCCGGCAGTCCCTCATCCGGCGGGACCGCAACCGGGCTGCCCTGTCCCGGCTCCGCACCTCGATCAAGCAGCTTCGCACCGCCGCGGACAGCGACGTGACGAAGGCACGCGAGCTTCTCCCCTCGACGCTCAGCCTGATCGACGCGACGGCCCGAAGAGGCGTGATCCACGCGAACGCCGCCGCCCGACGCAAGTCGCGCCTGACCAGGCTTGTGAACCGGCGCGCCGAGGCGGCCGCCGGACCGGCTCCCGCCGAATCGTCCGACTGATCGTCCGCGGCGCGGGGGATCGAACTCAGAATCCCTCGAGCAGGTCCGTCACCATCGTGTCGGCGAAGCGCTCGGCGCTGTCTTCGATGGCGAGGTTCTCACGGTCGAAGAAGTCGCTGTCGGCGCTCTCGACCTCGTAGCTCTCCTTGAACTGGTAGCGGTCGTTCGCCCAGATCACCTCCCCTTCCTCCCCGGTCGGCGAGGGAGTCCGCCGGAACGAGACGTCCGTGATGATCGCCAGTTCGTACTCCTGGGCGCGACCGTCGCTCGTGAACGTGATCGGCGCCACGCGGAAGGCCGTCACCGCGCCGCGAATCACCGCGTCCGCCTCGCCCTCGGTCGCCACCAGTTCGAACCGCGGCCTCGTCACCAGTTCGTCGGCGATCGCCTGCGTGAGGAACTGCTCGACCTCGACCCGCGTGGTCTGGTTCTCGAACGGCTGCAGGAACACCCGCCGTATGTCCTCGGGGATGTTGGAGGCTCTACCCACCAGGGTGTAACCGCAGCCGACCAGCGCCAGGCCGGCGGCAAGTGCCGAAACCGCCGCCACGAATCGCACCGGCCATGCCACCTTCATCGCCGGCAGCCTAGCAGTCAGCGGCTGGCATCCCGGCCCAAAGTGGCCAGTAGAGCATCCAGAATCCCGTTGACGAACCTCCCCGACTGCTCGGATCCGAACTTCTTGGCCAGCTCGATCGCCTCGTCGATCACTACGACGGCAGGGACCTCCGGCTGATGACGGAGTTCGTAGACGGCGAGCCGCAGGACGTTCCGGTCGACCACCGGCATTCTCTCGAGCCGCCAGTTCTCCGCCTGCTCGTCGATCAGGGCGTCGATCGACTCCCGGTTGACGAGACTGCCTTCCAGGAGCGTGCGTGCGTAGTCCAGCGCCAGCCTCGAGGCGCGCAGCGTGGCGCCCGCGTCGGCGGTCTCCGCGCGGAACGCATGGACGTCGAACTCGCGGACCAACAGCGGCGGCTCCAGCCGGCCGATTTCTCGCTGGTAGAGCATCTGAAGCGCCATCTCGCGTGCCTGCCGGCGTTTCCCCGTCGGGCGGCGAACCTCGGCCGCCGCCGCCCCGGTCTTCGTCATGACCTCAACGACCGCAGCAGACACGCCATCTCCAGGGCAGCTTCCGCGGCCTCCTGGCCCTTGTTTCCCGCCTTGCCGCCCGCCCGGGCGGCCGCCTGCTCCGCGTCGTTGCAGGTCAGAACACCGAATCCCACGGCGAGTCCGGTTCGTGCGGTGACCCGCGCACATCCCGCCGCGCACTCCTTGCAGATGTAGTCGAAGTGCGGCGTCTCTCCCCGGATCACCGCTCCAAGCGACACCAGGGCGTCGAACCTCCCGGTATCCGCCATCGCGTCCAGAGCGGCCGGCAGCTCCCAGGCGCCGGGGACCCGGACCAGTTCGATGCGCTCGTCCGGGACACCGTTCTGTAGCAGGGCGTCCCGCGCACCGGCGATCAGCCGTTCAACGATGGCGCCGTTGAATCGCGCCGCGACCAGGCCGATCCGGAAGCCAGCCGCATCGACTGCGGTCTTCACGTCGTGCACGGGCGATCACGCTGCTAATGGTCGGGACGGCGAGATTCGAACTCGCGACCCCCTGAACCCCATTCAGGTACGCTACCAGACTGCGCCACGTCCCGACCGAAGGGCATTCTCTATTGGTTTGCGGCCCTTGGCAAGATTCCGGCGACCGGAACGACACGCCGGCGCCGTTCCGTGTCAGTCGCTTTCCCTGCCCGCTTCCGGCTTGAGTTCGGCGGCGAGCTGCCGAGCCTGAGCGACCAGCGCCGCGACTCCCCCTTCCAGCCGCTCGACGCGTCGGGCAAGCGCCCCGATCTCGCTCGTGTCGACGGGCGGAGCCTCCTCCCCCGCCTCGTCCGCCGTCGCCTGACCGCCGTTCGGCCCGTCTTCCGTGGCCGGAATCAGTGGCCGGCCCCGGAGCCGGCCTTCCTCCAGTTCCGCAGCCAGCTTCTTCTTGGCCCTTGCGATCGTGTACCCCTCGTCGTAGAGGAGCTCCTTGATCCGACGAATCGTCTCGAGATCCTCGGCATCGAAGTCACGGCGGCCCCCGCCGGCCTTCCTCGAGGCCAGGGCCGGGAACTCCGTCTGCCAGTAGCGCAACACGTAGGGCTGGATATCCAGCAACCTGCACGCGTCGGCGATCTTGTACTGCTTGGGAATGGGAGCCTCCCCGGCTACGCGTCAACTGAACCCGAGCGCAACGGACGAGGGGGGACGATTCCGGGCTTGAGGGCGGTGATCCGCGGTGCGGATTATACGAAACGTGAAGATCCGCGGACTTCGTCGGCGTCTCCCCTCCGTTCCCGTACCACGAGCCGCAGCGGAACACCGTCAAGCCCGAAGGTCTGCCGGAGGTTGTTCTCGAGATACCTCCGGTAGTTGTGACCACGCTTGAGACGCCGGTTCGCGAACAGGAGAAAGGTGGGAGGCGCCCCGGCCACCTGGGTCGCGTAGAGAAACCTCCACGGCCGCCCCCGCTCCGCCGGCGGCTGGTGGCGACCAACCATGCGGCGCACTTCCCGGTTGAGTTCAGGCGTAGGCACCCGCAGGCGATGCCGCTCGCCAACCCGGTCGAGCGCGGGCACGACGTTCCCCACTCCACGGCCCGTCAGGGCGGAGACGTTGACTCGAGGCGGTCTGGCGAACAGCTCGGAAACCCGTTCCCAGCCCGACTCCAGCCGCTCCCGCTTCCCGTCGTCCATCAGATCCCATTTGTTGCAGACGACGACGGCGGCCCGGCCCGCCTGCCAGGCGACATCGGCGATCGCAAGGTCTCCGGAAGCTATGCCCTCGCCCGCGTCCACGACCAGGACGACGAGTTCCGCGCGCTCGATCTGGCGGCGGGCGAGCATCACGGCCAGCTCCTCGGGAGTGTCCTGGACCTGGGAACGCCGCCGGATGCCTGCCGTGTCGACGAGCAGGTAGTCCTGACCGCCTTCGCGCTCCAGCAGACTGTCGATCGGATCCCTGGTTGTTCCGGCGGTCGGAGAGACGAGCGTCCGTTCCCTGCCCAGAAGACGGTTGACCAGGGAGGACTTTCCGACGTTTGGCCGGCCCACGACCGCCACGGGCGGCGCCGTCGACAGGACCGCGCCGGAAGCTGCGGGAAGATGGGCGGCGATCTCGCTGTGCAGTGACTCGAAGCCGCTGCCGTGCTCCGCCGACAGGAGCACCAGGGCCTCTCCGCCCAGGGCGTAGAACTCGTGGTAGCCCTCCCTGGCGGCCCGGGTATCGGCCTTGTTGACCACCACGACGATCGGCCGGCCACGGGTCCGGAGACGTTCCATGACCTGTTCGTCCGCGGCCGCCAGCCCTTCCCTGCCGTCCACGACGAGCAACAGGAGTTCGCTTTCCTCGACCGCGGACTCGACCTGGGCATTCAGGCCCAAAGGATCGTCGCCCGGAACCAGACCGCCCGTATCGATCAACTCGACCGTGCCCTGCCCCTCCAGCTCGAAGCGCCCGACGAGGCGGTCTCGCGTGACCCCAGGCGTGCCGTGGACGATCGCCTGCCGGCGACCGATCAGCCGGTTGAAGAGCGTCGATTTGCCGACGTTGGGGCGGCCGACGATGGCGATCGCGGCGGGCATGGAGGAAAGACGGCGGCGATGCTACCGCCCCGAACCACCTCGCAGGCTCGGTGCTTCGGCCCATCCCGTCCTCTCCCAGGGACTTGCGCCTCGACTCACGAGTAGCGTCTACGGCGCAAGTCCCTAGGACTCGAACTGATGCTCGATGAGTCGCCCGATCACCATCCAGCCCTCGTCGCGGCGCTTGAACTGGTAGCGGACGCGGTAGCGATCCGTGCCGGACGACAGCAACCGTTCCGTCCCGCTGACCAGCGAGTCGATGTCCCAGACCTCGATCGTCGTCACCGCCGCGTTGGAGTACCGCCAGACGTCGATCCGTTCGATCTCGAAACTCTTGAGGGTCGGGCGCAAGGTGCGGCTCGCCTCCATCTCGAGATCGTGGACGCGCTTCCTGACCGTAGCGATCTCCTTGGGTACGGCGCCCGAAGCAAGCGCGTCGAAGTCGCCGTTGGCGTAGGCGTTCCCGAGCTTGGGAAGGTAGTCCGCCAGCACGGTCTCGATCGCCGTCCGATCTTCCACGGAGGCGCCGTCCGGCCCCGACTCGGCGCAACCGACCGCTCCACCAGCGAGCAGAATCGCCGAAACCACCACCGTTCGGGCGGAGGCCCTGGGAAGACAGGCGGGCGGACACACCGGGGTCGAGATGCTCATGAGATGAGCCTAGCAGCCTGCTGCCACTCTGCTGCCGACGAGCCGATATGCGGATAGAATCCGGCTCCGGCTGATTGCCGTGATCCGCGAAAGTGGCGGAATTGGTAGACGCGCAAGATTCAGGATCTTGTGGTAGCAATACCGTGGGGGTTCGAGTCCCCCCTTTCGCACCACGGCCCGCTCAGGCGTAGAACGCCAGCGCGCTGTCCCCGTAGCGCCTGTGCCGCCGCGAACCGAGCCTCCCGGCCGCCGCCGGCGGCGGGCGCCGGCTGGAGTGTTCCAGGACGATCTCGCCCCCGTCCACGACGACCGCGGAGACGGCGGCGAGCAACCCGGCAAGCCCGGCGGCATCGTAGGGAGGATCGATGAACACGAGGTCGAACGCGGCTTCCCCATCCACCACGCTCTCGAGGTCCCCCGGCAGAACCGCTGTGGCCAGAAGCAGATCGTCGGTTCCGAGCGCTTCCCGGCTCTTCCTCATGCAGGCCTGGGCGCGTGGGCTCCGGTCGACCGCAAGGGCAAACCCGGCGCCGCGAGACAGGGCTTCGAACGAGACGGCTCCAGAGCCGGCATAGAGCTCCAGGAGGCGGCTGCCGGCGACGCGGTCGCCCCAGTGGGAGAACAGGGCCTCGCGCACACGCGCCTGCGTCGGGCGGGCACCCTCCGGCGCCGCCAGCCGGCGCCCGCGCCAGCAGCCGCCAAGCACCTTGACCTCGCCGGGGCGCTTCGCCGGGCCGGATCGGCGCCGGCTCATCCGGCGGGCGAGGGGGGCGACGGCAGGCGGTACGCAAGCCGGCCGCCGACGACGGTGTAGACAACCCGGGTTCCCGGGATCTCCTCCTCCGGAACGGTCATGATGTCTCGCGACAGGACGGTCAGATCGGCGTACTTCCCGACCTCCAGGCTTCCCTTCGCCCCCTCCTCAAAAGCCGCATAGGCGGCGTCGATCGTGTAGGAGCGCAGGGCCTCTTCGCGGGTCATCCGTTGCTCCTCGTAGAAGACCTCGCCGTTCGCCATCCGCCGAGTCACCGAGGCATGGAACGACGCGATCGGGTCGACATCCTCGACCGGCGCGTCCGTGCCGTTCGTGACCACGGCCCCGGACTCGATCAGGTCCCGCCAGACGTAGGCGCCCTCGGCGCTCCGCTGCTCGCCGAGTCGGTCCGGCACCCAGGGCCCGTCAGACGTGCAGTGCACAGCCTGCATCGACGCGATCACTCCGAGCTGAGCGAACCGGGGGACATCGTCCGGATGGAGGTGCTGGGCGTGCTCAACGCGCCAGCGCCTCGTACGGTCGCCCGCCAGCACCCGCTCGAACAGGTCCAGCGTCTCGCGATTGGCCCGATCGCCGATCGCATGGACACAGAGCTGGAAGTCATGCTCCCGCGCCAGCCGGGCGGTTTCCTCCATCACGTCGAGACTCGTCGTGTTCAGACCCGTGGACTGCGGCATGTCCTCGTAGGGATCGAGCAGCCAGGCGCCGTGCGATCCCAACGCCCCGTCGATCAACCGCTTGATTCCCCGGACGGTGAGGAAGCCGTCGCCGCGGTCGATCATCCGATAGCGGCCCAACCTCCTGGCCAACGCCTCGTTGCTCTCGTTCACCATCACCCAAAGCCGCAATGGCAAGATGCCGTCGTCCGCCATCTGCCGATAGGCGTCGATCAGCCCGAAACTGGAGCCCGCGTCCTGGAAGCTCGTGATGCCCTTGGCCAGGCACTCTTCGCCTGCAAGCCGCACGACCTGCCGCGCGTAGTTCGGCTCGAGAGTCTCGGAACGCAGCCCGGCGACGAGGGTCTCGGCGGTCTCCCTGAGCGCGCCGGTCGGCTGACCGTCCGCATCCCGCACGATCTCCCCGCCTTCCGGATCGGCCGTCGCGGCATCGATGCCGGCCAACTCCATCGCCCTCGCGTTCGCGAACGCCATGTGACCGCTGGCATGACCGAGAAGCACGGGGTTCTCCGGAGACACGGCGCTCAGGCCATGGTGTGTCGGCAGTCCCTGTACGGCCGGAACCGGCGTCTCGGACCACTTCGACTGGTGCCAGCCCCTGCCCAGGATCCAGGTTCCCGGCTCGGCCTCCGCTACTGCCTCCGCGACCTGCGCGACGATCTCGTCCCAGGTTCGCGCTCCATCGAGCGCCAACTGGAGTCGGGCCTCCCCGACACTCCAGAAGTGACCGTGTCCTTCGATGAACCCGGGAACTCCCAGCCGCCCCTGCAGGTCGAGGACCTCCGTGTCCGGACCGATCCACGAGCGCGCGCCGTCGCTCGAGCCGACGAAGACGATCCGGCCGCCGGCCGCGGCGAGCGCCTCCGCTTCGGACGGGCTCGCCAGGGTCACCAGACGGCCGTTCAGGACCACCAGGTCCGCCGGATCCGGACCGCCTCCCCCACAGCCGCCCAGGACGGCTCCAAGCAGAGCCCCGAGGACCGGGCCGCAACGCTCAGCGGCACTCAGGACCATCATCCCGCCGGGATGCGCAACGTCTGACCGACGACGATCCGGCTGTTCCGCAGGCCGTTCGCCCGCTGGATCTTCGCCGTGGACGTTCCGAAGGTCCGCGCCAACTGGCTCAGCGTGTCGCCGCGCCGGACCCGGTAGACCACGTCCCTGCCACCCGCCGGGATCCGCAGGCGCTGCCCGGCATGGATCAGGTCGGGCCGGCCCAGGTCGTTCGCCGCCACCACCGTAGCGACCGTCACGCCGTACTTGCGGGCGATGCGATTCACCGACTCGCCGCGCACCACGACGTGGACGATTTCAGTCCGAGCAGGTTGCTCCGTCCCCGGAGCCCTCTCCTCGGGCGGATCGACCACGGCTCGCCGGATCGGCGGCGGCGCCGCCCGACCGGAACCGGGTGTCGGGATCCGGAGTCGCTGGCCGACGTAGATCCGGTCCGCCCGCGGCAGGCGGTTGGCGCGCTGGATCGCGGAAACGGAGGATCCGAATCGCCGCGCGATCGCCCCCAGGGTGTCGCCCCTCTGCACCCGATAGCCGAACGCCGCCTGCCGATCGGGCTTGCGCTCGGACGGCAACTCGGCGTAGGCCAGTTCGAACTCCTGCCCAGTTCCCGCCGGCACCCGCAACGGATACCGGGGCGGCACCAGCAGGGAGCCGGCAAGCACCGAGCGGTCCAGCGCCGGGTTCAGCTCCGCGAGATCGTCCATGTCCACGCCGGTGGCGGACGCCAGGTCGGTCAGGGCGACGTAGCGGTCCCGATCGACGACGTCGAACCGAATCTCGGGAAACGGCTCGACGCCGGGGAAGTACCTCTCACGCTCCGCGTAGACGATCACGGCCGCCAGGAACTCGGGATAGAAGTTCCGGGAGGCGAAGCCGAACGTCCTGGACCGGTACTTCTCGGCGATCACGCCGATGTCCCGCGTTTCCAGCCGCCGCACGGCCCTCGCCATGCCGCCGGCGCCGTGGTTGTACGCGGTCAGCGCAAGCGGCCACGCCTCCAGCGACTCGTGGTCCTGGCGGAGCTTGCGAGCCGCGCCTTCAGCCGCAAGCAGTACATCCGAGCGGGCATCGACGGCCTCGTCCATCTGCAGGAAGGCCCGGCCGGTCGAGGCGGTAAACTGCCATGCGCCCGACGCACCGACTTTGGAACGGGCGCGGTAGTTGAACATCGACTCGACGAAAGGGAGGCAGCGGATCTCGACCGGCAGGCCGTACTCCGTGAGGATTCGCCGGATTCCCGGCATGAACATCCCCGAGATCTCGATCGCCTCTTCGAAACGGTTGCGCAGCCCGCGCTGCGAGCGGATCAGGCCGGCTGCTCTCCTGTACTTCGCCCTGCCCCCGTCGATGTGCTCCATGCGGCCGGGTATGGCGCGGAGATCCGCCGGCAGACCCGACACCGGCCGTCCCGCCGCGAGATCGCGCAGCGCCTTGGCAATGCGGTTCATCTCGGCGCGAACGCGCCTGATCCGCGTCCGGTCGATCTCGAGTTCGGACGAACCCATCGCCCGCAGGTCGCCCATGTCGACGACGCTGTAGACGACGTCCAGGTGCCGCTCGTCGTGCAGGATGACCTGATCGCTGCTGTAGGTAGCGAACACGTCTTTCCAGAACTCGACCGCAGCCTCGAGGTTCTCCGGCAGCGGGAACAGCTCCGGATCGATCGCCGGGTGGTAGCGCTCCTCGGCCGCAGTTACCGACGCGATCAGAACCAGCGCCGCAGCGCAAACCAGGACCAGCCCGGGAAGCCGGGCGCCACTCCTTCGGTTACTCCGCATCGAGACCCGTATCTTACTGAAAAACAGGGACTTACGCATCTCCGAGGGTCGTCGTGTCGGATTCGCCAGCGGCAGCGATCAGTACCGGTAGTCGTCCCGCTTGTACGGACCGTTCACCGGCACGCCGATGTAGGAGGCCTGCTCTTCGCTGAGCTCGGTCAATCGGACGCCGAGATGGTCCAGGTGGAGGCGGGCGACCTCCTCGTCGAGGCGTCTCGGCAGGAGATACACCCTGTTCTCCCGGGGCTGATCCCCTCTTGACTGGGCCGTGCGGTGCAGGTCGATCTGGGCGAGTACCTGGTTGGCGAAGGAAGTCGACATGACGAAACTCGGGTGGCCGGTCGCGCAGCCGAGATTCAGCAGCCGGCCTTCGGCGAGAACCAGGAGGCTCCGACCGTCCGGGAAGAGCCACTCGTCGACCTGGTCCTTGATGTTGCGGCTCGTGATGCCCGGCAGCCGCTTGAGGCCGGCCATGTCGATCTCGTTGTCGAAGTGGCCGATGTTGCCCACCACCGCCTTGTCCTTCATCCGCGCCATGTGCCCGGCGGTGATGACGTTCCGGTTTCCGGTGCAGGTGACGAAGATGTCGGCGGTCTCCACCACGTCTTCCAGGCACGCGACCTGGTAACCCTCCATGGCGGCCTGGAGCGCGCAGATGGGGTCGATCTCCGTCACGATCACCCGGCAGCCCTGGCCGCGCAGCGACTGCGCGCAGCCTTTGCCGACCTCGCCGTAGCCGCAGACGACCGCCGCCTTGCCGCCGAGCATCACGTCCGTGGCGCGGTTCAGGCCGTCGATCAGGGAATGCCGGCAACCGTAGACGTTGTCGAACTTGGACTTCGTGACCGAGTCGTTGACGTTGAACGTCGGGCAGAGCAGCGTCCCCGCTTCTTCCAGCTCGTACAGGCGAAGAACCCCGGTCGTCGTCTCCTCGCTGATGCCGCGAAGCCCGCCGGCCATCCGCGTGAAGTAGTTCCCGTCCCAGGAGCGGACGCGTCGGATCAGATCGAGAATGACGCCCCACTCCTCGGGCTCCGTCTCCGGGTCGAAGTCGGGCATAGAGCCGTCGCGCTCGTACTCCACGCCGCGGTGGATGAGCAGCGTAGCGTCGCCGCCGTCGTCGACGATCAGGGTCGGCCCGCTCTCGTTCGGCCAGTCCAGCGCGCGCAGCGTGCACCACCAGTACTCCGGCAGCGTCTCGCCCTTCCAGGCGAACACCGGCACGCCCTTCGGGTCCGCCGCGCTGCCGCCCCGCGCCGGCGGACCCACGACCACCGCAGCGGCCGCCTCGTCCTGGGTCGAGAAGATGTTGCAGGACGCCCAGCGCACGTCGGCGCCGAGGTCGATCAGGGTCTCGATCAGCACCGCCGTCTGCACCGTCATGTGCAGGCTGCCGGTGATCCGCGCGCCGGCGAGCGGCCGCTCCTCGCGGTAGCGGCGGCGGAGCTCCATCAGCCCCGGCATCTCATGCTCGGCGAGTTCGATCTGCCTGCGGCCGGCATCGGCCAGCGAAAGGTCGGCGACGGAGTAGTCCATGCCGCTGGAAGCCGGAAAGATCTCCCGCTCCGCTCCTTTCCTGTGCGCCTCCGCCGCTTCGTCCGTAGCGGTCAGCCTGTCTGCAATCGTCATCGTCTCGGCTCTCCAGGGACCCGAAGAGCGGGTCCGCGGTCAATCGTCGGCATCGGCCAGGGTTCCGGCGGTGAGTACGCGCGCGGCGACTCTCACTCCGCCTTCGGCTGATGGGATCCTCAGGCTTGAGGGCCGGGCTGTCAACCGGCCAGCCCCACGGCGTCGGCGAACAGTTCGTAGGACCGCAGCCGGGCCTCGAAGCTCGGACAGATCGTCAGCACGACGAGTTCGCCGACTCCGAGCCGTTCGGCGAGCTCCCGCGCCCGCGCGGCCACCGCGTCCGGCTCCCCGACCAGGCTGCGGGCCCGCATCCTCTGGATCACGACCCTGTCGGCGTCCGTGAACTCGTACGCCTCCGCTTCCTCCAGGCTCGGGAACGGCCCGGGTCGACCCTGCGTCAGCCGGATCCACCAGAGGAACCGGCTCAGCGACTGGCGCCGCGCTTCCTCCTCCGTGTCCGCGACCATCGCGCTGACGCCGACGCTCGCCCGCGGCTCGGGGTGGCCCTCCGACGGTCGGTACTCGCTCCGGTAGAGCTCGAGCGCGGCCTCGGCATCGCGGGGCTGGATGAAGTGGGCGAAGCTGTAGGGGCAACCGAAGTGGGCCGCGAACCGCGCGGAGCCGAGGCTCGAGCCAAGCAGCCAGACCTCCGGCTGGGTTTCGCCCTGGGGCATCGCCCGGACGCCGTTCAACCGGGCGTCCTCGTGACCCCGGCCCAGATAGCCGAGGAGGTCGGCCACCTGCTCCGGGTAGTGCTGCACGCCGAGGCGTCCCGGCCCGTGTGCGAGCAGGTGGGCAGTGAACCGGTCCGATCCGGGCGCCCTGCCGATACCCAGGTCGATCCGGCCCGGATACAGGGTCTCCAGCATGCGGAACACCTCGGCCACCTTGAGTGCGCTGTAGTGGCTCAACATGACGCCGCCCGAGCCCACCCGCATGCGGCTGGTCGCCGCGGCCACCTGGCCGATCAGGGCCTCGGGCGCGGCGCAGGCCAGCGACTGCGAGTTGTGGTGCTCCGCCAGCCAGTAGCGCCGATAGCCGAGACGGTCGGTCGCCCGAGCGAGCCGCACCGCCTCCCGGATGGCCTCCGCCGGCGTGCTGCCGGCCCGGACCGGGCACTGGTCGAGAACGCTGAGCGCCAGCAGCGGCGGCGCCTCAACCACTCAGTATGCCGTGGAACGCCGGAACCGCTCCACCACCCTGCCGTTCTCGCGCTCGGCACGTTCCAGGAGCCGCGCCGCCCACTCCTTGCGCTGCTCGTCGACGGCGGCCGGATCGTAGCGATCCACCATCGATCCGAACTGGCTGATGTGCGCCGCCGAGGCCCGGGCCTTCGTCTCCGCAACGTCCGTGATGTCGACGGTGTAGTTCGGGCTGGCGCTGTAGTAGAAGAACACGAGCGGCACGCTCCAGGCCTCGAAGCCCTCAGCCTCGAGTTCCGGAAAGTACAGCCGCCAGCGCGCCGCGCGGATCGCGTCGACCGTGATGATCGCGCCCGAACGATGGTCCGACTTGTGGTACTGCTCGTATGGCGAGCCGGGATCGACGGAGAACAGGGCATCGGGCTTGAACCGCCGGATCTCGCGGGCCACCTGGCGCGTCAGCTCCCGGCGGTCGACGTACTCCAGCATGCCGTCGTCATGGCCGAGCCAGACGATGTTCTCCTTCGGAATGCCGAGGATCCGGCATGCCTCCTCCTCTTCGGCCCGCCGGATCGCCTTCAGGCGGTCTTTCGTCATCGAAGGATCCCGGGAGCCGGCGTTGTCCGTCGTGTAGACCACGACGCGGATCTCGTTACCGTTCGCCGCCAGCATCGCGAGGGTGCCGCCGGAGGTGAAGGTCTCGTCGTCCGGGTGCGGCGTCACGACCAGGATGCGGCGGGCCGACCACTCTTCGATTCGGTCTGAACCCTCGTAGACCGGTTCCGGCCGGGACACCTGAGCCGCGGCCGGCGCCGCCGCTCCGGCGACCGCGAGAGCGAGAGCCGAAAAGAGCGGCGCCGGGACCCGGGACATCCGCGCCAGTATAGTGAAGCGATGCGCCCGCTACCGCCGGTTCCGGCCTGCTCCGCCGCCCTGATCGTGGCGCTCGGGGCGCCCGCGGCCCTGGCCCAGGCCCGGCCCGCCCAGGACCCCGCGGCGACCGTCGTCGAGGAGGTCACGGTCAACGTCGTGAACATCGACGTCCACGTCACGGACCGCCGCGGCCGCCCGGTCTCCGACCTCTCCGTCGAGGACTTCGAGATCTTCGAGGAAGGCGAGCCGATGGCGATTACGAACTTCCTGAACGCCGCATCTCGAAGCGCCCGCCAGACCGATCGAAGCGCCCGCCAGACCGAAGACCGGGAGTGGCTGGAGAGCGAAGTCGAGGAACTCGCCAGCCCGCAGGGGACGGACGCGCCCCTCCTGGTGGCGCTGTACGTCGACCGCTTCCGGATCAGTCTGGGAAGCCTGCGCCGGATCGAGAGCGACTTCGCCGCTTTCCTGGGCGAACGAACGGATCATCCGGCCGGGCGCCGCTATCTGCTCGCCACCGGGGACCCAGGCCTGAACATCCGTGTACCCTTCACCGAGGATCCGAGCGACCTCGTGGCGGCGCTTCGTGCCCTGAAGCCCATGCACGACCCGGATCTTCTTCGCCGCCAGGCACTCCGGAGAATCCGGTCCAGCTACGAGAACTGCGCCCTCGGCGAGAGCAGGGGCGCCTTCGTGCCGGACTGCGAACCTTGTCAGGACATGTGGGCCGACCTCCTGGGTTCGGCGGACGAGTACGCGGCGGAGACGCAGTTGAGGGTCGCGGACTCGCTTTCGGCTCTCGGCGAACTGGCGGTGGCCCTCGGTGGCCTGCCCGGTCCCAAAGCGCTGGTTCACGTCAGTGACGGCCTTCCGCTGCGGCCGGGTGCCGAGTTGTTCCACTTTCTGGGGGAGCTATGCCCAGAGCGCCAACAGGAAATGGAAAGGCGACAGTTCGACCGGGACGAGACGACGCGTTTCAATCACTTGAGCGCCTTCAGCAACGCGAACCGGGTGACCATCTACCCGGTGGACGCCGCCGGCATCCGCGCATCCTCTTCCTCGGACGTCAGTGTCGCGGGACCGGTGGGCGCAGATGACGGCGGCGGCGCCGGCGGCCTCCGCCTTGCCAACGTCCTGGTACCGAGCCACCAGAACGACCGATTGAGAACCGACAACCTGCAGGCGCCCTTGAGCCTGTTGGCGGACGAGACGGGAGGCCGCGCCGTGTTCAACCAGGCGCGCCCGGCCGAGGCGCTGGAGGAGATTGCCGCCGACTTCGGTTCCTACTATTCCCTTGGCTACGCCGCTCCGCCCCACCGGCGCCACCCGATCCGCCAGATCGAGGTCCGGTTGACGAACCCGAAGAACGGCTGGCGGGTGCGGTACCGCCGCTCCTACATTCTGAAATCCGAGGAACAGCGCCTCGCCGACCGTCTGTACGCCGCCCTGAAGCTTGGGGAGCAGTCGAACGCCCTTGGGGCCGATGTGACCTTTGGCGAGGTCCGGGACGGGGCCGGCCAGGGACAGGTCACGCTGCCGGTGGAAGTTCAGGTGCCGGTAGCCGCCGTCACACGGCTGCCGGGGCCTTCCGGCTCGAGCGGCACGGTCCGGATCTTTCTGGTCGCCGGCAACGACAAGGGCGAGCGGACACCGATACGGCAGAAGGCCGTGACACTGAGCGACGCGCAGTTGGCACCGGAACTCGAGAGCGCCCTCGTGGTCGTGAACGTCGATCTGCCGCCCGGTCGGTTCGACGTCGCGGTCGGCGTCCGGGACGAGGCCTCCGGCAGCGGCAGCTATCTCGTCCGCGAAGCGGTCGTCGAACTTCCGGGCGGCTGAAGGCAACCTGAGCAGGCCAACGGAACCTGCGGCCGGCCCTCCGGTGCAGGTCCGGGTGTCGGTGCGCGGGTTCAGGGGCCGGTGACGCGGGCCCGGAAGGCCTCGACGTCCGCGGCGCCGGTCAACACGTCCAGGCCAGTGTAGATCGGGTCTTCCACGTTCTCGCCCCGAGTCAACTGCAGCAGTACCTCCATCGACCGATAGCCCATGGCGTAGGGCCGCTGCCCCACCTGGCCGTGACTCAGCCCCTCGACCAGCAGGTCCAGTTGCATCGGCAGCACGTCGGCGCCGATGATCACGAGATCCAGTGACTCGATCCGCGCCCGGTAGGGCTCGACCGCCTGCCGATACGCCTGATCGACAAACTGCGGGAACCCCCCGGTGATCGAGAACACGTCGAGTTCCGGCTCCGAGGCCAGCACGTCGGCCATCTGCTGGACGGCGAGCGGAAAGTCGTCGTTCGTGTAGAGCGGGCAGGCCGCGACCTCGGTCCAGCCGTTCCGGTTCTCGAGGCGGTCACCGGGAGGACCGGCGGACTCGACTCCCGCGAGGGTCTCGCGGAGCCCCTGCATCCGCTCGTTGTGGTTCATCGCCGCCGGGCCGCCCGACTGGATGCAGATCGTGCCGCCGTCCGGTTTCAGTTCCTGGAGCAGCTTCGCCTGCTCGACGCCCATGGCGCGGTTCTCCGTGCCAATGTACGTCGTCCTCAACTCCGCGTCTTCCGCCAGCAGGTCCGAGTCCCAGGTGATCACGGGGATACCGACCTCGTTCGCGCGGGTCAGTGCCCGCGCCATCGCGGTCGCGTTCGAGGGCGATACGGCCAGTCCATCCACGCGGCGGGTGATCAGGTCCTCCACCACCTGGATCTGATCCGCCTCCGTGTGTTCGCTGGGGCCGATGTACAGACATTCGACATCCTCGAGGTCCGCGGCCGCCTGCATGCAGCCGTCGCGGGCCAGGTCGAAGAACGGGTTGTTCATCGCCTTCGGCACCAGGGCGAAGGTGTAGCCGGCCCGCTCCCGGGCACAGCCTCCGACCGCCAGCACCAGAACCAGGAACCCAACCACGCGGAGCTTCATCGACCGGTCCTTCTCACTCGTTCGACGAGCATAGCGACGACGATGGAGCCCCCGACGAAAGCGCCCTGCCAGTACGGATCGACGCCGAGCAGAAGCAGGCTGTTCCGGATCAGCTCGATCAGCGCCGCACCGGCGACCGCTCCGAACGCGCCGCCCTCCCCGCCCATCAGGTTGGCGCCGCCGATGACCGCGGAGGCAATGACGCGCAGTTCGTAGCCCTGCCCCAACGCGTTCGTGACCGCTCCCAGCCAGCCGATCATCAGAATCGCCGATGCCCCGGCGAGCAGGGAACTCAGGACGTAGACCGTGAGTCGGACCCGGGCCACCGGCACCCCGGCCAGCCGTGCCGACACCTCGTTACCGCCGACCGCCAGGACGTGCCGGGCCAGCCGGCTGTACCGGAACCAGGCCGCGGCGCCGAGCGCGGCAACCAGCAAAAGCCAGACCGGGTTGGCCAGCCCCAGGAAACGGCCGCCGCCCAGGCCAAGCAGGAGATCCTCGTCCGGCCCGAAATCGTGGACCATCCTGTTGTTCGAGATGACGAGCGCAAGCGACCGGGCGATGCTCAGCATGCCGAGCGTGACCACGAAGGGCGACAGCCGGAGATACCCCACGAGCGCGCCGTTCACGACGCCGCACAGGAGCGCGCAAGCCAGGCCGGCGGCCGCGGCCAGCACCAGGGGCTGGCCCGAACCCAGAACGAGTCCGGTCACGATCCCCGCGAGCCCCATCACCGAGCCAACCGAGAGATCGATGCCGCCGGTCGCGATCACGGCCGTCTGGCCCAGGGCGATCAGGCCGATGAAGGCGAAGTTCCGGCTGACGTTGAAGATGTTGTCGCTGCTCGCGAACGGCTCCGAGACCAGGCTCATCACGCCGGCGAGGGCGGCAACCGTCAGCGTCACCCACAGCGACTGGGGTGCTCGGCGGAGGCTCTTCACGCGGCTTCGATCGCGCCGGTGATCAGGGCCGTGACCTCCTCGGGCGACGACTCGGCCGTCGGCTTGTCCGCCACCTTGCGTCCGCGTCGCAGAACGACGATGCGATCGGCAACCGCGAACACGTCCGACATCCGGTGCGAGACGAGCAGGATGCCCACGCCCTGCTCCTTCAGTCCCCGGATCAGTTCCAGCACTTCGGCGATCTGGCGCACGCTGATCGCCGCGGTCGGTTCGTCGAGCAGCATGAGCCGGGGAGAGCTCAACCGCGCCCGCGCGATGGCCACGGCCTGGCGCTGGCCGCCGGACATTCGCCGCACCAGGTCGTCCGCACGGGTGTCCGAGCCGAGTTCCTCGAACAGCTCCGTCGATCTCCGCCGCATCGCCGCGTGGTCCAGCACCGGCAGAATCCCCAACAGCCGGCGGCTCAACTCGCGCCCCAGAAACACGTTGGCGGCCGCCGAGAGGTTGTCGCAAAGCGCCAGATCCTGGTAGACGGCCTCGATGCCGAGTTCCCGCGCCGACAGCGGCGAGAGATCGACATCGGCGCCGCCCCACAGCACCCGGCCCGACGTCGGAGCGAAGTTCCCGGCGACGATCTTCAGCAGGGTCGACTTGCCGGCGCCGTTGTCGCCCATGAGCCCCACGACTTCTCCGGCGCCGACCTCCAGGTCAACGTCGAGCAGCGCCTCGACGGCGCCGAAGCGCATGCCGACCGACTTCAGTTCCAGCATCGCCAGGCGGTGAGCCGGCTCAACCGGCGAAGCGCTCGAAGTAGGACGGACCCTGCGTCAAGACGTACCAGGCCATGAAGCCCGTCAGAAAGACGGTGACGGCGACCATCGCTCCCCACCACACCCAGCCCCGACCGCCGGACGGACGGTCCTCGCCCAGGTAGCCGCGGTTCTTCTGGAGCATGACGAAGCCGACGTAGGCCGCGGGCAGGAAGAGCCCGCAGACGATGTTCGTGGGCACCGCCAGCCAGACCGCGATGTCGCCCCAGAACACCGGCCCGAGCACGCCGGGCGCCGGAAGCAGCATGGCCAGCCGGTGCTTCCTGCTGCCGAAGTCCCACCCGAACAGTTCGCAGGCCACGAAGCCGGTCGCCAGCATGTGCAGGGTGATCGTCGACAGCGCCATGCCGAGCACGCCCAGATCGAATACCACCCGTCCCACCGCGGGTCCCGCGACGGCCGCCAGCGACTGGGCCGCCTCGACCGGACTCAGCCGCACGCCGTCGTAGGCGGGGTCGAGGTGAATCGTGTTCGCCGCAGCGATGACCATCAGGCTCGCGGCCAGGACGTAGGGCACGAAGGTCCCGGTCCACAGGTCGAAACGGGCCAGCGATCTGTGCTCGCGCGACCAGCCGCGGGCGAGCAGCGAGTACGGGTAGAGGAACACCATGTTGATCCCGACGGCGGCCGACAAGCCGCTCAGGATCACCGTCACGCCGAGCACTCCGTTCCGTTCCCCGGGCACCGCGAAACCGACGAAACCGCGAAAGAGGCCGCCCCAGTCCGAGATTCCCGTGCGGATCACCACCCAGGCGAAACAGACGACGATCCCCCACACCATGTAGCGCAGGAGCCGCTCGTAGACGCGAATCAACTCCGGCCGGCGACCGTAGAGCGACGAGATGAGCACGGCCCAGACGAGGACGACGAAGCCGAGGCCCGCCGCCGGCAACCCCTCGATCCCCGCCGCTTCTCCGAGGTCGACCAGGACCGCGGAGGCCAGCGAGTACTGCGGGAAGTGCCAGACGATCGACGCGATGAGCGCGCCCAGGGCCCAGCTCCAGGCCAGCGGCGCTCCCGCGAAGCGGCGCATCGCGTCGAACGGCCGCATGCCGGTCGACAGGGTCTGATGGGCGACCGCCGAGAGCATGACGAGCCCAAGCAGCATGGCGAGCGGCGCCACCCACAGGAGCTGGTAGCCGAACACGGCCCCGGCGAACAGGGCGGAAGCCGCCGTGCCGCTGCCGAGCGTCATCGCGCTCTGCATGTAGCCCGGACCGATCAGTCCCGCGAACGCTCGCCAGCGGGCCGTCCGGGGTTTGCCCTCGAGTTCAGCGAGTTCCCGCCGTTCCGCGGCCAGCGCCGCCGGGTCGGGCGGATGGGCCATCCGCAGGCCGACCCGCAGGTCGTCCCGCTCGGCGGCGGACAACTGTTCCGGCATCTCAGCTAGGCTACTTCACCGCGATGCGCTGGCGAGTTCCTTCCCTGATCGCGCTCGCCCTGTCCGTGTCACCTTCGGCGGACGCCCAGCGAGGCGACCGCGAGGGCCACGTGATGGATCAGGTGTGGCGCCGGTTCAAGGTGCCCGAATCGCCTCCACTCGCGCCGGCCGAGGCGATGGCGACGCTACGCGTGGCCCCCGGCTTCCGTGTCGAGCTGGTGGCCGCCGAACCCCTGGTCGAAGACCCGGTCGCAATGGCCTGGGACGAGCGGGGACTCCTCTACGTCGTCGAGATGCGGGGCTTCATGCCGACCGTCGACGGCGAGGGCGAACAGGAGCCTGTGGGGCGGGTCGTCGTGCTCGAGGACACGGACGCGGACGGCGCGATGGACCGGAACGCGGTCTACCTGGACGGCCTGGTCAGCCCGCGCGCGATCGCCGCCGTCTCAGGCGGCATCCTGATCGGCGAACCGCCGAACCTGTGGCTGTGCCGCAGCGAAGCCGAGGCCGGCGGGCTGCCCCGCTGCGTAAGCCGGAAGCGGCTGCTCGCTTACGGCGACCCGGACCCCGATCTCCTGGAACACACGGAGAACGGGCTGCTGTGGGCGCTCGACAACTGGATCTACAACGCCAAGTCCGACCGGCGCTTTCGGCTGCGCCAGGGTCCCGAGGGCGCCTCGATCGAGGTCGATCCGACGCTGTTCCGGGGCCAGTGGGGCATCGCCCAGGACGACGTCGGCCGCCTCTACTACAACACGAACTCGCGCTACCTGTTCGCCGACCTGATCCCGGCCGACTACGCGCTGGCCAACGCCGAGCACCAGCCGAGAAACGGCGGCATCGGCGCCAGCGAACGGCTCGTGCATGACGAGACGGTCTACTCGATCCGCGTGAATCCCGGCATCAACCGCGGCTACGTAAACAGCATGCTGCGCGAGGACGGCAGGCTCGCGGTCACGACCTCGGTCAGCGGCCTCGTGGTCTATCGCGGCGACCAGTTCCCCGCCACCTTCCGCGGCGATGTCTTCGTGCCGGAACCAGCCGGCAACGTCGTCGCCCACTTCGATCTGGCGCCCGGTACGGCGACGAACGGAATTCCGACACTGGTGGCCGAGCACCGTCGCTACGGCGATCCGAACTGGGTCGAGCGCGAGTTCCTGGCCTCGACCGACGAGCGCTTCCGTCCGGTCGATGCGAAGGTCGGACCGGATGGCGCGCTCTATGTGATCGACATGTACCGCGGCATCCTCCAGCACGTCCGGTATGTGACGACCTATCTGCGCGAGTACATCCTCGAGCACGGACTCGACCGCCCGGTCGGCATGGGCCGCATCTACCGCGTGGTCTGGGAGGGAGACGTCGAGGACCCCGCCTCCGTCCGTCGCGACGTACCGGGCCTTGCGACCGCGGCTGACCGCATTGCCGCCCTGTCCCACCCGAACGGCTGGTTGCGTGACGCGGCCCAGCGGCTGCTCGTCGAGAACGAACTCGACGACGCGGGCCGCAGCGCCCTGCGCGAGCTCGCCCGCTCCGGCGACGACCCGCTCTCCCGGATCCACGCCCTGTGGACGCTCCATGGCCGCGGCGAGCTGGATGACGCGACCGTGCAGAGGGGGCTGCGAGCCCGGGATCCCTGGCTAGTCGTTCACGCTCTGCGAGTCGGCGAGGAAATGCTGGCAGGAAGCGCCGCCGGCGAGGCCACGATCGCCGAACTGCTCGACTCCCCGTCGGCCGAGGTGCGCGCCCAGGCGCTGTTGACCGTCGGCGCCATGGCCCGGCAGTCGACCTGGGCGAAGAACGTCCTGGCCGAGCGCGTGGCGGCGCAGGCCGACGACCCCTTCCACCGCCAGGTCGGCCTCGCCGCGAACCTGGCCGGAACCACTACGGGCGAACCCCCGGATACACCGGAATCGGCCCCTGCCCTGACCGCCGCCGAAGCCGCCCAGTTCAACCGTGGCCGCCGCCACTACCGCGCCTGCCGCTCCTGCCACAACAACGACGGCCGGGGCCAGGAGGGCTTGGGCCCGACTCTGGTCAACACTCCGTGGGTTCTGGGATCCCCGGAGCGCCTGGCCGCCCTGGTGCTCCATGGCCTCGAGGGGCCGATCGAAGTCCACGGCCAGGCGTGGGACGACCTGATGCCCGGTTTCGCCGCCGACCCCCGCCTCCCCGACACCGCCATCGCCGCCCTCCTCACCTACATCCGCCGAAGCTGGGGCAACACCGCCGATCCGGTTTCGCCCGAACTCGTCACCGCAATCCGCGAACGCACAAGCGACCGCATCGACCCCTGGACTGCCTCCGAACTCGCAGAGGTCTTCCCCTAGTCACCGCCTACGTAGCGGCTTCGGCGACGGCCTCAGGGTCGGCGTCGCGCTCGTGGAAGTCCAGCAGCAGATAGAGCGCCGGAATCACGACGAGCGTCAGCAGCGTCGAGGTCAGCAGCCCGCCGACAACGGTCAGGGCCATGGGAGTTCTGAGTTCCGCACCCTCGCCCAGGCCCAGGGCCATCGGCAGCAGGCCC
The DNA here is from genome assembly GCA_026707325.1 of Acidobacteriota bacterium. GTDB lineage: Bacteria > Acidobacteriota > Thermoanaerobaculia > Multivoradales > Multivoraceae > Multivorans. The sequence goes on along the minus strand of JAPOXA010000110.1, from coordinate 36,585 downwards.
AGCACGGTCGTCGACGTCGTCATCAGGATCGGCCGCAGGCGGACCAGGCAGGCCTCGCGCAGGGCGTCCACCTTGGCCTTGCCGGCGCGCCGCAAGCGGTTCGTGTAGTCGATCAGGATGATCGCGTTGTTCACGACGATGCCGGCCAGCAGGATGCCGCCGATCAGCACGACGATGCTGACCGGCGTCCGGGTCAGATAGAGGATGCCGATCGCGCCGATGATCGAGAACGGCACCGCGAAGAGGATGACGAAGGGGTGCAGCAGCGACTCGAACTGGGACGCCATGACCAGGTAGACCATGAACACGGCGAGCAGGATCGCCAGTCGCATGCTGTCGAAAGAGCGCTCCATCTCCTGGCGCTGCCCGCCGACCGAGTAGTCGAAGCCGACCGGGAACCGGGTCGTGTCCAGGATCGCCTGAATGTCGTCGGAGACGCTGCCCAGGTCGCGGCCGACGATGTTCGCCTCGATCAGCGCCACCCGGCCCCCGTCGCTGCGGCGAATCTCGGCCGGCCCTTCCGTCTCGATCACTTCCGCCACCGCCGAGAGAGGCAGTGGCGTGGCGCCGTTCTGGCGGATGTTCAGGTTGCGAAGATCGCGGACCGAGTCGCGGTAGCCCTCGTCGGCCCGCATCCGGACCTCGATGTTCCGATCCTCGCGCACGATGTCCGTCGCGATGTCGCCCTGCACCTTGGACCGGATCACGGCGCCGAGTTCGGCAACGGTGTAGTTCAGCGTCGACAGCCGCTCCCGGTCGAAGATGATCTGCAGTTCCGGATTTCCGCCCTCCGTCGACGACTTGACGTCTACCAGCCCTTCGACTTCGCGCATCCGCGCCGCCACCTGGTCGGCAAGCACCTCCAGCAGGGCCAGGTTGTGGCCGCGGATCTGCACCTCGACCGGGCTCCTGAAGCTGAAGTAGGTCGGACGGCCGAAGCGGTACTTCAACGAGTCGTCCCCTAGCAGCGATCCGGCGCCAGCCGGAGCCGACGCCGCGCCGGCGACGGGCGCCGCCTGACCGGCGAAGGATGCGTTCTCCGCGTCGATCAGGTTCCGGATCCGGCTCATCACGAGTTCCTCGCGCTCGGCGTCGATCGGCGGTTCCATCCGCACGTTGACCTGGCCGATGTTCTCCCGTCTCTCGCCGGCCGCGCCTCCCTGCTCGTTCGAGGTGCCGACCACCGTGTAGACCGACTGCACGCCGAGCTCCTCGCGAAAGTCGCGCACCCATTTGTCAATGTTCTTCAGCCGCCGGTCCGTGACCTCCAGCCGGCTCCCGGGCGCCAGTTCGGCGTCGACGTAGAACTCGCCCTGGATCAGCTCCGGCACGAGTTCGCTACCCAGCGAGCCCACGAGCTGGACACTCCCCGCGAGGAGCACGACCGCCACCAGGACGACCAGAGCGGGGTGGCGAAGGGCACCGCGAAGGACACGGGCGTACACCGCGGTAATGCCCCGGAGCAGCGCGTCGAAGGCGGCCAGCACCGGCCGCAGCAGCACGGACATGACCGTGGCGACGGCGCGAAACACGTGCTTGACGACCAAGGCGATGCCGACGCCTATGGCGCTGAAGAATGCCGAAAGGGCCCGGGTCACAGGATTGGAACGCCCCGCGCTCCGGACCGTCTCGACCGGGTCTCCTGCAGCGAAGAACCTTCGCGACGCGAGCATCGGGATCACGGTCAGCGCGACCCCTAGCGACACCAGCAGGGAGAACGTCACGGTCAGGGCCTGGTCGCCGAACATCTGGCCGGCGACACCCTCGACGAACACGATCGGCACGAACACGCAGACGGTCGTGATCGTGCTCGCGATCACCGCCCGGCCGACCTCGGAGGCGCCGGCCCGGGCCGCCTCGACGACCCCCAGGCCCTGGTCCCGGCGGCGCTGGATCGCCTCCAGGACGACGATCGAGTTGTCCAGCAGGAGACCGATGCCGAGCGTGATACCGCCCAGCGACATGATGTTGAGGGACACGCCGGCGACGTACATCAGGAAGAAGGTGGCCACGACCGAGACCGGGATGGAGATCCCGATGATCAGCGTCTTCGGCGCGCTGCGCAGGAACAGGAACAGGACGACGATCGCCAGCGAGCCGCCGATCAGGGCGGTTTCGATCACCGCCGACACGGAGTCGCGGATGTAGCGCGACTGGTCGGTGAGAACGCTCAGTTCGAGCTGAGGATCGATCTGCCTGATCTCCTCCACGAGCCCGTTCACCCGATCGAGAACGGCGGATGCGACGGTGACCGTGTTCGTGCCCCCCTCCTTGTAGACCGCGATCTCCACGGCCTCGTTGCCGTCGATCCGGGTGATCACCTCGCGTTCCCTGGCGCCCTGGTAGACGCGGGCGATGTCCTCGAGGCGCACGATCGCCCCTTGGGAGCGGTCGATCACGATCTCCCGCATCTCCTCCGGACGCAGCAGTTCGTTGATCGTGCGCACCAGATAGTCGGTCTGGCCGTCGCGCAGCCGCCCGCCCGTGAGATTCACGTTCTCCTGCGCCAGGCGGTTCATGACCTGGTTCATCGTCAGGCCCAGGGAGGTCAGTCTCCGTTCGTCGATCTCGACCTGGATCTCCTCCTCCAGACCGCCGCTGACGACGACGGCCGCCACGCCTTCCAGACGCTCCAGCTTCCGCTTCAGATCCTCCTCCGCCAGCAGGCGCAGCGCGATCAGGTCGCTGCCGCCGCCGGCGAGCCCCATCCGCAGGATGGGGTCGAGCGAGGGGTCGTAGCGCAGCAGGACCGGGCGGTCGGCCGCGATCGGCAACCGCACCTGATCCAGACGCTCGCGCACGTCGAGCGACGCGAAGTCCATGTTCGTGCCCCAGGAAAACTCCAGCGTGACCTCGCTGATGTCCGCCCGGGAACTCGAGATGACCCGGTTGACCCCGTTGACCACACCGACCGCGTCCTCGACCGGCCGCGTGATCAGGGTCTCCATCTCGACCGGCGCCGCGCCTTCATACCCCGTCTGAACGGTCAGCGACGGATAGGTGATGTCCGGCAGCAGGTCGACCGCCAGATCGCGGAAGGCGACGCCGCCGAAGACCACCGCCGCGAGGGCGAAGATGAACACGGTGACCGGTCGCCGGGTGGCGAAGGAAACAACCCGCATTGTCGCGTTACCTGGTCAGGCGCCCCGGTTCCCGGTCAACCTTGCGGTCGGCCGGGCGGTCCGCCCTGCTGCCTGCCCGCCGGACCGCCAGGCGGCCTTCCCGGCGGCCCCTGGCCGCTCCGGATGCGCTCCATCATCTGGTCGATCTGCTCGTCGCTCATGCCCCGCTCCTTCATGCGGGCCCGCATCATCTCCATCCGTTCGGGCGTCATCTGGCTGGGGTCGAAACCGCCGGGAGGTCCAGCGCGGAAGCCTCCGGGGCCGCCTGGTCCGGGCCGCCCCGGTACGGCCTGCCCGGCGGCGGCGGCACCGCCAGCCGCGGCAGGCGACGGACCGACCGCGCCCTCGGCGCCGGCCGGCATGGAAGTGAACATCGCGGGCGCCGCGGCCGGCCCCTCCCGCTCGTCGACCGAAATCGGCGTTTGGTCCGACAGTCCGTCCTGCCCGACGATCACGACGTCCTCGCCCTCGCGGAGGCCGGAGAGCACTTCCAGACTGTCGCTCTCCTCGTAGCCGAGCTCGAGTTCGCGGCGCTGGGCGACGGTACCGCCCTGCCCGTCGTCGACCGCCACGTAAACCGTGTCGGAGGTGCTTTCCAGGACCAGGGCCTGCTTCGGCACGACGATGGCGTTCTCGTGAACGTCCGTCTCGACGAACACGCTGGCGAACATCCCGGGCCGCAGGCGGCCCTGGGCCTGCACTTCCAGCGTGACCTTGACCGTACCGGTCGCCGCCTCGACGACCGGGCTGATCCGCAGCACCCGGGCCGGAAAGCGCACGCCGGGCCAGGCCTCGACCGTCAGGTGGGCGGGCTGGTCCAGCTTGAGCCGCGGCAGGTCCTTCTCGGGAAGCTGAATCGGACAGAGCAGCGGGTCGAAGTCGGAGATCCGGAACAGCCTCGTGTTGGTCGCGACATACTCCGCGTTCTTGATCACGCGCTCGATGATCAGGCCGTCGAACGGCGCCCTGATCACGGTGTAGTCGAGGAGAATCTCGGTACCGACGATCTGGGCAGCGGCGCTTTCGAACGTCGACCTGGCGAGGTCGTAGGCCTCCTGGCTGATCACTTCCTCGCGGTAGGACGACTGGGCCCGGTTCCAGGACAGTTCCGCCTCGGCCAGATTGACCCGGGCAATGCCCAACTGCGCCTCGATTTCGGCGGCGTCGATGCGCGCCAGCACCTGGCCCTCCCGCACGAAGTCGCCTTCCTCCACGTTCAGTTCGACGATCGGACCGGTCGTCCGGGCCACGATGTCGACCTCGTTCTCGGCTTCGAGCGAACCGTTCGTCTCCAGGTAGTCCGCGATGTCGCGTCGAATAGCGCTCGTTACCGCGACCGGAATCACGGCGGCGTTCGGCGAGCCTCCGAAGCCCGGGAATCCCGGAAAGCCACCCGGCGGTCCGCCGCCCCGGCCCCCGGGGCCGCCTCCGGGTCCGCCCCGGCCGGCGCGGGGGTTGTCGCCGCCCGCTTCGGCGTTGGACTGCCCGCAGCCGATACCCGCGGTCGCCACGGCCGCTATCAACAGAAGGGCGCCGGCCGACCGCGCCTTGCCCAAGCGTCTCTTGAGTTTCATGCCATCTTTCTCCGCGGAACGGTCGTGACCGCCCGCACAACCCGCTGGACGAAGAGCTTCACGTCGTCGACCAGGGAATAGACCGTCGGAATCACAAGCAGGGTCAGGAAGGTGGACGTCGTGAGCCCGCCCAGGATGACGAGGCCCACGGGCGCCCAGAAGGCGGCCCGGCCCTCGGGCTGCCCGAACACCTGGGGCAGGAAGAAGGGCGCCACCATGGGTGACAGGCCGAGAATCGTCGTCACGGCCGTCATCAGGATGGGCCGCAGGCGATTCTTCCCGCCGAGGACGATCGCCTTGTCTCGGGCGATGCCTTCGCGCCGCAGCCGGTTGATGTGGTCGATCAGGACGATCGCGTTGTTCACCACGATCCCGGCCAGGATGAGGAGTCCCATGTTCGACGAGTCAGACCGCGGCTGGCCGGCCAGATACATGATCAGGCCGACGCCGATGAAGGCGAAGGGAATCGACAGCATGATCGTGAACGGCTGGAGGAAGTCCTCGAACAGGGCCGCCATGATCATGTAGATCAGCACGACGGCCAGGATCATCGCCAGGACGGCGCGCGACGCGTCCTCCTCGGCCTCCATGAACCTCCTGCCTAGCGACCACTCGTAGCCTGGCGGCAGCGGAACATCCGCGAGGGCCATCTGGACCGGCCGCCGCAGCATGAAGCCCGGGGTACCGCCCGCGGCCGTGATGTCGATCTCCACCTTGGAGCGGCGGTTCTCCCGCTCGACTTCGGACGGTCCGCTCTGGACCCGGAACGAGGCGAGGCTGGAGATCGGCAGGGTCACCGCTCCCGACGCGCCGTCCGGGTCCTGGCCGTTCGGGTCCGACACGAGCACCGGCATCTTCTTCAACTGATCGAGCGTCTCCCGGTCCTCCTCCCGGTACTGCATGACCATGCCGATCTCGCGTTCCGCGGTCTTGAAGTACGCCAGCGAGCGGCTCGACAGCGCGCCGTTCACGGTCATCGCCACGGCCTGGCTCGACAGGCCGCCCTGCAGGGCGCGTTCACGGTTCACCGAAACCCGGATCTCGTCGTCGCCGCTCTCGAACGAGTTGTCGATGTCGCCGACGATGGGGATCTGACGCAGCCGGTCGGTGATCCGCGGCACCAAGAGTTCGAGGGTGCCCATGTCGTCGCCGATCAGCTCCACGTCCATCCCGGATCTCCCGGAACCCGGAGGCCCGAACTCGGTCCGGGCGAGCTTGAAGAGAACGCCGACCTTCTGCGGCATCGCCTCCCGAATGAGTTCGGTGACCTCGTCCGTGGACATCTCCGAGACCTCCTCCGGCTTGAGATAGACCTCGAAGCGGTTGCCGCCGCCGTACCCCCGGCTGCGACCGCCGCCCCGCCGAACCTGGTGGGCGATGTCGGCGATCTCCCACTCGTCGCGCCTGGAGTCGAGCAGCCCGTAAACCTCGTCATAGAGAGCCAGGCGGTCGTCCATCCCCATCTGCCGCGGCGTTTCGACGAAGATGGTCAACGCCCGGCCCTGAGACGGCTGGTTGAAGCTCCGTTCGATGCTGTTGTACAGCTCCCACGAACCGTAGAGCAGCGCGCCGATGATCATCGTGAAGATGAAGCGGTGGCGGAGAGTGAAGCCCAGCGTGGCCCCGTAGAGGTCGCTGATCCGGTCGAGCAGCTTGAACCGGCGCTTGCTTTCCGACCTGAGCAGGATCGCCGCGATCATCGGCACCACGGTCAGGGAGATGACCAGGGAACCGAGCATGACGACGCAGACGGTCGTACCGATGTCCCCCATGAAGCGTGAGAAACTGCCCGGTCCGCCGCCGCCGCTGCCGAAGAAGATGAGCGGCACGAACACGCACATCGTGGTCATGGTCGAACAGATGATCGGCATCGCCACGTCGCTGGCGCCGCCCAGGGCGGCGTACTTCGCGCTGGCCCCGAGGTCCTGGCGGTGCCGGAAGATCGACTCGATGACCACGATCGAGTTGTCGAGCAGCATCCCGATCGCCAGCATCAGCCCCATCAGGCTCATCACGTTCAGGGTGATCTCGGTGACGCCCGCCTGACGGCCGAGGTACATCATCACGAAGGTCATGACCAGTGACAGCGGCACCGCCAGGGCCACCAGCAACGTGGTCCGGAACTTGCGCAGAAACAGGAACATGAAGACGATCGCCAGACCGCCGCCGATGAGCCCGCTGCGGCCGAGCTCGGTCAGGCCCTGGCGCACGTCGACCGAGGTGTCGTGGAAGTGGCGGAACTCCAGGCCTTCGCCCTCGGGCGTCTCCTGGATTGCCTGGAACTCGGCCTTGACCCGGCCGACGACCTCCAGGAGATTGGCGTCGGAGGCCTTGTTCACGCTCAGGCTGATCGCCTCCGACCCGTTCAGGAAGCTGTACTCGTACTTGTCGGGGTAGCCGAACTTCACGTCGGCGACATCGCCCACGCGCAGGCCGTCGCCGCGGATCGGCAGATCGCGGATCTCGTCCGGCGTCCGGAACTCCCCGATCGTGCGCACCAGCAGGCGGCGGCTGCCTTCGCGCAGATAGCCGCCCGATACGTTCACGTGGTTGCTCTGCAGGATCTGCCGCAACTCGCGGATGTCCACGCCGTGGGCGGCCATGCGGTCGGGCAGCAGTTCGATCCGGAGCTCTCGGCTCAGCATGCCCCAGACTTCCGCCTGCGCCACGCCCTCCAGCCGCTCGATCCGCGGCAGGAGCACGTCCTCGACGAAGTCGTTCAACTCGTCCTGGGTCCAGGGCGCGCTGAGGCTGCTGCGGAGGACCGGAATGTCCGTGCTCTCGAAACGCCGGACGTAGATCTGCTCCACATCGCTCGGCAGTTCGTTGCGCACGCGGTCGATCCGGTCACGGACGTCGACGGCCGCCAGCTCCATGTCCGTCCCGTCCTGGAACTCGATGTCGACCGAAGCCGAGCTGCCGCTGGCCCGCGAGCTGAGCAGCCGGACGCCGTTGATCGTTCCCAGGCTGTCCTCCAGCGGCCAGATGATCGACCGCGCGATCTCCTCCGGTGAGGACGACTGGTACGGCACCCGGACCGAGATGTTGGACGACTGGAAGAGGGGCAGGAACTCCAGCGGCAGGCGCGTGAGCGACAACCAGCCGAGCACAAGCACGCCCAGAGTCGCCATGAACATGGTCACGCGGCGCTCGACGGCGAAGCGGATGAGCGGGTGGACGGGGACGTGCGCCGCCGCCTCCTGCAGTGCCGCCTCCTGCTCCTCTGGTCCCCCGCGCAAGCCGGTTGCCTGCCCTTCCATCGCGGCCTCCTTCTCCTCGACGCTCACCGGCACTCACCCGGCGCGCCGCCGTCACCACGGCGGCCGCGGCCGTCCTGGTCTCGATCTTCGTGCCGCCGGCCCCGCTGCCAGAGCTCCCGGCTCATCTCGTCGAAACGGGCCGCCTGGTCCGGACGAAGCAGCTCTCCCACCTGCCGGTGGAAGTCCCTCTGCATGGCGCAGAACTCGTCGCGCGCACCGGTCCAGTAGCGCCGGCCTCGCACCATCGCCTCGCCGACAATCGGCTCCAGCGCCTCGATCTGCTCCGCATCGAGTTCGAGGCGACGCGCCATGCGGTGGGTCATCTTCAACCTGTGCTCGGCGAAGGCCTCGGAACGCGCCGCACCGGCCGCGGCTTCCGGCGCCGAACTCGCCGCCGTTTGGTTCGTGTCTTCCTCCCAGCCTCGGCAGTCGAAGTGGAACATCGACGACGATCCGGCAGTGTGCGCCTCCGCCGGAGCGTCCTGCTTCTTCTCGGCGGCCCGGCGTTCGGGCAGGAGCCGGTCCGCCACCAGACCGGCTGACAGGCCCACGACCAGCACGGAACCCAGCGCGACACTCATCCATAACTTCGTGGGGCCGTTCGACATCACCGTGTCCCCATTGGCTCGTAGAGAACGGCCAGCAGTTCGTAGCCGGCGTCATCGTCGTTCATCGCCAGGGTCGCCACACCAGCCTCTTCCAGCCCGGCCACGAACGGATCCGGGTACTCGGCGGCAACCGGTGTTTCCGGAACAGTCTCCGGAGCCGTGGGCTGGGTGCCGCCGCCGAGCGTCATGACCAGCGCGGCGCCGGCCGCAAGCGCCCCGACGGGCGACAGGCGCAGGGCAAGAAGCCGCCATGGCGCGGCCTGATCCGTACGCTTCAGCCAAGCCTCGCGCCGGGCTCTGAAACCCGCCAGGAAACCGCGCGCCGCCGGCGGCGCCGCGCACTCCTCACGCAGCGCATCGAACAGCGCATCGAGCTTGCCTCCGCCTTCCTCCGGACGCCTCGACCTCTTCTCCTCCCTCATCAGGTACCTCCTCTACCTCCTTCTTCCCTGGAGCCCGGCTCGCCGAGCCGGCGCCGGAGCTTCCGGCGGCCCCGATGGACCCGGATCTGCGCCGTGCCGATCGGACAGCCCAGAAGCTCCGCTATCTCCACGTACTTCATTCCCACCACGTCCTTCAGCACGACCGCCGTCCGCTGCCTCTTCGGCAGCCGCGCCAGCTCGCGCACGAGGGCGCGCCGCAGCAGCCGCGACTCGACGGCCGACTCCGCGCCGGCCGCCGGCAACTCCGCGAGGGCCTCCTCCCCCACGTTCCGGTCCAGCCGCCTGCCCCAACGCGCCGACCGGCGCAGCTCGTCGTGAGCCCGGTTGATCGCGATCCGGTAGAGCCAGCTCTTGAACGCGGCCGACTCTCCCAGATCGCCGAGCTTCCGGTAGGCCACCAGGAACGCGTCCTGGGCCACGTCCTCGGCGACCTCCCAGTTGAGGACGTAGCCGTAGACCAGCTTGCGGAGCGGTGTCTCGTAGCGAAGCACCAGGGCTTCGAACGCGCTGCCGTCACCCGCCGCCGCACGTCGAACGAACTCGGCGTCTTCGGGAAGACCGGTCGACTCGCGGGTCGATTCCCCGTCAGACGGTTTCTGTGCGGGCAAGCCATCGTCCTCTCGGTGCAGGGACGACTCGCTGGCGGCCCTTGTTTCGCTCGTCCGGCCACCGGAGGAGCCGGTCATGGTTCCGCCCGCCAGGCAGCCGGCCGGCGCCGGAGCAGCGAATCGAGGAAACGCAGGCCCGCGGTCCGGTCCTCGAAGGCCCCGTCGAGTTGTGCCTGATAGCAGCGATCCACCAGGTCCCCGATCTCGGGGCCGGGGGTCAGACCGCGGTCGATCAGGTCGCGGCCGAGGATCAGCTTCCGCGGCGCCTGATCCCTGATCCGCAGCGCTTCCGCGCGGGCGAGCAGCCAGTCGCAGTCGTCGCAGTCCGTCGGCGGCAGCGGCGGACGGCCCCGGGCATCGGCACGGGCAAGCCGCACCAGCCGGTCGATCCGCTTGACCCGGTGGGCCAGGCGGCGCACGGCGGCGTCCCCCGCGCCGCCCTGGTAGAGCTGGCGCGGTTTCAGGTGATCGACGACCAGCCGCACCACGTCGTCCGCCAGGCTGCGGCGGTTCGTGAGCCGCGCCAGAAAACTCCTCGTGGGCGCCTCGCCGGCCGCCTCATGGCCCCGTGAACGAAGCCGGCCGTCGGCGAAGCGCGTCGTCGCGGGCTTGCCCAGGTCGTGGCAGAGACAGGCCAGGCCGACGACCAGGTCCTCCTCGTCGTCGCCCAGGCGCTCGACCGCGAAAGCGTCCAGGACATGACCCGTATGGGTCCAGACGTCGCCCTCGGGATGCCATTCCGGATCCTGCCCGCAGCCGACGGTGGCCTTGAGCTCCGGGTAGGCCTCGATCCAACCGGTCGCCTGCAGGAAGCGAAGACCTCGTCCGATCTCGACCCCCAGGACGAGCAGCTTCCGCCACTCCTCGAACACGCGTTCGACGCTCAGCTCGCGCCAGTCGATCCCGGAACAGAGACCCGCCGTATCCGGGTCCGGTTCGAGCCCCAGCCGGGCCACTAGCTGCATCCCCCGCAGCACCCGGAGGGGATCCTCCGAGAACCGGTGCGAGGCGTGACGAAGCCGGCCGCGCTCGAGATCGGCCGCGCCGCCCAGCGGATCGTCGACGCGGCCCGCCAGCGGTTCGTAGGAGATCGCGTTGATCGTGTAGTCGCGGCGTTCAGCCGCCTCTTCGACCGTCATGTGCGGGTCCGCATCCACGAGGAAGTCGCGGTGGCCCGACCCGATGCTGACTTCCCGGCGCGGCAAGGCGATGTCGACGAGGATGTCCCGGAGCTTGAGAACCGAAAAGGCACGGCCGACCCGGTCCACCCGCATGCCCAGATCCTCCAGCATGCGGTCGAGATCGTCGGGCTCGATCCCGAAGGCTTCGAGATCGAACTCCTCGAACGACCTGTCGAGGAGCGCGTCCCGTACGCAGCCCCCCACCACGCGAACGCAGCCGCCCCGTTCCGCCGCTGCGCGGCAGATCTGCAGCACCCTCGGCCAGGCCGGATGGCGCGCGAGGCGAGAGCCAGGATCCGCAACCACGGCTCTGTTATTCTAAGTGCCCCTTCCGGGAACCAGGTCCGCCGGCGGGAGGAGGCCCGTCGCGCGCCAGCAGATCCGCCATGAGCCCGTGCGGCCGAAGGAGAAGACAATGAAGCCGATTCGCGAACCGTGGACCCTGGAGCAGCCGGCGCGGCCCGGACTCTTCGCTGCCGCCCTCGGCATCTGCCTTTCGCTCGCCCTCGTCGCGCCCGCGGCGGCGCAGCTCCCGGGCACCGTGTGGGGTCAGATCTTCGACGCCACAACCGGAGAAACGATCGAGGGCGTGGAGATCATCTTCACGAACCCCGAGGCGCCCACCTTCCGGGAGGTGCACCACTCCGGAAAGAACGGCCGGTTCCGGATCATGATCAAGAACGTCGTCACGCACGAGCGCGGCGGTTTCACCGTCGAGTTGAAGAAGGAAGGCTACGTGACCCGGCGAGTTGGCAACGTCCGCATCCCCGCCCGGAACGAGACCAGGCTCAGCCAGCTCCCCGGCGGCGGTGACTGGAACCTGACCTCGGAAGACGAGGCCCTGAAGCAGCAGGCGGCGCAGTTCGAGGCCGCCGGCATCCCGCAGCCCGATCAGGCCGTGGACTTGGAAGCCGAGGCCCGGGGCAGCGCGATCAAGCTCTACAACCAGGGCAGCAACGCCCTGAACTCGGGCGACTACGAGACCGCCGAGTTCATGTTCCAGAGCGCCCTCGAGAGGAAGGCGGACCTGACCTCGGCGATGGGCGGACTCGCCCGCGTCTACTCGTTCCGGGAGGACCACGTCCGGGCCGTGGAGTACGCCGAGAAGGTGGCCGCGGAGGGAGAGGACCTGGAGAACATGAACCAGATCCTCTACGCCGGCTACAACGCGCTGGGAATGGACGACAAGGCCGCAGCCGCCCTGGCGTCCCTCCAGAACACGGATCCGGAGAAAGCCGCGAAGAACCTCTACAACGAGGCAGCGGACCTCTACAACGCCGGCAAGATTCCCGAAGCCCTGTCGAAGCTGGAGCAGGTCGTCGGGTTCAATCCGAATCACCCCGAAGCGCTCAACATGCTCGGCCTCTGCTACGCCGCCCAGTCGGAAAACGACAAGGCGCTCGAGACGTTCAGGAAGTTCCTGGAAGTGGCCCCCAACCATCCGGAAGGAGCCACCGCCCAGGCGATGATCGAGTACTTCGAGTCCCTGTAACAGCTTGCCCGTTCGACCGCCCGCGGCCGCCCACTGGGTGCGCGGGTCTGTTGCCGCGGGTCTTCTGACCCGCGGAGAGAGCGCGCCGAAGGCGCGTGTCCGGGGGTCTTCTGACCCCCGGGAGACAAGGTGCCGGCCGCAAGGCCGGCACCGCTTTGGCGCGGCCGCCCTGGCCGCGGGCCTGTTCCTGCCTGTTCTTCCCCTGGGGGCCCAGGACGACCTCACCCTCGAACGGATCATGGCCCATCCCGACTGGCTGGGCCGCCAGCCGGAGGGCCCGTACTGGAGCAGCGAGGGCGGCAGCGTCTACTTCCAGCGCAAGCGGGAGGGCGAGGAAACCCGCGACCTCTACCGGGTCGACCTCGACACGCGCGAGACGATCCGGGTCTCCGACCGCGACCGCGCGGGCGCGGACGGCGCCGGCGGCAACTGGGACCGCGAACAACGCCGCCGGGTCTTCGTCAAGGCCGGGGATCTCTTCGTCCGCGACCTGGACCGTGACGGCGGGCTGATCCAGATCACCCGCACCGTCGCCCCGGAAAGCGCGCCCTTCTTCACCGTCGGCGGCGACCTCGCCTTCCGGCGGATCGGTGTGTGGTTCGTGCGGGAGCGGAGAACCGGCCTTCTGTGGCAGCCGTTCGACGTTCGCACGGAAGACGAGCCCGAGCAGGCGCGCTCCGAGCAGGACGCCAGGGCCGGCTACCTGGAGCGCCAGCAGCCGCGACTGCTCGAGATCGTCCGCCTGCGGCGCCAGCGCGAGGAACGAAGCCTCGAGGTCTTCAGGGAGCGGCAGACCGGCGACTCCAGCCGGCCGGCCCTTCCCCACTACCTGGGCAGGGAGGTGGAAGTCGCCGGCTCAACGCTGTCACCCGCGCTCGACCGCCTCATCGTGCGAACCCGTCCGAAAGAGCGCGACGAGGGTCTCCGGGACAGGATGCCGAACTACGTCACCGCCACGGGGATGGTGGACGTCGAGGAGGTGCGGCCGAAGGTCGGCACGTCGGAGGCTGCCGGCGAAACGCTGCTCCTGTTGCGTGCCGAGGACCCGGAGCCCGCGACGGTGGACCTCTCCGTGCTGCCGGGCATCGCGGACGATCCGTTGGCCGACCTGCGCGAGGCGGCGCGCGAGCGGAAGGAGGCCCGGGAAGCGGCAGCGAAGCAAGCAGCCAGCGGCGAAGGCGCCGACGAGGCCGAACCGGAATCCGTCGAACAGAACCACGAGGAGACCGGTGAGGAGAAGCCCGGACCCCGGCCGGTCCGCTTCGGCCCGGTGTCCTTCAACCGCGACGGCACACGGGCCGTCGTGCAGGTCTACTCGGTGGACAACAAGGACCGCTGGATCGCCGGAATCGACCTCGGAACCGACGACCTCGAAGCCGGCGAACTGCGTCCCCTGCACCGGATGACCGACCCGGCCTGGATCAACTACGCCTTTCGCGATCTCGGCTGGCTGCGGGACGACCGGACGATCTTCTTCCTGTCGGAGGAAACCGGCTACTCGCATCTCAACCTGATGGACACGGCGACCGGCGAAGGACGTCGGATCACGGACGGGGACTTCGTCGTCCGTTCGCCCCGGCTCTCGGCCGACGGCGCCTTCCTCTACTTCGAGGCGAACCGGAATCACCCGGGCGTCTTCGAGATCTTCCGCGCGCCGGTCCAGGAATCAGCCGCCGGCGCGATCGAACAGGTCACCGCACTCGGCGGGCTCAACTCCTTCCTCCTCTCGCCGGACGATCGCCATCTCCTGATCGTCCATTCCACCGCCACCCGGCCGCCCGAACTCTGGCTCCAGGAGGCATCGCCGGGCGCCGAGGCCATCCCCCTGACCGACACGGCGTCGCCGGAGTTCCTCGCCATCGACTGGGTCCCGCCCCGCTTCGTCGAGGTGCCTTCCTCGCACGTCGAACGCCCGGTCCATGCCCGCCTCTACCTGCCTCCCGGCCCCACGGAAGCTCCACGACCCGCCGTCGTTTTCGTGCACGGCGCCGGCTACCTCCAGAATGCCCACCAGGGTTGGTCCTCCTACTTCCGTGAGTTCATGTTCCACACCCTGCTCGCCCGTCGCGGCTACGTCGTGCTCGACATGGACTTCCGCGCCTCCGCCGGCTACGGCCGCGACTGGCGCACGGCGATCTACCGGCAGATGGGCACTCCCGAGGTCGAGGATCTCGCCGACGGCATCGACTACCTGGTCGCCGAGCACGGGGTCGACCGGGAACGGATCGGCGTCTACGGCGGCTCCTATGGTGGCTTCGTCACGTTCATGGCGATGTTCCGCCGCCCCGAACTGTTCGCGGCGGGTGCGGCGCTCCGGCCGGTGACGGACTGGGCCCACTACAACCACCGCTACACGTCGAACATCCTGAACACGCCGGAACTCGACCCCGAAGCCTACGAGCGGAGCTCGCCGATCGAGTTTGCCGAGGGCCTGCGGGAACCCCTCCTCATCTGCACCGGCATGCTGGACGACAACGTCCTGTTCCAGGACTCGGTTCGCCTCGTTCAGCGCCTGATCGAACTCGGCAAGGAGGACTGGGAACTCGCCGTCTATCCGGCCGAAGCCCACGGCTTCGTCGAACCCTCAAGCTGGCTCGACGAGTACCGCCGCATTCTCAAGCTGTTCGAGACCCACCTGAAACCCCAGGGCTAGAGCCGCCAAAACCGTCGCAGGCTCCTAGCCGCCGCGCAGCGCCGGCAGCAGGTCCTCCCGAGTGACGCGCCTCACCGCCGCAAGGCTGGCCAGCGTGCCGGCCGCCAGCACCAGAAGCAGGGTGAGGCCAAGCGAGAACCACGGCACCAGCGCGTGACCTCCAAGAAGGTGCGGACTCACCGCGACGAGCGCGGAAGCGGCGCCCACGGTGACGCCCGCGGCCAGGAGCAGACCGTTCTCGGCCACTACCAGCCACGCCAGGGCGCGCCGCCAGAAGCCGATCGCCTGCATGGTCGCGAGTTCGCCGCGGCGTTCGAGCAGGTTGCGCAGCAGGACGACCGAGAGGCCCAGCGTGCCGAGCAGCAGGCCAAGGCCGCCCAGGGTCTGGAAGGTGCCGAGGTAGGTGTTCTCGACCGCCTGGTACGCCTGGAGGCGCTGGGCGATGGGAACGGCGTCGAAGCCGAAACCCGAGAGCGTCCGTTCGAGCTCCTGCATCGTCCGCTCCCGCTCGCCTGCCGGCGTCCGCAGGAGGAAGTACGACGCTCCGGTCCGGCTCGGGAAGTGCTCCGCCAGGTTCGCCTCGGAGATCACGAGTTCGCTCTGGAACACGCTCTTGCGCAGGAGCCCGACCAGCCGCAGCTCGATCGTCTCGCCCCGCTCAGTCTCCATCTCGATGCTCTGGCCCAACCCCGAGTGCAGGATCCACATGACCGAGTTGAAGTCTCCGATCGCCGGCACCACGCCGGGGCCCAGGTCCTCCTCCAGCAGCGCCCACGGATTGTCCCCCGCCCGGTCGACGAGCGACTGGAAGCGGAAGCCCCCGCGCTCGACGAACTCCGGCGGCGCGCCGAGCAGCCGCGGCCGCTCCGGCTGGAACAGGTTCAGGCAACTGATGTCGTCCCCGGGCACCGTCCGGAAAGCGACGATCTCGTTCCCGCCGACGAGGTCCGACGCCTCCCTCCCGAAACCCAGGTCGTAGCGGCCCTCCACGCTGGCCAGGTCGGCGAGGATGGAGACGTCGGACTCGGCGACCAGGTCGAATCCCCCGGCGCCCGAATCCAGGTTCCGCGTCTCCTCGCCGAAGCGGAGCCCATAGGCGCCCACGGCCACGATGACGAACGACGCGCTCGCAACCAGAGCGGCGCAGAGCAGGCTCCGGCCCGGGTTGAGCGAAGCGTTCGCGGCCGCCATGCTCGACCCGGTCCGCCAGGACCAGCCGCGAAGGGGCGCCTCGGGGCGGCGGCGGAGCCACAGCGTGAAGCCGGCGAGCCCCGCGACCAGCAGGCAGGCCCCGCCCGAGAAGAACAGGTAGGCGGCCGCCGACGCCGGGGCGGCCGCCGACCCGCCCAGCAGGGCCACCGCGAGGCCGCCGGCGATTCCCCTCGTCCAGCGCGCCCTGCGGCCCGGCGCGGAAACCGTCGCCGGCAGTTCGGCGGTTTCTCCCCGCAGCAGCCGGATGGGCGAGACCGCCGCCAGCCGGCCAACCGCGCCCCGGATCGCGAAGAACACGACGAGGAGCGAGCCCGCCCCGCCCAGCGCCAGAGTCAGCGGCTCGACATGCAGGTACAGGTGGCTCGAACCCACGGCCGAGCGCCACAGGGTGCGGAGCGCGGCCATCATCGCGCCGGCGTAGAGCACCGCTCCGCCCAGGCCGAGCAGGACGCCCGCACCGCCGAGCAGAGCGCCTTCCAGCAGGAAGCGACGCCGCACCCGCCTGATGCCGTGGCCGAGGGCCAGCAGGAGGCCCATCTCGCTGGCGCGGCTCTCCGTTCCCAGACGGAAGAACAGGCCCACCAGCAGCGCCGCGGAGACGATCAGGAACAGGCTGAAACCGATGAACAGGCCTCCGAAGTCCGTAGCGCCGGTGGCGCCGCGCAGGCCCGCGGCCTTGACCGGCTCGACCGCCAGGCCCGCCGCGTGGAGCGCGATGCTGGCCGGCGCCTCCGCTTCAAGGGCGATCCGGAGCCGAGCCGGATCGCTCCCTTCGGCCGGCAGCAACCGCAACGAGGTCAGGAGGCCGAAGCGGCTGGACCAGAGCTCGGCGCCGTAGTCCAGGTCGACGAACAGCTTCGGTGTGCCGCGGTACTCGTCCCAGTACGCCTCGTCCCGGTCCCGGATGCGGCCGAGATTCACCGGAAAGGTCGGGTCCCAGTCGCTCATGTTGTCGGCGTCGGCGACGCCGGGAAAATCGGGTGTCAGGTCGCGGTCCGCGGCCCAGCCCGCCATCTCGACGACTCCGGCGACCGTGGTCCGCACTGTCCGCTCGACCAACTGTTCGCGGTCGCCGACGACGAAGTAGTCGACCTCCAGCCGGTCGCCCTCTCCGATCTCGAGGTCTTCCGCCAGGAACGTGTTGACGAGCACCTCGCCCGGCCCGAGCGCGGGCGCAGCTCGACCGTCGGCGAGCCGCAGCACGCCGAGTTCCCCGGCTCTCCCGGTGTCGAGCGCGGCGATCGTCGAGTACGGTGCCGCCGAGCCGTTCTCCGCCGCGGCGCGGTTGGCGAGGTAGGTCGAGACGCCGAGCGCCTCGACGCCCGCGTCGGCCGCCAATACCTCTACGGCCGCGGCGAGCTCCTCCCCGAACACGATCTGCGACGTGGCGACCCGCAGGTGGTCCTCCGCCTCGACGAACGCGAGGCTGAAGTCCTCCGCCCGGGCCTGGGAGCGGATCCACCGCTCAAGGTCCAGGACCGCGGCCTCGGGATCGGCCTCGGCGCCGTCTCCCGCCCCGGCGCGCTCGCCGACGAGCAGCGCGTTCGCCAGCCCGCGGCGATCCAGCTCCCGCTGGAGATCGCGCAGCCGCGCGTAGCCGACCAGCGGTTGGTTCTGGTGCGGCGCCAGCCCGAAGCTCCCCGGGCCGGCGTCGTCGAGCACCGAGACGACGCTCAGCCGCACGCTCTCCAACTGGTCCTCCGGGTCCTTCTCCCCCATCAGGCTGGCCCGCGGCGCCTCGCTCGGTCGCTCCAGATAGAGCACGACCGAATCGCCCGGCTCGACGGCGAGTGCCTCGGCGAGCGAACGATTGACCGCCAGCGACGCGAAGAGCTGGCCCTCGGGCCGGGACAGGTCGAGCGCCTCCTCGCGGCCCGGGAAGAAGGCGGCGAACTCGTCGTCGATCCCCTGCACGTTGACCCGGGCGGCACGCCGACCGCTCTCGGGTTCGACCACGCTGCCCTGCATGAGGATGGCTGCCGACACCGGCCCGTAGCGGGCCGAGAACTGCCCGTAGGCCGCCAGCTCGTCCCGCAGGCGCTCACGGAAGAAGCCGGCGCCGAGCAGCGCGTGATCGATGCCGCCCAGCCGGTCGAGGGTGAGCTGGCGCAGGCTTCCCCGCACCGAGTCGCCAACCATCAACGCGCCGGTCAGAACGGAGGTCGCGACCGCCGCGGTCAGCACCACGGCGACGTTCGACCGCCAGTAGTGACGAAGGCTCGGCAGGGGTCCGCCCGGACGCGCGGCGCCCATCGTCTCAGCCTCCGCCCGCCGGCTCGGACCGGTGATCCTGGATCAGACCGCCCCGCAGCTCCATCCGGCGCGGCACCCTCGCCGCCAGCTCCAGGCTGTGAGTCACGACGATCAGCGCGCTCTCCTCACCCGCGTGAAGCTCGAGCAGCAGATCCGCCACGTACCCGGCCGTATCCGCGTCCAGGTTGCCGGTGGGCTCGTCGCACAGGAGCAGACCCGGCCGGTTGATCACCGCCCGCACGATCGCGGCCCGCTGGCGTTCCCCGCCCGACACCTGCGCCGGCCGATGATCGACACGGTCGGCGAGGCCGACCCGCCCCAGCAAAGTCCGCGCCCGCTCTTCCGCGTCGTCCTGCCCGTTGCCCGCCGCAACCGTCGGCAACAGCACGTTCTGCAGCATCGTGTACTGCGGCAGCAGGTAGTGATCCTGGAACACCAGACCGACCCGCCGGCTACGGAACGCCGCCACTTCGCGTTCGGGCAGGTCGTGGGCCGCCTCGCCGCCGATCCGGATGCTGCCCGAAGTCGGCGTCTCGAGCGTCGCGGCGAGGTGCAGCAGGGTGCTCTTGCCGCTGCCGGAGGGGCCGGTGACGGTCATCGCCTCCCCGGCCTCGAGAGAGAACGAGATGCCGCGAAGGACCTCGACGGTGCCCGCTTCCGTCCCGTAGGACTTCGCGACCTGCTCGAAGCGAAGGGCTTCAGCCATGACCGGCCGATGCTACCGCCGGCCCGAGGTCGCCGCTCCGGCGCCGTGCCAGTCCCCGTCGGTACGAGGCGAGCGTGTCCGCCGCCATCAGTTCGGCCGAGTAGTGACGGCGCACGCCGTCCATCCCCGAACGGCCGAGGTGGCTCCTTCGTTCCGCGTCCTGGGCCAACTGTTCGACGGCGTCCGCCAGGGCCGCCGGATCGCCGGCCGGCACCAGCACCCCGCCGCCCGTCCGCTCGAGCATTTCAGGAAACGATCCATGGTCGGGCAGCAGGACGGGGACCCCGTTCGCCATCGCCTCGAGCGCCGGCAGGCCCTTGGCCTCGCGGTAGACCGTCGGCAGCACGAGCGCATGCAGGCTGCACAGCAGCTCGATCTTCTCCTCCCGGGAGACTTCGCCGAGCCAATCGAAGTGCGCTTCGAGGCCCCAGTCGGCGATCCGCCGGCGCTGTTCCTCGAAGTACGCGCGGTCACGGCCGCCCAGATAACCCGCGACGCGAAAGCGGACCCGGCCGGCCCCCAGGCGGTCGCTCAGCTCGCGAAACGCCTCGGCAGCGAGGTGAAAGCCCTTCTCGGGACATATCCGCGCCAGGTAGCCGATGACCAGAGGCGACTCCGGAGGTTCCGCGTCGCGCTCACCGTGCCCCTCGAGTTCGATCCCCAGGCGCGCGACGTCGATGCCGGACAGGGGCAGTTCGAGCAGTTCCGCCATGGTCGCCGCGTAGTAGTCGTTCGGGGCCACCAGCACGTCGACCTCGCGCACCCGCTTCCGCATCTCCTCCACCACCAGGGAACTGTGGGGTTCGTCCAGGTCCTGCAGGAAGATGTCCTCGCCCTGGAGGCCGCAGACGATCAGCGCCTCGGGGAGCGCCTCCCGCAACCGGTGGGCCATTCCCACCAACATCGAGTTCGTCAGGTGGACGACGTCCGGCCGGAACTCGCCGGCGAGCCACTTCGCCAGGCCCTGGAGCTCCGCCAGTTGACGACCCTCCTCGCCCCGCACCATCGACAGCGCGAGTTCGCCGAGCTGGTGAGCGTCCGTCGCCGAGGCCGAACGCGTCACCCGGGACAGCAGCCCGGGGTTGTCGAGCAGGCGGCGAATCGCTGCCGGCGCCCGGCTCCACAGTCGCAGCTTCTGCTCCAGGTAGATGTTCACCGCGCCGTAGAACACGCGGCCGTAGCTCACGTTCTCCTCGTCCGTCCGCAGAGGGGTGTAAATCGGCAGCAGCAGCGCGTTGTGCCCCCTGTGCTGGAGTTCGCGGACCAGGGCGTTGTCGTGAATGCAGCTCCCGCAGATCATCCCGCCGGCGCCGGCCGCCAGATAGGCGATCCGCAGCGGCTGGCCCGAATCGCTCACGAAGAGAACCTGCCGCTCACGGGAAAAAGCGCGCTACCCGCTCGGGCGCGGGCGGTCTGCTCAGAAGCGAGACGACGACCATGGCCAGGGTGGAGCCGGCGAAAACAACGGCGACCGGCATGATGCCGGTGCCGCCGACGCTGTAGTCCGGGTTGCCGATGCCGCGCACGAAGAACCAGGTCCAGAGCGCGATTACGGTGAGGATGGCCGCGCAGGCCCCTGCCGCCGTGCTGCGCCGCCAGTAGAGCGCCGCGACCACGACCGGCAGCAGGGAGGCGAATCCGGTGAACGACCACACCGAGAGGGCGAAGATGCTCCGCTCGGCGACCAGGGACAGAAGAAACACCGTCGCCACGACGGCGACGACGAACAGTCTGCCCAGCCGTACCTGACGCGCCTCGTTCAGGTCGCCGCCCCAGCGATAGTGCCTGACGACGTCCTGCGTGAACATCGTGCCCAGGGAAAGCGACTGGGAGTCGAGCGACGACATGATGGCGGCGAAGACGCCCGCGCCCAGGAGGCCCGCGAGCAGGTCCGGAGCGTACAACCCGATCATCCGGACCAGAACCGAGTTCGAGGCCGCGCCGTCGAGCCCCGGAAAGTCGATGTTCCCGAACAGACCGAGCAACACGCTCGGTATCCACACCACGGCGATGCAGACCGGATACAGCACGACCGGCGCCTTGAAGGTCGCCGCCCGCTTCGCCGACAGCCAGTGCGCGAAGATGTGGGGAAAGGTGCCCACGGACAGCGGGATCAGGGTGTAGCTGAGCAAACGCAGCGGATGGATCGCCTCGCCCCGGACCAGCAGCTCCGGCCGGCTCTCCGCGACCCGGTCGAGCGCCGCACCGACGCCGCCCAGCTTCGTCACGATCAGGATCGCGGTCACCGCGCCAAGCAGCATGAACATCGCGGTCTGGAACGTGTTCACCCAGGCCGTCCCGCGGAGGCCGCCGCTCGTCACATAGCCGATCACGACCACGGACACGAGCAGACTGCCGAGCCAGGACGGGGCCGCCCCGTCGGTGATCTGCCCGAGGACGACGCCGCCTCCCATGACGCCGATCAGCAGGTACGGCAGGAGCAGCAGGACGAGCACGACGAAGAGCAGCAGGCCCACCCCGTCCGAACCCCAGCGGGCCCGAACGAACTGCACCTGGGTCAGGAGTCCGAGCCGGCTCCCGACCGCCCAGACCCGGGTGCCGACGAAGAAGAAGACGATCGGCACCATCAGGGCGGACGACGACGCCATCAGGGAGAAGACGCCGATGCCGATCCGGTACGACTCCGCCGAAGCGCCGAGCAGGGCGAACGAGGTCATGTGCGTGCCGAACAGGGTCATCAGCAGCACGAACGGACCGATCGTCCGGCCGGCGACGAAGAAGTCCTCGCCGGTCGCCGCCAGACGTCGGTTGCTCCAGACGCCGATCAGCAGGACCGCCCCGAGGTAGGCGAAGATGACGGCGAGGGTCATCCCGTCTCCTCCCCGCCGGCGCCGTCACTCCGCGCGGCCAGCTTCCTGAGTGCGTCTCCGGGCCAGGCGACCCGGACCAGCCGCCACATGACGAGCACCACCGCCGCGGAGAACAGGATGTGGTACGTCAATCCGACGGGCAGACCCAAAAGCCGGCTCGGGTCGTCCCAGAGCCAGAGATCGTTGTGCAGCGCGTACAGCGCCGGCAGTGCCGCGTAGGCCGTGACTCGGGCCGCTCGTGCCGCCATGAATCCGCTCGGTGGCCTTCCGGCTCAGGGCGCCTGGAGCGGCTGCGCGGCGGCTGCCTCGGGGGCACGCGCTGCCTTCCCGCCGCCGGCGGCCGCGAAGGTCGCCATGTCCTCGAACATCGAGGTGAAGTCCAGCTCGAACACGTCGCCGATCAGGATTCGCGTGACCTTGCTCTGGTGTTGCGGGTAGAGCCGCAGGAACGCGCCGACACTGAAGTTCCGGTCGTAGAAGACGTTGACCAGTTGCCGCACCGCTTCCACGCCGCGCATCAGCAGCGGCTGAAACGCGCCCAGGCGCTCGCCGGAGAGATCGTCCGCGGCGATCGCCCCGATCGCGGTTTCGGCCGCCATCTCGCCCGACTTGAGCGCCAGGAAGACACCCGACGAGTAAACCGGGTCGATGAAGGAGAACGCGTCGCCGATCGCGATCCAGCCGTCGCCCGCCATCTTCTCGATCCGGTAGGAGAAGTCCTTCATGACGGACACCGGGCGGCACTGGCGGGCCGGCCGGATCCGCCGCTCGATCTCGGCGCAGTTCCTGACCTCCTCGAAGAAGATCTCGTGCGGCCTGCCGTCGCGGTTCCTGATCAGTGGGTCCATCGGCCCGACGACGCCGACGCTGACCACGTCCCCGGCCAGCGGGATGTACCAGAACCAGCACTCTCCGGACGTCGTGTGCAGGATCAGGGTCGCGCCCTCGTCCTTCCCCTCATCCCGGATCGCGCCCCGGAAGTGAGTGTAGATCGAGGCATGGCGCAGGCCGTAGTCGACCCGGCCGAGATCGAGCCGCCTCGCGAGCAGCGCGCTCTGGCCGGTGGCGTCGATCACGATCCGGCTCGGGAGCTCCACCGGCCCGCCGTTGCCCTCCGCGACGGCACGCACGCCGACCGCGCGACCGTCGTTGAACAGCACGTCGCGGACGTTGACGCCGCGATGGACTTCCGCGCCCTGCCCGGCCGCCGTGTCCATCAGCAGTTGGTCGAACTCGGAGCGGCGCACCTGCCAGGTGCGGGCGCTGTCGTCCCCCGGCCGCTCCTTGTCGAAGTAGAACGGCATGGACGCCTTGCCGGTCTTCGTGAAGAACTGGACGGAGTGCTTCTCCACGAAGTGGCTCCTCTGCATCGCGCGGAGCGCTCCCATCTTCTCGAACACGCCATGGGTGTCCGGCATCAGCGATTCGCCGATCTTGAAGATCGGCACCGGCTCCCGCTCGAGCAGCAGCGTTCGCAGGCCACCACGCGCGGCGATTGCCGCCGCCGCCGAACCGCCCGGGCCGGCGCCAACAACGATCACGTCGTAGCAGGATGCGGCGAACATCGCGGCGAGTCTACGGCAGGGAATCGACGCCGACCACCGGCAACCTGAAAGGCCTCGGCTACGTAGTGCCTATGTTGTAGCCTGCGCGCCTTACTTGCTCTTGTCGGGCTCGAGTCGTTCGAGTCCGACTGTCCGCAGCCTCAAGAGGTACCCGCCAATGCCCTTCAGTTCTGCCCCTCTTCTGACCGTCAGTCTTCCGCTGGCCCTCCTTGCCGGCACAGCATCGGCGCAGGAGCCCGATGACCCGGAATCCACCGTCACCGAAGAGATCACGGTCACCGCGCAGCGGATCGAGGAGTCGCTGCAGGACGTGCCGGTCTCCGTCGTCGCCGTCTCCGGCGAGGAACTGGAGCGGCAGGCGATCCTCGACGTTCAGGGGCTGGCCGACGCGGCGCCTGGCGTCGTCGTTTCGAGTCAGAGTTCGACAACCGGAGAGGTATCCCTGGTCATCCGCGGGATCGGCTCGAACACGTTCGGGCTGGGCACGGAGTCGACCGTCGGCTACTACATCGATGGCGCTTACCTGCCGCGGCCGCAGGGTTTCGTCAACCCCTTCCTCGATCTGGAGCGGGTGGAGATCCTGCGCGGCCCGCAAGGCACGCTTTGGGGCCGCAACTCGACCGGCGGCGCGATCAACCTCGTCACCCGCGCCCCGGAGGGCCAGTTCAAGGGGCGTCTCTTCGCCTCGACGAGCGACTTCGCGGCGCCCGAGAGCGCATCCGGTCAGCGCTACGGCCTGTCGCTGACCGGGCCGCTGACCGAGAAGGTCTGGGCGCGGGCATCCGCCTCCGCGACGACGATCGAGGACGCGACCTGGAACGATCATCTTGGCCAGGGCAGCGACGCAAACGACGGTCTTTCCTTCCGGGCCGGTTTGACGTTCCTGCCCTCCGACACGCTGACGTTCACGCTGCGGGCGGACGGCACGGACGACGACAGCCACGGCAACTTCCACCTGAAGCCGGGCGACGTCTCGCCTTTGAGCCTGGTCGGCACACTCAGCCGGTTCTACGGCTTCGAGAACCCGCTGGACGTCCACCGGATCGCGGCCAACATCGCCCCGCTGTCCCTTTACGAGGAGAACGGGTTCTCGCTCCATGTGGACAAAGTGCTGAGCGGCGGCGCGGCGAACCTGACCTCGATCAGCAGTTGGCGGGACTTCGGTTCCAACCGCCGAGCCGACGTGGACGCGATGCCGGTCGACTTCGTCGAGAACGTCGGGGAGTACGAATCCGAGTGGTGGTCCCAGGAGTTCCAGGTAAGCGGCGACCGCGACCGGGCGCGCTGGATCGCCGGGGTCTACGCCTTCGGCGAGGAAGCGCGGGCGGCGACCGACACGCGGTCGGACCCGGCCCTCTTCGGAGTCTGGCTGTTCGCCAACAACCCGGGCATCTTCCTGTTCAACCCCGCCGACTTCTGCTCGCTCGGCGTCTTCGCACCGCCAACGCTCTGCGGGCCGGCCTACTACGGCGCCATGGCGCCCTTCCTGGGGCTGCCCCTGCCCGGCACGGTTGCTTCCGCCAACGTGTTCGACACCGTGCTCGACACGTCGTCCTGGGCCGGCTACGGCCAGGTCGACTGGCGTCTCGGCGAGCGCACCACGCTGACGACGGGCCTCCGCTACACCAGCGACACGAAGGAGCACAGCCAGACGACGATCGACTTCGTCACCTTTCAGCCCGCCAACGAGACGCTGAAGGACTCCTGGAACGCCGTGACCCCCAAGCTCGGCCTGGAGTTCCGGCCCCGCGACGGCGTGATGGTCTACGGCGCGGTGACCACCGGCTACAAGAGCGGCGGCTTCAACTCCATCTCGCTCCAGCCATCCTTCGACGAAGAGACGATCACCAGCTACGAAGTCGGCGTCAAGTCCCGTCCGGCGCGCGGCGTCACCTTCAACGCATCGGCCTTCGCCTACGACTACGACGACCTCCAGGTCGCCGTGCTGTTTCCCGACCGCTCCACGGTCGAGAACGCGGCGAGCGCCCGCATCCAGGGCCTGGACGTAGAACTGCTGCTGCGCCCGAACCCGCGCTTCGGTTTCGATCTCTCCTTCGAGGTCCTGGACGACGAGTTTCGCGAATTCACCTCCCAGAACCCGACCGACGTGGCCTCGCTTCTGGACCGGTTCGTGGCGGGCGGCACGCTGGACATCGCGACCCTGCTGGGGGCGGGCGTGCTACTCGAACCGACCGACCAGACCGGCAAGGGACTGCCGCGCGCGCCCGACTTTTCCGCCGCCGCCGCGGTTCGCTACGCGTTCGATCTGGGGCCCGCGGGGTCGCTCCTGGCCCGTGCCGAATACCAGTACACGGACGACCTGGCCTTCGACCCCTTCGAGAACTTCGTCCAGCCGTCACGCGGTTTGCTGCACGCGCAACTGCGCTGGACGGCGGCGAACGCGCCGCTGTTCGTCGGTCTGTACGGACGCAATCTCGGCGACGAGGAGTACCGCCTGACGGAGTTCTTCACCACCTACACGGGTTCCCTGCGCGTGTGGGCGCCGCCGCGAGAAGTCGGCGTCCAGCTCGGCTTCGACTTCTGAGCCACCCCGGGGTCCGCGTCTGCCGCTACGTGTAGCGGGCGCCCCGGTATTGCTCGTCGTAAAAGCGCGGCAGTAGCTGATCGACACGCAGAAGGCCGCCTTCGCTGAGTTCCACCCGGTCCTGACCGACCGTTGCCAGCCCCTGCTCAGTCAGGCTGCCGAAGGCCTCGGCGTAGTCTTCCACCACGTCGACGCCGAACCTCCGCTCGAAGGCGCCGCGCTCGAGCCAGCCCCGCTTCAACTGGAGGATGACCTCCCGCGTCAGCCGCTCGCGCTCCGTCGTGACCAGGGCCCGGCGCGTGGCCAGGCCGCCGGCGTCGACCGCAGCCAGATAGCCGTCCCAGCGGTCGTGGTTCTGCATGTGGACGCCGCCCATATGGCCGAACGACGACACCCCGATCGGGATCATGTCGGCGCCGCTCCACACCTCCCGGGCGTAGACGAACTTGCAGCCCCGGTCGCGGCGCATCATCGTGTAGGCGCTCCAGCGCTCGAAGCCGGCGCGCTCGAACTGCTCGAAGGCATAGGCGTGCCACTCCCGCTTCGTGCGCCAGTCGGCGAAGGGCGGCACGTCCTCCTCGCCACGCAGCTTGGCCTTCGAGTAGACCGTGTTGAACGGCAGTTCCATCTGGTAGAGGGTGATCGAGTCCGGGTCGTATTCGATCGTCAGGTCCACCGTCCGCTTCCAGCTCTCCCAGGTCTCGCCGACCATGCCGGCGATCAAGTCGACGTTCAGTTGCCTGAACTCCTGGGCGCGGATCCAGTCGCGCACCCGATAGATCTCCTTCGACACGTGGGCGCGGCCGTTCTCCTGCAGGATCCCGTCGTCGAAGTTCTCGACGCCGAGACTCAGCCGGGTGACGCCGATGCTCCGGATCGCCTCCAGCTTGGACTGCGTCAACGTCCCCGGCTCGCACTCGAAAGCCACCTCCTCGGCGCCGTCCCAAGGAATCACGCCCTGGAGCCGCTCGGCCAAGGGGATCAATTGCTTGGCGGCGATGTAGGACGGCGTGCCGCCGCCGAAGTACACGAAGTCGAGGCTGCGGCCCTCGACCGCAGCCCGCGCCGCGTAACGCTCCAGCTCGGCGCCCAGGGCGTCCAGGTAGCGGCCGATCTGCTCGTGGTTCTTGTCGATGTAGACGCGGAAGTAGCAGAATTTGCAGCGCTTCCGGCAGAACGGAATGTGGATGTAGAGACCGAGAGACGTGCCTGAGGCGGGCGCCCGGTCGAGCGCGGCGAAGGCCTCCGGGACCGCGGCCTCGTTCCACGCCGAGTACGGCGGATAGTTCGAGACGAAGACGGAACCGATGTCCGTCGCTTCGAGGTCGAGAAGGCCGGTCGCCGGCTCGGCCCTGACCGGCTCGGGCTCGGCCACGCTCGTCCCGTCGCTCCGTGGCGCCGCTTCGTTCATTCCGCGGCGCCTTACCCGAAGCAGTACAGGATGCCGTCCAGGCTGCCGATGACCAGCCGCTCGGAGGCCACCGCCGGCGAGGCCATGATCGCCGAACCGGTGTCGAACTCCCAGACGGGCTCTCCCGTTGCCTTGTGCAGCGCGAGCAGCGGGCCACGCTTGGAGCCCAGGAAGACCCGATCGCCCACGATGACCGGCGATGAGTCGAGCCGCGCGCCGCTGTTCCACTCCCACTTCCGCTCGCCCGTCGCCGGGTCGAGGGCGTGGACGATCTTGTCGCGTCCGCCGATGACGACGATCTCATCGTCGGCCGCGGCCGAGGCGTAGAAGGGGAACTTCCGGATCTCGTGCTCGTAGGCCCAGGCGACCTGGCGTTTCGCGAGGTCGATACCCAGCACTTCGTTCTCGTACGTGGCGACGTACGCCATGTCGCCGACCACCGCCGGGCTCGAGGCCGCCTGCCCGCGAAGGTCGATCTTCTGAACCGTCTCACCCGTCTCTATGTCGATCAGCCACATGAAGCCGTCGCAGCCGGAGACCGTGGTCAGCCCGTCGGCCACCGCCGGCGTGCCATGGACGTAGCCTTCCGTCTCCACCTGCCAGACCTTCTCGCCACTCGCCCGATCGAGGCAGTAGAGCGAATTGTCGTAGGAACCGACAAGCAACCGGTCTTCATGGAGAGATACGCCGGCGTAGATCTCCCCAAGCGTCTCGAACTTCCACTTCTGCTCGCCGCTGCCGGCGTCCAGTGCGTAGACGTAGCCGTACTCGTCGCCGACGTAGACCACGTCGTCGAACACGGACACGGGCGCCTTGATGGGCGTGCCGGCGTCGAACCGCCAGAGCTCCTTGCCGTCGGCAAGGGTCAGCGCGTAGACCCGGCCCTCGTAGTCGCCGAAGTAGACGACGCCGCCGGCGATCGCCGCCGTGCCCTCGATCTCGCTCTCCGTGTCGAAGGTCCACAGGAGCTTCGGGTTCTCCGGCAGCGTCGTGCCGGCAACGCCGGTGCCGAGCAAGTTGCCCCGAAACACCGGCCAGGCGTCGGCGGACGGCCGGAACAGGTCGCTCTTCGCAGCCGGATCCGGATTCGCGCGGTCTCCAGCCTTCGCCACGGTTCCGGCGGCCACGAGTCCGAAAAGCAGCAGGACCGCGACCGCCGCCAGATTCTCCAACGGCCGCGGAAGCGCCCGTTTCACCGCTTTGCGGCGCCGGAGGTTTCGAAGCTGAACGAACTCAAACATGGCAGTTACCAGGACAGTGATCGGCGGCTCGAGGCGAACCGGTTCCGTACCCGTCAGAAGGCCGCCTCGTAGAGGCTCAGCATATCGGAGGCATTCACGGCGCGCGGATTGAACTGAGCCGTCCACTGCTTGGACGCCTGGGTCGCCAGCACCTCGAGATCCGCCTCTTCGACACCCAGATCCCGCAGGCGCCCTGCCACTCCGGCGCTGCGGCGAAGACCGGTCCAGGAATCGGCAAGCCGCGTACTCGCTGAC
The DNA here is from genome assembly GCA_026707325.1 of Acidobacteriota bacterium. Taxonomy (GTDB): domain Bacteria; phylum Acidobacteriota; class Thermoanaerobaculia; order Multivoradales; family Multivoraceae; genus Multivorans. Next base: position 7,625 of record JAPOXA010000110.1, on the reverse strand, counting down.
CCGTCATGCGTTCCTTCGCCGCCGAGCAGGCGGACGAGGCCCCTGTAGCCCGTGTCGCCGGTCTCGCCGTTGTAGCGAACCACGTGATCCAGCATGACCGCAACGGCCACGCCATGCGTGATGTCGTAGCGAGCGGTCAGCGGATTCGCCAAGCCGTGGGCGGCTCCCAGCATCGACGCCTCGATCGCCGCCCCGGCAAGGTGCGCTCCCAACAGCATGTCGCCCCACGACTCGTTGATCTCCGCGTCCGTCTTCGGTTTGGGCTTCGAGCCCGCCCGGGAGTCGGGGCACTGAACTTCGACGACCACCTCGAAGCCGCGCAGAAGCCGGCGGAAACCCTCCGAGGCGAACATCCGCGAATAGGGGTTGGCCGCGGTCGCCACGAAGCTCTCCATCGCGTGGGAGAAGGCGTCCAGACCCGTGGCGGCCATGACGCGGGCCGGCGCCGTGCGGACCAGTTCCGGATCGAGCAGGGTGGCCAGGAACCGTGCCTTCGGGTCACCGCAGGCCATCTTCCGGTGGTCGTCCTCGCGCGAGATCACGGCAAACGACTGCGCCTCGCTGCCGGTCCCCGCGGTGCATGGAACCCCGATCGAAGGCAGCATCGGCCGGCTGGCCTTGCCGAAGCCCCAGTAGTCCTCCATCCGGCCGCCGTTCGTGAACACGAAGTTCGCGCCCTTGGCGCAGTCCATCGCCGAACCGCCGCCCAGGCCGATCAGGAAGTCGGCCTCGTGGACCCGTGCCGCAGACGCCGCGGCCGCCACGTGGCGCTCGCCCGGGTTCTCACCAACGCCGTAGAAGACGGCAAGCTCGAGACCGGCTTCGCGAAGGGAAACGGAGGCACGATGCACGTGGCCGGCGGCGGCGACTCCCGGATCGGTGACCACCAGCACCCGCCGGCCGCCGAGTTCCCGCACGACCTCGCCGACGAGGTCGATGACGCCCGCGCCGTAGAGCACCCGCCCCGGCGCGGTGTCGATGCTCCAGGAGTCGCCCGCTTTCAGCGGTCGCTGGCCTCGCTTGATCGCCACGACCCGGGGAGCGCGAAGGCGCCTCAGTCGGAACCGATCGCGAACACGTCCGAGCGTGTCGCCACGTAGATTCTCCCGTCCTCCGCGACCGGCGTCGTGTACACCGCCGAGCCCATGTTCTGCTCCGCGATCACCTTCTCTTCGCGTCCCGCTTCGAGCACGACGATGTCCCCGTCCTCGTCGCCAAGGTAGACCTTGCCGTCCGCCACGAACGCCGAACCCCAGACCGCCGCGAAGGTGTCGTGCGTCCAGAGATGCTCACCGGTCTCCACGTCCAGGACGTAGAGGAAGCCGCTCAGATCGGGGATGTAGAGCAGGCCGTCGGAGATCGCCGCCGTCGAGATCGTCCGGTTGAAGTCCTCGTTGCCGAAGTGCCAGACGGCGGCGCTGCCGGTCGCGTCGCCTTCGACGTTGGCGTCCATGGCGTAGAAGTGGCCGGGGCCTTCTCCATGCTCGGGGTCCTGGCCGACTCCGAGGTAGAAGCGGTTGTTGTAGAAGACCGGCGTCGAGATGATGTTGTTGCGGGTGCCGGCGCCGCCGAGTTCCCAGATCGAGTCCTTGGGGTTCAGGTCGAACTTCCACAGCAGGTTGCCGGTCGCCGGCTCGTAGGTGTAGAGCCAACCGTCGCCGCCCGGAAAGGCGATCTGCGGCTGGCCGTCGACCACTCCGTAGCCCGGGTTCGACCAGGAGCCGTGAAGAACCGCGTCGCTGCTGTCGAGGCTCTCCCAGACCAGTTCGCCCGTGTTCTTGTTCAGCGCGATGAAGGCCGGCGAGGCCGGCGAGGGCAGGTTGATGTGCCCCTCGTCTACGCCGGCGCCGGTGACGGTGAACAGGAGGTCTCCGATGACCAGGGGCGAACCGGCAGCCAGGTTGTGCGGGAACACGTCGAGTTCGCCGATCATGTCGTACTCCCACACGATGTCGGCATCGAGTTCCTGCCTGTACTGCTCGTCCGTCATGCCGTCGTTCACGCCGTCGCGGAAGCCGTCCACGTCGACGGCCACGACCGTGGCCCGGTTGGACACGTAGTAGACCCGTTCGTCCTCCACGTACGGCGTCGAACAGATGCCCTGGAGCGGCCAGTCGTTGACTCTCCCGGCCCCCAGCTTGTCGTGCGTGGCCTGCCAGAGAAGGGCGCCCGTCTCCTTGTCGAGCGCGATGAGGACACCCTTGTCGCCCTCGATGCCCGGACGGCGAAGCCCCTCGTTGTTCGTGCCGGCGTACACCCGACCGCCGTGGATCACGGGGCCGGCGTAGGTCTGCGAACCCACCTTGGCCCGCCAGACGATGTTCTCGCCGGATCGGACGTCCCATTCGGTGGGCAGGTTGCTGGCGTCGGACACCATGTTCCGGGCCGGCGTGTTGCCGAACATTGCCGGCGGTTCGTTCGCCGCGGCGACCGCGGCGCCCGCCACCAGGGACGCCAGGACGAGTAGGAAGGAAAGGGAGATTCGGGTCTTCATGAGCTTGGTCCGTGGCTGTCAGGGGGTCCGTCGCTGTCAGGCGTCCGCGCCGCCGCCCGATGCCCGGGCAACCAGCGCGTACAGTGTTTCGCTGGTCGCCAGATAGACGACCGAGCCATCCGTGGACGGCGAAGTGTACACCGGCCGCGGCATCGAGATTTCGGCCAGAACCTCGAGCGTTCGGCCATGCCTCAGCACCGCGATATCGCCCTCCGTGTCGGCGACGTACACCTTGCCGTCGGCGACCAGGGGCGAGCTCCAGAACGGCGCCAGCGCGTCGTAGGTCCAGAGCTTCTCTCCCGTCGAAGCGTCTATCGCGAACAGGAAGCCGTTGAGATCCGCGGCGTAGACGATGCCGTCCGCCACCGCCGCCGTGGCGATCGCACGGCCGAGATCCGGGTCCTGGAAGCGCCAGCGGACGCCGGTCGAGGTCACGTCGCCGCGGCCGCCCGCGTCGACTGCCCAGACGACGCCCGGCCGCAGGGAGACCTCCGGGTCCCGCCCCACGGCGGCGAAGACCACGCCCTCGTGAAGTACCGGCGTCGCCACGAACGCATTCATGAACTGCGCACGGCCGACCTCCTCGGCACCGAGCGCCGAGTTGCCGTCGAACCGCCACAGCGCCCGTCCCGTCGAGGGCTCGAAGCCGTAGAGCCAGCCGTCGCCGCCCGGGAAAACGACCTGGTCCCGGCCGCCGACGCGCCCGTACGAAGGGCTCCCCCACTGTCCGTCCACGAGGGCCGCGCCGGGGCTGCCGTCGCGCCAGACGGGACGCCCCGTCGCACGCTCGAAGGCCGCGAAGCTCGGCGCCCCGGCCGCCGGCACCCGGCCGTCGTCCGTGATCCCGTTGCTGGTCGACACGAAGACCAGATCGCCTATGGCGAGCGGCGTCGACGCCGCCATGTGCTTCGGGAACACTCCCCACTCCGTGACCATGTCGAACGACCAGGAGACGTTGCCGGCGCGATCCGCGGCCACGATCTCCCCCCGGTTCGAAACGTAGTAGAGCCGCTCGCCATCGAACGACGGCGTCGAACACACGCCCTGGAGCGGCCAGTCGTTCGCGTCCCCGGTCTCGAGCTTCTCGTGAACGATCTGCCAGCGGAAACCGCCGTCACGATGGTCGAAGGCCATCACGACTCCGCGGTCGCCGGTCACCGCCGGATCGCGTGGCTGTTCGTTGTTCGTGCCGACAACGATGAGATCGCCCGCGATCGTCGGGCCGCCGTAGGTCGTCTTGCCGAGGTTGGCTGACCACAGAATGCCCTCGCCGGACGCGACATCCCAGAACACCGGAAGATCCGCGGCCTCCGCCACGCGGTTGCGCGCCGGGTTCGGGTCGTCGGCGGCAAGCGGAACGCCCATGGCCAGGGTGGCGAGAGCCGCCCGCAGGAGCAGCGTGGCGAAAGCCACCCTCGAACCTCTCCGAGCCGAAGCCGTCCGGCAGCCGTCCACCGCCGGGTCGTTGTCAGCGGCTCTTGAGCCGCGGCTCGATCACGCCGAGCTCGATGGAGGTCTCGACGACCGCCTGGATCGTGTCCTCAACCGGGCGGAGGGTGGCGCCCAGCACGGACACCGCCTTCTTGCTGTGGTTGATCGCCGCCGGGGGTGGCGTGCCGCCCTCAGGAACTTCCGCTTCGCCCACCACGAAGCCCGGGAAGAGCTCCTGGATGATCCCGCGAACTTCCGTGCCGAGCCGGAGAGCGGAACGCCCACCGCTGCCGTGGAGGAGGTAGCGGCTGCCGCCGTTCGTGGCCCGGTGATCGACGTTCGACTCGGCCGCCAGGCGCTCCGCCTTCACCAGGTCACGCACGTCGATGATGTTGTAGTACATGTCGTACGGCGTCGGCCACGACGTCGCCTGTCCCGCGGCGAGCCGGCCGATCTGCTCGATCCACTGGCCGACCTGGGCCTTGAACAGGATCGGCCCGCAGATCATCGCCGGGTTCAGCGTGACCACGTCCCAGCGGCCGCCGCTGTCGTCGGCGGCCTGATTCAGCAGATGCTCCGTGTCCACCTTGCTGCGGGCATAGGACATCCGCAGGTGGTTCCAGACTTCCTCCGGGAAGTTACCGGAAGCCCAGTCCGTCTCCGTCCACGCGTAGCCCGGAGGCATCGCCGGCGCCCCCAGGCCCGCGACGGCCGCCAGGGAACTCGTGTAGACGACGCGCTTCACGCTGCCGCTCCGGTTGACCGCGTCGATGACGTTCCGCGTCCCGGCCATGCCGCCCTCGTAGACGTCCGTCGAGACGTTGCCGGAGCCGAGCGGCTGCGACTTGCCGTCGGCCGAGTTGCCGAGCACCGCGGCCACGTGGAACACGCCCGAGCATCCCGCGAACGCCTCGTCGTACGAGCCCGGCACGAACAGGTCGCAACCGTCCACGATCTCGACATTGGGCAGCCGGTTCAGGTACTCGACGCAGTCCCGGCCGCGCCAGGAATCGGCGTTGCGCAGGCAGGCCCGGACCGTGTAACCCTGGAGGACGAGTTCGCGCACCATGTGGCCGCCGGTGAAACCGGAAACACCGGTGACGGCGACCGGGCCGTCGTGTGCAGAAATGGCGGTCATCGTGATGGCTCCTCGAAACTCCCCGGTAGTGGAAGCCGTGCTTCCCGGCTACTCCTGCGGCGGTGCGTAGACCAGCATCCAGTTGACGCCGAAGCGGTCGGCGCACATGCCGAAGTAGGCGCCCCAGAACTGGTCCTCCATCGGCAGCGTCACCACGCCGCCGTCCGACAGCTTCGCGATCAGTTCGTCGGCCCGTTCCCGGCTCTCGGCCTCCACCGAGATCGAGAAGTTGTTGCCGACCTCGAGCGGCGGGCCGAACGTCGTGCTGTCGCTCCCCATCAGCACGCTGTCGCCGACCGGCAGGGACACGTGCATGATCTGCTCCTCCTGACCCTCGGCGAGCGGCAGCCCCTCCGGGCCTTCGCCGAAGGTGTTGAAGTCCGAGAACTCCCCGCCGAAGACGGACCGGTAGAACTCGAATGCCTCCCGGCAGTTGCCGTCGAAGGTCAGATAGGTGCTGAGCGCCATGAATGTACTCCCTTGAGTCAGGCCGGCACGCGAACTACGCTCACTCGTCCGGCCGCGGGGCGGCGGCGAGCTTACGTCAGACCCGGCGTGCAGAGCGACCACCGATCTCCTTGAAGGCCTCTACGGGTTGCCTTGGCGGCTCGCCCCTCCGCCGGGCAGCCGTTCAAGCTGGCCCAGCCAGTCTTCGAAACACGCGCACTGCAAGAGCATCGCGTCCAAGCCGATCGCGTTGGCAGCAAGCTGTCCCATACGTGGCTTCGAGTAGCCCCTTACCAGTGCGCTTACTCGTTTCGACGGTGCCGTGTTCTTCGAGTCGTTGATCTCCTCGGGGCTCGATAACTGGTCGCGGATCTTCTGGAAGTCCGTCGCCAAGGCCGGCCGACCGATCGCCGCCGCGAAGGCGCTGCAGTCACTGAACAACAACGCCTCGAACTCGTGGAACATCACGAACGGCACGAAACGCGAGGCGAGGAAACCGGAACCCATGTCCCTGCTGACGTCTCGATGCATCGCCGTCTCGACGACGACCGGTCGTTCGGAGACGACTCGAGCGGTCGCGGCTTGCGCCCGGCTGGGCCAAGCAGTCGTACCCTCTTGGGGCAACCCGTAGTAGTCCACCATCGTCGTCACGCACCGCTCGCGATCCTCCTTCAAATGGTGGGCGATCTCGCGGCGCGCCTGCGGCCAGCCGACGATGCCGCCGCGCCGCGCTCGCGGCCTGGCACGCCCCATCAGCCGGGCGGAGGCCCAGACGCCGTGGCGCCCGAGATGAGGACTGAGCAGGCGGTTGACGAAGTTCTCTTCGGTCGGCCCCTCCACGAGGACCAGTAGCCGTGTCACGCGGGCGATCTTCCGCCGACGATCTCGGGCGCGGGCCGGCCGCTAAACTCGTTCTTCTGCCAGAGTTCACCGAGGCTGTAGTCCTCCAACCACACCCGGAGAGTCTCGGCGCTGAGCCTTCGGACGGTCGTGGCGCCCTCCTGCCGGTCGGTCACCAGAACCTCCTCCGGTTCGAAGTGATCAAGAAGAAGCGGGGACTGGGTCGCTACGATGATCTGCGAGTCCACCGACGCCTCCCGGAGCATGGCCGCCAGGAGCGTCACCGCATAGGGATGGAGGCCCAGTTCCGGTTCATCGATCAGGATCACCTTGGGCCGCATCGCGACAGGCTGTAGGAGCAGTGTCGCAAGGGCCATGAACCGCAGGGTGCCGTCCGACAGCGAGGAGGTGCCGAAGTGGGCATCCGAGTGACGATGCCGCCACTCGAGTTGGATGGTGTCGGGGCACAGAGACCGCGGCTTGAGAACGAAGTCCTCGAAGAAAGGGGCGGCCAACTGGACGGTACGGCGGATCTGCGAGTAAGCCCTCTTGTTCCTGGCGCGCAGGAGGTAGAGATAGGCGGCCAGATTGGCGCCGTCTGGCCGTAGATGCCGGTTGTCGTCCACCTCCGGTGCCCCCTTCATGCGCGAGGTCCGACCTGTGTCGGCAAAGTGGTACGCCCGCCAACCATCCAGCCTCGGACGAAGGAACTCAACCGCCGGCGCCAGACCTGGCTCCGGCTCGAACTGTTCGGCGTAGTTCGCCGGCAAACCGTCGGTCTCGATCTGCAGACCGGAATGGAGGGTGTTCTCTGCGGCGTGCCGAAGAAGAAGCGTGAAGTCGGCCTGTCCGTCCACGAAGTTGACCTTGAAACGGATGCTCCGGGTCACCTTGGGGCCGTAGTGCAACAGGCGGTCTGCACCGGCCGCTTCCCCTACATGGAAGGCGATCTGTCGAGCGGAGCAAGCCTTCGCCAGCAACTCGAAGGCAGCCAGGAAGTTCGACTTCCCAGAACCGTTGGCGCCAATCAGGACGTTCAGCGGGCCTAGCTCCAGGCGCTCCAGACGTCGGAAGCTCTTGAACCCCTCGATGCTGAGACTGCTGATCGCGGCCATGACCACGACAGCCTACAACCGGGAGCTTTCTCTGCGCCTCACGCGAGGTCGTCGAGGAACTCTGAAGCCGGGTCTACTCCGGTCACAAGCAACCGGTCGCGCGCCCTAGCAGCCCGTGGTGGAAGTGGTGTTGAGCGGTAGTCGGCAGGCAGTCGCTGAG
>JAPOXA010000059.1 GCA_026707325.1 Acidobacteriota bacterium | reverse complement strand
TGCCGCCCGCGTGGTCGAAGTGGTAGTGCGAGTTGACGACGAAGTCGATCCTGCCCTCCTGGATCTTCGCCACCGCCGCCTTGATCTTCGGCACCACCGGCATCATCGCGTCGTCGACGATCAGGATGCCGTCGTCGCCCGCGGAGACCGCCAGGTTCCCGGCCAGCCCCGGTTCGGGCAGCAGCAGATAGACCGTGTCGCTCAACTGGGTCTGGTGCCAGACGATCTGCTCACCGGCCTGGTTGGCCCACGCGTCGATGTCGAGCTGGGCAGCGGCTGGGACGGCGACCGCGAGGCTCAGCGCCGCGATCGCCAGGTAGAGGCGGGCCAGACGAATCCGGTTCTTGATTGTCTTCTCGGTCATCGTCTCCTCCGTCGTACACAAGAGGCGCGTCGTGTGAGGTGCGTTGTTGGCCGACAACCCTACTCCCATCGGCAGCGGCGATGCCGTTCAGTTTGCAGTAGAGAGCCACACTGCAGCAACGCCGTATCTCTGGGTGCGCGGACCATCTGGTCCGCTGCCGCCGCAGGCGGCCAGAAACACAGCGCCGGCCGCAGGCCGGCTCCGCAGCCCACCTCCCTCACCGTCGTGAAGACGGCTGCAGTCCCCGGCTCTCCTCAGTCGAAACCAACTTCACCGGCCCCTTCCGCGCCTCGATCACCACCGTCATCTCCGGCTCCCCCTCCGACACCTCCACGTCCAGCCCAAGACCCGCCAGCACCGCCCCGAGCTCCCTCGCATCAGGCGTCGAGATCCCGAACGACACCAACTCCCCGCCCACCGGCGTCGTCGTAGCCGGGTGCGGCGACTCCCGCCAATCGATGAAGAAGGGCAGCCCGTAGCCACCCCCCTGCGGAAACAGCAGATCCCACACGAGTAGACCCCCGTCCGCCGTGCGCCGCCGTGTCTCCACGGGACCCGCCGAAGAGACCCCGGCCTCCTCCAGCAACCCCTTCGTGACGACGAGATCGCCCTGCGCCGCCCAGGTCACGAGCCCCCCGGTGCTCATCGCGGCCATGCCCGTGACCATTTGGCTCTCGACCGACTGCGCCGGGTCCGGCGCGATGATCTCCAGGTACGTGTCGCCCAGGCTCAGCAGTGCGTTACGCGTTCCCAGCCCCTCGTGGGAGCCGCCGAACACCGGCGCCACGCCGAAGGCCTCCTCGGCCCATGCCATCCCCTCGTCGAGATCGGCGACCGCGTACATGAAGTGATCGATCTTCATTGCTAGCTCTCCGGCTGGTTTCGGATTCGGTTCGTTTGCGGACGTACCCGTGACCTCGTCACTATCCCCGGCGCAACCCCAGCCGAGCAGGAACAAAACGGCAACGGCGGTCGTCCTTGTCATCAAAGCAGTGTACGAGCATTCTGAACTCAACTGAGGAGCCCCCATGAGACAGTCCATCCTGATCGCCGCAGCGGTCGCCCTGGCGCTCGCCCCTGCGGCGGTGGCCGCAGACAACGCCCCCGTCCTCGGCAAGTGGGCATCGGCCACCGAAACGCCCCAGGGCACCTTCGAGGTCGTCTACGAGTTCAAGGAAGTCGACGGCGAGCTCAAGGGCACCTGGACCAACCCCCGCCGGAACGGCGATCTGAAGAACGTGTCCTGGGACGGCGAGACGCTCAAGTTCGGCCGGGAGCTCGGAAGGGGCGGCCAGACCTTCAACCTCAACTTCGAGGCGACGGTCGACGGCGACACGATGACCGGAAAGATGATCACTCCCCGCGGCGAGCGCGCCTTCACAGCGACCCGCAGCAAGTAGTCACACTGGGTGCGCCGGGGTGCCATCCGTGCGCCCGCTGACGGGCGCACGGACTGGTTCGCGCGTGGCGCGGGATCGCGCCACACGGGTTCGCGCCGGCCTACTCCAGATGCTTCTTGAAGAACGCGCCGACCTCCTGGAACATGTCCTTCGACTCCGGCGAATCGACGAGGATCAGGTAGTCGGCGTGCGCGACCCCCTCGTAGACATGTAGGTCCGCAACGACTCCAGCCGCCCGCAGCTTTCGGTGGGTCCGCGCCGTGTCGCTCAGGAACATGTCGCGGGTACCGGTGATCAGGTACGTCGGCGGGAAGCCCTCGAAGTCGCCGTAGACGGGCGAGATCAGCGGATCCTTGAGGTCGTGGCCGTCCGCGTAGAGGAGCGCCGCACCCTTGAGGAGCCCGTCGTAGGTCACCAGAACGCGGTCCAGCCCTTCGTTGGTGAACAGCGAATCGCCGGTCTTCGTCAGGTCCGCCCAGGGTGTGCCGGCGTAGATGGCGCCCGGTAGCTCGAGGCCCAGGTCACGGAACTTGTGAACGGACGCCAGCGACAGCCCGCCGCCCGTCGAGGTGCCGCCGATGGCGATCGACTTGGCGGAGCGGCTCTCGAGCAGGTGCCGATAGACCGTGACCACGTCGTCGACCGCAGCCGGAAAGGGGTGCTTCGGTGGCATGCGGTAGTCGACGGATATCGCCGGGATGCCGGCCCGGGCCGCGACCAGGGCAGCTTCCGTGGCGGAGTTGTCGCCGCCGTTGAGGACGTAGGCGCCGCCATGGACATGCAGAAACAGGTGGCCGGTGTGCCGCGGATCGACCTTGTCCGGCGTCACCCGGTAGACCGTCACGCCCTCGATGTCGTCCTTCTCGATCGAGAGGCCGTACGCGTCGGCCATCTGCTCGAGATTCGCGTTGGCCGTCGCGTTCTGGATCGCCAGCCACTGCTCCTCGGTCTGAGGAGCCCCCGCCTGGGAGGCAGCCACGTTGGGAGCAGGCATCGCAGCGAGCGCGGCCCGAAGCTCCTCGCTGGCTCCTGCCGGCGCCGGCACAACCCGCTCGCCGATCGTCCAGGAGCCGGTCTCCTGGGCCGTTGCGGGCGATGCGACGGCGACTGCGAACGCGAGGGCCAGCGTTGGCGCCGGTGGAACGGCGAGCGCGATTCGAGACATGGATCTCTTCACGGGGCTTCTCCCTTTAGCGGATGCGTTGTGCCGCGGACGATACCCTCTGCGTCGATCCACACTGGGTGCGCCGGCCTTCTGGCCGGCTTCCGAAGAAGACCCGCCGCGAAGCGGCGACCATACTGCGCCACCAGTTCTCCGACCGACCGGTGAAGTACTCCCTGATCACAGGCACTGTCCTGTTCGCCGTCACCGCTCCCGCGGCCGCGCAGTGGCCACCGCCGCCCCTCTACGACACCGCCGAACCGGCCCGCACCTGCGAGAGCCTCACCACCGTCGACCTGGCCGACACCACCGTCGACTCAGCCGCCCTCGAAACCGCCGGCCCCGGCGGACCCCCCTACTGCCGCGTAACCGCCATCGCCACCCACCCACCAGCCAACGACCGCGTCACGATCTGGGTCGCTCTGCCCACCGAGACGTGGAACGGCCGCTTCCTCGGCACCGGCGGCGGCGGCTTCTCCGGGGGCAGTCCGCGCTCCCTCCCGGCCGCCGTCCGCGAGGGCTTCGCGGCGGCCGCCACCGACACCGGCCACGAACAGAACAGCGGCAGCTTCGCGCTCGGGCCCGACGGCGCCCTCGAGTGGATGCTGATCCGCGACAACGCGTACCTCGGCATCCACGCGATGACCCGGGTCGGCAAGGAACTCACGGCGGCCTTCTACGGCCGGCAGCCGAAGTACTCCTACTTCCGCGGCTGCTCCACCGGCGGTCGCCAGGGGCTGATGGAGGTCCAGCGGTACCCCGACGACTACGACGGCGTCCTCTCGGGCGCGCCCGCGATCAACTGGGACCGGCTGCACCTCGCCCAGATGTGGGGTCAGCTCGTCATGCTGGAGGCGGGCCACTTCGTGCGTCCGTGCGCCTTCCGGCTCGCCCAGGCGCGCGCCGTCGAAGCCTGCGACATGCAGGACGGCCTGGCCGACGACGTGATTCCGGAGCCCCGGCAGTGCCCGTTCGATCCGGCGGAACTCCTCGGCGCCGAGGTCGAGAGCTGTGGACCGATCACCGAGGCCGACATCGCCGTCCTGCGGAAGATCCTCGAAGGTCCCCGGCGGCGCGACGGCTCCTTCCTCTGGTACGGCCTTACGCCCGGGACCGACTTCCTGGCTCTGAACGGGACGACCCGCGATCCCCTCGGCGGAGCGCCGATGCGGATCACCCTCGACTGGTTCCGCTACTTCCTCGCCCGCGACCCGGACTTCGACTGGACCGGCCTCACCCATCCCTCCTACGAGCACTACTGGGACCAGTCGGTCGAGGAGTTCGGGCGCGTGTTCGGCACCGACCGCACCGATCTGTCCGGCTTCCGCGACCGCGGCGGCAAGGCGATCGTCTGGCACGGCTGGTCCGATCCCCTGATCTACGCACAGGGCACGGTCGACTGGTTCGAAGGCGTCGAAGACCGCATGGGCGACACCGGCGACTTCCTGCGCCTGTTCATGGTGTCGGGCGCCAGACACTGCGCCGACATGCCCGGCATCACCCCCGAGAATCCCTTCGCCGTGGTCGTCCGCTGGGTGGAGGAGGGCGTTTCGCCCGCCACGCTGGGCGCCGTACGCCGGGGCGCCGATGGCGAGGTTCTGGAATCGCGGCCCATCTGCCGCTACCCGAAAGCCGCGATCTACTCCGGCAACGGCGACCCGAAGGACGCGGCGAGCTTCGAGTGCAGGGAGCAGGTGCTGGATCGATGAAGGAGCGCTTGGAACAGATTCCCTCCGCGGGAGATCGAATCGACTTCAGCGGCCGGACGGCCGTCGTGACGGGCGGCGGAGCCAGAGGCGATGGCATCGGCAACGGCCGCGCCGCCGCGATTCTCCTGGCGCGCGCCGGCGCCGAGGTCGTCGTGGTGGACCTCAACGAACAAGCCGGCCGCGGCACCGTCGAGATGATCGAGAACGAGGGCGGCGCCGCACGGCTCTTCGTCGGCGACGTGACCAGCGACGCGGACTGCGCGGCCCTGGCGGCCTTCGCGCGGGAAGGCTGCGCGCCGCCCACCGTGTTGATCAACAACGTCGGCATCGGAGCGCCCGGCACCGTCCTCGACACCGAGCCGGAGCTCTGGGACCGTGTGATGAAGGTCAACGTCCGGTCGATGGTCCAGGCGTCGCGCGCCCTGATTCCCTCGATGGGGCAGGCCGGCGGCGGCTCGATCGTCAACATCAGCTCGATCTCCGCGATCCGCCCCAAGGGTCTCACCCCCTACTCGGCGTCGAAGGGCGCCGTCATTTCGCTGACCCGGGCGATGGCCGTCGACCACGCCGGTGCCGGCATTCGGGTGAACGCCGTGCTGCCGGGCCCGGTCTGGACCCCGATGGTCCAGCGCCCGACGATGACGCCCGAGATCCGCGCCCGGCGCAAGAACGCCTCGGCGCTGCGGATCGAGGGAACTGGCTGGGACGTCGGCCGCGCGGTCGTGTTTCTGGCGTCCGAACACGCCCGCTACATCACGGGTCAGGCGCTGGTCGTCGACGGCGGCGTGACGGTACTCTCTCCCGTCCGCTGACCGGCGCCGCCGGCGCTGACGACGCCGACTCGCAAGAGAGGACCAAGATGGCTCGACTCCCCTACCTCGACGTGGACGATCTCGCCCCCGAAGACCGGGAGCTGCTCGACCGGCCGATCAACCTGGCGCGGATGCTCGCGCACAGCCCTTCCGGGACGCGCGCCTTCCGGCACACGGGCGCCTGGATTCGCCACAAGGCACGCTTCGACACGCGGCTGCGCGAGATGGCCATCCTGCGCATCGGCGTCATCACCCGCACCGACTACGAGTACACCCACCACATCGAACTCGGCCGCCAGTTCGGCATGTCCGACGACGACATCCGCGCCGTCATCGCGGGGCCGGAAGCCGGGGAGCTCCCGGAACTCGAACGGCTCGTCCTCACCGCCGCCGACGAAGCGACCGAGAACCTCGCCATCAGCGCCGAGACCTTCGACGCCCTCAGGCGTCACCTGGACGCCGAAGTCCTCGTCGAACTGACCATCATCGTCTCCTACTACAACGCCGTAGTGCGCATGCTCCGATCGCTTGAGATCGACGTCGAGCCCGGCTACGAGCGCTACCTGGACGAGTTCCCTCTGCCGTAGCCGCTATTGACAAACGTCCATGACTGTGTCTATGGCAATGTCTATTCGGGTTCGCCACGCGTGACGCGGGAAGCGCCGGAGTCACGGACCGGATGCCCCGGCGGTTGGGTGCTGGCGGGCAAGAGAAAAGTCGTCGGAGGAAACGATGTCGGGCGCGGTCGCGGAAAGAAGCGTGGTGGTCGAGAAGCTGGAGTTGCTGAGGACGAGGGCGGCGATACGCTCGGTTGACGTGGCAAACATGCTGGGCACGACTCCAAGGACGGTGTCCCGGTGGAACCAGGGACACGCGAGCCCCAGGCCAGGCAAGGAGATCCTGCTGGCGGATCTGGAGTACATCGTGGAACGTCTGGCGGAGTTCTACTCGGACCCGAGGACCGCGCGCGCATGGTTGTACTCCAGGCACAGGTACTTCGATGGCCTTCGACCGGCGGACTTGGTCCGGGAGGGGCGGGCCCAGGAAGTTCTGGAGGCGATCCACGCGATGGCCGACCCCGGCCACACCTGAGGGCTGTTTAGCTGGATGACGATCAACCGTCTGGCGTGCGATGGGCTGATCGTTCCGTCCGCGCGCTACGAGGGGAAGAACCTGATCGTGTTCACGGAGAACCTCGACAAGGACTGCGTGGCAGAGGCTGTGGAGTCGGTCGAGTTCTCGTGGCGGGACTGAACTCTGCATTTCGGTCCCGCGGTCAGTCACCCGATGGCGTCTCGGGCGCCGTCAACCCGGTCTGCGTCAACAGGAACGTAGCCTCCGCCGCCACGAACTCGATGCGCTCCGATGTCGGCAGCCCTCGGCTCGCCGCGTGCCCCGCGTAAGGGTGGTAGCGCATGATCACCGGCAGCCCCGATGACGAGGCGGCCTGCAACCGGGCAGCGACCTTGCGAGCCTGCAGCGGCGGCACGCGAGTGTCCAGGTCGCCCTGCGTCAGCATGACGGCGGGGTAGGCGACGCCGTCGCGAATCGCCTGGTAGGGCGAGAAGCCGCGGAGCGACTCGAACTGGTCGGGGATCTCGCCATCGCCGTACTCGAGCAGGGCGGGCATGTTGTTCGTCTCGGTGAAGGTGTAGAAGCGGATCAGGTCGAGTTCGGGGAAGCCGCAGAGGACGGCGCGGTAGAGGTCGGGGCGCTGGGTCAGGGAGGCGCCCACGAGCAGGCCGCCGTTGCTGGCGCCGTGGATCGCCAGACGATCCGGGTCGCTGTAACCCTCGGCGATGAGCCATTCGCCGGCCGAGACGAAGTCGTCGAAGACGGTCTGCTTGTTGTGGAGCATCCCGGCCTGGTGCCACTCCTCGCCGTACTCGCTGCCGCCGCGCAGTGTGGCGACGGCGTAGACGCCGCCGGCCTCGAGCCACAGAGCCGCCAGCGGGTTGAACCGCGGCGTCAGGGAGACGTTGAAGCCGCCGTAGCCGTTGAGCAGGGCGGGCGTCGTGCCGTCGGGCTCGAAGTCCTCCCGGTGGGCGATGTACATCGGCGCGGAGGTGCCGTCCTTCGACGTGTAGCGCACCTGCTTCAGCACATAGCCGTCGGCTGAGAAGGGCGCCTGAGCTTTCCGGAAGACCTCCCGCGTGCCCGCCTCGAGGTCGAGCAGCCAGGTGACGGGCGGCTGCAGGTAGGAGACTAGTGACAGCAGCGCCTTGCCTTCGCCGGCCTCCCGGATGCTGGCGTTGTGGTGCTCTGGCACCTCGATCTCGCCGGCCGGCGTGCCGTCGAGTTCGAAGACGGGGATCTGGTTCGCGACGTGGTGCAGGTAGGTCAGGTAGAGCTTGCCGTTGATCACCGACACGCCCTGGAGCACGTCGTCGGCTTCCGGCACGACCTCGTTCCAGTTGGCGACCTCGGGTTGGTCGAGATCGATCTCCATCAGCCGGTTGAGCGGCGCGTCCAGGTTCGTGCGCACGAACAGCCGGCCATCGTTGTGATGGGTGTTGAAGCGGGCCTCCATGCCTTCGACGATCGGCGTTACCCGCCAGGTTCCGATCTCCACCAGGTACACGTCGCTCCGGGCCCACCCGTGCTGGACTCCGACGAGCAGCTTCGCATCGTCGAGCTGCTCGGCGAGTACGAAGGCCCGCGGCCCGATCCCTTCGCCGAACACCAGGGCGTCCTCCGCCCGTTCCGTGCCGAACCGGTGGAAGCGGACGCGCGGACCTTCGACCCGGTCGCGGACCGTGTAGTAGATGCCGCTGCCGTCCTTCGCGAAGAAGGCCTGGTCGTTCAACGCCCGCGGCATCTCGAAGTCGAGGTCGACGTTCTGTTCGAGGTCCCGCAGGCGGACCGTTGTCTCGTCCTCGCCGCCGATGCGGACGTTGTAGAGCAGGAGCTTCCCGTCGGGCGAAACGGAGACGATCCCGAGGTGCGCGTACTCGCTGCCGACTTCCGCCGGGTCGATGACGACCTCGTACTCACCGGCCGGGTCAATCTTCGTGGGCCCGGCCTCGGCATCCTCGGGCGCCGGACGACGCACGATGGACGCCAGCTCTTCGCCCGTCCGCCGCAGGGTGAAGAGCTCGTACTCCCCGCCCTTGTTCGGCGAGCCGACGGCCGGCGTGTCGATCAGCTCACTCAACCGCCGCCGCGCCCACTCACGCTCCGGCGGCTCGCCGACGATCAGCTCGGCGTACTCGTTCTGCCGATCGATGAAGGCGCGGGTCTCCGGGCTCTCCTGGTCCTCCAGCCACCGGTAGGGATCCTCGAACTCGACCCCGTGGAGCGTTTCGGTGAAGGCGATCTGCTCCGTCTCCGGTGGCGGCGGATAGTCCCCGCCGCAGGCCGCGAGGCCGACAAGAAGCAGGGCGGCCAGGACCAGGGAGTGCGGCTTCGGCTCAGGCAAGGGGCAAGCGTATCGCCTGTCGCCGAGCACCCGTCTCGTTGACCAACCGCGGCGCGTCTGGCACAGTGACCGGAGTGAGTACGCCGCTCAAGCGTGTCGTCGCCGTCGCCGTCCTGCTGGGATGCCAGACGCCGGGTACGTTTGTGCTGGCTGCCGGGCTGGACCTGGCGGCTCATCTCTTCGCGCCAGGGCACGAGCACGACACCGCGGCCCTGGCGAGGTCCGCGACGCACGGGCATCACCACGACGACGAACTGGTGCCCGACCACGACCATGACGTCACGCTGGACGCCGAGGCCGACCTTTTACGGCCCGCCGCGTCGTCGTGGGCTGTGCTTGCCGCGCCGCTTTCGTCGTCGGTCACGGTCGCCGAGGGGTCGCCCTTCGACGCGGCTTCCCGACGCGGACCGCCGGCGCCACTCTTCCGGTCTCACTGCGCGCTGCTGCTCTGATCCGCGGCCTTAGGCCCGGGTGCGATTCGTACCCGGAACCTGGACGTGGAAAGGAGTCAGCATGCATCGTTTCATCCTGATCGGCCTCCTTGGAGGCTTCTTCGCCGTCGGCGGCGCGGCACAGGACCGGTCTGTCGTCACCGAGGCCGAGTTCCTCTCGGTCCTCGACGAGACGCACCCCGCTGTTCGCGAGAGCGCCGGGGCCGTGGCGCTCGCGGAGGCCCGGTTGGTGGCGGCCCGGACGTTCGACAATCCCGTCGTCGAGGCTGTGCGCGAGGACCCTGCCGGTCCGATCGGCCAGACGGACGTTCTCGTTTCCTGGAAGATGCCGGACGCCGCGCGCGGCCCGGAGATCGAGGCCCGCGAAGGCGAGATCGGCGCTGCCCGTCGTCGCCTGGCGTACGACCTGCTGGGCTACCGCCTGGCGATGAGGGAGGCCTACGCCGGCTGGGCGGTGGCCGCCGCGCGGCGGCAACGACTGACGCTCCAGGCTGAGCGGGTCGGGTCGCTTGCGCAACGTGAGGCCGTTCGCGCGGAGAGGGGGGAAGCGTCCGGACTCGAAGCCCGCCGGCTGGGTTTGGCCGCCGCCACGCTGCGGTCCCGCGTCGCGCTCGCCGGCGGGGCGAGCGAACGGGCCAGAGCTGAAGCGGCGGCCTGGCACCCCGGCCTGCCGGCGAACGCGCGGCCGGTTCTGCCCGAACTGCCGGCCGCGCCGTCGCTGGATGGAGCCGATGCGCGGGTGCGCGCTGCCGAGGCAGATCTGGCCGCCGCCGAACTGGCTGAGCTTGCTACGCGGCCGATCATCGCTTCGCCCGAGGTCACGCTGGGCTGGCAGGAACAGGACATCGGATTGGGCTCGGTCGACGGGCCGATCCTAGGCGTCGCCTGGTCCGTGCCGCTCTTCGACCGGCGGCAGGCGGCGCGGCAGAGCGCCGGCGCCGGCCTGGAGGCAGCTCGGGCGCGGCTCGAACTCGCGGAGCGCGAATCGACCGCGGCGCGGAACGCGGCAAGCACCAACTTCACACGACTCGCCGCCGCCCTCGCCGAGGCCCGAGAGGAACTCGGCGCCACCGGACAGATGCTGGACAGCGCGGAGGCGGCCTTTCGCCAGGGTGAGGCCGGGCTCACCGATCTGCTCGAGACACACCGCTCGGTGACCGAGGCGGAGCTGGCGGTGCTCGATCTGCATGAGGCGGCGCTGGCGGCGTACCGGGAGCTCGAACGGCTGGCGGCTAGTGGGGAAGGAGGGCCGGGGTCATGAGGTGGGGTGAAGGAAGAAGCGGACGCCGGCCGGAGGCCGGCGGCGATACTGCTGGCCGCCTTCGGCGGCAGCGGACCAGAAGGTCCGCGCACCCAGAGATACGGCGTTGCCGTGGGGTGACTCTCTACTGCAGACGAGAGCGTCTCACTCCGACCAGCCGGCCAGCACCCGGCTGGCGCGTACCCGCGCCAGCCGCGTCACACTCCGAGCGCCCGTCTTCGGGCGGTCGGATGTCAGGCCGGCGCACCCAGTGTGTGGCGGGTTCGCTGTCAGTGACGGTGCTGTTGCTCGTTGCGTGTGTCAGTACTCCGCCCGCCGAGGAACACGGTCACTCTCACGAAACGTGGACGGTCACGGCCCTCGGCGAACGGTTCGAGGTCTTCCCGGAGATCGACGCTCTGGCGGAAGGCCACACGGCGATGGCGCACACGCACGTCACCCGCCTGACCGACTTCGCACCACTGGTACAGGGAGCCGTCGAGATCGTCCTTGTCGATGGGTCCGGAGAGCAGGTCTTCCGCGCGGACCAGCCCGCCGCTCCCGGGGTCTTCGACATCGAGCTGACGCCGCAACGTGCCGGCGAAGCGGATCTCCTCTTCCGGATCGACGACGGGAACGGCATCGAGGAGATCCCTGGCGGCCGGGTCCGCGTCGGCACGGCGCACCACGCGGAAGGTCTCCTGAAGGTACGGTCGCTCCCCGCCGGGTCCGACGGGGGCGAGCCCGTCTCGTTCGGCAAGGAACAGCAGTGGCAGGGCAGCTTCGCGGCCGCCTGGGTGCGGGAGGGCCGTCTGGCCCGAAGTGTCGCCGGGGTCGCCTCGTTCCGTCCGCCGGCGGGCGGCGAGAGCACGATCACCGCGCAGGTGGACGGAGTCGTGCAGCCTTCCGCGGGCGCCCGCTCCTGGCCGTTCGTCGGCCGCCGTGTCGAACGGAGCGATCCCCTGTTCCGGGTGGTTCCGCTGGTCGCCTCCGAGCGCAGTCTGGCGACGCTGGAAGGGGAGCTCGAGGCGCTGGCGACGGAACTGGAGAGCGCGCGGTCGCGAAGCACGCGGCTCCGGGAGCTTCTCGCCCTCGAAGCGGTCAGCGAGCGGGAGGTCGAGGAAGCAGGCGTCCGCGCCCGCACGCTCGAGGCGCGGCACCGGGCGGCCGAACGCGACCTCGAGTCGGCCCGTGCCTCGCGGGAGGGCGGATTGGACGGCGCCGGCATCTCGCCGCGGGCGCCCTTCTCCGGTCGGATCGCCGCCGTGACCACGACGCCCGGGGCGACGGTCTCCGCCGGGGACGCCCTCGCGCGGCTCGTGCGAACTGATGTGGTCTGGATCGAGGTCGCCCTGCCCCCGCAGGACGCGCGGCGACTGATGGACGCGGGCCTGCGCGGTCTGGTGCTCGACGACCCGGAGAGCGGGCCGGTGCGGGTCGAAGGGGACCTCTCCCTCGTCTCGATCTCGCCGGAACTCTCGCCGCGCACCGGCACTGTGACCGTCCTGATCGAGGCCCCGGGCATCGCCGGCACCGGCTTCGCGCTTGGATCGACGGTCGCGGCGCAGGTGCTGATGGCCGGCGAGGAGAGCGGCATCGTCGTGCCCGCGTCGGCGCTGGTCGACGACGGCGGCGTGCCGGTCGTCTTCCTGCAACTGTCCGGCGAGGACTTCCAGCGCCAGACGGTGACCGTGCTCGGCCGGCAGGGGGACCGGGTCCTGGTGGCGGGCCTGACCGCCGGCCAGCGTCTCGTGACCCGCGGCGGGGACGCCATCCGTCGCTCGTCCCTCATGGCGAGCGGCGAAGCTCACGGCCACGTCCACTGAAGGCGGCGGAGTGGGACCCCTCGAACGACTGCTTCGGTTCTCCCTGCGCCACCGCCTGCTGGTGGTCGCGGGGGCCGCGCTCCTCACCGTGGTCGGTGCGGCATGGATCCTGAACCTGCCGGTCGACATCTTCCCCGACCTCTCGGCCCCCACCGTGACCGTCATCACGGAGGCCCCGGGGATGGCCGCGGAGGAGGTCGAGCTTCTGGTGACCTACGTGGTGGAGTCCGCGATCAACGGATCGCCGGGCGTGCGGCGGCTGCGTTCGATCTCCGCCGACGGGATCTCGGTGGCCTGGGTCGAGTTCGACTGGGGCACGGACATCTACCGCGCCCGTCAGGTCGTCAGCGAGCGGCTGCAGCGAGTCGACCTCCCGGCCCAGGCCGAGAGGCCGGAGCTCGGGCCGATCTCCTCGATCATGGGTGAGATCACGTTCATCGCGATGACCTCCGGTCCGGTGGAGGAAGGCGGCGTCGGCGCCATGGAACTCCGCCGCGTCGCCGAGACCGTCGTTCGCCGCAATCTCCTGTCGATTCCGGGCGTCTCCCAGGTGGTCCCCATCGGCGGCGAACGGCGGCAGCTTCAGGTCACGGTGCGGCCGACCGCCCTGGCTCAGAACGGTCTCCCGCTCGCCGACGTCGTCGACGCCGTGGCGAAGTCCAGCCGCAGCCTGGCCGCGGGCTTCCACGTGGAGGCCGGCGAGGAGCACATCGTCCGCGTGCGCAGCCGGGCACGCACTCCGGACGAGGTGGCGGCGGCCGTCGTGCGGGTCGACGGCGGGATCCCCCTGCGCGTCGGTGACGTTGCAAGCGTCGAGTGGGGACCGGCGCCTGTCCGCGGCACCGGCTCATATCGCAACCGTCCGGCGGTCATCCTGTCCGTGCAGAAGCAGCCGGGCGCGAACACGCTGGATCTGACCCGCGCCATCGATGGCGCGCTCGCCCGGCTGCAGCCGGTGTTGCCGCGGGGCGTGGTGCTCGAGAGCGAGAACTTCCGCCAGGCCGACTTCATCGAGGTGGCGATCGGCAACGTCGCCGAGGCGCTGCGCGACGGGGCGATCCTCGTCATCGTCATCCTGGCGCTGTTCCTCGGCAGCGTTCGCACCACGTTCATTTCGGCGTTCGCGATCCCGCTCTCCCTGGTCACCGGGATCCTGGTGATCGCGGCCTTCGGGCTGCAGATCGACACGATGACGCTCGGCGGCCTGTCGATCGCCATCGGCCTGCTGGTGGACGACGCGATCATCGCGATCGAGAACATCTTCCGCCGGATGAGGGACGAGAGCCGCCTGCCGGAGGGCGAGCGCCGCCCGGCCGAAGAAGTCGTCGCGGCGGCGACCCGGGAGGTCCTGAGCCCGATCCTCCTGGCCACCCTGATCGTCGTCTTGGTCTTCGTGCCGATCTTCTTCCTGCCGGGGCTGGAGGGTCGGCTGCTGCGGCCGCTCGGCCTCGCCTTCATCGCCGCGCTCGCCGCCTCCCTGGTGGTGGCGCTGACGGTCACGCCGGTGCTCGCCGTGCTGTTCCTGGGCCGGGCGCGGTCGCTCAGGTCGCGCCCGCCGTGGCTGCTGCGCGCCTTCCAGTGGGCCTACTCGCCGACTCTCGACTGGTGCTTCTCTCATCGCTGGGCGGTGCTGTCTTCGGCGGCCCTGCTGGTGGTCGTCGCGGCGGCGCTCCTGCCCGGGCTCGGCCGCAGCTTCCTGCCGGCCTTCAACGAGGGCTCGCTCACCGTGTCGGTGGTCAGCCCGCCGGGCATCCCGCTCGCCGAGAGCGATCGGCTGGGCAGCCGGGTCGAGGAGGCGCTGCTCGCCTTCCCGGAGGTCGTCTCGACGAGCCGGCGGACGGGCCGCGCCGAGAAGGACGAGCACGTCCAGGGGGTCAACGCCTCCGAGATGGAGGTCGTGCTGGCGCCGCTCGAAGACGGCCGCTCGAAGGACGAACTGGTTGCCGGGATGCGCCGCGCGGTGGCCGGGATACCGGCGGTGACCGTCTCCTTCGGGCAGCCGATCAGTCACCGGATCGACCACATGATCTCGGGCTCCCGGACCAACCTGGCGGTGAAGGTCGAAGGACCCGATCTGGCGGTGTTGCGCACGCTGGCGGCGCGGATCGAACAGGTCCTGGCGACCGTACCCGGCATCGTCGACCTGTCGAACCAGGAGCAGTCGCCGGTGCCCCAGATGGTCGTCGACTTCGATCGGACGGCGATGGCCCGGTACGGCCTGAGCCTCGCGGACGTCGGCGGGGCCGTGGAGGCCCTGTTTCAGGGCGTCGTCGTCGGTGAGATCGTGGAGGAGGGCCTGGCGTCCGACGTCGCCGTCCGGTTGCCGCCGGGCCTGCGGGCCGAACCGGACCGGGTCGCGGCCCTGCCCGTCTCGACGCCGGCAGGGGACCTGATCCGCCTGGGCGCGGTCGCCGAGGTGCGGCACGCTCTCGGCCCGTCCCTCATCCGGCGCGAGAACGCGCAACGGGTGGCGATGGTGACCGCCAACGTCACCGGTGCCGATCTCGTCGGCACGGTCGAGCGCGCCCAGGCCGCGGTCGAGGCCGAAGTCGATCTGCCGGCCGGCTACCTGGTGACCTTCGGCGGGCAGTTCGAGGAGGCCGGCCGCCGCGTCTACACGATGGGCCTGCTGGTCGTGCTCATCCTTGTCGGGATGTACGGCCTGCTCTACCTCGAGTTCGGCAGCCACCGCGACACCCTGGCGATGCTGGTCAACGTGCCGCTGGCCCTGGTCGGCGGCGTCGTCGCGGTGGCGCTGGGCGGCGGCGTGCTGTCGCTGGCGACGGTGGTCGGTTTCGTCACCCTGTTCGGGATCGCGACCCGCAACGGGGTCCTGCTGGTCAGCAACTACCGCCGGCTGCTCGGCGAGGGGCTGCCGCTTCAGGAAGCCGTCCGGCGGGGCTCGGAGGAGCGGATGGCGCCGATCCTGATGACGGCCCTGACGGCCGGGCTGGCGCTGGTGCCCCTGGTGCTCGGCGCGGGCGAGCCGGGCAACGAGATCCTGAGCCCGATGGCCCAGGTGATCCTCGGCGGCCTGTTGACGTCGACGTTCCTCAACCTGGTCGTCGTACCGGTGCTCTACGCTAGGAAGTCATGAGCCACCTGGCCCGCGTCGCCGCCGTCGTCGTCCTTCCGCTCCTTGCCGCCTGCAACGTCGAGATCTCCCTCGACGGCGCCGCCGACGCGGACCTCATCGCCGCCGCCGGCGACGAGTACCTGGACTTCGTCGCCGCCCGCGATCCCTACCTCAAGTTTCGCCGCGGGGAGAAGGTGGAGGACTTCCCGGACTGGACGCTCGAAGCCGCCGAGGCGGACGCGGCCTTCGCCCGGGACCTGCTCGACCGGCTGGCCGGCGTCGACGAGGAGGCGGTCGACCACGAGGACTGGATCTCCCTTCGGCTGCTGCGCTGGAACCTCGGCATGCTGGTCGAGGCGCCGAAGCACTACTGGGCGGACTTCAACATCACGCCCTACGCGGCCGGCGGCTTCAGCCTGAACATCCTCCACCAGGTGCTCGGCGCCGCTCCGGTCGGCACCGACGAGGAGCGCGCGCACTACCTCCATCTGCTCTACGAGTACGCCCAGGGAATCGGGCAACTCGCCGACAAGGTCGCCGGGCAGAAGGAGCGCAGCATCTACCTGCCGAAGGCCCAGGTCCCGGCCGTGGTCGGGATGTTCGAGGGCTACCGGGGTCGCCTCCAGGAGTTGTTCGTGCCGGCCGCCGACCGCGTCGGCGACGGGGCCGACGACTTCCTGGCCCAGGTCAGTGAGACGGTCGAGACGGGAATCGACGCGCAGTTCGGCCGCCTGGTCGCCGAGCTCGGCGACGACTACCTGGAGGCGGCGCCCGAGCAGGTGGGCCTGAGCACGGTGCCCGGCGGCCGCGAGCTCTACGTCCACCGGGTGCGGATGCACACGACGACCGACCTCACGCCCGAGGAGATCCACCAACTCGGCCTCGACCAGGTAGCCCGGATCGAAGCGGAGCTGGCGGAGCTGCGCGAGGAGATCGGTTTCGAGGCCAAGTCCGAAGAGACCGCGATGAAGGAGTTCCTCGACCAGGTCCGCGCCGACCCGCGCTTCATCGCGGCGTCGCCCGAGGAGGTGGAGGAGCGCTACATGGGCTACATCGAGAAGATCGAGCCCCACGTCGGCGACTACTTCGACGTCCTGCCGGAGGCGCCCTACGGCGTCCGCCGGCTCGACCCCACCTCCGAGGCGACGATGACCTTCGGCGTGTACCAGCTTCCGACGGCCGCCAATCCGCGCGGCGAGTACCGCTACAACGGCTCCGACCTCGAGAACCGCTCCCTGTTCTCGGCCCAGGGGCTGATCTACCACGAGCTGATCCCGGGCCATCACTTCCAGCTCGCACTGGCCAACGAGCGCGAGGATCTGCCCCGCTTTCGCCGCGAGACGATCGGCTACGGCGCCTTCACCGAAGGCTGGGCCGAGTACGCCGCCAACCTCGGCAAGGAGATGGACGTCTACGAGAACGCCTACGACCTCTACGGCCGCCTGGTCATGGAGATGTTCATCTCTTGCCGCCTGGTGCTCGACACCGGCATGAACTACTTCGGGTGGGACCTGGAGCGCGCCCGCGAGTACATGAGCGCGCGGGTCGTCTACTCCGACGTGGAGGTCGCCACGGAACTCCTGCGCTACTCAGCCGACATCCACGGCCAGGCGCTGGCCTACCGGATCGGCAACCTGGAGATCCTCCGCCTGCGCCGGAAGGCCGAGGAGGCACTCGGCGACCGCTTCGACATCAAGGCCTTCCACGCCGCCGTCATCGGCAGCGGCGCCATGCCGATGGTGGTGCTGGAAGAGCACATCGACTGGTGGATCGAGCAGCAGGGGTAGTTTCGATGAAGACGACTCGCTACTTCGACGAACAGGTGTCGCGCAAGCGCCCCTACGTCGACGTGGACTTGTGCCGTGCCGTGGTCGCCTCCCCGCTGCGGAGCGAACGCCAGGAGGACGGCCGCATACGCTTCTGGGGCAGAATCAGGCTGTCCGGCGAGGTCGCTGACCGAATTCTCCGCGTCGTGACCTTGGAGGACGGTGAGACCATCCACAACGCGTTTCTCGATCGCAGCTACCGTGAGGACAGGCAATGAAGTTGCACTACTACCCCGACACGGACAGCCTCTACGTGGAGTTCAGGCGCGAACCGAGCGTGGAAACCCGGGAGATCGCTGACGGTCTCAACGTGGATTTCGACGCGAGCGGCAACGTCGTCGGCTTTGACATCGATCATGCCGCCGAACGCCTTGAGCTGGCGACCCTGGAGACTCAAGAGCTGCCCGTAAGGGCTTACAAGGCTGGCTGACTACCGGTCAATCTACGAGTTCAGGAGGCGCATGGAGGAGACGGACCGTTGGCACGAGGAGGTGGAGAGGCTCTTCCTGACGGACCGCGAGAGGCTGGGCAACAGCTTGGTTGAGGGCGACCTCATTCCCGTGCTGAAGCAGCGGGGCATCGAGGTGAAATCGACGGCCCGGCGAATGAAGGGGCGGCTGGACGGAAGGCCCTACGAGATAGAGATCATGGCCGGGAGTCTCGCGCTACCTCACCCGATCACCTCATCTCCCCAGAGGCGCTTCAGGAAACGCTCCCACGGCAGAATCCAGATCCCGTCGTCCGTCCGTCTGACCGCGTCCTCGTTGCAGACGACGATGGCCGTCCGCGCGTCGTGCTCCTCGACGAACGCTCGCAGGCCCTTGAGGTCCGCCCGCCGCACCCGGCTGGCACCCTTCACTTCGAGCGCCACGTCCCCGTCGCGGCCCAGGACGAAGTCGCACTCGCGGCCGGACCTCGTACGCCAGAACCGGATGGGGAAATCGCGCTCGCGGTAGGAGCGGTAGGCCAGCAGCTCCATCAGGACGAAGTGCTCCAGGGCGCGCCCGAACTCGGGTCCTGCGGCCCTTTCGATGCGCCGGCCCGCGATGTGGTTCGCGACGCCGACGTCGAACAGGTAGAACTTCGGCGCGGCGGTGATCACGGATCGCGAAGGCCGCCGGCTGAAGGGCTCAACCAGGACGCCGAGCAGGGTGTCGACCAGGATCTGGAAGTACTCCTTGACGGTCTTGGAACTGACGCCGCAGTCCCGGGCGACGTTGCTGTAGTTCAGCATTTCGCCGTTGCAGAACGCGAGCGCCTCGAAGAACCGCGAGAAGGCCGGGGCGTTGCGGGTCAGTCCCTCGTCGAACACTTCCTCCTTGAGGTAGTCGTCCACGTACCCGGCCAGCGCGCGGCGATGATGCGCCGAGTCGTAGTGCTCGGGGACGAGCCCGCGGTTCAGGGCGGTCAGCAGGTCGAAGTCGGGAATCTCACACCAGGTCAGCGGATGAAGCGCGAAGCGCCAAGCGCGGCCGCCGAGCAGGTTCGCGCTCCCGCGCTTCAGCTTGCGGGCGCTGGAGCCGCACAGCACGAAGCTGAGGCGCTCCGCCTCGATGAGGCGATGCACTTCGTCGAGGAGGGCAGGTGCCTTTTGGACCTCGTCGACCAGGATCGGCAGTTCGCGCTTGGCGCCCTCGGCGGCCGCGATGCGTTCACCGAGGGTCCAGGGCGCGCGGGTGAACTCGAGCATCAGGCGCGTGTCGAGCAGGTCGAAGCAAATCGACTCCGGGAACTGCCGCTGGATCAGCGTGGACTTCCCGGTCTTCCTGGCTCCCCAGAGGAAAACCGACTGGCCGCGCGGCAATTCGATCTTGAGTTCGCGGGCGTACATGGTGGGTCTCCGATCTCGGAGTGTACTCCGAAATAGTTGAACTATCTCGGAGTTCACTCCGGGATCGTGTGGACCCGGCGCAGTTCCTGAGCCTCCGAGTAGCCTTCGGGTGGCAATGAAAGCGCTCCTCTTCGGCCTGCTGTGCGCCGTCACATGACGCCGAAGCTCCATCCGCTCAACGAGGACTTCCGCTGGGAGCCCAGAGCCGGCCCCTACCGTCGCATCTCCTCCACGCAGGCCCGCCAGTGGAGCGAGCAGGGTTTCTTCGTGCTCGAGGATGCCGTCGAGCCCTCCACGCTCGAGCGCCTGGTCGCCGAGATCGACCCCTGGGAGGCCAGAACCGAAGCGGCGCTGCGCGAGCTGCCGCAGGGACGTCGCTTCATCGCTCGCGCCGACGAGATCACCTTCACCGTCCACCTGGTGCTTCGCTCGGCCTTCCTGCGCGACTTCTGTGCCGGGCCTCTCTTCCGCGATCTCGCCTGGGACCTCGTGGGCCCGGACGTCCGGCTCTACTGGGACCAGGCGGTCTACAAGAAGCCGAGCGTTCCAGCCCCCTTTCCGTGGCACCAAGACAACGGCTACGGCTTCCTCGACCCGCAGGCCTATCTCACCTGCTGGATCGCACTGACCGAAGCCACCACCAGCAATGGCTGCCCGCGGGTGCTGCCGGGGCTGCATCGCCACGGCACCCTGGAGCACTGGACCACCGACCTCGGCTACTGCTGCGCGGACGAGGACGCCGAAGGGCTCGCCGCGCCGGCGAGAGCCGGCAGCATCGTCGTCTTCTCCTCACTCACTCCGCATGTCACCGGGCCGAACCTCACCTCGGAGGTCCGCAAGGCCTACATCGTTCAGCTCGCCCCCGACGGGGCTCACCGCATGGAACCCGACGGGAGCGGCGGCTACCGGCCCGTTCTCCAGAACGATCCGGATCGGCAGTTCCCCATCCTCAGAACCGGACGCCGACCTTGAGGCGGAACTCCCGCGTGTACTGGTAGGTGTCGAGGGAGCCGGAAGGATTGCCGTTTCTCGTGTTGATCAGAATCAGAGCCTGCTCGTTCGTGACGTTGGCAACCTCGCCGCCGATGATGCCTTGCACGCCGCCCCTGATCGGGAACTGGTAGGTGGCGTTCAGGTTGAGCGTGAAGAAGTCGTCGAGCCGGTTCGTTCCTCTCTTGTCCCTGAGGGTCGTCGTGGTGATCGTCTGGCCGGACACCGGGTGCCTGACCTGGGTAGCGGGCTGCAATCCCCAGGGCTCGCCGTCTGCCAGATGCGCGCTGGCACTGGTCATCAGGTCATGGCTGCCGAACCTCCACCGCTTCATGCCGACGACGTTGACGATGTGGTCCCGCTGGTAGCTGATCGGTCCGAACCAGTTGGGGCCACTGGTGGGATTGAGAATCCCGGTCGAAACCTCGATGCCCCCGAAGCCTTCCAGGTGGTCGTCGTTGTCGTTGCGCGACTCGTTGTTGCCTTCGTTCCAGTCCCTCGCGTAGTTCATCTGCAGCGACCAGTCGTTGCGAAACGCCCGGTTGAGCTGGAGCAGGATGCCCTCGTACTCGCGTCGGTTCTGCGGCCAGTTTCTCAGGTCGCGAACGACCGCGCCCTGCTCGTCGAACTGCAGGGTGCTGTGGAACATGTTCTCCATGTCCCACGAGGTCACGCGCGACTTGAAGACCCAGTTGTTAGAGAACTGCCAGTCGAAGCCAACCGAGATCTCCTCCTTGTAGTAGGGCTCGACGGAGGAAGCCAGGGGGTCACGGGGCTCGACGCGGCGCTGGAAGACGTCGTAGAGCTCCGTCTCGGAATTCCAGCCGTACTGCGTGTAGGCGTTCTCGCCGTTGGCGCCGGCCGTGAACTCCGTGAAGACGACACCGAGGCCGATGTAGTCGTAGTAGCGCCCGGCGGATGCCCGCACGAGCATCCTGCCGTCGGCGTTGAGGTCGTAGACCGCCGACAGGCGCGGGGCCACCTTCTGGTAGTCCATGACTTCCTGGCCGAGGTTGTTCTTGATGTCCTGGGTGTCCTGGCGCAGGCCGAGGCTGACGGTGAGGTGGTCACCGACCGTGATGCGGTCCTGGACATAGGCAGCACCTATGTCGCTGGTGAAGGTGGTGTTGCAAGGGACGGGGCAGTCGAAGACCCGCTTGTTGACCGGGCTCGCGTAGCCGCCGGGCAGCGAACGGCCGTAGCCGCGGCCGCGATACTCGGTGCCGATACTCGTGATCGTGGCAAAGGTGACGTCCTGGACGTCGATGCCGCCCTTGAACTCGTGCTTGCCCCTGAAGAAGGTCAGCGAGGCATTCGCCTGATCGCGCGGAAAGTCGTTCCCACCCGCGCCGAGGCGATTCACGGGAGCGTTGTAGCGTCGACCGTCGGCGAGATCCCGATAGCGGAAGTTGTTGCCGTCGGGCGTGTCGGGAGACGCGCCGGGAAGGATCTCCGCGGGCGGGGAACCAATACGGGCCGTCTGGAGCTCGCGGTTGGCGGCCTTGGCTTCGAGAAACGCCGAGTTGGTCAGGGCGAAGCTCCAAGTCAGGGTCTGGATTCTGTTGTTCCAACTGTTCCTGGTGACCGAGTAGATGTCGCCGGCCGACCCGGGTGGATTGAGGCGGCCTGACGGGGAGTCGATCCAGGTCAACGCGAGCTGGTGACGGTCGTTGGGCTGGGTGTTGACCTTGCCGACGAGTGGCTCGGCGGTGCGGTTCGAATTGATCGTGTTGCCGTCGCGGGTCAGGTCGAGCCGGTTGTCGTTCATTTCGCTCAGGGAAGCATAGAACCAGGCCTTGTTGCGGAAGAGCGGCCCGCCGAGACCGGTCTCGTAGCTGTTGATCATGGAATCAGGCCGCTCCATCTCAAGCCAGTTCTCGGAGCGCCACGCCGGGTTCTGGCCGATGTAGAGGAAGTCGCCGTGGAACTCGTTCGTGCCGGTCTTGATCGTCGTGTTCATCACGCCGCTGACCCCCCGGCCGTACTCGGCGCTGAACCCGGCGGATTCCATGCGGTTCTCGGAGACCACGGTCGACGGCATGTAGAAGGTCATTTCGCCGCCGCGACGGTTGTGGGAGATGTCGACGCCGTCGATGAAGAGGACGTTCTCCTGGCCGATGCCGCCGTTGACCCCGGGTGCCTGATCGAACTCCTGTTTGTACGACACCACGCCGGCCATCAGTTTCATGTTCGACCAGTAGTTCCGCGTGGCCTGGGGTACGTGCTGGAGCTCCTCTTCCCCGAGCGCGCTAACGGCGCCGGTGTCGTACTTCGTGATCAGCGCCGCCTCGGAGGTGACTGTGATCTCCTCCTCCGTGGCGCCGAGCGTGAGGTCGACGTCCTCGCGCTTCCCCAGTTCGAGGACGACCGCGCGCTCTGCCGAGCCCAGGCCTTCGAGGTCGGCGGTGACCGTGTAGTTCCCCGACTGGAGAAGGGCGAAGCGATAGTCGCCGTTGGCGTCGGTGATCTCGGTCCTCGTGTTCTGAGGGCCGGTCAGGGTCACCGTGACGCCCGGCAGGCCGTCACCCTGCGCGTCCGTTATCGTGCCGTCGATGGTCGATGTCTGCGGGCCGTCGGCCAGAAGCGGCAAGGCGCAAATGGCGATGGCGAAGGTCCAGATGGATGACCTGAGTACGTTGGCTCTCACGACGTTCCTCCTCCAAGGTTTCGACCCGGAGGATGGTGTCTCCTGTCGATGACCGCCACCCGGGCTGCACTGTGGAAACTGCTAACGTGATTGGAGACTTCCACGAGAATAGCAGACGCTGTTGGAAAGATGCGGAAGAGTCGGCGAAGCGGCGCGGGCCGAGGAACTGAGCTGTCGAAGGAGCCACCCAGATGATTCGCCTCGCGGTCGCCACGGTCACGATCATCCTTCTGGCGCCGGCCGTCGCTGCCAGCCAAACCCCCGATCAGCCCACCTTCGTCGACGACGTGGCGCCGATCCTCCACGCCAACTGCGTCTCCTGCCACCAGCCCGGCGAGATCGGGCCGATGTCGTTGCGCACCTACCGCGAGGTTCGGCCGTGGGCCCGGTCCATCGCCCGCGCGGTCGAGAACCGGGACATGCCGCCCTGGGACGCCGACCCGGGTTACGGGCCGTGGTCGAACGACACTAGCCTGAGCGACGACGAGATCGCGGCGATCACCCGCTGGGTGGCGAACGGCGCGCCCCGCGGCGAAGGCGACGAACCGGCCTACGAGCAGCCGAAGGCCACGGGTGAGTGGACGTTCGGCGAACCGGACTGGGTGCTTGAGTTCGATCCCTACGAGGTGGCACCGGCCGGACAGGACGAGTTTCGGGACGTGCCCATCACGACCGGCTTCGAGGAGGATCGCTGGATCCGCGCGATCGAGATTCAGCCGGGAGACCGCAAGGTGCTCCATCACTTCATTCTCTGGCGAGCCGCCGAAGGCGCGGCCTACCAGGAAAGCTGGATGGCGGCCTGGACGGCGGGCGCCAAGCCCTACCAGTTCCCGGCGGGGTCCGCCCGGCTGCTGCAGAAGGGCCGCAAGATGATCGGCGACTTCCACTACCACCCGAGGGGCGAGGCGGCGACCGACAGGACCCGCATCGGTCTCTGGTTCGCCGAACCGGAGGAAGTCGAGAAGGAACTGGTCACGCTGCCGGTCTGGAACGCCGGCATCAAGATCCCGGCGGGCGACCCGAACTACGAAGCGGAGGCGAGCCGTGTGTTCGAGGAAGACGTCCTGCTTCACGCGTTCACGCCGCACATGCACTACCGTGGAAAGTCCATGTTCTTCAGCGCGGAGCTTCCTGACGGCAGCACCAGGGACCTGCTCGGGGTCAGCCACTACGACTTCCACTGGCAGACTACCTACCAGTTGGCCGAGCCGATCCGGCTACCCGCCGGGACGCGAGTCCATGTCAAGGCCTCCTTCGACAATTCGGCCGGCAACCCCGAGAACCCCGACCCGACGGTCGACGTCACCTGGGGCCTGGAATCCTCGGACGAGATGCTGAACGGCCTCGTCGACTACGTCGCGGCGGACGGCTAGATCGCCCGTTTGGTTCAGGCGCTTGCCAGACGGCGCCTCGTGGCCTTCTCGTAGACGACAGCGGCAAGGCTCGTGAGCAGCAGAGCACACAGGACTCCCACGAGGGCCCATCCGGTTCCACGATTCCAAATGGCGACCTGCTGCGCGACCGCCATCGCGCCCATCACCGCGAAGACCCCAACCAGGAGGCCCAGGAAAGAAGTCTGCTGAGCCGGCGTGAGCTGACTTCCGGCCCAGAAGCAGATGGCCGAGAAGCCGATCGCGGCTACTGCGAACATGCGAATGAACGTAAGCTGCCGGAAGAACTCCATGAAGGCTGTCAAGTCGCTCCCACCGATCGCCGGCACGGGGCTCTCCACTCCTAGTGATACGGCAATGTAGCCCGTTCCCACCATGAGTGCTACGCCGCCTAGCAGCAGTACGCATCCCACAACGTAGATCACGATCGTCTTCAACATCGCTTCCTCCTCCCTAGATCGCCAGATCGTTCAGATTGTAGTCCCGGATCACGCGCTCGAACGTCTCGTCGTTGAAGCGGAAGTCGTCCTCGAGACCGGCGAAGGGCTCGTAGACGAACGGCCGCTCATCGGGCCGGTACTGACGGCGGGCGTCGATCGCCACGGCGATCACGGACGAGCGATCGAAGATGCGCTGGGCGTCGTAGACGCTGTCGTCGGGTTCGAGGGCGAGCGCAGTCTTCTGTCCCTCCACCGACTTCCGGCGGTGGAAGCCGAAAGTAAGCGAGATGCGCAGGTCCGACGAGGTGTTGGCGAACGAGGCGTGGAGCATCTGCC
>JAPOXA010000129.1 GCA_026707325.1 Acidobacteriota bacterium | reverse complement strand
GTCGCGAAGAGAACCTGATCAACGAAGTGTTCATGGAGGGGGCGGTCTACACGACGCCCTTCGCCAAGGACGGCGTCCTCTACGTGGCGACCCGCTCGGAGCTGTACGCGATCGAAGAAGGGGCCCAGTTGGCGTCGGCCGAGTAGCGCCAAACGCGCCTTCCTTTGCGGTACGCTCCCGGATCGCACGAACGGGGAGCGCGCGATGGAACGGAAGATCCGCATGGGAATGGTCGGCGGCGGCCAAGGCGCCTTCATCGGCGCCGTCCACCGTATGGCGGCGGGCCTCGACGGGCTGATCGAACTTGCCTGCGGCGCCTTCAGTTCGGATCCGGAACGCTCGCGCGCGTCCGGCGCCGAACTCTTCCTGCCGCCCCAACGGTGCTACGGCACCTACCAGGAGATGATGCAGGGCGAGGCCGCCCTGGACCAGGACGAGCGGATGGACTTCGTTTCCATCGTCACCCCCAACCACATGCACTTCCCGGTCGCCAGGGCGGCGCTCGAGGCCGGCTTCCACGTGATGAGCGACAAGCCGATGACCAAGTCGGCGGCCGAGGCCGAGGTCCTGGTCGAGCTCGTCGAGCGGACCGGCCTGATCTTCGGCCTGACCCATAACTACACCGGCTACCCGATGGTCAAGGAAGCCCGCCACCGGGTCCGTAGCGGCCAGCTCGGCGAGATACGGAAGATCGTCGTCGAGTATCCACAGGGCTGGCTCGCCACCAGGCTCGAGTCCGAAGGCCAGAAGCAGGCGGACTGGCGCACGGACCCGGAACGCGCCGGCATCAGTTGCTGCATCGGCGACATCGGCACCCACGCCGAGAACCTGGCCGAGGCGATCACCGGGCTGCGGATCGACGCACTGTGCGCCGACCTGACCACATTCGTCGACGGCAGGCCCCTCGAAGACGACGGCAACGTCCTGCTGCGCTTCGACAACGGCGCCCGCGGCGTCCTCTACGCGTCCCAGATCTCGATCGACGAGGAGAACGCTCTGGCCATCCGGGTCTACGGCGAGTCAGGTGGCCTGGAGTGGCGCCAGGAGGAACCGAACACGCTGATCCTCAAGTGGCTCGACCGGCCGCGCGAGATCCTGCGCACCTCCGGCCAGGGACTTTCCGACGACGCGGCGGCCCACACCCGCCTGCCCGCCGGCCATCCCGAGGGCTTCCTGGAGGCCTTCGCCAACCTGTACCGGAACTTCGCGATGACCGTCGAGTGCCGGCGCCGCGGCAAAGAACCCGACGCGACGATGCTCGACTTCCCCACCGTGTACGACGGCCTGCGCGGGATGCAGTTCATCGAGACGGTCGTCGCGAGCAGCGAGAGCGACGAGAAGTGGCTCAGGATGCCTGCCTGATCAACGAACGCGCCGACAACGCAGACAGACACAGCAAGCCGTAGGAGACTCACCGTGGCCCGACCCGTAACGCTCTTCACCGGCCAGTGGGCCGACCTGCCTCTGGCCGAGCTCTGCCCCCTGGCGCGAAACCTCGGCTACGACGGCGTGGAGCTCGCCTGCTGGGGCGACCACGTGGAAGCGGACCGCTGCGACGCCGGCTACGCGGCGTCGCGGCGCGAACTGCTCGAGCAGCACGGCCTCGAACTCCACGCGATCAGCAACCACCTGGTCGGCCAGGCGGTCTGCGACCGGATCGACGCCCGCCACGAGGCGATCCTGCCGCCCCACGTCTGGGGCGACGGCGATCCGGAAGACGTTCGCAAACGTGCTGCCGACGAGATGATCCGCACCGGAGAAGCCGCGAAGGCCCTGGGCCTCTCCGTCGTCAACGGCTTCACCGGCAGCTCGATCTGGCACCTGCTCTACTCCTTCCCGCCGGTGCCGCCTTCGCTGATCGACGACGGCTTCGCCGACTTCGTCGCCCGCTGGACGCCGATCCTCGACGCCTACCGGGAACTCGGCGTGCGCTTCGGCCTGGAGGTCCACCCGACCGAGATCGCCTTCGATTCGGTGAGCGCCGAGCGCGCCATCGAGGCCCTGGGAGGCCACCCCGCGTTCGGCTTCAACTACGACCCGAGTCACCTCGGCTACCAGGGCGTCGACTACGTCGACTTCATCCGCCGCTTCGCCGACCGGATCTTCCACGTCCACATCAAGGACGTCTGGTGGTCCGATCAGCCGAAGCCGTGCGGAGTGTTCGGAGGTCACACCGGTTTCGGCGACCACCGCCGGTTCTGGGACTTCCGCTCACCCGGCCGCGGCTCGGTGGACTTCGAAGAGATCATCCGGGCGCTGAACGACATCGGCTACGACGGTCCGCTCTCGGTCGAATGGGAGGACTCCGGCATGGACCGCGAGCACGGCGCCGCCGAGGCGGCCGACTTCGTCAGGGCGCTCGACTTTGCCCCCTCCGCGATCGCCTTCGACGCCGCCTTCGAAGACAACTGACCAAAGCGCGGAGCGATCCCCAAAGATGACGCCCTTCTTCCCCGAGGTCACCAAGCCGATCCCCTTCCACGGGCCGGACAGCCGCGAACCGCTGGCGTTCAAGTACTACGACCGCGACCGGAAGGTCGGCAACCGGACGATGGAGCGGCACCTGAAGTTCGCCGTCGCCTACTGGCACACCTTCAAGGGCGGCGGCCAGGACCCCTTCGGGCCGGATCCCGTGTACGACCGGCCCTGGAACCACGCGCCGACGGAGATCGAGGTCGCCGTCCGCACCCTGAACGCGGCG
The DNA here is from genome assembly GCA_026707325.1 of Acidobacteriota bacterium. Taxonomy (GTDB): domain Bacteria; phylum Acidobacteriota; class Thermoanaerobaculia; order Multivoradales; family Multivoraceae; genus Multivorans. The sequence goes on along the minus strand of JAPOXA010000129.1, from coordinate 22,492 downwards.
TTCGAGTTCTTCACCAAGCTCGGGGTGCGCTACTACTGCTTCCACGACCGGGACATCGCCCCGGAAGGCCGTTCGATCGCCGAGAGCAACGAGTACCTCGAGGAGATCGTCCAGCTCGCCAGGATCCGGCAGCGGGAGACCGGCGTCAAGCTGCTCTGGGGCACCGCCAACCTCTTCGGCCACCCGCGCTACACCCACGGCGCGGCGACCAACCCCGACCCGCGCGTCTTCGCCCATGCCGCCGCCCAGGTGCGCCGCGCGATCGACGCGACGATCGCACTCGGAGGTACCGGCTACGTGTTCTGGGGCGGCCGCGAGGGCTACACCTCGCTGATCAACACGGACATGCGCCGCGAGCGGGAACAGATGGCCGCCTTCCTGCGCCTCGCCGTCGACTACGCGCGCCGCCAGGGCTTCAAGGGCAAGTTCTTCCTCGAGCCCAAGGCGAAGGAGCCGTCGGTCCACCAGTACGACTTCGACTGCGGCCACTGCCTGAACTTCCTTCGCGAGTTCGACCTGACGGACGACTTCCTGCTGAACGTGGAGGCGAACCACGCGACCCTGGCCACCCATTCGTTCGAGCACGAGCTGGCGACCGCGGCGGGCGCCCGCATGCTCGGCAGCGTCGACATCAACCGCGGCCTCGAGGGCGTTGGCTGGGACACGGACAACTTCGCGATGAGCCTGCGCGAGTGCGTCCTGGCGCTGCTCATCATCCGCGGCCAGGGCGGCCTGCGCTGGGGCGGTCTGAACTTCGACGCCAAGGTGCGGCGCGGCTCCTTCGACACCGTGGACCTGTTCTACGCCCACGTCGCCTCGATGGACATCTTCGCCAGGGCGCTGCTGATCGTCGAACGCATCCGGAAGGACGGCGTGCTCGGCCTCGCCGGCAAGCGGATCCGGCAACGCTACGCCGGCTACCGCCGCGGCCTGGGACGCAAGGCGCTCGCCGGCGATACGACTCTCGAGGAACTGGAACAGTGGGCCGGCAGCCTCGGCGAACCGCCCAAGACGAGCGGCCGCCAGGAAGAGCTCGAGAGCATCCTGAACGACTACCTGTACAGCACCCGCATCGAGTGAGCGGCGGCGCCTTCTACCTCGGAATCGATGTCGGCACCCAGAGCCTGACGGCCATCCTGGTCGAGGCGCCGATGCGGGGTGGCGAACAAGAGGATCGGGCCGTCCGCATCACCTCCAGGGTCGGAGTCCACTACGACTCGGAGCTGCCGGGGTACGGCACCGTCAACGGTCAGCTGCCGAACGACGATCCGGCAGTCGGCCGAGTGCCGCCGCGAATGTGGCTCGACGCCCTGGATCTGGCATTCGAGAAGTTGGGCGCCGAAGCCTGCCGCGAAGTCCGCGGCGTATCGGTGTCCGGCCAGCAGCACGGTTCCGTCTACCTCCGACGAGGAGCCGAGGTTGTCCTTCAGTCCCTGAGCCCGGAGCGGAGGCTCGGCGAGCAGATCGAGCCCGTCCTGTCCTGCAGCGAAGCGCCGATCTGGACCGATTCATCAACCACGCGGGAATGCGCCGAGATCCGGCGGCAACTCGGCGGCGCCGCGGGAACCGCGGAACTGACCGGCAGCGACACCTTCGAGCGCTTCACCGGCCCCCAGATCCGCCGCTTCGCCCGAACCGAGCCGAAAGCATGGGCCGATACGGCCCACGTATGCCTGGTCAGCTCGTTCGTCACTTCGGTGCTGGCCGGAAGGCTGGCTCCGATCGACCACGGCGATGGCTCCGGGATGAACCTGCTCGACCTCCGGCGGCGGGAGTGGTCCGAGGCCGCGATGATCGCGACCGCCGAGGGTCTCGACCGCAGGCTGGCCCGGCCCTGTCCACCGTGGACGGTAGTCGGCCGCATCGCTCCCTGTTTCGTCTCGCGCTACGGCCTGCCGGCCTCGGCCCAGGTCGTCGCCGGCTCGGGCGACAACCCCTGCTCCCTCGTCGGCGTCGGCGTCCGCGAGCCGGGCGAGGCGGTGCTCAGTCTGGGCACGAGCGACACCTACTTCGGCCTCCTGCGGGAAGTCGTTGTCGACCCGGAGGCGAACGGCCATGTGTTCATCGCGCCGAGCGGGCACCCGATGAGCCTGATCTGCTTCCGCAACGGCTCGCTCGCACGCGAGGCCGTCCGCGACCGCTTCGGATTCGACTGGCCGGGCTTCGACGCCGCGCTGCGGGCAACGCCGCCGGGCAACGATGGGCTCATGATGCTGCCCTGGTTCGAACCCGAGATCGTGCCGCGGGTGCCGACGCCCCGCGTGCACCGGCTGGGTGGCCTCCGCGACGATTCGGAGCACGCGGCCCGCAACTGCCGGGCAGTGGTCGAGGGCCAGTTCCTGTCGATGCGGCTCAACTCCGAATGGATGGCGACCCGGCCGACGAGAATCGTCGCCACGGGTGGCGGCTCGCGGAACCGCGAACTCCTGCAGATCGCGGCCGATGTTCTCGGCTGCCGCGTGGAGAGCCTCGAGGTGTCGGACGGCGCCGCCCTCGGCGCCGCTCTGCGCGCCACCGGCCGCCGGCTGTCTCCCCTGCCACCCGCCGGAGAGGCCGGCCCTTCCGCCGAACCACGGCCGGAAGCGGCGGCGATCTATGACGCGATGCTGCCCCGGTATGCCGAAGCTCAGCGCCAGGTCCTGAGCCGCGCTACTCCAGCGCCCCGTACAGCTCCCTGACCTTGGACCGGACCCGCTCGCCGTTCTCCGGCCCGAGTCGCAAAAGCAGCTTCTGCGCCGGGCTCAGGCTTTCGAGTGCCGGATCGACGTACTCGAAGCTGATCACCCGCAGCCGGAGTTCGGGCGGCCCGTCCGGAATCGGCGTCGCCAACAGCTTGGTCACAGCGAGCTCGAGCGTGTCGCCGAACTCGTTCGGGTAGCCAAGTTCATCGTGCGCGCGCTCCAGCAACGGTTCGAGCCGCTCGTAGGCACCGGCCGCGCCGGCGACGTCGATCGAATCGAGCACTTCAACCGCGAGATCGTAGCGCCGGTAGCTCGTCTCCGCCGGATAGAAGCGCTGCCCGCGCCGGACGACGCTGAAGCCGTCCTCGGGCCGCAGCGGCTCCAGGCCGTTCTGGGGCGGCTCGTCGTAGGCGACGGCGCCTACCGACCGCACGAAGCTGATCGCCAGCTCCTCGGGCGCGAGCCAGGCGAGCCACTCCGCATGCCGGGACAGACCGCCGACGATCTCGCGAACCAGGGAGTCGCTCCCGTCCAGGTCCGGCGGAGGTTCGGGCGCCGGCGCGGCCGGTTCGACGAGCGGTTCGGGTTCGGCCGCCGGTTCGGGCGCCGCCGCATCGACGGCGGCGGCCGGGGCCTCCGCCGCACCTTCGCCGTTCGCACCAGCCCCGCGACTGGTGTACCACCACCAGAGAACGACGCCCGCGCCGACCGCGATCAAGGCCGCGATGACGATGACCGCCACCGTGCCGGAGCGTTCGGCAGGCTCCTCTTCGGGAGGAACGCCCCCCTCCCTGCTCAGGTCCAGGGGAAGATCGAAGCGCGGGCCGCCAACGTCCGGTTGGATCGCTTCCGGCTCGTGCTCCTCCGGCGACGTCTCCTCAGGCCGGTCCCCGCCGGTGGGCTTGTCGTCCATCGGGACAGTGTAACCCCTCGGATCCGCCCGTCATTCCGGCATCGCGGCGCCGCGGCCGCGAGGCGTCGCCCGGCTCAGGCGGCCAGAGCGCGATTCGGCCGGATGCCGCGCAGCACGTCGATGCCCTCGGTCAGACCGTCGATGGTCAGCTCGAACATCGGAAAGACCTGCCGGATCAGGTGAATGGTCGGTGCGTTCCAGATGCGCCGGGGTTCCGGGTTGAGCCAGATCGAGTTCGGACAGCGGTCGCGGAACTTGCGGAGCCAGTCGAGGCCGGTGACCTGGTTCGTGTGGTAGTAGTCGATCGCGCCGCCGGTGTGGGTCAGTTCGTACGGACTCATCCAGGCGTCCCCGACCAGGCAGACCGACCAGGTGTGGTCCAGGCGCTTCAGGATCCGGGAAGTCGGTTCGCCCTTCCAGCGGCTGATGTCCGTGTACAGGTTCTCGTACACGCAGTTGTGGAAGAACTTGAACTCGAACTTCTTGAAGTGGTTCGCCTTGTGCGCGGCGGAGAACAGCCGCTCGCAGAGCAGGGTGTGCGGGTCCATCGAGCCGCCAACGTCGATCAGCAGCAGCAGTTTGATCCGGTTGCGCTTGGGCGGCCGGAACACGAGGTCGATCTCACCGGCATTGCGGGCGCTGCTGTCGATCGTCTCATCGATGTCGAGTTCCTCGGGCCCCTCGTCCTTGTCCAGCTTGCGCAGCCGGCGCAGCGCCAGCCCGATCTGCCGGGTATCCAGGATGCGGTCCGAGCGCAGGTTGCGGAAGCGGCGGTCGGTCGCCACCTGAACCGCCGAACGGCCGCCGCCGGCGCCGCCGATGCGAACCCCCGTCGGGTGCTCGCCGCCGTGGCCGAAGGGCGACATGCCGCCCGTCCCGATCCAGCGATTGCCGCCGTCGTGGCGCTCCTTCTGCTCGTCGAGCAGTTCCTTGAAGCGCTCGCGGAGTTCGTCCAGGTCGAGCGCCTCGAGCTTCGCCCGCTCTTCGTCGGTCAGCTCGCGAGGCAGCTCCGGCTTGGACAGCCACTCCAGCAGCTCGTCGCTGATGTCGAAGTGGTTCTCGACGCCCATGAAGAACGAGGCGAAGGCGCGGTCGTAGTTGTCGAAGTCCGCCTCCCGCTTGACCATCAGGCAACGGGCCAGATTGTAGAAGACGTGCAGGTCCGCCCGGCTGTGGCCGATCGCCAGCGCCTTCATCAGGGACAGCCACTCGGTGATCGTCACCTTCAGGCCGTAGCCCCTCAGGTGGTAGAAGAAGTCGACGAACATCGGTTCGGCCCCTGGTCAAGCCTCGTGGACGGGGTCAGTTGACGCGGCCGCGACGATGAGCGGCCATGACCGCTTCCAGGTCGTTCTCCCGCTTCATGAGGACTCCCAGGAAGGGTAGCTCACTCTCGATCGACTCCGTGCTCACACCGCCGCGGCGCAGCGCGGCGATCCAGTCGATCAGCTCGCTGGTCGACGGCTTCTTGCGCAACTCGGGCAAGTCGCGGAGCCAGTAGAACCGAAGCAGAACCTGCCGCAGGAGTTCGGCTTCGACGTCCGGGTGGTGGACACGGATGATGTCCTCCATCTCCGCCTTGTCCGGGAAGGCGATGTAGTGGAACACGCAGCGGCGCAGGAAGGCGTCCGGCAGTTCCTTCTCGTTGTTCGACGTGATGACCACGATCGGACGGAGCTTCGCCTCGTGCTGCTTGCCCGTCTCGTGGACGAAGAAGCTCATCCGGTCCAGCTCGTGCAGCAGGTCGTTCGGGAACTCCATGTCCGCCTTGTCGATCTCGTCGATCAGCAGCACCACCCGCTGGTCGGCGAGGAAGGACTGGCCGAGGGGGCCGTACTTGATGTACTGGGAGATGTCGGTGATGTCCTTGTCGCCGAAGCGGGCGTCGTTGAGCCGCTGCACCGTGTCGTAGACGTAGAGGCCCTCCTGGGCCTTGCTCGTCGACTTGATGTTCCAGGTCAGGAGCGGCATGACCAGGTTCTCGGCGATCGCCTCGGCGAGCACCGTCTTGCCGGTGCCGGGTTCACCCCGCACCAGGAGCGGCTTCTCGAGAGCCGAGGCGACATTGACCGAGTCCCTCAGCTCGGGCGATGCAAGGTAGGTGTCGGTCCCGGAAAAGGCGTGGAAAGACATACTGACCCTCTATCCTCCGGCGTGGCCGGCTTTATCCAGCTTGATGGCGGGCCCAGTTCGCAATGGGCAGGCGGGCAGTGTAACAGACCGACCGGTCGGTAGAGAACGACCCGTAGACTCTCCGAGCCGGTCGACAAAACCTGGAGACACGAATGAGCCAAGCGCAGGAGCTCGAACGCCTGATCGAAGAAGCGTCCCGAATCGTCGCCTTCACGGGAGCGGGAATCAGCACGGAATCCGGCATCCCCGACTTCCGGAGCCCGGGGGGAATCTGGACGAAGTACCGGCCGATCGACTTCAGCGAGTTCATGGCCTCGGAAGACGCGCGGCGCGAGTCCTGGCGGCGCAAGAGCGGCAGCGACCGCACGATCGGCCAGGCGAAACCGAACCGCGGTCACCTGGCCCTGGCCGAACTCCGGCGCCAGGGCAAGCTCCTGGCAGTGATCACGCAGAACGTGGACGGCCTGCACCAGGAGTCGGGCATCCCCGACGACGAAGTGATCGAACTCCACGGCAACGCCACCTACGCGGCGTGCCTCGAGTGCCGCAAGCGCTACGAGCTGGGGCCCATCGTCGCCGCCTTCAGGGAGCGGGAGGAACTGCCCGTCTGCACGCGACAGAACCTGGCCGGCGACGCATGCGGCGGAATCATCAAGACGGCCACGATCTCCTTCGGCCAGGCGATGCCGGAAGAGGCGATGCGGCGCGCCCATGAAGCGACGCTGGCCGCGGACCTCTTCCTCGCCATCGGGAGCTCGCTCGTCGTCTATCCCGCGGCCGGTTTCCCGGCGCTGGCGAAGCAGGCCGGCGGCAGGCTCGTCATCCTGAACCGCGAGGCCACCGACCTCGACGGCATCGCCGACCTCGTCCTCCACGCCGAGATCGGCCCCACGCTGGGCGCCGTCACCGGCGTCACGCTGCCGAACCGAAACCTGACTCGTCTGCGATCAGATAGTTGACATCTGCTTCTCCTTGACTCATAATCCTGAGTCGTCGGCAGCCGAACCTGCGCCGACGCCTGGATCGAACGAATCAACTCAAGGAGGACTTGACCATGACCCGTAGCCTGATTCGCCACCGTCCCCTGATCGGGGCCTTCGAGCCGCTCTTCGGCAAGGCGATGCTCGACGACTTCTTCTCGCCCGTCCTGAGCCGCGTGGCCGGCCACGACGGGGCCGAGTCGGCCGCCATGACCTGGTGGCCGGCCGCGGACCTCACCCAGACCGACGAGGCCTACACCCTCGCCGTCGATGTCCCCGGTCTGACCAAGGCCGACATCGACCTCACGGTCGAGGACCACACCCTCACGCTGTCGGGCGAGCGCCAGGCCAGCCACGAGGGCGCGACCGCCGACCGGGTCGAGCGCGTCTACGGTCGCTTCGTGCGGCGCTTCAACCTGCCGAGCGACGTTGACGTCGCGGCAGTCGGCGCCGAGTTCGAGAACGGGGTGCTGAACATCACCATCCCCAAGGCCGAGGAGGCGAAGGCGAGGAAGATCGACATCGCCTGACCCGGTCTCCCGGACCCACGACTCAAGGGCCCTGCTTCGGCAGGGCCCTTCTCTTTGGTCGCGGTGCTACAATCGCCGTTCGGCCGAACGCCGCCGCCGCGCCCCGAAGCTGCGGCCCCTTCCTCTCCTCCTCACCATGACTGAGACGAACGATCACGCGCTCGCTCAGCCGCCGTCGGAGGATGAGGCTGCCGTGGAAGCCGCGCCCGTTGAGGCCGCTCCCGCGAAAACCGTGGCGGCAACGGCGGAAGAGACGCCTCCCGTCGAACCTGAAACAGCGTTGACCGAAGCAGCCGCGACAGAGGTGCAGGGCGAGCCCGACGCGGAAACCGCTCCCGCCGCCGAAGCGGAAGAACAGCCGACCACCGAGGCCGAGGCGGGAGAGCAGCCGCAGTCTGGAGCCGAAGTCGAGGTGCCGCCAACCGTCGAAGCCGAGACCGCGGAACAGCCGACTGCTGAGACCCCGGTCGAAGCGCAGCCGCCGGCTGCGGCAGAAGCGGCCGTCGAAGAGCCAGCTCCACTGGCGCCGTCCGCCGTTCCCTTCGCAGCCGCCCTCGAAGCGAAGAACCCCGTCGAGGGCAAGGTCATCGGCTGGAACAAGGGCGGTTTCCACATCGTCTCGGAAGGCGTCACGACGTTCTGTCCGCGATCGCTGATGGAACTCGGCAACCGCCCCAAGCCGCCGGCGCAGTACGTGAACAACACGTACACCTTCCACGTTCTCGAGATCAAAGAGGCGGGGCGGCGGATCGTGCTGACCCGGCGACCGGCGATCCGCAACGAGCGCAAGCGCGCGCTCGACGAGATTCGCGCCAAGCAGGAATCCCGCGAGCCCGTCAGCGGCAAGGTGACCTCGGTGACCGACTTCGGCGCCTTCGTCGATCTCGGCGGCGGAGTCGGCGGCCTCGTTCACCGGACCCAGATCTCCCGGACGCGGTCGGGAGAACCCGGCGACCTGTTGAAGGTCGGGCAGCGCGTGGAAGCCGTGGTGACCAAGGTCGAGAAGAAGAACGGCAAACGCAGCTCCCGCATCTCGCTGTCCATGAAGGCGCTGGAAGCCGACCCCTGGAAGGAGACGGCGAAGAGCTTCACCGCCGGCGAACAGTTCAAGGGCAAGGTGGTCCGGCACAGCGAGTTCGGTCTCTTCGTGGAGCTGGCGCCCGGCCTCGACGGCCTTGTCCACACTTCCCAGCTTCCCATCGGCAAGTCGATGAGCGCGCCGGAGTTCGCCGTCGGCGAGGAGATCGAGGGCTGGGTGGTCGAAGTCGCCCCCAGACGGCGACGGATCGCCCTCTCGCTGCGCGAGGTACCCGCAAGCGACCCCTGGAAGAACCTCGGCAAGCAATACGTCGAGGGCGCCGAGGTCGAAGGCAAGGTGGAGCAGGTGTCGCGTTTCGGCATCTTCGTGGAGCTCGAGCCCGGGCTCACCGGGCTCCTGCCGATGTCGGCGGTGAAGGGGGCCGACGGAAACCTGGCCCGGCGCGCGTATCACCCCGGTCGCGATCTCAAGGTAATGATCGAGAGCATCGACCGGAAGCGCCGCCGCCTGGGTCTGGCGCCACCCGGATCGCAACTCGGCGGCACCAAGACGGACTACAAGAAGTACCGCCAGCGCCAGAAGGAATCGAGCGGCCTGAACGTGATGGCCGCCGCGTTCGCCAAACTCCAGCAGCCCAAGTAGCCCGTGTCCGACGACCTGATCTACCGGGTGACCTTCCTGAGCCAGGGCGAGATCTACGAGGTCTACGCCCGCTCGGTCTCCCAGGGCGGCCTGCTCGGCTTCGTCGAGATCGGCGAACTCGTCTTCGGGGAGAGGACCCAGGTCGTCGTCGACCCCTCGGAGGAACGGCTCCAGCGCGAGTTCAAGGGCGTCCAGCGGACGTACCTGCCCATGCACTCCGTCCTGCGCATCGACCAGGTCACCAAGCAGGGGACCGCCCGGATCCGCGACCTCGACCGCCCGGAGAGCCGGAAAGTGACGCCGTTCCCGATGCCGATCTACACCCCCGGTGGAGAGACCAAATGACCAGTCGCCGCCTCATCGTCTGTTCGCTCGCTGCCCTCCTGGCGGCCACCGTTTCGCCCGCGCTTCACGCCCAGGAGGCAACCCGCGTCGCCTCGATCAACGTCGAACTGGTCGTCGCCGAGGCTCGTGAGGGGAAAGCGCTCGCGGAGTTCCTCCAGCAGATCGAGACGGAGACGCGGACCGCCCTGGAAGCAAACGCCGGCCGCGTCGAGGCGCTGCGCCAGAGCGCCGCCGGCAAGGGGCCGGACGAGTTGCGAAGCATCCAGCACCAGATCGAAGACCTGCAACGCGAGTCCCAGCGCCTCGCCAACGATGCCGAGCGCCGCGCGGCGAAGCGCCAGGAAGAGACGCTGCAGCAGATCAACGAGCGCCTGCGTCCGATCGTTCAGCAGTTGATCGACGAGAACGGCTACGACCTGATCCTCAACGCCAGCATCGGCGGCGTGCTCCACGCCAGCGCCCGCGTCGACCTGACGCAACGTGTCATCGAGATGCTCCAGGCGCAGGAGCAGCAGGCCGAATCCAGCCCGGAAGGGTAGAGCGCCCGGCCGCGCGCCGCGGCTACCGGGGCGCCGGGCGCCCGCGGTACAGCTCGTACGACCGGCTGTGTCGGTTCGAGAGGTCGACGTCGCGACCGCGGACGATCACGTGGCGGACCGCGGTCCGCACCTCCAGCGGGTCACCGTCGGTGACGATCAGGTTCGCCCACTTGCCCGGATCGATCGAGCCCAGGCGATCGTCAAGCCCCAGGATCTCCGCCGCGCCCAGCGTCAGAGCCCGAAGCGCCGCATCGGCGTCGAGGCCGAAAGCGACCGCGGTCGCGGCCTCGTACGGCAGGGCCCGCGCGTTCGACGCGTCGAAGGTGCCGAAAGCGATCGCAACGCCGGCGCGATGGAGTTCGCCAGGCGCGGCGAAGGGGCCGTCGTACGGGTCGTCCTCCTCGGCCGGCAGCGCCTGAACCGAGTTCAGGATGACCGGCACCTTCTTCTCGGCGAGCAGGTCCGCCTCCTTCGCCGCATCGCGTCCCGAAGCCAGCACGAGCCGCAGACCGTGCTTTTCCGCGAACGCCACGGCGTCACGGATAGCCCGGGCCCGATCGGCGACGACCACCAGCGGCAGTTCGCCCCGAACCACCCGCGCGACCGCGTCGAGGGCGTGGTCCTGCTCCACCGCCGTTCCGGCCCCGGCGTTCGAACGCGCATGGTCGTACTGGCGCGCCGCCTCGATCCAGTCGTCGAGTTCGTCCACGGTCCGGTCGTAGTCCCGCTTCGCCTCGGAGAACTTCTTCTCCCGAACGCTGAAGGTCGAGAAGTCGAACTCGCGGGTCTCGAGGCTCGGCCATTCGAGCACCACGCCGACGCTCTTCTCGACTTCCATCTCCTCCACCGTCCAGCCGTCGAGCAGGATGACCGACGCCTGGCCCGCCCAGGGTCCGCCGCTGGGCGCGGTCAACGCGTGCGTGATGCCGTTCTCCCTGGTCACCGGAATGATCTCGCTCGCGGGATGAACCCCCTCGACCGCCAGCAGATGCGGCGTGTCGCCCAGTTCCGCCTGGTCAAGCGTCGCCGGAACCGAGTCGATCTCGACCAGCCCGAGAGTGGTCCAGGCATTGAACAGGCCGGGATAGACGTGAAGGCCGCTTGCGTCGATCAGAACTTCAACGTCCCGGGGCGCGGCGACATCCGGACCTGCCGCCTCGATCATGCCGTCCCGCACGACGACCGTGCCGGTGTAGGAAGCGCCCGAAACAGGATGCACCGTGCCGCCCTCGATCACCAGCGTCTGGGCCGCCGCCGGCGCGGCGAAGGCCGTCAGGGCCAGCGCCAGCAATCCCGCCTGCACGATTCCGCGCATACGGATCATGGCTCGTCTCCGCCGTCCTCACCCGTGGGCTCGGTCAAGGACTGCTCGAGCGCAGCCAGTTGCTCCCGCCGGCGCCGGTCCAGTTCGCGGTCGAAGTAGACCTTGCCGTCCACCAGGGTGGTCTGGACGACCGCGTAGGAACTCAGTGGATGCCGGTCGTAGACCACGAGATCGGCGTCCTTGCCGACCTCGATCGAACCGATGCGGTCCTCGATGCCGAATTGGCGGGCCGGATTGATCGTGACCAGGGCCAGGGCCTCATCGTCGGAGAGGCCGCCCCACCTGACCGCCTTGGCCGCCTCGTGGTTCAGGTGGCGCATCTCCTCCGCGTCGTCCGAGTTGACCGAGACCAGGACGCCGCGATCCGCCATCAGGGCCGCGTTGTGCGGAATCGCCTCGTAGGCCTCGACCTTGTAAGCCCACCAGTCGGAGAAGGTGGAGGCGCCGGCGCCGTGGGCCGCGATCTCGTCCGCCACGCGGTAGCCCTCCAGCACGTGCTGCAGCGTGGCGATCCGGAATCCGAGTTCCTCCGCCAGCCGCAGCAACTGGAGGATCTCGTCTGCCCGGTAGCTGTGGGCGTGCACCAGCCGCTCGCCCTCCAGAATCTCGACCAGGGGCTCGAGTTCCAGATCCCGTGCGGGCGGCCGGCTGCGCCGGCCGGCGGCCTCCGCCTCGCGATGGCGCGTCCACGCGTCCCGGTACTCCGCGGCCCGCGTGAACGCGTCCCGGATGACGTCGAGAACGCCCATCCGGGTCGCCGGGTAGCGGCGCGGCCCCGGGCCGAAGGACCGTGACCGCTTCGGGTTCTCGCCGAGCGCGAACTTGATGCCCGTAGGCACGCCCTCGAAACGCAGACCGTCCGCGTTCTCGCCCCAGCGGAGCTTCAGCAGTTGGTTCTGGCCGCCGATCGGATTCGCGCTGCCGTGAAGCACGTTCACCGTCGTGACCCCACCGGCGAGCGCCCGGTAGATCGCGATGTCGGTCGGATCGACCACGTCCTCGATCCGCGCCATCGAAGTCACCGCCAGGCTGCCCTCGTTGACGCCTCCCGCGGTCGAGATGTGCGAGTGGGCGTCGAAGATGCCCGGGATGACGTAACCGCCCCCGGCGTCGATCACACGCGCGTCCCGGGGCGGCCCGACGCCGCTGCCGACCTCGGCGATGCGACCTTCCCGCACAACGACCGTGCCGTTCTCGATCGTCTCGCCGGCCATCGTCAGCACCGTCCCGCCCACGATCGCCAGCACGTCGTCCTCGCGGTAGGGACCGGTCATCGGGACCACCCCGTCGCCGGCGACTTCCGCGTACCTCTCCGCGACCTCGGCCAGCCGCATCGGCGCGGGCGCCTCGCTCGACCCGTCGCGACGGCCGCCCGGACCACCGGGACCGCGGCGTCCCCGCGGCCGCGCCTCCTCCGACTCCTCGGCCAACTCGGCTTCTTGAGCGCCTTCGCCCTCCGTCTCGGCATCACCGCCTTCCTCGCCGCCGTCCCCGGCCTCTTCACGGCCGGACACGGCGTACCGGACGCCGTCGATGAGCACCGCCTGCACCCGCACCGACTCCTCCCAGGGGTAGCCGTCGGCCAGCACGAGGTCCGCCGCCATTCCCGCGGCAACCGTGCCGATCCGGTCCTCCAGGCCGTGGACCGCCGCCGCGTCCCGGGTCAGCGCCGCCAGCGCCCGGGCCGGTTCGAGGCCGCCCCCGATCGCCCGGCGCACGCCGGCCAGGAAGTCGTCGGCGCCGTTCGCGCCGCCGGAACTGAAGGCAAACGGCACGCCGGCCTCGGCCAGTTCGGCCGGGGTCGTCGGCGCCAGCCGCTCGTGGAGGATCTCGCGGAGCGGCCGGTCAGCGTCCGGATCCCGGTCACGCTCCGGCAGCGGCACGGGCCAGTCGACGTCGACCACCACCGCCACGCCGGCATCCGCGAGCTCGTCGGCCCGCCGGTAACCCTCCTGGCCTCCGTAGAGCGTGAAGTCGAGACCGAGCTCTTCGCCGAGCCGGAGCGCCCGGTCGATCTCGACGTAGCTCGACCCCGGCAGGAGGATCCGTCCCTCGCCCGAGGCGACGCTCGCCAGGGGCGCCAGGGTTCGATCGAAATCGGGCCGCCGCCAGCCTGCGGGATCGGCCTCATAGGCGGCGACCGTGGCGGCGTAGTGAGCCGCGTCCAGCAGCAGTTGCCGGAAGTAGGCGACCCTGCCCATCAGCGATCCGGGGTAGGAGCCGAAGCCGCCGCCACTGCTGAGCGTTGCCATCTGGGCCAGTTCGGGGGCGACCACCTGGTGTTCCGGATCGCGACCGGGAGCGCCCAGCCGAACCAGCGACAGCCGGCCCGGGAACAGCCCGTCGCCCGGCGTTGCCGCGATCGAAGTGAACCCCGCCTTGCGCCAGGTCTCGACCGCCTCCGCGTCCAGCGCCAGGTCATCGGCGGCCCGCTTCCAGGGAGTGGTCAACGGGCGGTCTTCCGGGCCGCGCGGCAGGGCTCGATCGGGCTCCGGCCGCCGCCGCTGGCCGGCCGGCCCCGCCGCGCCCGCTCCCGGGCCCCCGGGAGGCCGCCGCGGCTGCGGCAGCTTGCCCATCGCGTCGATCAGCCCCGGGTAGACCGTGAGTCCCTCGCCGTCGATGACCCAGGCATGAGCCGGGATCGCCGCGTCCGCGGCAACGGCAGTGATCGTCCCTTCCTCGATGACGACGGTCGCCCGATCGAGCACGGTACCGTCGCCGACTTCGACCCGCACGTTCTGAATCGCATAGAACGGCGGTGGTTCCGGCGGCGGGCCGGCTATCAGCGCTGCCGCGACCGCCAGGCAGAAGAGCGCGCAGTGAAGCACCGGACCTACTGGATTCGCCGCCCTCATCTGGACTCGCGGCAGCCTACCAGCGTGAGCGGCACCGGCTCAGCCGGCAACTACCGACTACACGTCGGCCAAGCCGTTGCGCGGACACCAGTCGGCCAGCGTGCAGTTCGCGCAATCGGGCCGGCGCGCGGAGCAGACGCGCCGGCCATGCCAGATGATCGCGTGGCCCATGAAGATCCACCTGTCCTGGGGCAACCGGTTCATCAGGTCGCGCTCGACCTTCACCGGATCCGTCTCACGGGTGATGCCCAGCCGGCGAGCGAGACGACCGATGTGTGTATCCACGACGACTCCCACCGGCTTCCTGAACCAGGTGCCGAGCACCACGTTCGCGGTCTTGCGCGCCACGCCGGGGAGCGTGATCAGTTCCTCTATCGTGTCCGGCACTTCGCCGCCGAAGTCAGCGACGATCTTCCGCGCGGCGCCCAGCACGCTCTTCGTCTTCTGGCGAAAGAAGCCGGTACTGCGGATCTCCTGCTCGAAGACCGCCGGGTCGGCGCCCGCGAACTCCTCCGCACTGCGATAGCGCGCGAACAGCGTCTCGGTGACCTGGTTCACGCGCACGTCGGTCGACTGGGCCGAGAGGATCGTCGCGATCAGGAGCTGCAGCGCGTTCTCGTGGCGCAGCTCGCAGTCGGCGTCCGGGTAGAGGCGTTCGAGTTCGGCCAGCACCTCCTGAAGCGCCGACTCGGGGATCGGTTCGAAGGGGCCTTCCGGTCGGGGCACCGCTACGGACGCAGCAGGTCGAGGACGGCCAGGGTCATCGCCTCGACCCCGGTCCGAATCGAGGGTTCGGGCTCGATCCGGAAGAAGGGCGAATGGTGGCCGGCAACCTGCGGTCCGCCGGCCGCCTCCGCTTCCAGGTCGGCAGGGTCCGTGCCGCCGACGTTGAAGTACGTGCCGGGCACCTTGTGCTCCGTCCGGAGGAAGTAGGCGAAGTCCTCGGCGCCCATGCCCGAGGGCGGCGCCGTGAAGAACACGTCCTCGCCCATGCCGGCGGCGATCGCGGTCCGCACCCGGGCCGCAAGTTCCGCATCGTTCATGGTGACCGGCGTCGATTCCTTCGTGCGCACCACCTTCGGCAACAGCGACGCCGGAAGTCCAGCGGCCCTGCCTACGCCCTCCGCGATCCGATCGATGGCCGAGAGCAACTGCTCCCGCGTCTCCTCCCGGTTCGCCCGCACCGTGAGCTGCAGTTCCACCCGGTCCGGGATCACGTTGTGCTTGAAGCCGCCGTGGATCGCGCCGACCGTCACGACGCCGGGATCGAGCGGGTTGAGTTCACGGCTCACGATGCCCTGGAGGGCGACGACGAGCTGCGCCGCGATGTAGATCGGGTCCTTGCCCCGGTGCGGCGACGCCCCGTGCGCGCCGACGCCGAACACCGTGATGTCGACGCTGTCCGAGGACGACGCGAGCAGGCCCGGCGGCACCTCGATCTTCCCCGCCGGCCTGCCCGCCGACACGTGAAGCGCCAGCGCGTAGTCCGGCACGCCGAAGCGCTCGTACAGGCCGTCCTCGATCATCTCCCGGGCGCCCATGATCCGCTCTTCCGCCGGCTGACCGACGAACATGACCGTGCCCGACCACTCTTCGCGCATGGCGGCGAGCCGCCGCGCCACGCCGACCATCGTCGTGATGTGCATGTCGTGTCCGCAGGCATGCATGACGGGCACTTCCTCGCCCGAGAGGTCGACCTGGGTTGCGGTCGAGGCGTAGGGAAGCTCCGACTTCTCCGCCACCGGCAGGCCGTCCATGTCGGCCCGCACCAGCACCAGCGGTCCCTCGCCGTTCTCCATCATGCCGACGATCCCCGTGCGGCCGATGCCTTCCGTCACGTCGACGCCGGACTTGCGGAGTTCGTCCGCCAGGCGGGCGGCCGTCTTGTGCTCCAGGAACGAAAGCTCGGGGTTCCGGTGGAAGTGCTCGAAGAGCGACTTCAGCTCGGTCCGGTAGTCCTGGGCGATGGCGTCGGCGAGATCCTGGGCGGAACCCCCCGCCGGCGCCGCAAGCGCGGCGGCCAGAGACAGGATCAGGGTGTATGAGGAACGGCGGCTACGCATGAAGAACCTCCACGATAACCCGAACCCGGCTACGCCCCAACGGCTCGAGCAACAACCGGAGTTATCCCCGCGGGGCGTGCGAAAGAGCCTCCCGAACCGACCCGGCGGCGATGCGCGACCTGCTCAAGCCTCCGGGGCGCCCCCGACCGTCGCTTCGATCAGCGCCACGAAGTCCTCTGGAAGCTGCTGGCTTATCGCCACTATCTCGCCCTGCTCGTCGAGCAGAATGTAGGTGGGGTACGAGTTGACGTTCAGGGTCCGAGTGACGTCGCTCCTCATGCCGACATGCCAGTTCGACCAAGGCATGGGCTCGTCTTCCAGGAACCCGGTCACGGTTTCGAGTTCCGCATCGACACTGATCGACAGCAAAGCGAATCGGTCGGCGGGGAGGTCGGTAACGAGCTGGCGTTTCTGCGGCAACGCGGCAACGCACGGCAGGCACCAGGTGGCCCAGAAGTCGAGAAGGACCACGCGGCCCCGGTAGTCCGAAAGGCGCTCTTCTACGCCGTCCAGCCGGCTGCCGACGAGGTCCGGGACCTTGCTGCCCACGGTCCCGTGGCGGATGCTGCGGATGAGGTCCGCCTCGGCTTCCGCGAGGGTCAGGCCTCCGCCGAGGAGAAGCTCTCCCTCCACTCCGGCGCTCAAGCCCGAAGCCGCGTCGAGAGCACCCTGACGCTCGGCGGCGCGCTCCTCCTCCGGCAAACCGCCGTCGTTGGCCGCCTGAATCCGTCCGGCCGCGACGTAGTACCGTCCCGCGGCACGCAGCACGGGATCCTCGGCCTCCGTGGCCAACACCTCGAAGACCGCCGCGGCCGCGGCGCCCCTGTCCTGTCCGAAACGCGACACCGTATGCAGTCGCGGCAGCATGAACCGCCACCCCTGATGGTCGGGCGCAAACTCGAGAAGGGCTCTGGTTCCGATGGAGGCGTACTCTCCACTTTCCGACGCCGACGCCGCATGGTTGACCAGGAACTCGGCCGCCTCGACCGTTTTCTCGTGAGCCCCGCCCTGCTCCAGAATGGCCACGGCCGCGGCGGCGGCACGCCCGATGTCCGGCGGTTCCGACTGGCCGGGTGCAGCACCGTCGAGCGATGCCTGCCCCTGGCGATCCCGCCCATCGGCCGCGGTCTCCCCGGCGCCAGGAGACGACTCCCCGTCCGTGGACCGAAGACTCATGACCTTCACGTCACCCTGTCCGCCGGCCGCCGCTCGCAGGAGTTCGTCCACGAGGGCGCGTGAACCCTCATCCAGGAGCTGTGCGTCCAGGCTGCCGTCGCTGTTCCGGCCCTCGGTCGCCTCTCGCAGCGCTTCCACCATCTCGGCCTGGGACGGCAGACCGTCTCCCGACGCGGGTATCACCACGATCCGCGATTGCGGGCTGCTCGCCTTTTCGCCGACGCCCGAAGACAGGAGATCATCCGGAACCCCGGCGAGCACCTTTCGCCGAACCTGCTCCGTCCAGGCCTTCTGGCGTTCAAGGTAGTCCTCGACGATCTCCCAGTCCGGATCCACGTCCACGGTGGAACTCGTTGGCTCGCCTTGCTTCTCCGCGACGTCCTGACCCGCGGCGCGTTCGCATACTCCGAGCGCCACCGCCAGCGCGAGCGCCGCCGGCGCCGTAGCGGTTCCGCACTTCCAACCGAACACCGTGTTGAAACGGATCGTCATTCCCTCGTTCTCCTCCCCGTTGGTCGGCGTCGGCAGCGGCGTACCCTGGTCGACGCATCGCCGACCACATCGTTGAACTGGACCCAGCCCTTGTAACGAAGAAAGCGTAGCAATCTCTCCGAGCTCCAGCGAACCAGTGCCCGTCAGTTTTCGAAGCCGATCGGCTCGATGTTGCAGATCGAGTAGACGACCGGGCGGCGCCGGGTCCAGGCCGGTTCCACCGTGATGGCACGCCACTCCTCGATGACCGCTTCGAGGTTGGCGACCTCCTCCGGCCGCTCGGTCGCGAGGTCGGTCTGCTCCCGAACGTCGGTGGACAGATCGTAGAGGAAGCCACCGGGCTCATCCTGGTTCGGCTTGATCAGCTTCAAGTCGCCGCTCCGGACCGCGACGGTCGGGTAGTTCCGCCAGACCAGGCGGCCGTGGCCGGTCGCCTCGGCCGACCCGTCGAGAAGCGGCATCAGGTCGCGTCCGTCCAGTTCGAGATCCGCGGGCGCCGCGCCTCCGGCGGCGGCCAGGGCGGTCGGCAGGATGTCGAGCGTCGACACCGGCGCGTCGATCGTGGTCCCCGCCGCGACCGCCGCCGGCCAGCGCAGCAGGTACGGCACGCGGACGCCGCCCTCGTAGTAGGTCAGCTTGCCGCCGGAGAGCGGCTCGCAGGAGCACAGCCCGGGGAAGTAACCGGCACAGCCGTTGTCCGAGAGGAAGACGACGAGCGTGTTGTCGGCGATCCCCGTCTCGTCCAGGGCGTCCAGGATGCGGCCGACCGCGTCGTCGAGGGCGGCGATCATGCCGAAGTAGATCCGCCGCAGTTCGTGCTCCTCGTCGGGGAACCGGTCGTAGTACTCCTCCGTCACCTGGAACGGCGAGTGCGGCGCGTTGAACGCCGAGTAGAGAAAGAACGGCTCATCGGCGTGACGGCGGATGAAGTCGACCGACTCGTCGCCGAAGACGTCCGTGATGTAGGCCGGCTCGTCGACCACCGTCTTTTCCGGCCCCCGCAGGATCAGGTTGCCCGCCCGGCGCTCCGGCGGCGCGGGCGGCTCGCTGCCCCTGACCACCAGATCGGCGCGCGGGTCTTCCGGCGGCCGGCTCCTGAACTCCTCGTCGGCCGACATCGATACGGCGCCTTCCGTCCTGCGGTTGATGAAGCGCGTGGCGCCCGAGAGATGGCCGTAGAACTCGTCGAAACCGCGGTTCGTCGGGTAGTGCTCGTCCTTGAAGCCGAGGTGCCACTTGCCGACGATGCCGGTGGCATAGTCGGCCGCCCGCAGGTGGTCGGCGATCGTCAGCTCACCAGCGATGAGTCCCACGTCCGGCACTTCCGGCGCCTGTCGGGCGTTGTACTCGAAGCCGTAACGCTGCTGGTAGCGGCCGGTGAGCAGCGCGGCCCGCGCCGGCGAACACACCGGCGTCGTCACGTAGCCCTGGGTGAACACGGCCCCCTCCCGGCCGATGCGGTCGATGTTCGGCGTCTGCAGGCGATCGCCGTAAATCGAGACGTCCGCGTAGCCGAGGTCGTCGGCCAGGATGACGACGATGTTCGGCGGTGAAGCGTCCGCGGAGGCCTCCTGCTCACCGCCGTTCCCGCCGGGAGAACAGGCAATCGCCAGCACCGCCATGAGGAGCACCACCGCAACCGGAACCTGTACTCGTCCGCTCATTCGAGACCTCCGTCGGTTTCTACGTCTATGTCTGTAGCTGCACTCTACAGAAAGGACCATCTTGCTACAAAACGCTACAATTGCTACGATCCGCCGCGTGCGAACGATCACCCAAAGACAGCTCCGCAACGACTCGGCCAAGGTGCTCCGGGCCGTTCAGGAAGGCCAGACGATGACGATCACCCGAAACGGAACCCCGGTGGCCGAACTGCGGCCCATAGCCGCCCGCCGCTACGTATCCCGTGCCGTGCTCAGGGAGGCGGTGCGAACCGCTCCCAGAATCGACGCAGGCCGGTTCCGGGCCGACATCGACGCCGTCATCGATCCCTGGCTGGACGATCAGCAGGGCGGAAATCGCCGGACATGAGTACCGCCGTACAGCCTCTCCACCAGGCGACGCACCAGGCCGGTCTCCAGGCGAGCCAGACGCTCGCCGGCGACAGCCACGGCCTGCTGGATACGTCCGTCATCATCGACTACGACGTGATCGACCCGTTGGAGTTGCCGGACCTGTCCGCCGTTTCAGCCATCACGATGGCCGAGCTCACGGTGGGGCCCCTGGCGGCCGGCCAGGACGACGAGGAGCGAGCCCGCCGGCAGGACCGCCTGCAGTGGGCCGCCGGCACTTGGGACCCCCTGCCGTTCGACAACGCGGCAGCCCGCGCCTACGGCCGGATCTACTCCGCACTCCTGCGCCGGGGCCCCGTCGGCCGCCGGCGCCTCGCCGACTTCCTGATCGCCGCCGTCGCGCTGGCCAACGACCTGCCCATCTACACGAGAAACGCCGCCGACCTGCGTGGCCTCGAGGAGCTGCTAGCCGTCCGATCAATGTAGCCAGCAAGGAACTGGCCACCAAGCTGAGCCGGCCTACGGCCGGCGCGTTGGCCTGGCCGCCTTCGTCGGCAGCCGGCCGGGGGCGCCGGCGCACACAGTGTCCGGCCAGTTCCTTGCTAGCCGACGCGACCCGCTAGCTTCCACGCGTAGTCCAGCGCGTGGCCGAGCGAGTCGGTGAACGCCTTCCCCTGCCAGGCGATGTCGAACGCCGTGCCGTGGTCGACGGAAGTCCGCACGATCGGCAGGCCGATCGTCACGTTGACGCCGCGCTCGAAGCCGTAGAGCTTCATCGGTGCGTGGCCCTGGTCGTGGTACATGCAGACGACCGCGTCGTAGCGGTCGAGGTGAATCGCCTGACGGAAGATCGTGTCCGCCGGATGCGGGCCCGACACGTCGAGACCGTCAGCAGCCGCCCGCTCGATCGTCGGCCGGATGATCTCCTCGTCCTCGGCGCCGAACAGACGGTTCTCACCGGCATGCGGGTTCAGCCCGCACACGGCGATCCGCGGACGCTCGATGAACCGGGACAGAGCTTCCTGGGTCAGGTCGATCACCTTGCGGATGCGCACGGGTTCCACGCGCTCGATCGCCTCGCGCAGGCTCACATGGGCGCTGACGTGGGTCACCGCCAACTCCGCCACCGTCAACATCATCGCGAAGTCACGGGTGCCGCACAGCCCGGCAATGAACTCCGTGTGCCCTTGGAAGTCCGGCCGCGACATGCGTGTCGCCTCCTTGTTCATCGGCAGGGTCACGATCCCCGCCACCTTGCCTGCCAAAGCGTCGCGCATCGCGCAGGCCACATAGGCAAGCGCGGCCGCCCCCGCCTCAGCGTTCAACACTCCCGGCGTAACCCGTTCCGCGCTCATCAGGCCCTGATCGCACAGGTTCAGCGAGCCTTCCACCGCCTCCTCCGGCCCATCGACCGAGTGAACCGGCACGTCCAGGCCCAGCACTGCGGCCGCACGCGCCAGCACGGCCGCATCGCCATAGACCACGACATCGCTGCCCAGCAGCCCCTCGACAAACCGGCGCACCACAATCTCCGGCCCAACGCCCGACGCATCCCCCATCGTCACCGCCATCCGCCGCCCGGTCATGTAGGAAATCTACTCCGGTCATCCCCACCTCGAGGACGCCAGCCCGCTGCAACCGTCGAAACTGCCATCCAGTTGCAACCGGCGAAGGCGCCACCCATCGGCAACGACCGCCCGCCCGGTGCCGTCGCGGACCATTCCGGTGTTCATCGCGGAGCCGGGCTGACGGCGGGCTCTACCGGGAGGAATGTCCTCCGACCCAGACCGGGCTCGACCAGGCCATCGCATCGTTCAACTGACGCACGCGGACAAAGTAGTAGTCGCCCTGGCGCGGTGTATCGCTATCGGTGTAGCTGAACGTAAGGTCGCGCGGCCCGTCCGGGCGGACGCGCCGCAGGGTCACGGAGTCGCGGTGGTAGTCCTCGATCGGCAGCAGTTTCTCCAGCCGGCCGCCCTGGAGATCCGACAGCGGCAGGCGCACCCGGGCGCCCGGGATGACCGCCCGCGGCCGGTAGAACGGCGGCGCCGAGCCGGTTTCGGCCGCCTCCTCCAGTTCGAGCACGATCGCCGCTCCGGGCTGCACGGCCGCCACCGACAGTCGGAGCGAACTCGTCTCGCCGCGCGTGTTCGTCCGGAAGACGGCGCCGTTGCCGCTCTGCTCCACGTGCTGGGTCGTCGGATTGACGAAGTCCGTCCCCTCGACGGACCGCAGCGTGGCGCCGGCGACCGTCAGCCGGCCCCGCCAGTGGCGCCAGCCGCGCGGGGCGTCGCCCATGTGGACCGGCGTTTCCTCCGAGTAGAACGTGAGCAGCAACTCCGCCGGCGCGCCGCCGGCGGTGTCGAGCGAGTAGTCCTCGCTCCAGAGTTCCTCTTCGTTCTTGATCAAGGCGATCGAGCCGATCGCCGCGGTGCCGATCACCCGTCCCGTGATCTCCCGGGTCTCCGAGAACGGCGCCCGCGAGCCCATCATCGTGCCGTTCACCTGGAAGTCGAGGATGATCCGGTCTCCCGTCGTGGCGTAGGTGCGCCGCGCCTTCATCCCGTCGAAGATTGCGTCGCGCGACATCTCCGGCGCGAACACGGCCCCCAATCCCCCGCTCTGCGCCAGCGAGGTCCGGTTCGGCGCCGAGTAGCCGGGATGGGAGAGATGGTCGTCGGACGCCGCGACGACGCCCACCTGATGCCCGCGCGACAGGTACTCCTGCATGAACCACTCGAAGGTCCCGTGCATCGACATCATCTCGA
>JAPOXA010000184.1 GCA_026707325.1 Acidobacteriota bacterium | reverse complement strand
CGAAGTGCGCCCGGTGCATCGGGTTGCGGGTCTGGAAGGCGATCGCCGTCTTCCATCCGAGTTGGGCGAAGCGTCGCCGCAACTGCTGCGGCGACTTGCGCAGTCCGGGGAAGTCGTAGTGCCGCGGCGGCTGGACCCCCTCGATCCTGCCGCTCACGGAAACCGTGTTCGTGCGCTGGTAGAGATGAGCAACGCCGGGATGGGCCTGGTCGAGGGTCCCGTAGACGAGTTCCGCTTCCTTGCGCCGGTCGTGCTCCCAGACGTCGTCCACCGTGAGCACCGCAAGCATCAGCCCTTCCAGGTCGCGCAGGACCAGCCGCGCACCCGCCTCCAGTCCGGCGGCAGCCTTCGGCGTGACGTCGAGGGTGATCGGAATCGGCCACAGCGCTCCGGTTGGCAGGCGCATCGTCTCGCAGACGCTGTCGAAGACGGCCCGGTTCATGAACCCGTCGAGCGGCGCGAAGCCGCCGCACATCAGCAGCTCCAGATCGCAGATCTGGCGCGGCGTCAGGGTCCAGGAGGGCCACTCGCGCGATCCCTCCCGCAGTTCGTTCAGGCGTTCCGGGGCGGCGATCAGCGGCCGCGGCGCGCCGCCGCGCCGCGCCCCTCGCGGCTCGGTCATCATCTGCTCCGTCGACGTCGTCGTAGTGCGGCCCAGCAGCGCCGGCCGGCGCGGCAATCTAGCCACCCGGAACCTTGCGCGTCTCCTATCATTCGATAGGCGCGTTCTTTCCGTTTCTTCTTCAAACTCACGTCAAGAGCAGAAAGAACGTGGCCAAGCCGTCGAAGATCCTGTTTCACGCCGCTGCCGTCATCGGTCTGTACGTCGTGTTTTCATCCGTGATGTTCCTGGGACTCCAGGTCAGTCCCGTCTACGGCAACATCGGCCTTGTGGCGTGTGGCGCTCTGGTCGCGCTCTACGTCTACATCGGCTTCATCAGGAAGTAGCCGGAGAATGCACAACACGAATCCAACCGCTGAATCGATCCTCGGCCTGCTACTGGCGGCTGCGGTAGTCGCGACGCTGGCAGCCGCGCCCGTCACGGCCCAGGAAGAGGAATCCGCAGACGATGGCGATGGCGAGGTCGCTACCTTCGGCGAAGAGATCGTCGTCGTGGGGAGCCGCGGCGAGGGCCGATCGGTTGCCGAGTCGATGGTGCCGGTGGACGTGCTGACCGACGAGGACCTCCTGTCCCAGGGCGACACGGACGTGGCGAACCTGGTGCGGAACCTCGCTCCCTCCTACAACGTGAGCATGCAGCCGATCAGCGACGCTTCGTCCATCGTCCGGCCGGCCTACCTTCGAAATCTGGCGCCCGACCACACCCTGGTGCTGGTCAACGGCAAGCGCAGGCACCGCGCCGCGGTGATCCACTGGCACGGCGACGCCGTCTCGATCGGCGCCCAGGGGCCGGACCTGGCGGTCATTCCGGCCATCGCGCTGCGTCAGGTCGAGGTGCTCCGCGACGGCGCCTCGGCCCAGTACGGATCCGACGCGATCGCCGGCGTGATGAACTTCCTGCTGAAGGACGCGGCTTCGGGCGGTTCGGTCGAGGTCCGCAGTGGTTCGTACGGCGAGGGCGACGGCGACCTGTTCACGGCCGCCGCGAACTTCGGCCTGCCGCTGGGCGAGAACGGCTTCTTCAACCTCAGCGTGGGGTACGGAAGCACGGATCCGACGGACCGGTCGATCCAGCGCGGGGATGCCGCGAACCTGATCGCCGCCGGCAACACGCACGTTCGTCAGCCCAGGGCGCAGATCTGGGGTTCGCCCGAGGTGTCGGACGACATGAAGCTGTTCCTGAACTTCGGTCACCTGTTCGAGAGCAGCGGGCGCCAGTTCTACGGTCACGCGAACTACGCCAGCAAGACGGTCAACGGCGGTTTCTTCTTCCGCAACCCGAACACCCGCGGCGGCGTGTTCAGCAACGACGGCGGCAGCACCCTGCTGATCGGCGATCTGCTCGACGCCAGGGACGGCGTGCTGGACGGATCCGCGGGTTGCCCGACCGTCGCCGTGACCAACCACATACCGGATCCGATCGCGCTCGGCCGCGTGTTCGACGACCCGAACTGCTTCTCCTATCAGGAACTCTTCCCCGGCGGTTTCACGCCGAACTTCGGCGGCGACAACGAGGACATGGGCCTCGTGGCCGGCCTCCGCGGGGCGACCGCGGGCGGAATCGGCTGGGATCTGAGCGTCAGCACGGGAGAGAACTCCGTCGACCACAACATCAGCAACACGGTCAACGGGTCGTTCGGTCCGGACTCGCCCACCGCCTTCTCGCTCGGGACCTACGCCCAGACGGAGACGAACGTGAACTTCGACCTGAACTACGCGGTGTCCGAGCGCGTCAACCTGGCCAGCGGCGTGGAGTGGAGGAACGAGGAGTTCGAGATCGGCAGGGGTCAGCCCGAGTCGTACCGGATCGGTCCGCTGGCCGCCCAGGGCTTCAGTTCCGGGTCGAACGGCTTCCCCGGCTTCAGCGACATCGCGGCCGGCCGATGGAGCCGTTCGAACTACGCCGCCTACGGCGACGTGGAGATCAACGACCCGGACCGCCGCTGGGTGCTCGGAGCCGCGGTCCGGTTCGAGGACTTCAGCGACTTCGGCACCACGATGAACAGCAAGATCGCGGGCCGTTACCAGGTCACGGAGAGGCTGGCGCTGCGCGGCAGTCTGAGCAGCGGCTTCCGGGCGCCGACGCCGGGTCAGCAGAACGCGTTCAACGTGCAGACGCAGTTCGACCCGGGCATCCAGGACCTGGTGAACAACGGCACCATTCCGTCCACCTCCGCTGTAGCCGCGCTGAGGGGCGGCGAGCCTCTGGAGCCGGAGACATCGCTCAACTTCGCGGTCGGCGCGGTGATCGAGAACGGGCCGGTCGAGATGACCTTCGACGTCTTCCGCATCGACGTGGAGGATCGGATCGCGGTCACGCAGCTCTTCCAGTTGACGCCGGACGAGGCGGCCGCCCTGGTCGCCGAAGGCGTGACGAGCGCCGCGAACCTGAGGAACTTCCGGTTCTTCGCCAACGACTTCGACACGGAGTCCGTGGGCGCCGACCTGGTTCTCACGGTGACACCGGAGTCGATGGGCGGCCGCACCAGCTTCGCGGCGCTGGCCAACCTGACGAAGACGGACGTGGTCAGCGCCAACCCGGTCACCTTCGGCGAGCGCCGGATCCGGGATCTCGAGCAGGCGCTGCCGGAGAGTCGCTACAGCATCACGGCGAAGCACCGTTCGGCCGGCGACCGGGTGCGCTACCTGGCTCGCCTGAACTACTTCGATCGCTGGTTCGACCGCGACAACAACGAGAGCTACCCCGGGGAGAACACCCTCGACCTGGAGGTCGGCTTCCGGCTGCGCGACGGTCTGCGCTGGGTGTTCGGCGGCACGAACGTGCTGGACACGTATCCCGAGGAGAACTCGTTCGCACTGAGCGTCGGCGAGCTGTACAGCGAACGGACGCCCTGGGGCTTCAACGGGGCCTTCTGGTACTCGCGACTGACCTACAGCTTCGGCGGCTCCTTCTAGAAGGCGGCGCTAGATCTGTCCGGCGGCAGAGCGGCATCATTCAGGAACGGGCGCACGGTTCCGAACATGGCACCGCTCGAGGCTGACGACGTGTCGGCTTGGTTCCACTAGTTGACAGTGCCGGCCGAGTGGCATGCCGTGGTGAGAGTCCAGCCTTCCTCCGTCCGTACAGCTCCGGAAAGCTCACAGCCGTTCTCGGTAGCTGCCTCTACTTCAAGGCCCATATCACGCCGAAGTTCCCACAAGTTGTCCGTCTCGGCATGGCGGAGTTCAGCAGCATAGTCATACAGTCCTGTGGAGACGACCTTCCGAGCCGCTTCCTCAATCTGCTGAATCGTCGTGCCCCGCAGGGGTCCACCGAACCACGATTCGAGTGGTTTGAGGTCCTGAGGCACCACAGCAAGCCCTGCATCCTGGTCCGCCAAGGCCACGACGCCACCCGCGGCCCAGCGGCCGATGAGGACCACCCTTTCTCCCCGTTTTCCGTCGAATCCCCGTCTGCCGTCCACCCAAGAACAGTACACGGCATCTCTTGCCACCATTCGTCCCAAAGGCACGAGCGCGTATCTGGGCGACTTCGAGTAGGAGTGCAGCGGTTCGACCCGGTCCAGAGACACCAGGGCCGTAGGTCCGCCCGCGAAGCCTGGGATCACGTCATCGATCGTCGCGGTGACCGCAACGTCGTGGATCATCAAGGTGAAGTCGAGGTTGTATCGGGGTGCTAGCCTGACGATGTAGGGCGCAGGGTTTAGGGCTGCGCAGAACTCATCGTCGGGCGGCACCTGTCCTTCGTGGAATCCCACCTTTGCCGCTGAACCGTACTTCCTGCGGAAGGCCTTGCGCTTCCAGTCTAGATCCTCGACGGATGTGGGATCTGGCTGCGGGTAGTGCCTTCCCCTTTCGTCCATGACGAGTTCGGTGACCTGCCATCGGTAGTCCGGCCCGGTCTCAATCTCGACCGGGTGATCGCCTACCAGGTCTTCCGGTGATGGCGGCGTGGGTTCTTGCATCAAGAGCCACGCGGCAACGGCGAGAATGGCCAAGACGACGAGGCTGCCGACAGTCCACTTGGTCATGGTTTCTCCGCCGTCAATACGTGGGGCCGCCACCGGCCAGGATAAGTACGGATGGGCGGATGGTCCTCTACTGGAGTGTGAAGTTGACGGTCAGGTTGTAGTACACGGCGACCGGCCTGCCGTTCAGCGTCGCCGGCTTGAACTTCCACTGCCTGACTGCCGCCACGGCGGCCTCGCTGAGGCCCATGTGCAGGCCTTTCAGCACCTTGACGTCGGTGATGTCGCCGTTCTTGTCGATCGTCGTCTGGAGAATGACGGAACCCTGGATCCGAGCCTTCCGTGCAATCTCCGTGTACTGCGGCTGTGGCGCGCTGATCTTCTCCGGATGCGTCACGTCGCCGGTGACATGAATCGGTCCGTCCGGTGGCGGCGGGGGCGGCGCCTTAGGAGGAACGAAGATATCGAGGTCGTCGACCTCCGGAATGTCGATCTCCTCGGGTTCGTCGATGCGGATCGGTTCCGGTTCGTTGGGCGTCGGATCGGGGATCGGCACCTTCTTCGACTTGGGCTTCGGAATCTGCTGCTCGACTTCCGGCGGTGGCGGCTTGAAGCGCACCTGCTGGACGACGAAGACCTTGGGCTTGGGCGGCGGCGCCACCACGTCGCCGTACAGATCGGGCAGCTTGACGATCAGCAGGATCGCGTGGAACAGCACGGCGACCCCGAACGAGTAGCGGAAGGTCTTGTTGTCCTCCCGGGTCTCCTCCACGTAGGTCAGCAGACCCTGTTCAGCGGAGGTCGGCACGGTCGGTTCGTCCTTCGCGGACTTTTCCGCGGGGGAGGCAGCCTGCTCGAGGTTCTCGTCACTCATCCGGTTACCCCTTTCCGGTTTAGGTGTTCTGCGCGTGGTGTCTGGATTCAACGTCCAGCCGGTTTCGGGGTATTCCGACGTTGGCCCGCTGCTGATGGAGCCGTTGCCTACTGCCTCCGACGATCCAATCGACCACGCGAACGGTCGGGTTCGCTACGACCGGTGGCACGCAAGACCCGCCGGGCTCCCCCGCCTACGCCCCTACCATCTGATAGGCGCACTCTTGCCGTTCTTTCTTCAAACTTGCTCCGTAAGTGTGCTGCAGTTCAAGGACTTCGTGGACGCGTGACCCGCCAGGGTGCCCAAGTGCTCCTATCGGTGCCGCGGACCATGACAACGGTCACCACGACGGTGATGGGCAGCGACTACGGTTGCTCGGAGCCAAGCCACCCGGACGCCGCCCAAGGTATGCGGCCGTGCTGAACCTTCAAGTCATGGGCGGACGGGTATTGTCATAGGGGCTTCGTATCCGTCTGCTCGCCTGCCGGCTCCCGAGGCGACCTCGTCGGGGGCCGGCAGGCACTTACGCGAAGAGGTGCCGATTCGGATCGGCACAAGTTGCGACCCCAACGAAACTGCACGGGGACATGCAGACGCGGAGCATGAAGAGTTCGGGCTTGTAGGTCTGAATCTGCTGCCAGGCCGTCCACACGGTGGCCTTGTCGTCCGCCGGGTTCTTCAGTTCGATCAGACCGAGCGGAAGGCCGTTGACGAAAAGCACGATGTCCGACCGGCGCTCGTGCTCGCCCTCGACGACGGTGAACTGGTTGACGGCCAGCCAGTCGTTCCGGATGGGATCCCCGTAGTCGACGACGGCGGCTTGCGCTCCTTGCAGAGCGCCGCCGCAGACCCGGTACTCGACTGTCACGCCATCCACCAGCAGCCGGTGGAACGCACGGTTGCGGGTTTCCGGCGTGGCGCCTTCAGGCCGAGGCAGCTTGCGGAACGCGTCGTCCAGGGCGTCGGCGGGAAAGGCCTGGATTCAGCCGATCCAGGGCATCGCGGAGTCGGCGTTCCAGCACCACCGCGCCGTAGTCCGCCCGCTCCGATGAATCCGCGTCCGGAGCGATTTCGGGACCGTGAGCCACCTGCCAGCCGAGGGCCTCGAGCCACTCGAGAGCGGCCTCCTCGACCTCCGACTCGGTGAAGGCGGCAATCGAGGCGCGCACCTTCCATCGCCACGACTCCATGGATCAGAAGGCCTTCGTCAAACCCGCCTGCGCGAGCACGGCGTTCGCCGTGTGCCGCGACTTGATGTTGCCGTCCACCGGGAAGTGCTTGCCGGAAATCGGGCTGAACCAGATCTCATGGTCCCCGCGCCCCTGACGCACCATACGGCAACCCGCATCCCGCAATCTGCGCTTCACCGCTCTCGTGAAGCTGGCCATCAGCCCGCCAGGTGGATCGTCTCCAGCCTGCTTGCCGTCATCCGCAGCGGAATCGCCTTCAACGCTGCTTCATCGAAGAGATGCCGGTTCAACTCGTACAACTCCGGCACAAGCGCTCGGATCTTCTTCACCAGGTCCCGCTCCGACGGCGCCTCGGCGACCAGGCCGGGGAAGTCCGTGTCCGAGACGTGCCAGACGCCTGCTTCCTCGTCCCAGGAAATCTCCACGAAGTAGGTGTGGTCCATGCCGCCTCCGATTAGCGCTCGACCCAGCAACGCCAGTATGTCACCTCGTCCACGTCGAGGGCCGGAGGCCGCCGGCAATGCCTGAACTCACGCTCCGTGCATCGTCACGAAGATCGGTTGCTCTGCGCGGCAGTGTTTCAGTTTCGAGGGGGGAATTGGGGGCCGCCTGCTTGGTCGACACGCCCTCGAAGGAGCGTTGACAGGCGACCCCTCAGGGGACGGACACGCTCCGCCCCCACGAACGCTCTGACTCACTACTCGGCACCATCAACCTCAGGGATCCTCGGCAGCGCACCCGAAAGCCGCCGTGTCCCTCCTGGCATCGGCCGTCTGCCCCTGTCGGTTGCGGTGGGTCCAGGACCGGCCCTCGGTGTCCGTGACCCTGAGATTGAAGGCCAAGGTCGTCGCCGGCCCCACGAACACCCAGCGGCGGCCGTTGATCTCGCAGCCGTCGAGCACCTTGATCAACACCTCCGGGTTGTCCCGCGAGAAGAACCACAGCAGCCCCGACTGGCCGGACGCCCAGATGCCGCTCCTGGCCTCGCCGACGTCGCCGTCCGGCGTCTCGTAGCACATGCTCACGCTGTAGTCGCCGAACACCAAGGGCGCCGTTTCAGGGACGCAGTCCGTGTACTCGCCGTCCGCTTCCGAGACGGCCGGACCGCTAGCCGCCGCGCTCGGCGTCTCGGCGCACGGGAACGCCGCCGTGTCGGCACGGGAAGTCGCGGTCTCGCCCTGCCGGCTGTGGTACGACCAGAACCGCCCCTCGCCGTTCGAGACGTACAGGTTCATCGCGAGGTCCGTCACCGGCGCCACGAACACCCAGTGATGGCCGTTCGTGGCGCAGGCGTCCAGCACCTTGACCAGGACCTCGGCGTTGTCCCGCGAGAAGAACCAGGCCAGCCCGGATTGATCGGTCGTCCAGAGGCCGCCCTTGCCTTCGCCGACCTCGCCGTCCGCCGTCTCGTAGCACATGCTGACCTCATGGCCGCCGGCGAACGTGAACGTGGCCGCCGTCGGGCGGCAGTCGGAGTACCCTTCGCTCGAGGGCGGATCCGGAAACCCGGAACCGGCCGGCTCGTGGTCCACTCCCAGCCGTATTCCGATGGCCTTCACGATCGGGGCCTCAGGGTCCGGAAATCCGAAGACGGACCCGGAGCTGCCCCGCGTGGCCTGCAGAACCGGCTCGTCCGCGGGCCCGTCGTAGTCGACGGCCAGCCGCTTGTAGCGGCTTCCATCGCCCGGACCATGCAACAGGGTTCCCCATCTGCCCAGGTGCTGGACACTGACGTAGACGAGGCCCGGACCGACCTGGATTCGCTCCGGAGGCCTCTCCCTGAAGCAGGTGATGATCCCCTTCGCGATTCGCCGCACAACCGGAATCGGCTGCCCTAGCGTGTCCTCGCCAGTCGGAAGGTACTCCTCGCTCGGCGGCTGGAAGACCCGGAATGTGAAGGCATGGTCGGGTACCGGGTCGTCCTCATCGCGCCGGAAACACGCCTCCAGATAGTCGACATCGCCCGAGCGCTCCAACCGGAAGCCCTGATACACGTGCTTGTCATAAAGACCCGGGCTGGACTCTCCGGTGATCGGGTCGACCACGATCCTGTCGTCCCACTCGAAGATGGGAAGCTGGCTCGTCTCCAGCGCAAGTGGCCGCACGTCGAGGCTGCCGTCGTCCGGCTGATAGCGCGTGATCCGCGGGTCGGGCGCGGGGTCCGGGTCCGGGTTTGGGTCGGGCTCCTCACCCTGGCGCAGAAGCGGCCCTATCCCGATGCGAATGGCCGCGGCCCGGATCCGTGGGTCCGCCGCCCGCCACTCCCTCTCGTCGGTTGCCGGATTCACGTCAGCGGTCCTGACTCTCGCGCTCGCGGGTCCGTCGAGATCCGCACCCAGACTCTTCGCCTTCACGAGTTTGGGGCCATCCGGAGTAACCACCCTTCGTTCACCGCTCCAGAACACGCCGATCCAGAACGGTCCCCCGTAAATCTCGATGTTCCGTGCGAGCCACCGAGGCATGAACCTGCGGACGCACTCCCAGGTTGCCGGCTCGCTGCGCCCGATCAGGAACTCGATGCTGTTCTTGTCGCCGATCAACTCTCCCGGTTCGCCGCCATCGTCGGAGAACACGTTGAAAGACGCGAAGATCTCCTCGTTCTCATCGTCCTCTTCCCGCCAGAAGCACGCTTCGACGTAGTCGAGGCGCCCTCGTGCCGGAAGCACGAACTGTTGCGCGACCTCGAAGACCTGGACCCGGCCGGGCTCGATGCGGTGCTCGAAGGTGCCGTCGTCGAACTGGTAGTCCACCGTCTGCGCCGCCAGCGGAACGAACGGGACCAGTGGCAAGCATGCAGCACTCCAGAAGAGAGTCCTTAGTGGAGAATCCCACATTCTCAGCATGATTCTGAAGGACAAGGCGGGAACACCGCGCCTATCGTTTGATAGGAGCGCTTTCTTCGTTCTTAGTTCAAACTTCGCCTTGAGAACGTGGTTGCCGCTCCCCTTTTCTCAGGCAGTCGTCCAGCCCGGCTCGTCTTGGTGCACGGAGAACAAGACCGTGTGACGGTCTCGGGTGCGACGTTGAAACTGGTGCCTTGGATCCTTGAGTACGCGAATCGAGGGTGGAGAAGTGGCCGACTGTCGGCCATTGAGACGCGCCTTCTGTGCGGGGCAGTCAGGGAACTCGCCGGCGTCGGACCACGCGATGGTTGGATCCCTCGCTCTACGCCATCCTGAACGACTTCCGTTCCCAATTGGCAATCCACGGCGCGGAGAGCCCGGCGGCGACTTCATGACGCTGGCCCGGGCGCTCACTGACGGGCGAGTGTTCTATGGCACGTCAGACTCGGGGAGCAGGCTAGGGGGAACGAATCGCGACGCGCTTGAGGGGGCCACGTCCGGGTCGATCAGCTACGCTCCGGTGCGGGAG
Organism: Acidobacteriota bacterium; assembly: GCA_026707325.1. GTDB lineage: Bacteria > Acidobacteriota > Thermoanaerobaculia > Multivoradales > Multivoraceae > Multivorans. The sequence continues at coordinate 15,276 of JAPOXA010000184.1, read as the reverse complement.
GAAGGATGAAGAGAACACCTCTACTGGCTTCGCTGATTGCCTCGACGCTCACCGCTTCGGTCGCCTTCGGGCAGGCGTGGAATCCCGCGAATGAGATCTTCGTGCCCGCGACCGACATCTTCAACCCTGATGGCACCCTGACCCCACAGGCCGCAGTTCCCGCATCCGAGACGCTCAAGCGCCAAGTCGAGGTCGCGACGATGTGGCAGCAGAAGTCGTGGGAGCGGGCTGGCCGCGCGAGCGACCTCGGTTTCGCGGAGGGCTGGCTACGAGGTCCGGTACGAGAGGCCCGGAGACACTGTGTGCCGTGGCAGATGCAGGCCGAGTACGTGCGGCCGGCCCCGTGGTCTCGGCCGCCACACCGATTCGACGAGTGGGTCGCGAAGTCCGAGGCGATCCTCGAGGGGCGCGTAATCGAACGCACGCCTGGCTTCGACGGGGGCGGCGACCCCACGATGCAGATCAAGTTACACGTGGAGCGCCATCTCTTCGCCCGCAGCACGTTCCCGAACGAAGTGCGCTTCCTAGTGCCGGTCGGCGAGTTCGTCGCCGGCGACGCGATCTTCTGCCGCCTACCGACCTGGGGCTACAACCGACCGCAGCTCGGCCAACGGATGGTCATCGGAGTGTTCTTCCCCGTGCAGGAGTCCTCGGACTCGATGCTCGGCCAGCTCTTCCCCACGTCAATCATCGTCGTCGACCAGTCGAGGCGCTCCATGTTCGTGAGCGAGATGAGGCGCGCTAGAGGGTTCCCGACGTCGCTCGACGAGTTCGTGGACCGGGTTCACGAGAAGTGGGTTGAGGGCGAAGTGCACGAGAAGCGCTGGAGCGAACTCCCGCTCGGGCACGACGAGAGGGTCGCGCAAACACCGGTCGAGGTGACTCCCGAGATCACGAAGCCGAAGATGATCATGGGTTGCATACCGCTCTACCCGCACCAAGCCTGCCGAGACAAGATCGAGGGCAAAGTGACTGTGCGCGTCGTCGTCGATACCGAGGGCTTCGTGACCGCTGCCCGGGTCACCGACAACCCCCTCGCGAAGGGCACCGTACTGCACGAGAAGTTCGGCGAGTACGCAGAAGCGTGTGCGGACTCATGGAGATTTGAGCCGGCGACGCAGAACGGCAGGCCAATCACCGTGTACCACACGATCAAGATGGCGTTCAACCCCGAGTTCGCGTGCAAACCCGACAACCCCATCGCGAGGTCACGCGCCAACCGCTAGGGCGGTCGCGACGAGCGCAGAGTTTCAGCCTACCGTCGGGAGGAGGGTGCGAGTGGGACATCGAATCGCGGCAGTGTTCCTGGCCAGCTCTTTCGCCGGGTGGTCCGCTCCCCCGCCCGTCCTTGCCTCGTGCGAGGACTGGAACACCCGCGAGTTCTTCCTGAATGCCTCGACGGACGATGTCGTTCGCTGCCTTGAAGAGGGCGCCGACCCGAACGCGATCGACGAAGCTGGCTTGACCCCACTCCACGGTGCGGCCGTGTTCATGACCGACGCCACCGCCACGGCGGCTCTACTCGAGGCGGGAGCGAAGCTCGAGGCCGAATCCGCCATCGGAATCAGGCCTCTGCACGCCGCCGCCATGAACCAGAATCCCGCCGTGGCGAAAGCGCTGCTGGACCCAGGCGCCGAGGTCGACGCTCGCAGCGACGCCGAAACCACTCCTCTGATCGTGGCAGCCGGCGGTAACGGGATCGTCTCCGTGGTCGATGTGTTGCTGGAAGCCGGAGCGGATGTGGAAGCGCAGAACCGCGACGGAACATCACCCCTTCACGGTGCGGCCCAAATGAACACGGCCGAGGTCGTGGCTGCGCTCCTCCAGGCCGGAGCGAAGGTTGAGGCGAAGAACGGCAACCAGGAGACCCCCTTGAACCTGGCCGCCGGTGGCGACCCGGATGTCGCTGTCATCACCGCGCTGCTCGAGGCCGGAGCTGACGTCACAGCACAGACCGCCTCCGAAGAGAACACATCGCTGCATCTGGCCGCGTTGCGGAACCCGAATCTCGACGTAACGGAAGCCCTTCTCGACGCCGGAGTTGAAGTCGACGCTCGCAACCAGGAAGGCGGGACTGCCCTTCACTACGCCGCGTTTCGCAGCCAGAATCCGGCCCTAATCGTCGCGCTGCTTGAGGCCGGAGCGGACGTGAACGCACGGATGGTCAACGAGATGACGCCCCTACACACAGCGATCATGAACCCGGCCGCCGGCAAGATGATCGATCTGCTCCTCGACGCCGGAGCGGACCCCGACGCGAGGGACGAGGAGGGACGCACGCCCCTTGACCTCGCCAACACGAACCCTACTCGGCGCGACTCGTACGACTACGATCGCCTACGGCAACTCAAGACCGGGTCGGAGGCCAGCGCGGGTGCGCCCGACGGTCAGCACTGACTTTCCGCAGGAGGATTCCGAACCGACTGCCCGCTGATGCGACTCCTCGAAACCGAAGGCAACCAGCTCACTCCAGTACTGGCACCATGTCCATGAGAACGGCCGTAATCCTGTGCGCCGCGATCGTGCTCGTCTCCTCCGCACCGGAAGAACCACCATCAGCTTTCAGCGAGATGCTGACGGCAGCCGGCGAGGTCACATTCGACCGGTGGAACTACGTCGCAGAACCGGACGAACGGCGATCAGCGCTGCACACGGCCCCATGGGTTTCTATACCGAACGAGAGAGGCGTCGAGGGCAGGCTCATCATTTCCATCACCTGCTACGGCTGGGTGCGTGCCGCCAACTGGGACGGAACCGTGACCCAATACAGCAGCGGAAAGACAACAGGAAAGAGAAACGGCGCCAGGCTCTTTCGGGCCAACAACCAGTACAGCGAATGGGCGGGCCGCGAGATGCTCGTCGAGGGAGTCCACAGAGAATCCGGACACGCCCTTCGCTGGCGCATCCCGTTCGGACCAGACGACAAACGCGCGGTCGAAACGTACTTCAACAGCCCCAGATGCAGACAGGAAACCCGCGACTGGAGGTGAGGCGTTGAACTGGAGGCGTCTTCGTGAGCCTCGACAGCCGTCACCAGAGTGGAGATACGAGCGCTGCCATGAACCAACCGGCGGGCCGCCCGACCACCGATCTTGGCTGTGCCACGAGAGTAGCCGTGGCGATTCTCACGTTTGGCTTCATCGTTTGGGCGGGCTGGACCTGTCTTCGACCTCCGGAGCTTCCGCCTCAGGTGCTTGCACAGCTGCTGCCCAGAGACACGCCTGGCCTGATCGGTCAGTGGTACAACAACCATCCAGCTGCGGAGCTCCACGAGGTGCTTGCGATTCGCAAGTTGCCGGACGGCAGACTCGTCTTTGTGGAAGGTGGAAACCTAGAGTCTGACGCTGAGCGTTGGCCGTGCGTGGAGTGCCGGGGTGCCGCGTGTGCCTTTGTGGATCGGACGGGGTCGCCAGACCAGCTCTATGTGGTGCGCGGCGATGGTTGGCTCGATCTGCACACAAACTGCGAGTTCGGGCCGTGTACGTACAAGCGATCCATGCGACCGCTTCGAGGTCGCTGACTGGAGTTGCGGGTCGGCAAGACGCTCAAGGTGTACGTTGATCCTTAGTACAGACGTGAGTTGGCGACCAGCCACCACCGTGGAGAGGTTCGACCTTTGCGAGTCGGCATCCCTTCTTCGCGAGAGCGTCCCATGACTCACCGAATCGAATCCTGTCTGGTGAAGCAGGGTCCATAGCGCGGAGTTCGGCTGTGGCCTCAAAGAGATTGGCTTTGGTGAGTTCCCGGATCCGAGCCTCTACCTCGCCGATGGTCGACGGGCCGTTACCACCGAACTGCCACGAGAGACGCCCGCGATGGTCGATTCGAGCTAGACGGGAGGACCGCCTCGATCCGACCGGTACAAGAGCGTTCTTGTTCCATTGTCCTATCAGTAGTAGCCGATCACCCACTTGTGGCCAGTATGCGCCCTTCGTGTTCCAGCGACTGCCCGGTTTCCAGCGACTGCCACAGATCCTCCTCTCGCCGATCTGGATGCTGGGCACGTTGACAAGGGCATAATCTGGAAGTGGCGTGCCGTCGCGCAAGGGTTCGACATCCTCTAGAGACAGAAGTACGCGGGCGGACTCGCAGAAAAGTCCATGCGTAACGTCCGCTACCGTGGCGATTACCACAACTTCGCCGAGCAGAAGGACGGCATTGATGTCTGCCGATTCAACGCGCCCCGGAAGACCGATGTACATTGGCGTGCATGGCGTCAAATCGTCTGGAAGCTTGTGCTGCCTGCGGGCAATGAGGTTGTCGTACATCGCGAACCACTCCTCCAGCCTTTCGCGTTGGCGCGGGTCGAGGTCTGGAGACAGTCCTCCGTCGTCGTCTGTCAGATAGTCGACCGACATCCAGGTGCAGACTTCGTCGACTTCAAGGAAGTCTTCGGCGGAGGCGGTGGCAGCGACCACCGCCATCACCACGACGAGGAGGATCAAGAGGAAGCCGGTTGAGCGGCGGTAGACAGACATTGGGTTCATTCGCTCCTTTCGTGGGGGAGGTGTTCGCGACACGGTCACATAGGTCTATACGGTTGCGGATTCCAGACCGTCCATCCTCTGGTGTCGGGGGCTGACCATGTTCACGGCATTCCGCCGCAGCCGTGAGCTGACTCCTATCATCTGATAGGCGAACTTCCCACGTTCTTTCTTCAGACTTGTCTGCACTGATGAACGCGACGGTGTGGAGCATCGGGCCTGAGAGGCTGCTACATATCAGCCCGGGGTCCGTGACTCGCGAGTCTCACCTCGACGAAACCGACGCCCATGTCCTCGCGCGACTCCGCCCGCTGATCCGTCAGGCGATCAACACCGGCGAGCGGGTCCGGCTGCCGTCTTCGCGGTGGACCATCGCCGCAGCCGAGCACGGTGATCGACTTGACGCGCAAGCGTGGTACGGATTCGCAGACGGCGAGCCGCACGTGCGATTGACCGTCCTTGATGGTCGCCCTGAGGCCCGCCAGCTCATCAGCACGATGCACGGACTTCTGGGACTGCGAACGAACGAAGCCGCAGCCGGCGCTGTCGAAGCTGGCGATTTCACCCGCGCCGTCGCGTGGGCGTGGATCTGCGGTCGCGCGGGCGATTGATGCCGTCTTGGGCAGAAACCACCTTGCCCTGCCGGCCTGCGTTGCCGCGATCGCCATGCTGGCCGGCTGCGGCCCGCCTAGAGAGTTGCCGTTGCGCCATTCGTCCCGGGGTGTCGCCGAAGCGGGAGGTCAGCCCTTCCTGAAGAAGACAGTCAGAGCCTCGATAGGCTGAGCTATGGAATGGTGCGACGGGCCTGATACCTGGACGGTCAGAAGTCGGTACTTCGTCTACAGAAACGGACGACGGGCCACGAACATGGAAGAGGTCCGATTCTCGATGTTCCTGTACTCCAAGGACGTTGACCGCCAGACCTTCAACGCTCTCCCCTACAGGATACAGACGTGGATTCGCGGATGGCGACGACTTGAACGACGATCCAGCGAGGTGTCCGTCTCCGACGGATCTGCTTTCAGTTCAGTGGTCCGACGCGACGATCACTGGTAGCACCGCTCCTCGGCGGCGCAAGAGTCCGCGGCACTAGCGGTAGCTTCGGCTCTCTCGAGAAGCTGAAGTAGGGTGGCGGGGTATGACGAGCACTGAGGCTCAGATAGTTGAGGCGCTACGGGCGATCCTCAAACGCCAAGTCGATGACGCTAAGGCGATCGCCGCGCTCATCGAGTCGGTCCGCGAGCTGGCTGTCCAAGTCGAGCGTCTGGCGGACGAGGCTGGCCGGCCGCCTGGCGATCCCGTGAACTGAGGCGAGTCCTGCGGCGCAGCCATAGGATCTGGTCTCGTACCGAAGTGGCTCCACGCTAAGGCCGCTCGATCACTAGATCCGCGCCGAACTCGGCGCCGGCGCACTCGCAGGCGGCTCGGATCCACTTCGCCTTCTGCTTGTTCCCGGAATGGACATTCAGATACCAGCCACCCGGTAGCGGCCTTATCGACCGTCCCTCCGGATCAGCCTCCTTGGGCGACTCTCCGATGTGCGAGCGCGTGGTCGTTGCTATCTTGTCTCGGAATCTCCGATAGAAGGAGACGCCTCCGTGATCGTCGTACAGCTGCCCGACGATGTGCTCGTACATGTCTGCGGCGTTCTTCTCCGGTCGATCTTGCCCAAAGTAGGACCACGTCACTGCCCGTGGAAGGGCGCGGCGCGTTCGTTGGCCTGACACGCTCTTGACGTCAACTTCAAGCTCCTTCGGCGGATTCGCTTTCGTCGCGTGGCTCTCGAATCCGTCAAAGTAGCCGTGATCGACCGTGACGTCTTCGACCGTGCGCTCCTTGACCACGACACCCAAGCGGTGCTCCTTCAGGAGTTCGCAGAGTCTGTCGCCGTCTATGAGGTCGAGGAGAGCAGCCCCATCCCGGGTGGCCTCAGCCTCGGCGCTACGGCTGAAGGAGCCGGTGGTGATGATGAGGCCCCTGTCGCCGCGCCCCGCCATGGCGCCACGGAAGTCCGTCACGACGGGCGCTCCGACGGTCCTTTCGTGCCTCTTGCATTGAAAGTAGACCGGAAACGAGATCAGGGAAGGGCGGTACAAGGCGGTCCCGTCTATACCTCCGTCCCCGCTGCCTCCGACCACCTTGACAGCCTCGAATCCAGCCGAGCGGAGAAGCGCCTGGGCCAGCCGCTCGAACGTATCGGGCGACATTCTCAGAAGCCGATCAAGTAGCTGGTCGCTCCAAGCGGCTTCCGCAGTTGCGTCGTCATCGACATTCCCACCCGCCTCCGTTGCAACAACACCCTGGACTTGCCGGTTCGATGCTTGCCCGGGCTTTTCCTGTCGACGGTCACGGAAGTACTCCGCCAAACGTCGTTCGACCGTCTCGTCGGTCATATCGAGGCCTTCCGAAGTCAGGCGCCAATAGCCGCGACGCTCGCTGTTCAGAGCGCCAGCGATCTTCAGGTGCGATCTGCACCAGCCCACTCGAAACGAGAGCTCCGACTTGGTTCCGTTGGCAGCCTGCACATCGCGCTGACTCGGGGTCAGACTCAAGATCGCAGCCACCGCATCGTCGATCTCGTCGTTCGTCGCCGGCATGGGTAGGCGCCGAACAGCTTCCAGCGTGATCCAACGCAATTTCGGATAGGGAGGGAGCCCCGCAGCTTCTCGTAGGTTCATCATGAGCCACGATAGCCGACGCCCCGGCCCTATGGCGGAGTCGGGGTCGGATCCGCGGCGTTGCGTGCCGACTTCGGATGGAACTGGCGCCGCAACGCCGACCCGCTCGCCATCACACGCTCACGCTCGGCTCTCGGGCGACTGAGGTCACGCTCTCAGGCCCCTGGGCGGCTCCCGTGGCCCCTATCATTTGATAGGCGCGCACCCATGCCATGAGCACGTAGCGTTCTTGCGCGCCACCTTGTGTGTTGGCGATGAAGACAGTCAGGCAGAGCGGGCCTAATGTTCCAGAGACATACCGGGGACTCCGTTCTGCCGCCTGCCGGCCTTGGCCGACTTGGTGCGGGGCCGGCAGGCACTTTCGAGATGCAAGCTCGGGCCCGCTGGGCTACTGACAGCGAGCCCGAGCAGGAGATAGAACACTCATACAGGTCCGTTCAAGAAGCGCGGACAGATTGCCCCGGAGAGGAGACGCAATGGCCGTCACGTCGTCCCCTGTGCGTCAGGGGATCCCGACTTGGTTGTGGTGGACAGGAGGAAAGGACGCGGCTTGGGCCCTGACCGCTCTGCGAGATGACCCGGCCTGCGAAGTGCTCGGTCTGGTCGCGGCGGTCAACCGCTTCGACGGACGCACGGCCGGCCACGGAATCAGGAGAGAGCTGATCGAGGAGCAGGCCGTGGCGGCAGACTTGCCGCTCCGGGTCCTGGAGTGCGCGGCCCGCGACGCGCCGTTCAACGTCTGCGACGCGGACATTCGAAGCACCTTCCACGACCTCAGCCGACAGGGAGTGGAAGCCGTCGCCTTCGGCGACCTGGTGCCGAACACCTGCACGCGGCCGCCGGTCCTGCTGGCGAACACCGGGCTCAAGCCCGCCTTCCCACTGGCCGGCAGGCATCCGAGGCGGCACGCCCAGTCGATGCTCGCCGCCGGCCTCTCGGCCAGAGTCTGCGCCGTCGAGAAGGCCAGTCTGCCGGCAACCTTGGCGGGCCGACGTTTCGACGAGAGCTTCCTGGCCGACCTGCCGACTCACGTCGACCCGTGCGGCGAGAACAACGAGTTCCACACCTTTGCGGAGTGGGCGCCTGGCTGGCGTTTCCCGGTGCCGGTCGCTTCGCGCGAGTCGCTGGAGTGCCGCGGCTTCGCCTTCGCCGATCTTCACGCTGTCGACCCGGACGCGGCGCCGGGTATCGGCGACGCGAATCTGGTGGCGCTGACCGGCGCCATCGACGAGGACTTCCGCCTCGTAGACCTCGCCCCGATCGCCGCGCTGGCTCCGTCCATCTTCAAGCGCCACTTCCGGAAACGGATGGGCATGAGCTTCCGCGACTGGGTCGTCCTGTCCCGCGTCGAATGCGCATGTCAGATGCTGAACGAGTCCGACATCGCGGTCGACACCTTGGCCCGCGCGCTTGGCTTCCGGTCGAGGCGTGCTTTCCGCCGCGCCTTCCGCGCCAGGACCGGCCTCAGCCCGTCCGAGTACCGGAAGAAGGCGGTCGCCGGCGAGCTGGTGGCGGCCTGTAGGAAGCCCCTACCGACGAGAGGGGACGACTGACCGCCAATGTGATCATGTGGATGCTGCTTGCGGTCCCGGTGATGATCGCGAGTCTCGCAGGCATCGATCCGGCGGGGCGGCTGGGCGGCGAGGGAGTCGGGATCCGGGTCAACGCGCGCGTCGCGTGGTTCGTCGCCGAACTGATGGCGCTGGCGACCTTCGCGGCGGCCTATCTCGGCTACGGCAACCCTCACGTCGTCGGCAACATCGCGCTCCTGCTGTGGACCGCGCACTTCGGCCATCGCGCCTTCGTGTGGACGTGGCGGGTGCTGCCGCGCGACAGCACCGTGCCGGTGACGATGGCCGTTGCCGCGATGCTGTTCACGGGCGTTCACGGTGCCTTGATCGGTACGTCCATGGCCGACCCGACTCGGTACGGGCCGGAGTGGCTTACCGATCCACGGTTCGTGATCGGCCTGGCGGTCATGATCGGCGGCGCGGGCCTCAACGTCTGGTCCGACTACCGGCTTCTGGCCCTGCGGCGACGTGACCCTGGGCGGCCCGTGATGCCGGAGGGCGGGCCGTTCAACGTCGTGGCGTGCCCGAATCACCTCGGCGAGATCATCGAGTGGGTCGGCTTCGCAATCCTGACGTGGTTGTTGCCCGCGCTGGCGCTCGTGGTGTGGACCGTCGCGAACCTGATCCCGCGGTCACTGTGGCGCCGGGACTGGTATCGGCGGACGTTCGCGGACTATCCGAGGCGGCGGTTCGCCGTGGTTCCCCGTCTACTCTAGGGTTCGTCGGCCAGACGCTGCGTCGTCTCGTTGATCCGGTGCCGGAGCCACATCGACTCGAAACGGTTTTCCGAAGGAGGCAGGCTCTCCAGTGCCTTCAACCGCACTTCGAGAGCGTGGACGTCGTCGCTGTCGCCAGCGAGAGCGACTTCGACGAGGTGGAGGGCGTGAACCGGTCGACCAGCTTCCAGGAGTTGCTCGGCCGCCCCGAGGACCGCTTCGGGGCCGCCGGCCAGGATGGTGAGGTAGTGGTAGACGTCGCTTGCCGGTACCGGATAGAGCTCGGTCGTCGAACCGTGGAACCAGCCCGCGTAGCCTTCCCAGATGCCGCGGACGCTCCACGAGAGCTTGCCGTGCGGTTCCGGCAGGTGGAGTTCGGGCGGCAGCCTGATGTCGCGCATCAGCTCGTGGACGGTGCGGCCCTCGTTCATGCCCTCGACCACGGCGTCGTGGACGTACCGGACAGCGTCGCGGATGCGCTGGAGGTTGGACCGGATCGTTCGCGCGCCTTCGACCGGCTCGCCATGGCTCGGCACCAGCATCTCGGGTTCGAGGGCGATCACGCGGTCGAGTGAGTCGATGTAGTCGGTCGCGGACCGGATCGTCTCGCCGCGCAGCGAGTAGAGGTTGGGCCACATCGGGAAGATCGGCCCCAGGAAGTCGCCGGTGAACAGGATGCGCCGATCCGGCAGCCACACCGACACGGAGTCCGCTCCCTCGGCGCCGGGTGTCCCGATCACGTCGAAGCGGGTGCCGCCGAGCTCGAAGGTGTAGGTCTCATGCACGAGAATGTCGGGTTCGACCTGCGGCATGAGTTCGCGCAGTTCTTCCGCGGACGGGGGAGTCGCGATGACGGCCGGGTAGTAGATGCGGTTGCGTCGGGCCTGGAACGGCGCGAGTTCGTAGAGGTAGCGCTGGGTGTGCGGGAATCGTGCGTGAGCGATGACGGTGGCGTCGTCGCCGGTCCACCGGTCCGCGCCGCCGGCATGGTCGGCGTGGGCGTGGGTGAGGACGACGTAGCGGGTCGGGCCGCTCGAAGCATGACGGCTGAGTACGCGATGGTGACGGTCGGCCTCCAGGGTCAAGCCGGTGTCGATGACGACGTTGCCCTCGGGAGTGGCGACGAGATGGGCGTGGCCGATGCCCCGGCTCTGCCAGATGTCGGGAGCGATGAGGTACAGGTTCGTGCCGTCTCCGACCTCTTGTGGCTGCAGGAGCAGAACCGATGCGAGCAGGAATGCGGGATTCATGGCTGCCTCTCTGCCTGCGGCGTCGGGTAGATGAGCCGACCGCGGTCACCGTAGGCGTCGTCGAGCAGACCGCGCGTCCCGGCGTTTCCTGCTCCGTAGAGGTTGTCGTCGTGCCGCTCGTCGATGTTGAGGCCGTTGAGTCTCATCATCTCCGCCCAGTCGAGCGGCGCCCGCCAGCCGGGGTGCGGAACGAGTTGCGTGTGACTTCCGGCATAGGGATGCTGACGGCGCCAGTCCGCTAGCGCGCCGGCCAGTTCGGAGACCAGTTCGGGGCGCTGGTCCGCCAGGTCGCGGCTCTCGTTCGGGTCCTCGCGCACGTCGTAGAGTTCGTTCACCACGTCCACGTCCTCGAAGGTTTGCTTCACGTGCTGGACGAGCTTCGTGCCGCCCCGGAGGACGCTGAACGAGAACTCGCGGCCGAGGAAGTTCTCGGCGGCGTAGAAGATGTCGCCGCGGTCGACGACGCGGCCGCTCTCGAGCGCGCTCCACAGGTCCTCGCCGTCGAGTTGGCGTTCGGCCAGCACGTCGATGCCGGCGGCGCTCGCTAGAGTCGGGAACAGGTCGAGCGAGGTGATCACCTGCTCGCTGACCGTCCGCGCGCCGAGGACGGCCGGCCATCGCATGACCGCGACGACGCGGATGCCGCCCTCGTAGGTCGAGAGCTTGAATCCCCGTAGCGGTTCGTTGCTGCCGCCGCCCTGGGTGGCCCCGTTGTCGCTGAAGAACAGGACGATCGTGTCGTCGGCGACGTCCTCCTGGTCCAGCGCGTCGAGGATGCGGCCGATGCCCCGGTCCATGGACACCATCATGGCGGGATAGACGTGGCCGAACTCCTCGATGAGTTCGGGAGGAGCCTGGAAGGGGGAGTGCGGGGCCTTGTAGGCGATGTAGAGAAGGAACGGCTTCGACTTGTCGCGGACCTCCCGGAGCCAGTGGACCGACTCGGCGGTGTAGAGGTCGGTGTTGTATCGGCCTGCGAATTCGGGCACCGAGGCGCCATTGCGCTGGAGGTCGAAGCCGCCCTGGTTGACGTGGGTGAAGTAGTCCCCTCCCGTGTTCAGGGAGCCGAAGAAGTAGTCGAAGCCGCGGTTGTTGGGGTGGTGGGCCGGTATGTGGTGACCCAGGTGCCACTTCCCGACCATCGCGGTCTCGTAGCCGTGGGCGCGGAACGACTCGCCGATGAAGTGCTCGCTCAGGGCCACTCCGTACGGACTCCACGGATAGACGGTCGCGTAGGTGAGGCCGAGCTTCAGGGGGTCGCGGCCAGTGAGCAGGGCCGCGCGGCTCGGCGAGCACTTCGGGTTCGTGTAGAAGCGCTTGAATTCCAGGCCCGCCGCGGCCAGTCGGTCGATGTTGGGCGTCGGGATCGGCCCGCCGTGCATCGACACGTCGTTCCAGCCCATGTCGTCGGCGACGATGATCAGGATGTTCGGGCGACTCTCGCCGAGTGCCGCATCGGTACCCAGGGCGAGGAGCGCCAGCGAGCCCGCGATCACGAGCCGGTTCTTCATCCGATTGCCTCCTAGAGTCCTCCGGCGTAGCGCCTACTGAGGGCGAGTTGGCGGGAAGCGATGATCCGCGCCCGCTCCTCCGGACTGACGCGCGGCGTGTCGGTGGGCACGAGATCAGGGAGATCGGCGACCTGCACGACACGAGAGGTGATGGCGGAGGGATCCTCGCTGCAGTACGACCACCGCGCGAAGAGCGACCCTTCCTTGTAGCCTGCGGTGTCGATCCAGTTCGGGGTTCCCGGGTCCTGCTCGCTGACGACGTAGCGGATCCGCTGGTCGGCGTCGACGTGGACGGTCGCGTGGTTGAGGCTGGTCTGGTGGCTTCCGTAGTCGGGCGATTCCATCCACGGATTCGCAAGCTGGAATCCGGTGTACGCGCAGTCCGCCACCGGTACCTCGACGATCAGCGCTTCATCGGATTCCAGCTTGAAGTAGCCGCGCGACACCGCCTGGAACGGCTCCGACATCGGGAAGTCGGTATTGCTCGCGACCGGGTCCGACATCTCGTTGGGGCTGAGCCGGAGTTGGAACACCAGGCGATGCCCGATCGTCAGCAGGGTCCGCAGCGACCGGGCGTGCTCGGCGGCGCCCTGCAGGCCCGCCATGATGCTCTCCGGGGTTGCTCGGGGGGCGCCACGACCGAGCGTCGTCAGGTTGACGACCTCCCACACCCCCGGGTCGGTAAGTTCCCAGTCGGAGACGATCCGCCGGACGATGACGACCGAGGCTTCGGGCGTGAGCGGAAGCCAGTTGCCGTGCTGCGGTTCGGCGCTGAGCGTGAGGGCGAAGTTCCCGTCCGCGTCGACGTCGAGGTCCGGGGACGCGAGCCGCGAGATCGTGCGGAGTTTCCACACCGGCTTCCGGCCGATGACGCCGTTGTAGACGACGAACGTGACCAGATCGAAGTTGCGGACGTTGCCGCGCAGGCGGTACTCGTGGTCACCGCGGACGCGGAACGAGAGGTAGAGGTTGTCGGGGTTGTCCCACCCGATGCGCGCGACAGCGTTCGGGAACCGCGTGAACTGTGGGTAGTTGGGGTCGGAGAAGTCGGTGGCGTCCGCCAGGAACGTGGACAGCAGGCGGGCGGCATGCCGGTAGCCGTCCGCAGCAGTCTGGTCGTCCTGATTGAACGGGGCGCGCTGTACCGTTGTGGTGAGTTCCGCCACCTCATGAGCGAACTCGTGCCAGGCTGTGTTGATCGCCTCCTGCTCGGCATCCTGTGGATTCCAGAAGAGTCCGATGTAGAGGATGATCACTCCCGCAGCGAAGGCAACAAAGCCGTAGCCGATGCACTGCCGTCTCTTCGACTGGCTGCTCATCGGCACAGTCTACGCGGATCAGCCGGCGCTTAGGTGTGCCCTGAGGGTGGCCTGCGCCGATCAACTGCTGGGCCTATCGTTTGATAGGTGCGTTCTCCCGTTCCTTGTTGCATACTTACACTCGTGACCGCAGGCATGGGCCCGAATGTCGGGTCGCGCTGCCGATACAAGAACCCGTTGGGGTGAAACGCGGCGACGCAAAATTGCCTGTGCGTTCTGCGGTCACACGGCCCGACACCACTTCGGGCGCTCAGAAACCGGGCTGTCGACGGGCATGCGGTCCGGCTGGCTGCGGACCTTGACTGGTTTCCGCGGGGAACCAGAACAATCAGGCCGGCCCCGAGGGCCGACCAGGGCGGCTCAACTCCTGTCGTTTGATAGGCGCGCTCTCTTCCGTGGTCTTGGATACTGACTTCAAGGTGGTGGACGGTTGCTCGGTCAACGACCACTAACGGGTGGACGGAGCCTCAAGGACGGAGTTGGGTCAAGTGGTCCGGGTGAGGGATTCAACCAGAGGCACCTTGAAGAAAGTACCCGAACGAATCTCGCCAGTCCGTGACTGCGATCCCCGACAGCAAGGCCTTCAGGAGATCCTGCCAGTGACGCAGTTGTGCGAGCTACTGTCGCTCATGGCGGTGCCCGCATCGGCCCAGGAGCGCGCGCGTGCCAAGTGACCGTTGCGCCGCTCGGTGCGGCGCCATGGCCACGGCTGCGGGACGGATTCTGGCGGTCTTGGCGATGCTATGTTCGCTGTGAGCGCGGCAGTCGGCGAAACGGCCGGAGGCGCACGGGGACGAGCCGGCGGAAACGGACGATGCGAAGCGATCCGGGACGGACGATCCTCCGGAGGCTCACGTCCACGAGGAGATCATCGTGACCGGGAACCAGACGCGGCAGCGCTCGCTTGTCGAATCGATGGTCCCGGTTGACGTGATCTCGGCCGGAGACGTCGCGCACCCGGGCGAGACGAATCTCGACATGCTGCTCCGCAACGTGGTGCCGTCGCTGAACATCAGTTCGGTTTCGGGCGACGGGGCGACGATCGTGCGGCCCGTCAACCTGCGAGGCCTAGCTTCCGACCATACGCTGGTGCTCGTCAACGGCAAGCGGCGACACCGGGGTGCGGTCATCCTGTGGTCGCGAATCGGTGAATCCCACGGCGCCCAGGGACCGGACCCTTTCCCGGGTTCAGCCCGCTTGCCTCCGGCGACTGGGACCGTTCGAATGTCGCTGTGTACGAGACCTGGAGTACGGACCGCCAGACGACTCCTGGACGGTGGGCACGGCCCTGCGGTTCGAGGACTACGACGACTTCGGCTCGACCCTGAACGCCGAGGTCGCGGGCCGCGTCGAGGCTGCCGACGGCGGCGTTGCGGGGGAGCGCCAGCACCGGTTTTACGGCGACGCCGGGTCAGCAGAACCCCGTCAAGTCTCGACGCAGTGCTGGGTCTGGCGAAGGCATCGAGAGAGAAGACGACAGAGAACGCCAGTGGGTGGGTCCGCCGCGACGGTACCGGAAGGTCAAGAGTACCAGAGAGCGGTGGCTATCTGCTGCCGCTCTCAATCTCACTCTCGGTGTCGACAATGAGGGCGTCGTGCCGGGTCTATGGCCCCGTTAAGCATCGTGAGGGTGTCTCCGCGAGGGGATCCAACGGGAGCTACGACTCAAGCCGGGCCGAGCGAAACGGATCTGCTCCGACCCCTATCGTTTAGTAGGCGCGTCCTTCCCAGTTTTGTCTCAAACTCA
>JAPOXA010000183.1 GCA_026707325.1 Acidobacteriota bacterium | reverse complement strand
CGTCAGGCGCCGGCCGACCAGGGGCCGGGCGTGCGCCTCGGCCACGCCGTGCCGCCTCAGGAGCACGGGCAGGTGGTCGAACGGCAGCAGGGGTTGCTGCTCGGTGCCCGGCGTCGGTGATAGACTTGGGTTGTTGTGCACGATTGCTGAGCGGATCACCCCGCTCAGCGCCACCGCACCCTTGAAGCGCCGTAGTCCCCACTGCGGCGTTTCGCCTGTACGGCGACGCTTTCCCCGACCACCCAAGCGTAGCAGACCTTGCCCACGATGACAGCCGTTCGCACCGACTTCCTCTTCGAAGGCCAACCCCCCCGCCGCCGCGGCCGAGACCGATCAGCGGCTCGACGCCCCGGTTTCCGACGACGCATGGAACGATTTCCCCTGGGCCGAGCGGGACCCGTCCGCCAGCATGCAGCGGCTCCAAACCGCCGCCTGGATCGAGGAGATACTGGCCGACGTCGGCCGGGAGCGCTGACGCGCCGCCTCTAAGCCCATGGGCGATGGCCGATCTCCGGACGTGACGGTGTGGGCGGTATCCCCGACCAGGCGACGGCCAGGTGAGCTGCTGACCCGCGGAGACGTGTGCAACCTGCACGCGAACCGCCACGAGGCGGAACTGGATGGCGCCCTGCTTGGGGGCCCGGGGTATCGGCAGCGAGGCGCAATTGCGCCACCACGTGCCCCAGGTTGAACGATCTCGACCTGGCGCGGGCCTCAGCACCCCAGGGACCCGAAATGGCCGTACAGGGCCTCTCAGGCGGTCTGAGGGGGTTGTCGCTCCAGGCCCTCCCCCAACAGCCGATCCCGCACCGACTGCGCCGTGCCGTTGGGCAGCACCTCGAGCCGCATCCCGTAGACCCGCCACCGGCCGCCGCCGTCGAATCGCACGGAAGCACGGGCGATCCGCACGGCCTCGTCCAACGACGGGTAGCGGTTCACCAGCCAGCGCCGGGGCCGGCCGCGAACTCGCCAGCCGAGCGTGTAGAGCGCACCAGTCACCGGCTCATTCCGTGGTTGCGGTCCAGCTTCCGCTCGAGGTCCCGCAATTCCCGTCGCTCCGCCGCCGGCAACTTCCGGATCTCCCGTTCTAGTTCCGTTCGGGCTGCTCGCGCCTCATCCTCCATCTCGAACTGCCGCCTCGCGCCCCTCGCATCCTTGAAGAGCTGATCGATGCGCTTCCGCTCCCGGAGCAGCTGTTCCACACGTGACTCGCTCGGTGCGGGCGCGGCGCTGGCGCCTGGACGGGCAGGTTCGACGGGCCGGCGCTGCCCGAGCCGGGCGGCTGGGATTGGCTGCTCACTGGAGACGGCCGGGGAAGGCTCGACGACACTCGGCCGCGATGGTTGTTCACGCTCTGGCGCGACCGTGGTGGCCGCAGACGACGACCGGGGCCGGTCCTCGCTCTCCCAAGGTAGCCGGTCCGTGACCCACTCCTCCCGCCGTTCGTGGGAGACGGCCGGGGAAGGTTCCGCGGCGGGTTTGACCGGACGGGGCCGTTCTTCGGCCTTGGTCGGCTCGGTCGCCGGGGCCTGAGACTTCGGCGGCGAGGGAGGGGTGGCGACCCATCGGCCATCACGAATGTCCTTCAGTCGGCGGGACACGTCCTCAAAACGGTTCTCTAGCAGCCATTTTTCATGGGCGAACTCGCGATCCGACATGAAATCGCGTCGGCGGTGAAGCTGCTCTCTCGCCTCCTTGTGATGCTGCTTGAGGGCCTCCAGAGGGTCGGAAACCCCACGGGGTTCATCAACAACGGAGACCCCCGCCCGTCTTGCGGCGGTTGCATCCTCTCGCGCCCTCGCTTCGCGATCACGGCGTGGCATAGCCATCGCATCGAGCACGGACCGGCCGAGCGCGGTACGGGCGATTGCAGACCCGGCGGACCGGGTACCGCGAGCGACTACCCTCACCGCGGCCCGGGTTCCGGCAACCGCGGCGCGGCCGAACTGGGTGATGGCGGACTGGGTGCCCCAGGTGACCACGGACCCGGCGGACCGGGTTCGGGCGAGGGCGGTGCGGACGGCTGTCCGACCGGCGGCGACGGCGGCGACGGCGGTGCGAGCGGGTCGGAGCCTCCGATGCCGGCGCGAGAGCCGGACTCGATCACGCCGCTCGAGGG
>JAPOXA010000093.1 GCA_026707325.1 Acidobacteriota bacterium | reverse complement strand
AGGTCAGGAACGCCGCCTGATCAACTCGCCAATCCACAACTTTCGGCAATACCTCGCTCGACAAGTTCGCAAGATTCTCGGATCAACAGGCCCTTTCTCACTTCCAGGGGGCAGCTTGGCCTCGTCTGCCGAACAACAGCGTGCCGCCGATCTCGGAGGAGGAAGGAGCTCTTTCTGCGCCAGTACCGAGCTGCGAAGGAAGCAGGCGACTCGAAGCCGCGCGTGATGTTCCGGCTCGGCGCCTACCATGCCGCCCGAGGATTGATGCACGACTTCGGCTCCTCTACACTCGCGAACTTCGTCGCGGAACTGGCGATCGCCGAGCGAACAGGGATGCTGAACCTTGCGATCGTCAACTGCCAGGACACTTCTCCCGGGGACTTTCCCAGGCCTTGCACCTGGGAGCAACAGAAAGCGCTGCGGCCGTTTCGCTCCGCTGCCGTAGCGGACTGGACACTGTTCGACCTTCGAGGGCTGCGCGCACCGCTAAGGCAAGCGCGGCTGAACGGACTTCAGTCCTATCCGGATGGGTGGGAGTACTGGGATCTCGTCATGTCGTTTGACGCCGTGGTCCTTCTGGACCGTTCCGAGCCAAGCCGGCTACCGGGCGAATAGAGCGAGTCCATGCGCATCAGCGCTCCTGGTCGTGGCTCTTCCGGGTTGATGGTGGAGATGCCGTAGTGTGGCGCGAAGCGCGACACAGAGTTGTACGGTCAGATTCTTGGTATCGAGAGTCCCTGGGAGGTGACGGAGGTCGAGCTGCGGCTTGACTCCGGCGAGGTGGAGGTGTTCGTGGCTCGCGGGCAGAGCGAGTCGTACCGTTGTCCGGAGTGCGGCGGTCCTGCGAGTCGGCACGACTCGCGTCGTCGTCGCTGGCGGCATCTTCCGACGTGCCAGTACCGGACGATCCTGACGGCCGCCGTGCCTCGGGTGCGGTGCGCGGAGCACGGGGTGCTGACGATCGGCGTGCCCTGGTCGGCCCCGGGCTCGCGTTTCACGGCGCTGTTCGAGGCGCTGGTGATCGACTGGCTGGGCGCGGCTGGCATTTCGGCGGTGGTTCGGCTGCTGGACCTGAGCTGGGATCAGGTGTCGGGAGTGATGGAGCGTGCGGTGGAGCGCGGTTTGGAGCGGCGCGGTTCGGCGCCGGCATCGCGGGTTCTCGGCGTGGACGAGACGTTGTTTCAGAAGCGCCACGAGTACGTCACGGTGGTGGCGGACATCGAGGGTGAGCCGCGTGTGCATCAGGTGGCGGACGGTCGGGGCAAGGACGCTCTGTCCTCGTACTACGAGTCGTTGCCGGAGGCGGAGCTTTCCCGGATCGAGACGGTGGCGATGGACATGTGGCCCGCGTACATCTCGGCGACGCTCTCCTGCCTGCCGGACGGCGGGGACAAGATCGCGTACGACAAGTTCCATCTCGCTGCTCATCTCGGCGGAGCAGTGGACGAGGTGCGCAGGGAGGAGCACCGGCAGTTGCGCAGCCTGGGCGACGACGGCCTGACCGACACGCGCCACCTGTGGCTGTACCACCCGGACCGGGTGCCGGAGCACCGATGGCCTCGCTTCAAGGAGTTGATCGACGGCACGTCGAAGACCGCCCGCTGCTGGCACCTCAAGGAGCTGGCGATGATGATGTGGGAGACGCGGGACCGCGCCGAGGCCCTGGCCATCTTCAGGGGCTGGTACTCGTGGGCGATCCGCAGCCGCCTGGAGCCGATGAAGCGCGTCGCCCGGATGCTGAAGGCCCATCTCGACGGCGTGCTCAACGCCATCGAACGAGGCGTGACCAACGCACGTCTCGAAGGCATCAACTCGGTGATCCAGTGGCTCAAGAAAGCCGCCCGCGGCTACCGCAACCGGGAACGCTTCCGCTACGCCATCTACTTCCATCTCGGCGGACTCGACCTCTACCCCGATTCACTCACATTCCACACGAAACCCTGAAGAGCCCTCCTGTGATCCAAAGTCATGGTGTCGCCAGCGAGGCCGACGCTGAGTGATTGCTGCGGCGGTTGAGCTGCGAGGTGGAGTTCGGGGCCTTGTTCAGCCGACTCGCCAGGCCGTCGCGCGGCCTTGAGCGTCGAGCGCGGCAAGCGCGCGTCCATCTGGTCGCCAGTACACGGCGCCGA
>JAPOXA010000072.1 GCA_026707325.1 Acidobacteriota bacterium | reverse complement strand
GCGGACGGTCGTCGTCAGGTGATCGAGCGTGGCGCCGATCCGGTCGCGGCCGATGTGGGCGGCGTTCTCGACCTCGGGCAGCGCCTGGCGCACGAACGTCCCGCACGGCGCCGGCGCCGAGTTCCGGCGGCTGCTGCCCGCGGAAGCGAGCGTCCTCGCGTCCTGCCAGAGCTGGTTCAACCGCCGTATCGCGAGCCGCTTCGCCTGCTGCGACTGGCCACCCATACCCGGCGAGGCCGCGATGCGCTCGAGCGCCGCGTCCAGGTCCTCGCGGCTGGAACCGAAGTAGGCCTCGGTGACGAGGTCGCGGTCCTGCCGGAAGATGAGCACGCGTTCCGCAGGGAACTTCTCCTGGTCGAGGAACGCGCGCAGATCCCCGATCGCCTGCTTGCGGCTGGCCGGGCCGAGATGGAGTTCGTCGAAGTAGAGGACGAGATGCGCGGGTTCCGCCGAGGCCCCGGCTCCGGTTGCTTCCGGTTCGGCCGCCGGCTCGCCGGCCTCTCCAACGGGCCGGGCCGACACGGCATCCGTGACCTCGCTGAAGAAGTCGATCGTCACCGGTTCGCCGTCCTCGCGCACCTCGAAGTCGTCCGGACCCAGGCCGGTCACGGGACGGCCGCGCCTGTCGCTGACCCAGACCTCGACGTTGACGAGCTGAACGTCGACGACTTCGCTGAACGAGGGTGGCTCGCCGTCCTGCGCCTGCGCCGAAGCGGGCGCAGCACCGGCCGCCGCCAGCCCCACGATCGACAGGATCGAGCCGAGGAAGAGTCCGGGGATAGAGCGGTTCGACCTCTCGAAGGTCATCGTTTCAGTCTACTTTCGCGGTCAGACCGTCTGTGGTTGAGTTGTACCGCCGAGCCGGCGCAGCAAGCCGAACAGCAGGGCCAGGAGGGCCAGGCCCGCCATCGGCGCGACGAAGCCTGCCGCCAAGCGGTCGGCGCCGCCGGCTATTCGCGCGGTCAGCCAGGGAAGAGCCGCTCCGCCGGTGCCCGCCAGCGCGAAGACCCAGCCGGTGGAACGTGACCGGGTGGCGGCGGTGAGCTCCGCGAGAAACGAGACGGTCAGCGGAAAGAGCGGCGCCAGCCCGGCGCCGACCGCGACGGCCGCCACCGCCACCTGCGCCTGCGACCGGCCGGCCAGCAGACCGAACAGGCCGGCGCCGGCCAGCGCGATGCCGGTGGCGTAGAGCGCCGGCTCGGAGATCCGGCGCAGCAGCAGGGGCGCGATCGCCCGGCTGGCGAGCAGCGCCGCCCAGAAACCGGATCCGATCCACAGCGAGGCTGCGGTGCGCGCGGGTTGGAACTGATCGGCCAGGCTGACCAGCCAGCCGCCGACCGCGTTCTCGATCCCCACGTACAGGAACAGGATCGCCGCGATGGCGACAAGCGCCACCGCCTGCCCCGCGGGCGTCGACGAACGGCTCGGGGCGCTCGCGCCGGCGAGGTCTGCCCGCGCCTCCGCGCCGCCGGGAGTGCGCAGCAGGAGCACCAGAACGAGTCCAGCCGCCACTGCCAGGATCACCAGCACCGCGTCGCTCGACGTTCCGCGCGGGCGAACCGCGAACAGCAGCGGGCAGGCGACCGCGCCGGCCCCCCACACGAGGTTGAGCGACGAGAGCGCGGCTCCCCGCCGGGCCGGCTGCGAGTGGGCGACCCGGAGGTTCGTGGCCGGAATCGCCAGGCCGAGCCCCAGACCGGTGGCGGCAACCGCCGCCACGGCGAGCGGCCAGGCAGCGATCGCCAGGGACAGCAATCCGAAGCCGATCAACAGGTAGCCCAGCACCAGGCTGAGCCCCTGTCGATAACTGGAAAGGAGCGACCCGAGGGCGCTCGCAAGGAACTGGGCGACGAACAGCGGCGCCAGCTCGTCCACCGGGAGACTCCACTCGCGCGACAGCTCGGGAAGCAGCGGCCCGAGGAGCACCGTGGCCACGCCGGTCAGCAGGAAGCCCGCGTAGAGCGGCACCCGCGCCGGCGTGACGCCGCCGAGCTCGGCCGCCGGTGAAGTCGAGTCAGCCATCGCCCGGCGGCGGGCCGGTCGAGTCCCGGACCACCAGGGTCGGTTCGATGGTGATCGCGGGGGGCGACTCCTCGCCCGGAGCGCCCAGCTTGCGCAGCAGCTCGGCGGCCGCCCGACGTCCCATCTCGTGCAGCGGCTGACGCACGGTGGTCAGGCTGGGGTTCTGAAATGCCGCGCTCAGGATGTCGTCGAAGCCGACGACCGAGACGTCGTCGGGAATCCGCAGGCCGCTCTCGCTGAGCGCGCGCATCGCGCCGATCGCCGAGACGTCGTTGAACGCGAAGAGCGCCGAGAACCGCGCCCCCGTCTCGAGCAGCTTGCCGCCGAAGACGTCGCCCTCGCGATAGCCCTCTTCGGGGGAGAACTCCTCGCCCGCCGGGTCGCCGGACAGCTGGAGGGTCAGCCGCGGGTCGATCTCCAGCCCGAGATCCGCCGAGGCCGCGACGATCGCCTGCCACCGCGATTCGGTGTCCGCCGAGTGAACGTGGCCCTTGAAGAAGGCGATGCGGCGATGGCCGAGCTCCGCGAGGTGGGCCAACGCCAGCCGAGCCGCCATCTCGTGGTCGATCACGACGTTCGTCACGCCCTCGATCTCACGGTGGCCGGCCACCGCCACCGCCGGCAAGGCCAGAGCGTCCTCGATCGGGGTGTTGACCAGGATCAGCCCCTCGACGGAGCGCTCCGTGAGGAGCTGCAGGTAGTCGTCGAAGAGGTCGGGCTTCGAGTGGTGGCCGGCAACCAGGTAGAAGTAGCCCTCCTGCAGAAGCTGGTCCTCGATGCCTCCGAGGACGCCGGCCGCGTAGCCCTCGCTGATCTCCGGTAGAAGGACGCCGACGGCGAACGTCCGCTGCCGCCGAAGCGACCGGGCAATGAAGTTCGGGCGGTAGCCGAGCTCTTCCGCAGCCGCGCGGACTCTCTCCTGGGTTTCCGGAGGAATCCCCTTGGCCGCCGGTGAGCGGTTCATCACCAGGGAAACGGTGGTCGGCGACAGGCCGAGATGGGCCGCTACGTCCTTGAGCCGGATCGGCTTCCCGGTGTTCGGCTCGTCCCGTGGGGGGCGGGTTCCTCTGGCGGCGCTCATCTTCCTCACGGCCGGATCCAAAAAAACGGGTGCACTTCACAGGATCTTGACAACCCTACGCGGCGTGTGCAGACTCAGGCTAGCATGCTAAAACGATTTAGCCCGAACCTTCCGTCTGCAGCGGCAGGAAGCCGGGCCTTTTGCACGGCTAGCGGCTAAATCGGTTTACCCGTCAAGGAGGACCATCGTCCATGGCACGAAGACTCGCTGTCATCCTCATCCTCACGCTGCTGGCGGCGCCGCTGGCGGCCCAGAGGTTCACCGCCAGCATCCGCGGCACCGTGACCGACCCGAACGGCGACGCCCTGCCCGGCGCCACGGTGAACCTGGAGGGGACCGAAACCGGTCTCAACCGGACTACGTTCACGAACGCGGCCGGCATCTACACCTTCGGCGACCTGCCGGTCGGCGCCTACGAAGTCACGTTCACGCTCGACGGCTTCAAGTCCTCCGTGGTCAGCGGCCTCGAACTGAACGTCGCCGACGTCCGCGAAGTGAACGCGACGCTCGAACTCGGCGACGTCTCGGACACGATCACGGTTGAAGCCGAGGCCATCCCCGTCGAGACGATGAGCGGCGAGGTATCCGGACTGATGACCGGCGAGCAGATTCGCGAGCTGCCGCTCAACGGCCGCAACTTCGTCCAGTTGACTCTCCTGCAGCCGGGCGTGAGCTCGCCCGAAGGCTTCGACACGAAGAACAAGGGCCTGTTGGCCGGCGTCGACCTCTCGATCAGCGGCAGCGGCACGACCGGCAACCTGTGGACGATCGACGGCGCCAACAACAACGACGTCGGCTCGAACCGCACGATCCTCATCTACCCCTCGGTCGACGCCATCGAGGAGTTCAAGATCCACCGGAACAGCTACAGCCCCGAGTTCGGCGGCGCGGCCGGCGGCCAGATCAACATCGTGACGCGCGGCGGCACGAACGAGTTCCGCGGCAGCGCCTACACGTTCATGCGGGACGACTCCTGGAACGAGACGAACTACTTCCTGGAGCAGGCCGGGCTCGACACCGAGCCGCTCGATCGCCAGGACTACGGCTTCACCCTCGGCGGCCCGATCCAGCAGGACAAGCTGCACTTCTTCCTCTCCGGCGAGTGGAACGTGGAAGAGCGCGGCATCGCCCGCACCGGCTTCGTTCCCACCGCCGCCGAGCGCGCGGGCGACTTCAGCGGTCCGTCGATCCCGGGATGCACCCCGGCGATCCCGACCGATCCCACCACCGGCCAGCCCTTCCCGGGCAACGTGATTCCCTCGGACCGGATCAACGCCGGCGGTCAGGGCATGTTGAATCTCTACCCGCTTCCCAACGTGACGCCCACGGGCGGCAGTTGCAACAACTGGGTCGAGGCCGTGGTCACGCCCATCGACTGGGATCAGGCGAACCTCCGGCTCGACTACGACGCCACGGACCGCACCCGGCTGATGCTTCGCTACACCCGGGACAACTGGGTGAACGGCGCTCCGAACGCCGGCGAAGCGAACGGCCTGTGGGGCGACGACCCGTACCCCGCCGTCGACACGAACTGGGACCAGCCCGGCCACTCCCTGGTGGCCCAGCTCAGCCAGACGATCGGCGACGACAGCGTCAACACCGTCACCTTCTCCTACTCGGGCAACGAGATCAGCCTCAACCGGGGCGGCTTTCAGCCCGAGCTGAACAACCAGATCAACGCGGCGATCCCCGCGATCTTCGACGGCAAGACGGGCGGCGCCGACCGCAGTCACCCGGTGTTCTGGGGCGCCGCCGGCTACGGCGCGCTGTGGAACATCGCGCCCTGGGAGAACAAGCAGGACCTGATGGTGCTCAAGGACGACTACTCGCAGGTCTTCGGCAAGCACTGGCTCAAGGTGGGCGCCCTCTACAGCGAGAACAAGAAGAAGGAGTACATCGGCGGCAGTTCGGCTTCCGAGACGCCTCAGTTCTGGGGTCCGAGCACCGGCCACAACGGCTGGGGCGCCAACACCGGCAACGTCCTGGCCGACTTCCTGCTCCAGGACATGACCTTCGGCTACGCGGAGAACTCGCACCAGCCGACGCCGGAACTGAACTGGGAGGACGTCGAGTTCTACGTCGCCGATTCCTGGCAGGCGAACCCCCGCCTCAACATCGACTACGGGGTCCGTTACTCGAACTACAAGTGGCCCTACGCCAGCGACGACCTGCTCACGGCATTCGATCCGAGGACGTTCGATCCCGCCTTGGGCGGCGACCCGTGCAACGGTCTGCTCCAGGTGCCGGGAACGGACCCCTGCGGCGACGCGGGCCTGATGGGCGGCTCGACCGGTCCGGGCCGCGGGCTGGTGGACAGCGACACGGACAACTTCGCGCCGCGCCTCGGCCTGGCCTACGACATCTTCGGCAACGGCCGGAGCGTGGTCCGGGCCGGCTTCGGCCAGTTCTTCCAGCGTGACCGCGTGAACATTCAGCTCGAGTTCGCCGGCAACCCGCCCTTCCGCTCCAGCCTGAACGGCATCCGCAAGCTGGACGAAGCGCCGCAGCCGTGCCTCGACTGCGGCCTCGGAAGACCGCAGACGGGCATCGACCCGAACTTCCAGACGCCGTACAACCTGCAGTTCAACGTGGCCTGGGAGCAGCGGCTCGGCCGCAGCAGCACGATCGAGATCGCCTATGTGGGCACCCGCGGGCGCCACATCACCCGCCGCTCCGACATCAACCAGGTGGCCTCGGGCGACAACAACGGCAACGGCATCCCGGACCGGCTCGAGTACGTCACCGCCCCGGAGGGTGACGGCGGCGCAGGCGTTCGCGGCGCCCTGCGACCCTTCTCCGTCTTCGGCGACGGCGGCATCCTGTTCTGGGAATCGAACGGCATCTCCGAGTACGACGGTCTCCAGATGCAGTTCGTGCATCGCTACGGCACGGGCTCGCAGTTCCAGGCCTCGTACACGCTCTCGAGCTTCAAGGCCAACGATCCGCTGAACGACGCGGGTGCCGGCGCCTTCGCCGGTCAGATCACGGATCGCGAGAACCCCGATCTCGACTTCGGCTACGCAGGCCTGCATCGGGATCACGTGTTCAACGCCAACGTGCTGCACAACCTGCCGACGCTCGAGAACCAGGGCGGCTTCGTCCGTGCGCTGTTCGGGGCTTGGCAGTTCGGCGGCATCGTCCAGTACTCCTCGGGACAGGCTCTGACGGTGAGGACCGGCAACCTGACGGGCGTCAACGGCGCCGGCGGCACCGGCTACACCGAGAACATGCGGCCGCTCCTCACGGGGGTCTCCTGCGGCGGCAGCGGACTGCAGGTG
This sequence comes from Acidobacteriota bacterium, assembly GCA_026707325.1. Lineage (GTDB taxonomy): Bacteria > Acidobacteriota > Thermoanaerobaculia > Multivoradales > Multivoraceae > Multivorans. Next base: position 20,006 of record JAPOXA010000072.1, on the reverse strand, counting down.
GTCAATCCCGACGCCTTCACGCTGGTCGGCTGGCAGCTCGGCACGCTGAGCGACACCCGGCCTGGCGTGTGCGAGGGAGCGGACTTCTTCCAGGTCGACTTCTCGCTGACCAAGAACATCCGCATCACGGACCGCATGACGGGCCAGCTCCGCTTCGAGGTCTTCAACGTGACGAACCGCGACAACTTCGTGGGCATCAACACGGTGATGAACCCGAGCAGTGTCACCTACGACAGCGACGTCGCCACCGAGCGGCGCGCGATCACCGGCTACGCCCTGCCGAACAACTTCGGCCAGGCCCAGGCCGCTCGTGATCCGCGGCAGATTCAGCTCGGCTTCAAGCTGTTGTTCTAGGACAGATCTTCACCACCAACGCAGAGCAAGCCGAACGTGGTCCGACGACTCCGCGCCGCGCGGGTTGCACTGCTCGCGCTCTCTCTGGCGACCTGCTGCGCCGGTCTCGGATCGGCGCAGCAGGTCGCGGATGTCCGCGCCGACCTCTGGCCCGAGCTGACTCCGCCGCTTCCGGTCGACGCGGAGCTCGAAGCGCGAGTAGACGATCTGCTCGAGCGGATGACCGTCCGCGAGAAGGTCGGCCAGATCATTCAGGCGGAGATCCGCTCGGTCACGCCGCGGGACGTGCGGAGATTCGACCTGGGCTCGGTGCTGAACGGCGGCGGCTCGTTTCCCGGCAACGACAAGCACGCCGCGCCGGAGGACTGGCTGGCGCTGGCCGACGCCTTCCACGAAGCCTCCACCGACACCTCTGACGGCGGAATCGGCATTCCCGTGATCTGGGGCGTGGACGCGGTACACGGCCACAACAACGTGACCGGCGCGACGATCTTCCCCCACAACATCGGGCTCGGCGCGGCCCGGAACCCGGAACTGATCCGCCGCATCGGCGAGATCACGGCGCGCGAGGTCCGCGCCACCGGTCTCGACTGGAACTTCGGGCCGACCGTCGCCGTCGCCCGGGACAATCGCTGGGGCCGCACCTACGAGAGCTACTCGGAAGATCCCGAGATCGTTGTCGAGTACGCGCGCGCGCTGGTCGAGGGCCTGCAAGGGGCCGTCGGCAGTCCGGACTTCCTGGGCGAGGAGCGGGTCGTCGCCACGGCGAAGCACTTCCTCGGAGACGGCGGCACCTTCGAGGGCGTTGACCAAGGAGACACCCGAGCGAGCGAGGAGGAATTACGCGACATCCACAACCCGCCCTACGTGGCCGCGCTCGACGCCGGCGCACAGGCGGTCATGGCCTCGTTCAGCAGTTGGAACGGCCGGAAGATGCACGGCCACGCCGGGCTGCTGACGGACGTGCTGAAGGGGCGCATGGCCTTCGACGGCCTCGTGGTCGGCGACTGGAACGGCCACGGCCAGTTGCCCAACTGCGGCAACGAGAGCTGCGCCGACACGATTCGAGCCGGCCTCGACCTCTTCATGGTCCCGGAAGACTGGAGGGCGCTCCACCGAAACACGCTCCGGGAGGTGCGTTCCGGCGCGATTTCCGAGGAGCGGCTCGACGACGCGGTGCGGCGCATCCTGAGGGTGAAGATCCGCGCCGGCCTGCTCGACAGTGGCCCGCCGTCGGAACGGGCGCTCGGCGGGCGCTTCGACCTGCTGGGCGCTGCCGAGCATCGCGAGGTGGCCCGCCAGGCGGTGCGCGAGTCCCTCGTCCTGCTGAAGAACGACGACGGCCTTCTGCCCCTGCCTCCGACGTCGCTGGTGCTGGTCGCGGGTCCCGCGGCCGACGACATCGGCCGGCAGAGCGGCGGCTGGACGCTGACCTGGCAGGGCACCGAGAACACGAACGCCGACTTCCCGGGCGCCACATCCATCTGGACCGGCATCGAGCGGGCCCTCGAGGCGGCGGGCGGCCGGGCCGTCCTCTGCCAGGGATGCGCGTACAGCGGCGAGCTGCCCGATGCCGCCATCTACGTGACCGGCGAGACGCCCTATGCCGAGGGCCAGGGCGACGTGGCGAGCCTCGAGTTCAGCCCGGGCGACAAGTCCGACGTCGAGCTGATGGGACGGCTTCGGGCCGCCGGCATCCCGGTCGTCACGATCTTCCTGTCCGGGCGTCCGCTGTGGACGAACCCGGAGATCAACGCATCGGACGCCTTCGTGGCCGCCTGGTTGCCGGGCTCCGAGGGCGGCGGCGTGGCCGACGTGATCTTCGGCGCGGCCGACGGCGGAGTCGCCCACGACTTCCGGGGCAAGCTCTCCTTCTCCTGGCCGCGGTCGCTGGACCAGACGGTGCTCAACGTCGGCGACCCGGACTACGACCCGCTCTTCCCCTATGGCTACGGCCTGACCTACGCCGACGACGGCGATCTCCCCGAACTGGACGAGACGCGGCCGGCCGGAGCATCGCCGGTGCGCACGACGGATGCAGGCGGGACAGCAGACCGCGTTCTGTTCGACGGACGGACGGCGGAAGGGTGGCAGTTCTACGTGGGCGACGAGGCGGACTGGCGGGTCTCCGCCCCGGACGGCCGCGGCCAGACCCGTCGCCGCGTGTCCGGCGTCGTGCTCTCGGCCGTCGACCGCAACGTCCAGGAGGATGCCAGGAAGGCGCAGTGGCGAGGCCGCAACGAGGCCCAGATCTACCTCCAGTCGAGTCCCATCGACCTGCGCGCCGAAACGGCGAGCGGCATGACCCTCGAGATCGATTTCCTGGTGGAGCAGGCGCCCGCCGGGAGAGTCCAGATGCGGATGGACTGTGGCTACCCTTGCACCGGCGGTCTCCTCGTCTCGCCCATCTTCGCGGGCGTGCCCGAAGGAGCATGGGACACTCTGCAGATTCCTCTCCGTTGCTTCGAGGCTTCCGGCGCCGAGATGGACCGCATCGACACACCCTTCCTGATCACGACGGACAGGCCGTTCACGCTTCGTTTCTCACGCATCGCGATCGCACCCGCCGATCCCGCCGCGCTGACGGCCGGTTGCTGAGCGAGGAGGCTGGCTTGCTGAGCGAGGAGAACGGGCCATGCTGACGGCGAAGATCACCACCCTCGACTGGACCGTCGTCGCCCTCTACTTCGCCGGCGTCTTCGCCATCGCGCTCTGGGCCATCAGGCGCGTCCGGCACGGCGAACGCACCTCGTCGAGCTACTTCCTCGCCGGCCGCAACGTCGGCTGGTTCGTCGTCGGCGCCTCCCTCTTCGCCTCGAACATCGGCTCGGAGCACCTGGTCGGCCTGGCCGGCACCGGCGCCGAAAGCGGCCTCGTCCTCGGCCAGTTCGAGCTCCAGGCCTCGCTGATCCTGCTCATCCTGGGCTGGCTGTTCGTGCCGTTCTACGTCAAGAGCGGCATCTTCACGATGCCCGAGTTCCTCGAGCGGCGCTACTCGCCCGCGGCCCGCTGGTACCTCTCCGTGATCTCGGTCATCGGCTACGTCCTGACCAAGATCTCGGTGACGATCTACGCGGGTGGCGTCGTCTTCGAGACCCTGATGGGCATCAACTTCTGGACCGGCGCCCTGGTGGTCGTCGTCATCACCGGGGTCTACACCGTGCTCGGCGGCCTCCGCGCCGTCGTCTACACCGACCTGCTGCAGGCCATCGTCCTGATCGTCGGCGCCTCGACGGTGACGATCCTCGGCCTCGCCGAACTCGGCGGCTGGCGCGTGATGGTCGAGACGGCCGGTCCCGGCTTCTTCGACATGTGGAAGCCGATTTCCGACCCGGACTTCCCGTGGACCGGCATCGCCTTCGGCGCGCCGATCATCGCGGTCTGGTACTGGTGCACCGACCAGTTCATCGTCCAGCGCGCGCTGTCGGCGCGAGGCATCGACGACGCCCGGCGCGGCACGATCCTCGCCGGCTTCCTCAAGCAGTTGCCGCTGTTTCTGTTCGTCGTGCCCGGCGTGATCGCCTACTGCCTGTCGCAGTCCGGCAAGCTCGAACTCGCCTCCTCCGACCAGGCGCTGCCGGCCCTGGTCGTGGCGCTGCTGCCCGCCGGCTTCCGGGGGCTCGTCGTCGCGGGCCTGCTGGCGGCCCTGATGAGCAGCCTCTCCTCCGTCTTCAACTCGTGCTCGACGCTGATCACGATCGACATCTACAAGAAGCTCCACCCCGGCGTCTCGGAGCGGCGCCTGGTCCTGGTCGGGCAGACGGCCACCGTGGGACTAGTGGGCCTGGGCCTGCTCTGGATCCCGTTGATGCAGAACATCTCGGGCACGCTCTACCAGTACCTCCAGAGCGTCCAGGGCTACATCTCCCCGCCCATCACCGCTGTCTTCCTGCTCGGACTGTTCTGGAAGCGCCTCAACGCCCAGGGCGCGATCGCCTCACTGGCCGTCGGCTTCGTCCTGGGAATGGGCCGCCTCGTGGCGGAACTCAACAAGGACAGCCTGAGCGGCTTCCTCTACACCTTCGCCGACATCAACTTCATGCACGTCGCGATCTTCCTGTTCCTGATCTGCGCGGCCGTGCTGGTCGCGGTCAGCCTCTGGTTCCCGCCGCCCTCCGAGCAGCGAGTCGCCGGCCTGACCTGGAGCCGGGCGGGCAACGCCGAGCTTCTCGCCGAGTCCGACCCGGCGAAGCGCCGGCTGGACCGGACGCTGTCGGTTGTGCTGGTCCTGATCGTCGCCGCGGTGATGGTCTACTTCTCGGGGTAGAACACCACGGCTTAGTCGATGCCTTGACAGCAAATGCGAGAGGCATCATGATGCCTCCATGCGAACGACGGTCACGCTGGACGCCGACACGGAATCCCTGCTGCGCGAAGCGATGCGGCAACGGGGCCAGACGTTCAAGCAGGCCCTGAACGACGCGGTCCGGCAGGGTTTGGCTGGAGTCGCCGGCGATCCAGAGCGGCCAGCCTTCGTGCAACGGACCTTTCCTATGGGCGTCAGGGCCGGCTATGACCTGGAGAAGCTCTCCTCCCTCGAAGCGGAGTTGGACGCGGGGGATTTTCTCAAGGTGGCTCGCCGCCTGCTCAAGGAAGGCGCGGTGACCCCGGAATGATCGTCCCCGACGCGAACCTCCTCCTGTACTCCGTCGACTCAACTAGCCCGTTCAACGCACGCGCGACGGCTTGGTGGGCCGGCTGTCTGAGCGGCTCGGTACCGGTCGGCCTCTGTCAGCCCGTTCTCTTCGCCTTCCTGCGGGTCAGCACGAACCGTCGCGTCTTCCGGGAGCCGCTCTCACTCGACACAGCCGGCGACCTGGTGAACGAGTGGATCGCCCACCCCGTTACAAGGCTGCTGCTCCCTGGCGAGGACCACGTGCGCCAGGTCGTGGACCTTCTCGCAGAGGCGGGATCCGCCGGCGGCGACCTCGTCACGGATGCACAGGTCGCCGCGCTCGCCCGGACCCACCGCGGCGAAGTACACACCGCTGATCACGACTTCCGGCGTTTTCCGGGAGTGACCTGTCACTATCCGCTGACACCCAACGAGACGTAGGACTCCAATGCCCATGAAGCCCACTCGACGCGACCTCCTGGCCAGGAGCGCCGCCGTGGCCGCCGTGGCCGCGCTGCCGCCGCTCCGCACCGCCTTCGGTCAGACCGCTCCGGCCGACGAGGGCCCCGGCGCCACCCATCTGCGGCGCGACCTCGAAGAGGCGGTCGCGCGCCACCGGGTCGTCGGCGCGAGCGCGGCCGTCTACCACCGCGGCGAGATCGAGACCGCCACGGCCGGGATCCTGAACGCGACCACCGGCGTCGAGGTGACCTCGGACACGGTGATGCACATCGGCTCGATCACGAAGACCCTGAACACGACGCTGGTCATGCAACTGGTCGACGAGGGGCTGGTCGACCTGGACGCACCCGTGCTCGAGTACCTGCCAGGCTTCGCGGTCGCCGATCCGGAGGCGACCCGGGCGATCAAGGTCGGCATGCTCATCAACCACACGAGCGGCATCGACGGCGAGATGATCCCGGACCACGGCCCCGACCAGGAGGCCATCCGCCAGGCGGTCGAACGCGCTCGTGATCTCGGTCAACTGTTCGCTCCCGGCGAGGACTGCTCGTACTGCAACACGGCGATGGTGGTCGCCGGCCACGTCGCCGAGCGGGTGCTCGGGGACAGTTGGTACAACCTGATCGAGGATCGCATCTTCGGCCGTCTCGGCCTGGAGCACTCCGTCGTCCAGCCGCAGGACGCCCTGCTCCACCGCGCCTCCGTCGGCCACTTCCTCAATCCGGCCACCGGCACGCAGCAGAGGACGTCGCACGCCTTCCTGCCGCTGAGCTTCGCTCCGGCCGGCTCCACCGCCATGATGTCGGCGTCCGACCTGCTCGCCTTCGTCACCGCGCACGTCCGCGACGGAGAGGGACTGAACGGCGAGCGCCTGCTCTCCGAGGAAAGCTCGAAGGCGATGCGCACCGGCACCGCGGCGGTCCAGGGGATCGGCGCCGTCCGCTCCTTCGGCCTCGGCTTCATGCTCGGTCCGAACGGCGACTTCGGCCACGGCGGGGGCGGCCCGGGCATCCTCTCCTGGTTCTCGGCGCACGAGGAGTCGGACTTTGCGATGGTCGTCCTGACCAACTCGGCGCACGGCGGCCTGGTCGCCTTCGAGCTCGTGAACGCCTGGATGAAGAAGGCCTCCGGCTTCGAGCCGCTGGCGCCGACGCGGTTCCCGGCGCTCGACATCGACATCGATCCGCGGCTCTACGCCGGCGTCTACGAGGACGTGGCGGCCCAGCACACGGTCACCGAACAGAACGGCCGCCTGAGCGTCAGCTCACGCGCCAAGGTCGCCTTCTACGACACGACCTCGACCGACCCGACGCCGACCTTCCCGCTCGACCCGGTGGGCGAGCACTCGTTCGTCCTCTCCCTGCCGGAGGCGATCGCGGCGACCGCGCCGCAGACTCTCCTGTCGTTCGTCAATCCGCAGGCCGACGGACGGATGCGGCATGTTTCGACGGGTGGGCGGCTTTACCTGAGGCGATCGTAGAGGTCGCCGCTTCGCGGCGGCGTCTTTAGGCCGCCTCCGGCGGCAGCGGGTCAGAGGACCCGCGCACCCAGTTGCTGGGACTGTTCCCACTCGGCGCGGATCGCGTCTTCGTCGAAGCGGAAGTAGGACCGCGGGGGCAGTTGACCCCAGGTGTTCGAGGCGAAGGCATCGTCCGGGAAGTGCCGGACCTGGTGGTTCGGGCCGAGCACTTCCATGTCGGCGAAGAACTCGATGAACGTGTCCTCCTCGGGCATCCGCCAGTAGGCGAACAGGTTCCGGGCCATGCCATGGCGGCCGGGCCCCCAGACGATCGGCCGCCGGTGGGCCGCCAGATGATCGAGGCCGACCCGCATCTCGCCCCAGTCGGTCAGCTCGAACGCGACGTGGTGGATGTGGGCGTACCCCTTGTCGAGGAAGGCGAGCACGTGGTGGTCGCGGTCGGCGTGGAGCCAGCAGGCGTCGTCGCCGATCCAGTCGGTGATCTTCAGGCCGAGCGCCTCGACGTACCAGTCGACGGCGCGCGGGGTGTCGGCGGTGAGGTAGTTCACGTGCTGGAGACGGCGCGGATGGAAGCCGGGCAGGACGTCCGAGTGCTTGCAGACGTCGGGACGCGGGTCGTCCGGCGCAACGTGCTCGACGACGGCCACGCCGTTGCCGTCCGGGTCGGCGGTGCGGAGCCCGAACCGGCCGGCCGGCAGCTCGAACGGCACGACGAGCGTTCCGGCGCCCAAGAGCCGGTCGCCGGCCTCGGCCAGGGTCACGCCGGCTTCGAGCTCGTAGGCGATGTAGTCGACGCAGCCTCGCTCGCCGGCGGTCAGGCGGACGCAGAAGTCTTCATAGGCGCAGCGGAGCAGGGCGGAAGGGAGCGAGGCTTGCGCCTCGCGCGTCTCCCGGCCGCCTGCGGCGGCAGCCGGCGGGGACGCCGGCGCACCCAGTGGTGAGGCACCGTCGTCTCCGGCCAGGGTCAGGCCGAGCAGACGTTGCCAGCGCGCCGAAGCCTCGGCGAGGTCGGTGACGGTGAGGCCGACGTGGTGGATGCCGCGGATCACGAGCCACCTCCTGTCCCGGCGGCCGCGAACGCGACAGTGCGCTCGCAGACCGTCTTCACGTCGCAGTAGAAGTCGAACGAGTGGTGACCGCCCTCGCGGCCGATGCCGGAGTGCTTCGTGCCGCCGAAGGGCGTCTCGAGGTCGCGGACGTAGAAGCAGTTCACCCAGATCGTGCCGGCGCTGATCCGGCGCGAGAGCCGGTCGGCGCGTGACTCGTCGCCGGTGAAGATCATCGCGGCGAGCCCGTAGTCCGTCGACTCGGCCAACGCGATCGCCTCGTCGTCGTCCTCGAACGCCTGCAGGGTCAGCACCGGCCCGAACACCTCCTCGCGCAGGATGTCGGCGCCGGCGGGCACCTCGGCGAACAGCGTCGGCGGGTAGTAGAGCCCGCCGCTGCCCTTGCCGCCGAAGCGGAGCGCCGCGCCCTGGGCCAGCGCCTTCTCGACGTGCGCCTCGACGCGCGCGAGCGCCCGCGGGTGGATCAGCGGGCCGTAGGTCGTCGCGGCCTCCCGCGGGTCGCCGACCCGGATCGCCTCGACTTCCGCCAGGAACCGCTCCATGAAGGCGTCGAGGCAGCTCCGCTCCACCAGCAACCGGGTGCCGGCCAGGCAGACCTGACCCGAGTTGTCGTACTGGTAGGCCGCGGTGCGGGCGGCGGCCTCCAGGTCGGCGTCGGCGAAGACGAGGAAGGGCGACTTGCCGCCAAGCTCGAAGGAGACGGGGGTGAGTTCCGCCGCGGCCGCGGCGCCGACCGTGCGGGCGGTCGCCGGCGATCCGGTGAAGGCGATCCGGTCGACGCCGGCGTGGCCGGTCAGGAGCGCGCCGGTCTCCGGCCCGCCGTGGACGATGTTGAGCACTCCCGGCGGCAGTCCCGCCTCCTCGGCCAAGTCGCCGAGCAGCGAGCAGGTCAGCGGCGCCCACTCCGGCGGCTTGAGGACGACGGTGTTGCCCGCGGCAAGCGCCGGGCCGACCCGCCAGGTCGCCAGCATGAACGGCGCGTTCCACGGCGTCGACACGGCGACGACGCCGGCCGGATCGTGCCGGATCGTGTTCCGTTCGCCGCCATGCAGGATGCGCGGCGTCTCCGCCAGACGCGACACCGCGTACTCGGCGAAGAAGCGGAAGTTCATCCCGCCGCGCGGGATCACCCGCTCCCGCATCGCCTCCAGCAGCGAACCGTTGTCGACCGTCTCGACCTGGGCGATCTCGGCGGCCCGCCGCTCGACCCCGGCGGCCAGCCGCAGCAGGTACGGCGCGCGCCCCTCCGGTCCCAGCGCCGCCCAGTCCGGGAACGCTCCGCGCGCGGCGTCGACGGCGGCGTCCACCTCCGCCGCTCCCGCCTCGGGCAGCTCGGCCAGCTTCCAGTCCCAGTCGATCGGCGAACGGACCTCGAAGCCGGCGCCGGCGCCGACCCGGCGGCCGCCGATCAGGTGGCCGGTCGGAACGGCGACGCCCTCGACGTCGACGCGCGCGCCCGTCACGAGCCCGCCGCCTCCGCCGCCGCGACGATCTCGGCCTCGTCCTCCGGCACGCAGAGCGCGACGTGCAGCGTGTTGCCGGTCACCTGGGGCTGCTCGCCGACCGGCAGCAGGTCCCGGTCCAGCTCGACGATCGGGTTGAGCAGGGTGCCGATCTCGTCACACTGCACCTCGACCACGTCGCCGGGTTCGACCGGCCGCGAGTTCGCCGGCGTGCCGGTCATGATGACGTCACCGGGTTCAAGCGTGATCAGCCGGCTCAGGTCGGCGACCTGGTACGCGAACGAGAACAGGAGGTCCTCGCCCGTGTTCCCCTCCTGCACCACCTCGCCGTTGACCAGGGTGCGCAGCGTCAGGTCGTTCGGGTCGACGTCGCCGGCGTCGACCAGGGCCGGGCCCATCGGCCCGAAGCCGTCCTGGCCCTTGACCCGCAGCATCGAGCCGCGGTCGGCGTGCCGGAAGTCGTGGATGCCGAAGTCGTTGACCAGCGTGTAGCCGCGGACGTAGTCGAGCGCCTCCTCGATCGAGACGCCGGTCGCCCGCCGGCCGATGACGACCGCGATCTCCCCTTCGTAGTTCAGGAAGCGGCAGCCGCGCGGCCGCGCCACCGGCGCCTCGTGGGCGCTCAGCGACGACGTGGGCTTCATGAAGTAGGACGGCACCTCCGGGATGCGCTCCATCTGGTACTCCACGCAGCGCGAGCGGTAGCTCAGATGGACGCCGATGATCTTCGACGGCGGATCGATCGGAGGCAGCCAGGTGCCGTCGCCGGCGCGGCGTTCGTGTCTCATCGCACTTCGCCCTCAGGCCGTTGATGGATGGGATGAGCAGAAGTCGACGAGGGCGCGGAACAGCCGGCCGCCGTCCTCCGGCGCGGTGACCTCGGGGTGCCACTGCACGCCGAGGCAGAACGGAAGCCGGGGATCCTCCAGCCCCTCGATCACGCCGTCCGGCGCGGTGGCGGCCACGCGGAGCCCCTCACCCAGCCGGCCGGCGCCCTGGTGATGGTGCGAAGCGATCTCGACCTCGCCCTCCTCCACGCTCGCCTCCATCGCCGCCGCCAGGTGCGTCCCCGGCTCGATCGTCACCATGTGCCGCGTGAACTCGCCCAGCACGTCGCGGTGGGGCTTCATGTCGAGCCGGTCGCCGAGGTGCTGTTCCAGGTCGCCGCCGTAGAGGATGTTGAGGAGCTGGAAGCCGCGGCAGATCCCCAGGATCGGCATCCGGCGTTCGAGCGCGGCGCGGCCGATCGCCAGTTCGACCCGGTCGCGCATCTCGTCGTGCTCGTCGTTCTCCGGGTGCGGTTCCGCGCCGTAGATCTGCGCGTCGAAGTCCTTGCCGCCCATGAAGACGATCCCGTCGAGGTCGTCGAGGGCGGCCCCGGGCTCCTCGTCGTACGGCTCGACGCTCGGGATGATGACCGGGGCGCCGCCAGCGGCGGCAATCGCCGACACGTAGTCGTGCGGGACTATCGAGACGACCTCGTCCCACGGGCCGATGATCGCGTCCCGGACATCGCCGACGATGCCGATCCGCGGCCGCCGCCCGCGCCCGGAGTTGGTGCCCGAGTTGCCGGGGGCGCCTCCACTCATCGGTAGCGAACTCCCATGTGCTTGATGCCGTTGAAGAAGTTGGAGCGCAGCCGCTCCGGCCCCGAGACCAGTTCGAGGCGGCCGAGATGGGGCCGCAGCTCTTCCAGCGCGATCTGGATCTCCAGCCGCGCCAGGTACGCGCCCAGGCAGAAGTGCGGCCCGATGCCGAAGGTCAGGTGCCGGTTCGGTTTGCGGCCCACGTCGAATCGGTTGGGTTCCTCGAACACGTCCTCGTCCCGGTTGGCGCTCGTGTACCACATCGCGACCTTGTCGCCGGCGCGGATGACCTCGCCGCGCATCTCGACGTCCTCGGTCGCCGTGCGGCGGAAGTGGTGGACCGCCGTCACCATCCGCAGCACCTCGTCGGCGGCGGTCACAGCCAGGTCCTCGTCGCCGGCGACGATGCGCTCCGCCTGGTCCGGGTGGCACAGCAGTTCGAACATACCGCCCGACAGCGAATGGCGGGTCGTCTCGTTGCCGGCCGCCGCCAGCAGCAGGAAGTAGAGGTCGAACTCGTGCGGCGTGAGCGGCTCGCCGTCGACTTCGGCGAACACCAGGTCGGTCACGATGTCGTCGCGCGGTTCGGCGCGGCGCTGCGCCGCCAGCTTGCGGCCGTATTCGAACATCTCGAGGCTCGCCGGGCTCGAGAACGGCAGGTGCTTGAAGCGTTCCCGCTCCGTCTCGTAGTCGTCGACGTACTCCGGGTCGGTCGCGCCGAGGATGCGGTTGCCGATGTCGACGATCAGCAGCCGGTCCTCCTGCGGCGCACCCAGCATCTCCGCGAACACCCGCATCGGCAGCTCGACCGCCACGTCGTCGACGAAATCGAAGTCGCCCCGGGCGATCGCGGTCTCCAGGATGCCCCGAAACAGTTGCCGGATGTGGTCCGAGAAGGCCGTGAGCGCCCGCGGCAGGAAGCGCTTGCTGATCAGCGAACGCAGCTTGTAGTGGCGCGGCGGATCCATGTCGATCATCGACTTGCGCGCCTCGACGTGCTCGGGCTCCAGATCCTCGAGCGACGTGCCGCCGACCTCGGACGAGAACCGCTTCGGGTCCTTCGAGACCCGGACGACGTCTTCGTGCCGCGTGATCGACCAGAAGCCCGGCCCCTTCGGCTCCGGCTGCCAGTACACGGGCGCCTCCGCCCGCAGCCTCGCGAACCACTCGTGCGGCACCCCGCGGGCGAACCGGTCGTGATCGCAGAGGTCGATCTCGGCCGCGAGCGAGGCGTTGGCTGCGTGCGCCACCGGCTCGACGCCTAGAGTTGAATCCTGTACTCGTTGCGCTCCCAGTCGGTCACCCAGCCGTGGTAGCGCTCGAGTTCGAAGCGCTTGAGGGTCAGGAAGGCGTCGACGATCTCGCGGCCGACGCCGTCGCAGAGCAGGTCGTCGGCCTCCAGCGCGTCGAGGGCTTGGTCGAGGGAGCTCGGCAACGGCGCGAGATCCTCCCGCCGGTAGGCGTCGCCCGCGGTCTGCTCGGGCGCCTCGAGTTCCCGCCGCACGCCGTCGAGCCCGGCCTGGAGCAGCGCGGCGATCGCGAGGTGGCAGTTCGCCGTGCCGTCGCCGACCCGGATCTCCAGGCGGGCCGCCTTGCCGCGCTCGGGCGGCACGCGGACGAAGGTCGTCCGGTTGTCGAGGCCCCAGGAGACGTTGATCGGCGCCAGTGAGTCGGGCGCGATCCTCTTGAACGCGTTGACCGTCGGATTGAGGAAGGCCATCAGCGCCCCGGCATGCTCGAGCACCCCGGCGATGAAGGAGAGCGCGGCCGCGCTCAGGCCGTCCGGGCCCGCCGGATCGCCGATCCGGTTGGCGCCCTCGCCGTCCTGGAGCGACACGTGCAGGTGAAGCCCCGAGCCGCCCTGGTCGTTGAAGGGCCGGCCCATGAAGGTCGCCCGCATCTCCTCCAGCACCGCCATCTCCTTGACGGTCGCCTTGAGACGGAAGGCGCGGTCGGCGGCGTCGAGGGCGGGGCCGTGCCGGAGGTTGATCTCGTACTGCGAGTTCATGAACTCGTGGTTCGCCGCGTAGGCGCCCAGGCCCATCTCGGCGCAGGCGTGGAGCATCCGGCCCGAGATGCCGCCGGGGTCGCTCTCGGCGCCGACGGTGTAGACCCGCGACAGCGTGTCGACGTAGCGGACCGCGCCCTCAGGAGCATCGTCGTCCAGCTTGAACAGGAAGAACTCGAGCTCCGGGCCGACGATCGGCAAAAGATCCAGTTCGGCCAAGCCGTCCGCCGCCCGCCGCGCCGCGCCGCGCGGGTCGAACGGATGGGGGCTGCCCTCCTCGTCCACCAAGTCCACCAGGCAGGCGGCGACGTCCGGCGCCCACGGCAGCGCCGCGGCGGTCGAAAGATCCGGCCGCGCGAAGAAGTCCGGATAGCCGATCTCGCCGCCCATCACCGGCGTGTGCGCCAGGTCGGTCGTCATGATCGCCGAGCAGAAGGCGACCCCGTCCTCGATCTCGTGGCTGGCGTCGGCGAGCACGAGGTCCTTGCCGCGAGCGATCCCGTGGAGGTCGGGGTACATCACCCGCAGTGTTCTGGCGCCCTGCTCCGTCAGGCGTTCGGTGTCGCTCATGGTGCTTCCCTCTAAGGGGTCGCGGCCCCTTACGCCGCGTCCGGTGATTCGTCGATGAAGTGGCCCAGGCGTTCGTAGGCCTCGGCGTCGCGGCGGCGGATGGCGGCCGCCCAGACGACGCCGCACACGAAGAAGATCGGCACGGCGGCCCACAGCGAGCCGACCAGGCCGGTGCTCGCCCCGGTCAGCGCGTCCCAGTTGACGACGACGAACACCATCGCCGCCGCCAGGCCGAGCGCGCCGAGCCCGGGCGCCACCCTGGTGTACCACGGCCGCGCGTCCAGACCGGTCCTGCGGAAGAACGCGATGACGGACAGCGAGGTCAGGCACTGCAGGCCGATGATCCCCAGCGCCGCGATGCCGCTCAGCCAGGCGAACAGGCCGGCGTACGGATCCAGGCCGGCGAGCACGAAGACCAGCGTGATGACGAAGGCGGCCTCGGCCTGCAGGAGTCCGGCGAGGTAGGGCGAGCCGTAGCGCGGGTGGGTGCGGGCGATCCGCCGAGGCAGCAGGCCTTCCCGCGCCATCGCGTAGAAGTAGCGCGCGGCCGCGTTGTGGAACGCCAGCAGGGCGGCGAAGATGGAGGTGAGGATGAGCCACTCCATCAGGCTCGCCGACAGCGGGTGGACGTAGCTCGCACTCGCGTCGAGGAACAGCCCGTCCGGGTTCCCGGTGGCCGCGGCGACCGCCTCGTCCTCGCCGTAGGCCTGGACGATCGACCAGGAGGTCAGGGCGTAGAAGACGGTGATGATCGCCACCGCGACGTAGGTCGCCCGCGGCACGGTCCGCTTCGGGTCCCGGGTCTCCTCGCCGTAGATCGCGGTCGCCTCGAAGCCGACGAACGTGGCGAAGGCGAAGACGAACGTCACCCCCGGCGCGCCCGAGAAGATCTCGGCCGGGCTGAACGAGTTGAGCTGGAGGCCGCTCGCGCCGCCGGTGAACACGACGGCGACGTCGAGCACCAGGAGGACGAGGACCTCGAGGATCAGCAGCACGCCCAGGACCCTGGCCGAGATCTCGATCCCGAAGTAGCCGAGCACCGCGGTGATCGCCATCAGCACGAACGACCACCAGTACCAGGCGACGTCGACTCCCAGCTTGGGGTTCAGGATGTTCACGGAGAAGAAGCCGAACAGTCCCCACAGCGCGCACTGGATCGTGTTGTACGAGAGGACGGCGACCAAAGCCCCGCCCAGGCCCGCCGGCCGTCCCAGGCCGCGCGCGATGTAGGCGTAGAACGCTCCGGCGTTCGTGACGAACCGGCTCATCGTCGCGTAGCCGACCGCGAACAGGGTCAGCACCAGACCGGTCAGCACCCAGGCCCCGGGCGCGCCGATGCCGTTGCCGATCGACAGCGGCGGCGGCACCGCGCCCATCATCGACGTCAGCGGCGCCGCCGAGCCGACGACCAGGAACACGACGCCCCAGAGGCCGAGCGCGCCTGAGCGCAGGGACTGGGGCGCTCCCTCGCTCACGGCCGCGGTCCGATCCCCAGTTCCCGCAGACGCGCCTCGTCTTCCGCGTACTCGCGCTGGATCGCTTCCAGTTCGGCGTCGATCGCCTCCTTCGACCACCACCTGTCGCGGAACATCAGGCCGCGGATCCTACGCGCGTTGCCGATGTCGTCGAGCGGGTTCGCGTCCAGGAGCAGAACGTCGCCGCGCGCGCCCGTGGCGAGCACGCCAAACTCGCCTCCCCGGTCCATGTAGCGGGCCGCCTCCGAGGTCGCGGCCTCCAGGGCCTGGTAGGGCGTCAGGCCGGCCTCGACGAAGAGGCCCATCTCCCGGTGGACGGTGTAGCCGGTGGCCGACACGTCGGTACCGATGAGCAGCGGCGCGCCCGCATCGTGGAGCGCCTTGACCAGGCCGAGCCGCACCGAGCGCGTCCCGGTGATCCCCGCCCGCTCGCGCGGTCCGTAGAGGGTGTAGAGCCACTCGATGCCGCCGGGCGTCGTCGGGTGCTCGTACTTGCCGATCTCGCCCGCGTCGCGTTGCGGCCGGTCGAACTCGGTCACCGTGCTGTCCCACAGGGCGAGGGTCGGCACGTTCCACACCTCGTACCGCGAGGTCAGCGCCGCCAGCTCGGCCACCTTCTCCGGCGAGCACCACGCCCACCCCTGGTAGATGTCCCGCCGGTCCGGCTTCATCTTCACGTACGGCGCCGCGCAGGCGACGTCGTAGCCGGTCAGGTGCTCGATCGAGCGCAGCCCGCGCTCCAGGGCGTGCTCCAGCGGCACCTGGATCGGCACGTGGGCCGCCACGGTGAGGCCCACCTCCGCGGCGGTCGCCATCACCGCGTCGAACACCTCGGGGCTGAGCGTGGTGTAGACCTTGGCCAGGTCGTACCCTTCCGCCGCACTGCGGCGGATGAAGGCTGCGGCCTCCTCGGGCTCCGTGAACGTCCGCGGAATCGGGAAGAGCGGCGGGTCGCCGTCCATCAGGGGCGACGAAACGAAGATACGCGGTCCGAACAGCTCGCCGCGTTCGATCGCGTCGCGCGCCTCCAGGACCAGGGGGCCGCCGGAGGGGTCCCTCGCCGTGGCGACGCCGAACATGACGTACTGCCTCAGGTTCTGGTCGCGCATCCGGATGCGCGAGGCGTCCGTGCCGTCCCAGGCGAAGCCGTCGAAGTGGTTGTGCATGTCGGCGAGCGCCGGGATGAGGAACTTGCCGGCGCCGTCGATGACGCGGGCATCGGCGGGCGTGCAGCCTGGGCTGCTGGGGCAGACCTCAGCGATCCGTTCGTCGCGGATGACCAGGGTGTGATCCTCCAGCACGAGCGGCGTGCGCGAGGTCATCGGGATGAGCGTCGCGTGTTCGATGGCGGTGACGCCCGACGTGTCGTCGGTCTCGGCGGCCGTCAGGCGGACCAGGGCGCCGGGGTTGTTGAGAAGCAGGTAGATCGCGCCGTCGGGGCCGGTCTTGATGTCGCGGATGCGGCCGTGACCCTTGAACAGGAGTTCCTGGCGGGTGACCCGGCCGCCTTCGATCTCCAGGCGTCGGAGTTCCTCGAAGGAAAGCGAACCGACCAGCAGGTCGCCCCGCCAGCTCTCGAAGGCCGGGCCGGCCACGAACTCGATCGGGCCGACGGCGAGCGCCGGCGTCCACTCGACGACGGGCGCCTCGATGCCATCGGCGTGGGTCCGGTCGCTGACGACCGAGCCGTCGTAGTTGACGCCGAACGTGACGACCGGCCAGCCGTAGTTCCGGCCCTTCACCAGGAGGTTCAGCTCGTCGCCGCCGCGCGGTCCGTGCTCGGCGGCCCAGATCCCGCCGGTCTCCGGATGCTCCGCCATGCCCTGGACGTTGCGGTTGCCGAGGGTGAACACCGCGCCGAGAGCTCCGTCCTCGCCGGCGAAGGGGTTGTCGGCCGGGATGCCACCGTCGGGTCGGATGCGGAACACCTTGCCCGAAGGCATTGCGGGGTCCTGCGAGTTCATGGCCGCGCTCATGTCGCCGATCGAGAAGTAGAGGAAGCCGTCGCGGTCGAACAGCAGCCGGCCGCCCCAGTGCTTGCTGTCGGGCAGGTGGTACTCGGGATCGAGGCGGAAGAGGTACTCCGTGTCCCGCCAGCGGTTGCCGTCGACGCGGCCGCGGATGATCCGCGTCAGTCCGCGGGCGTAGCGGTCGTTCGGGTCCTCCGAGTGGCTGATCGCCGCGTAGACCCATCCGTTCTCCGCGTAGTCCGGGTCGAGCGCGATGTCCATCAGCCCGCCCGTCGAGGTCGCGAGGTCGACCGGCGGCAGCCCCGTGACCCGGTCCGGATCCACCCTGCCGTCCCGGCACCGGAGCAGGTAGCCCGCGTCCTCGGAGATCAGCGCCTCCGACGGGCCCGTGAACTCGATGCCCCAGGGGTTCTCCAACTCGTCGGACGCCAGGTACTCCACCCGGAGGGTGTAGTGCTCCGTCTCGACCGCCGGCGGCAGCGGCTTCGCGATCCAGATTTCCTCCGTCTGCAGGCTGTAGATCAGCTCGACGAGGGATGTCATCTCCTCGTCCGTCAGTTCGCCGAGATAGCCCGGCATGTCGGTGCCCGGGATGCCGTGCCGGATGTTGCTCTCCACCGAGAAACCGTCCCGGCCGAACCGCCAGTCCGACTTGATCAGCGGCTCCGCGAGCCCGCCCTCGAGCGCCTGCCCGTGGCAGCCGCCGCAGTGCAGGCGGTAGAGGGCGCGCGCGTCCGGCTCGGCGGCCGCGACGTGGGCGGCCGTGAGCAGGAGCGAGACAAGAAGAAGTCCGACGCCGGCTGGAAGTCGAGCAGCCCGCGGCATCCGGTTCGGGTTCTGGGCCATCGTCACAACAGGAGCGTGGCCCTGAACTGTACGACACCCGCCCTCGCCGGTGCGCCAGTAGCGCGATAACCTGCCGATCAGTCGCCTCGCTCCCCGGCGCCTCGCCGGAACTGCCCGTCCGACCTGCACGCGATGCCGGAGGTAAACCCAGCCATCCTGTCCTGGGCCCGGAACTCCGCCGGGTTGTCCAGGGAGGAGGCCGTCGCCAAGCTCCCGCTCAAGGGCGCTTTCGGCAAGACTGCCGTCGAGCGGCTGGAAGACCTCGAGTCCGGCGTGGCAGCCCCCACGCGGCCCATGCTGGTCAAGATGGCCAAGCAATACCGGCGGCCGCTGGTCGCCTTCTACTTGGCCAGTCCACCGAAGGCCGGCAAACGCGGAACGGACTTCCGCAGGCTTGGAGGTTCCGCGCCCCGAAACGGCGAGGCTGCGGTTCAGGCTCTGGTCCGCCAGGTCGTGGCCAGCCAGAGCATCCTCCGCGACGTACTCGTCGAGGAAGAAGCAGAGGAGGTCCCCTTCGTGGGAGCGCTCACACTGGCGGACGGCAGAGAGGCCGCCTTCGACCATGTGGACCGGCTGGTCGGCGACGCCCACCCGCGCAATGCTCGAAACCCGGCAGCGGCCTTTGACCGACTAAGAACGACGTTGCACGACCACGGCGTCTTCGTCGTGCTCAAGGGTGACCTCGGCAGCCATCACACGGCCCTCGATCCAGAACAGTTCCGCGGATTCGCGCTGGCCGATCAGTTGGCACCGTTCATCGTCATCAACCCCAACGACGCGAGGCCCGCATGGTCTTTCACGCTCGTTCACGAGTTGGTCCACCTGCTCCTGGGCAGCACCGGGATCAGCGGCAGCGCGACGAACCACGAGGTCGAGCACTTCTGCAACGGGGTGGCAGCCCAGTATCTGCTGCCGGACGAAGCCCTTGCAGACTTGGACCCGGCGGACTCCGGTCCCGGTCAACTCATCGCGGCCATGGACGCCCTCGCCGCGACGTACAACGTGAGCAGGCCGGTGGTCGCCCTTGGCCTCCTTAGGGTCGGCCGGATCGATCAGAACGAACTGCAGCGGCTCCTCCGCCGGTTCCGAGCGCAGTGGCAAGAGGCAAGGGAAGGGCGTGGAGCCGAGGCTCGCGAAACAGACAGCGGTTTCTCTCCCTGGGTCGTCAAGCGGCACCGGGCGGGGAAGGAACTGCTGGCCGTCGTCAAGCGCGCACTCCTCGCCGGCGACCTCTCCACGACCCGAGCCGCCATCGTGCTTGGCGTCAAGCCTACGCAGTTGGGCACGATGCTCAGCGCCTAGCCGCAGACCGTGTAGCGTGCGCTACCTGCTGGACGCCAACGTCCTGATCGACGCCGACCGCGACTACTACCCTCTCGGGCGCGTGCCCGAGTTCTGGGACTGGCTGCTGGACGTCGCCGCACAGGGACGGGTCAAGGTGCCGGTGGAGACCTTCTCGGAGGTGACCAACGGCAGGGGAAAGCTCGCCGAGTGGGTCAGGGAACACAAGGCGGTGCTCCTGGAGCCGACCGAGCTCGAGGTGGAACCGGTGCGCCGGGCGGTGGAAGACGGATACGCGCCGGACCTCTCGGACGACGAACTGGAGAGCCTCAAGGCTGACCCGTTCCTCATCGCCTACGGGCTTGCCCTGGCGGGCGAGGTGACGGTCGTGACAACGGAGCACAGCAAGCCCACCAAGCAAAGGGCGAACCGGCACATTCCAGACGTCTGCAACGACCTCAATGTGCCATGCATCGACACCTTCCAGTTGCTACGTCGCCTGGACTTCCGCACCGACTGGAGGCGTGCGAGACCCAACATGTGACAACGGCACGCCTGATCGGACGCGGCTCGGATCAACCCATCTTGGGCAAGCCCATGGGCTGGGTCAAGCGTAGCGCTCGACCCAGCACCGTTTCAGGAACAGACGACTTGGACGAGGACCTATCGGGAACCTCGCCATAGCCCAAGAGCATCCGGGCTGAGGACGCGCGGCGGGCGCGCGTGATCCTGTTGTTGACGAAAGGCCTGAGCTGGAGCGAGGTGTGTGAGCGTCTCGACTGTTCCCGCGGCTTCGTGGCCCGCTGGCGACGTCGCTTTCTGAGCGAAA
>JAPOXA010000128.1 GCA_026707325.1 Acidobacteriota bacterium | reverse complement strand
GAGCGGCACATGCTGTTCGCCTGGATCAGCCTCGTCTGGGTGGTCTTCACCGACCTCTACATCTATCTGGTCTCGACCGGCGCGGTCACGGATCTCAATACCTGGTAGGCTCTGCGTCTACCACTCCGAGGAGCACCCCTGGGCCGTAGGCGAGATCATCGTCGATCCGTGATCTCGCGGCTCGGTGGACGCCAGATCCGCAACGGGGTGTGTCGCGAGACGTGGTCGAAGTCTGCGTCGGTCGTGAGCTACTCCAGGTCGTGACGGACGCAGAGGCGCACGAGCAACGCGTCGATGGTCCCGAGGTGGACACCCCGACGCCGGCAGGCGTTGCGGATGTCGGCCGCCGCGAGGTGATCGTCCCGGTCCGGCACGATCATCGGCAACGACGCGAAGCGCTCCACTATCGAGTCGCGGGGCCGTGGGTCCGCGGAAGCCCTGGAGCAGCTCCTGAAGGACGATCCCGGTCGTATACCGCGGGTCGAGACCCTCCCGCAGACGCCCGGTGCCGAGCAGCTCGGTGTGGCAGTTGAACGAGGGCTTGAGCCCGGTCTCCGTCTCGTCGGTGGTTGCCTGCTGTGCGGCAATGCCGCATGATTGGGGCAGGCGAGATGCACCTCTACTTCACCCGTGCCTATGAACGCGCCATTCGCAAGCTGCTCTCCGAAGGGAAATGGAGACGGCGATCGTCGCGGCTCCCGATGCAGCACCGGTCATCCGAGGCACGGGCGGCATCCGCAAGTTACGCTGGGCCGGCTCCGGCCGGGGGAAGCGGGGCGGTATTCGCGCCATCTACTTCTGGTGCGCGGCTCCCGAAGCCGTCTACATGCTGACGGCCTACGCGAAGGCGGATCGCGACGATCTGACCGCGGCGGACCGAAGGGCGCTGGCTCGGCTGGTGGCGGAAATCGAACGGGAGAGGCGGAGACGATGACGACGGACCGCACCGGCATCGGACAGGAAATCGAAGAGGCGCTGGGAGAGGTCGTCGCCCATGTTGGCGGTGAGGCGGCGCTGCCCTGCCGAGTCGTGGACGCGCCCCCCGCCGACTGGATCGTCGCCCTTCGCAAGCGGCTGAAGCTGAGCCGCCAGAAGTTCGCCGACCGTTTCGGCCTCGACGTGCGGGCGGTGCAGGAATGGGAACAAGGCCGCCGGGTTCCGGACCGGGCAGCCCGGGTGCTGCTGACCGTGATCGATCGCGACCCGGAATCGGTCGTGCGGGCGCTCGCAGCGGAGGAAACCGGAACCGGCGAAGCCCAGGCTCCGCCTTCCTGACACCGTTCCGAGTCGGCTCCGGTACTGCTGGCGAGGCTGCGGGCTGCGGCCTGCCGCGCCTTTGCCGGGCCTCCTTGGCGACGCGCCCGCCCGTTTCTCAGGGAGCCACGGCCTCCGCGATCCGGTAGAGCTTCGACCGCGTCCGGATGAACAGGCTACCGTGGGCGATGGCCGGCGTGGCCATCGTGAACTCGCCGAGCGGGTTCCGGCCGACGACCTCGAACGTCTCCCCGGCGCGAATCACGTAGGTGTCGCCGTCCTCGCTGAGCGCGAAGATCCGGTCGTCGTAGGCCCAGGGCGAGGCGGTGAACGCCGCGCCGACGGCGATGCGCCGTAGAGGATCTGCGAGGGATTGTAGGGCGCGGCCTGCGGCAGCGACCACGCGATGAACTCGTTGTCGGTCTCCGACCCGCGAAGCGAGATGTCGCCGCTGGCGCCGGGGCGGATGGCGAAGACCGGGCGGTTCTGATCGCCGAGGTACCCCGAGCCGATGTAGAGCAGGCCGAACCCGGCGAAGGGCGTGGCAACGGTGATGGACGACATGCCGGTGAACTCCCAGAGCAGGTTGCCGTCGAGGTCGTAGGAGCGCACGCGGTCGGTGCCGTTGGTGACGATCTCGGTCCTGAGCTCGTTCTCCCAGATGAAGGGGGTCGCCCAGTTCGTGCCCTCATCCCTCGGGATGCGCCAGATCTCGTTGCCGGTCTCGGCGCTGAGGGCGAGCAGATACGACTGCTCGTCGTTGTCGTTCACGATGTAGAGGCGGCCGTCGTGGAGCACAGGCGACGCGGCAGTGCCCCACTCGAGCCGGGTGGCCGCGGGCGCGACGTCGTGCAACCAGCGCAGCCCGCCGTCCGCCGCGTCGAGACAGAAGACGCCGAGATTGCCGAAGTAGACGAACAAGGCGTCGCCGTCGGTC
>JAPOXA010000190.1 GCA_026707325.1 Acidobacteriota bacterium | reverse complement strand
GTCCTTGACCCTCCTCCGTTTACCACGTCCAAGACGACGCAACGGAGGATACATGGAATCGCCTGTTAGTGTGAACAGGCCCTAGTCTCGTTCAGGGAGAGTTGGCGTTTGGCGGTGCGCCGGCGACTAGGATGCGCTGGCTCGGGCGGACTTTCCCGCTGGGGTCGCTTGCGCCCGCCGTCAGTAGGTAGTGGCTTGTTGGCTTGCTCGGTCCAGAGCAAACCCGGGTGGGGTATCCGGTAGTAGCCGTCTTCCCGCGGTTTGGCGCTGTGCGTCTTGGCCGCTGCCTGGCGCGATCGAGGCATGAATCGTCCCTTCGCACCGCGGAGGTACTCCTCTTCACGTTCCACGCAGGTCCACCGGCGTTCGAGACGTTCGGCCACTTCGCCCGTGACGCAGCTGCCGGCGAAGGGATCCAGCACCCGGTCGCCGGGATCCGTGAGCATCCTCACGAAGTACTCGGGCAGGGCAGCCGGGAACCGTGCGGGATGCGGTTTGATGTCGTTCTCGTTGCAGTAGCGGAGATACCAGCTGTTGCTTTCCGTGTTCGGCAAGGCAATCAGATTGGGTGGAATCGCCGCTCCGTTGTCTCTGGCGAAGTTCTTGCTGATCTCGTGGCCGGAAGGACGGCGTTTCGCCCGGTAGCCAGTAGTCAGGAGCCCCTTCATGCTGTCGCTGTAGGGCTGAAGGACCCGCCGGTTGCTTGCCCGCGGCCACGGCGTCTTGGATAGCCACCAGACGGTGTTGACCGCATCCTTCACTCGCACGCGCCGGACGTTGACCCACTCGGCTGGCGTCGGCAGCTTCGAAGGGTTCCACCAGTAGAACTCCTGGGCAAGGTGGAAGCCGAACTCCTCGCAGAGCAGGATGAGCAGCTTGAAGTGGTAGAGGCTGCGGACAGGCGCACCCGGCTTCCATGCGCCGCCCAGGTCGATGACGAAGCTACCGTCGTCTCTCAAGAGCCGGAAGAACTGTTCGGCGAAGGGGCGGAACCACTCCAGGTAGGCGTCCTCCTGCTCGTTGCCGTAGTCCTTCTTGCGGGTCAGGGCGAAGGGTGGACTGGTCATGATCAGGTGGACTGACTCCGGCGGCGAGCTCCTCATCACGTCGAGGCTGTCGGCGTTGTACACCCGCCCGAAACGGGTTTCCAGCCATGCGTGGGGCAGTTCTTGGGTGCCCATTCTCTACGGTTCCAGCGTCTTGAGCGTCATCGCGTGGCGCGCCTCCCGGCGGAAGACCCGGACGATACGGGCAGGACGCTCGGCGATGGTGTTCAGGTCCGTGCCATCGAGCATAACGATGGCGAGGTTCGACTCTGCCATGGTCTTGTTGGCGAAACGACGGGCTTCCGCACCGACCGTACCCGTAGTAACGACGACGATGGCGTTGCTCTTCAGGAAGTTCTTCAGCCCGACTTCCTTGGCCACATCGTCTAGCGACACCCGGGCCGTGTTCTTGCACTGGATCTGCCAGCGCGTAAAGACGAGCCGAGCGCTCTCGAAGATGAGGTCGACCTCGGCCCCGCCGGTTTGGGTTCCGCGCAAGCGCGTGGCGACGTAGTTCATGTCGAGCAGGCGCATGAGCTTGAAGGCCAGAGCTTCCAGCGCCAGCCCTGCGACGTGCTTGTCGGTGCTGCTCAGATCGGCCAGGATCTCGGGCAGAGGCCGCCGGAGAAGCGCTACGAGCTTCGGGTCGGTCTGGGACTCCAGCTGCTTCAGCAGCGGCTCGACTACGTCCGCAACGAGCTTCTCGGTGGGAGCGACGAGGAAGGGTTTGGCGCCGCGTCCGGCCGTGGTCTTGGTTGTTTCTATGTAGCCGGCATCTTCCAAACCATGGAGGACGAGTTTCGGGAGGCTCTTCTCCGGGAACTTCTCCCCGTAGGTAGCAGTCGCCAACTGAGCGATCTCGTTTGCTGGCTGGGGCTCTCGGGTGCCGGTGTTGGCCAAGGCCCGCAGGAAGGTGCGCTGCAAGGGGCTGAGCTCGCCGAGTTCGCCGAACTGCTCCACGTTCAGGCCCAGGATCTCCTCGATCCGTTCCTCGTCGGTCCTCCATCGGCTACCTACGAAGACTCCTGCCTTGGCCAGCCAGAGCCGCATCATGCTGGGGTGCTTGCCGCCTCGGGGGTAGTGGATGCTCCTCTCTGCGAGGGCTTCCCGGAGTGTCGTGAGATTCACCGGATCCCCGGCTTTCTCCATGTCCTGGATGCAGCCCACCATCGTCATTCCGTGCAGGTTGAGCAGGATGTGCCTGGCGAGGCGGTCATGCAACGCGTTCTCGTCATCCGAGAGCGCCAGAAGCTCGCGCCCCAACTCGGTCAGCTCCGCGTCCCGCTCGATGATGCCGTAAGCGATCATGCCCAGCTTCGTGTTATTGGCCAGCTTGTTCCGGTTGTACTCGCTGGTGGCGTGACCCTCGAACCAGGCGGTTCGCACCTCCGCCTCAAAGCGACGCCAGTCGCCGCCGTGCTCGTCGGCAAGTTCCAGCGCGCGCCGAAGATCGATCTGCGAGGGCGAGAACTCGCTACCGAACGGGAGGTCGCTCTTCCGCGCCATCAGGAGCGGCGCTCCGCGCGATCCGGGTTGTTCTGCGCTGTCTCCCGCATCAGGGCAAGGGTATCGTGCGGTCGTGCCGGCGGCCGCCTGTCGAGCCTCCCCCCCGCCAGAGGGCCGGCGTGCCTGAGCCGGGTGCGACGGGCTGGGAGTGTTGCGGCTTCTGCGGCGGCCCATGCCTTTCTTACGGGCGCGGCCGCTCTTCCGTCCACTGATGGGGACGGCAGTCGCAAGACGCCGAGCCACGTCGTCCGGGCTTCCGAACCGGTTCAGCGCATCTGGAGCAGGGCCAACGTGTCGACGATCCTGGTTCAGTCGCAGCACACCGGCGGCCCCAGCAGTGACGGCGCCGGCGCCTTGCGGGCGATGGCGCTGTCGATCGCATTGGGCAGCACGGTGACGATCTTCTCGATCTCCTCCTCGCCGAGGATGAAGGGCGGGCCGAGGCAGACGACGTCGCGGGCCGGGTCGTTGCCGCCGGGGTAGAAGAAGACGTCCATCGACAGGCCGGCGGCCACGACGGCGTTGACCAGCGAGAGTTCGGCCGGGAACGGTTCGAGGGTCTCGCGGTCCTGGACGATCTCGATGCCGTAGAGCAGGCCGCGGCCGCGGACCTCGGCGACGTGGGGATGGTCGGCGAGGGTCTCCCGCAGGCGCTCGCCGAGCATCGCGCCGACGGTGGCGGCGCGTTCGACGAGTTCCTCGTCCTCGAGGATGCGCAGCACCTCGGTGGCGGCCGCGCAGGCGGGCGAGTGGGCGCCGTAGGTGAAGAACATCACCGAGTCTCCCGCCTCCGCGATGGGCGCGGTGACCTCCTCGCGGGCGCAGATCGCGACCAGGGGCGCATAGCCGCCGGTCAGCCCCTTGCCGCCGACCAGGATGTCGGGCACCACGTCCCAGTGGTCCACGCCGAACTTGCGGCCGGTCCGTCCGTAGCCGGTCATCACCTCGTCGGCGATCAGCAGGATGCCGTGCCGCCTGCAGATGCGTGCGACCCGCTCCAGGTAGTCGCCCGGGGGTACGAGCGCGCCGGCGTTCGAGCCGACGATCGGCTCGACGACGAAGGCCGCGATCTCCTCCGGGCCGATCTCCTCGAACACCCGCTCCACCTCGTCGGCACAGGCGATGTCGCAGCCGGGGAACGTCTTGCCCAGCGGGCAGCGCATGCAGTAGTGGGCGGGCGGCCGCGGCTGGTCGGTCTGCTCGTCGACCAGCCAGGGCTCGAAACCCGCCCGGCGGCCCATGTGTCCGCCGACCGCCAGCGTCGCCATCGTGGCGCCGTGGTAGGAGAGCTGGCGTCCGAACACCCGCCAGCGCTCGGGGCGCCCGGCGGACAGGTGGTGCTGGCGGGCGAACCGGATCGCCAGGTCCATCGCCTCGGAACCGCCGCTCGCGAACAGGACGCGGTTGATGTCACCGGGCAGCCAGCGGGTGCGCATGCGGTGGACGAGTTCCGCCCGCGCGGGGGTTGCGAAGGGAGGCACGATGTAGTCCGTCTGCGCCGCGGCCTGCGCGTAAGCCTCCGCCACCTCACGCCGGCCGTGGCCGATGTTCGAGACGATGGCGCCTCCCGCGGCGTCGAGGATCCGCCGACCCGTCGGCGTGATCATGTAGCAGCCCTCGGCGGCCGCCACCTCCAGCGGCGCCCTGCCCTGACCGAGGAACGGGTAGTCGTGGGCGTGCGCCAGGCCCGTGCCCGCGGTCGATCGGGAATCGGCAGTGTCCATGGCTTGAGAATAGCCCCTAGTACACTCGCGCCCGCTGCTGGCATGAACGGAATCCACGACATGGGCGGGATGCACGGCTTCGGCGCCGTGGACCGGCGTCCGGACGAGGCCCTGTTCCCGGAGGTCTGGCAGGGTCGGGTCTGCGCCCTGGCGGGCTACGCCATGGGGGCCGGGCTGGCGAACATCGACGCCTTCCGCCATGCGATCGAGCGGATGCCGCCGGACCGCTACCTCTCGGACGGCTACTACGGCCGCTGGCTCTACGCGCTGGAGACCCTGGCGGCCGAACGGCTGGGCGC
Source organism: Acidobacteriota bacterium (assembly GCA_026707325.1). GTDB lineage: Bacteria > Acidobacteriota > Thermoanaerobaculia > Multivoradales > Multivoraceae > Multivorans. Next base: position 22,090 of record JAPOXA010000190.1, on the reverse strand, counting down.
CGACGCGGCGGTCGAGCGCCCCGATCACATGGGCTCGGTCGTGCGCGAGATCGACCGCGAGCCCCGGTTCGCGGTCGGCGATGCCGTGCGCACCTGGAACCGCCATCCGCAGGGGCATACCCGGCTGCCCGGCTACGCCCGGGACCGGCGGGGCGTGGTCGCCGACGTCCATCCGGCCTGCGTCTATCCCGACACGAACGCCGACGGCCGGGGCGAGTCGCCGGAGTACCTCTACACCGTCGGCTTCGAGAGCCGGGAGCTCTGGGGCGAGGAGGCGGAGGCCGCCGCCACCGTCTACATCGACCTGTTCGAGCCGTACCTGGAGGCGCTGGAGTGACCGCCGATCATCGGCACGAAAGCGATTCCCCGGCACTCCGCACCGAGGCGATCGAGGCGCTGCTGGTGGAGAAGGGACTGGTCCGGTCCGCCGCGGTCGACGCCCTGGTCGAACGCTACGAGCAGGACATCGGTCCGCTGCGCGGCGCCCGGGTGGTGGCCGAGGCCTGGACCGATCCGGCGTTCAGGGCGCGGTTGCTCCAGGACGGCATGCCGGCGATCCGGGCTGCGTTCCGGGATTCTGGGGGCTTCGGCGACAACACGGATTCCCACGTCGCCCGCCTGGTGGTCAAGGAGAACACGGACACCGTCCACAACCTGGTCGTCTGCACGCTCTGCTCGTGCTACCCGTGGGCGGTGCTCGGGCTGCCGCCGGCCTGGTACAAGTCGCCCGCCTACCGGTCGCGCGCGGTGCGTGAACCGCGACGGCTGCTCGGGGAACTGGGGCTCGACCTGTCGCCGGACGTCGAAGTGCGGGTCTGGGACGCGAGCGCAGAGGTCCGCTACATGGTCCTGCCGCAGCAGCCCGAGGACACGGACGGCCTGGGCGTCGAGGAACTGGCCGCCTTCGTCACCCGCGACTCGATGATCGGCGTCGAACGGCTGTAGGCCCGGCGAGCCCGCATGTCTCTCCCTGTCCGCCTGGATGAGGACGGCGCCGCCGCGCCTCCGCGGGAGAACGGGGAACTGGCATTCGGCGCGCCCTGGGAGAGCCGGCTGTTCGGCCTGACGATGGCGCTGGTGGAGGACGGACGGCTTGACTGGGAAGCGTTCCGCGGCCGGCTGATCGCACGGATAGCCGCCTGGGAGAAGTGGGCATCCCGGCCGCCTGCGGCGGCAGCCGGCGGGAGCGCCGGCGTAGCCGGTGCCGGAGAGCCCTGGGACTACTGGCAGCGCTGGCGGGAGGCCTTCGAGGAGTCGCTGGAGACCGCGGGGCTCGTCGACGGTTCCGAGATCGATGGCCGCAGCCGCCGGCTGGCGGCGCGGCCTCAGGGCCACGACCACCATGCCCACCACGACCACCAGGAACACGCGGTTCAGGCCGCGGGGGAGATCGACGAATGACGGCGGAACTACTTGCTGGCGGACCGGTCGCGGAGGCCGTGCTGCAGGATGTCGCGAAGCGGGTCGAGGAGCTCGCTTCGGCAGGCGTGAAGCCGGGCCTGGGAACGATCCTGGTCGGTGACGACGCGGCTTCCGCGGGCTACGTGCGCAAGAAGCATGAGACGTGCGAGCAGGTGGGAATCGCCTCGTTCAACGCCGAGATTCCGGCGAACGCCGGACAGGCCGAGCTGCTGGCCGCCGTCGACCGCTTCAACGCCGACCCCGACGTCGACGCCTACATCATCCAGCACCCGGTGCCGGCCGGTTTCGACTTCAACGAGGCGCTGGCGCGCATGGACCCGAAGAAGGACGCCGACGGTCTGCATCCGGCGAACCTCGGCAAGCTCGTGCTGCAGGAGCGGGGTCCGGTGCCGTGTACGCCGGCGGGCATCCAGGCGATGCTCCAGCACTACGGGATCGACATCGGCGGCCGCGAAGTCGTCGTTCTCGGGCGCGGCCCGACCCTGGGACGGCCGCTGTCCCTGTTGCTGACCCTGAAACAGCCCGGCGCGAACGCCGTCGTCACGGTCGTGCACACGGGCGCCCGGGATGTGACCCCGTTCACGCGCCGCGCCGACATCGTGGTTGCGGCCCTCGGCGTGCCGCGTTTCGTTGTGCCCGAGATGATCAAGCCGGGCGCGGTCGTGGTCAGCGGCGGCATCAGTTGGGAAGGGCGGAAGCTCCTGCCCGACGTCGACGAGTCCGTCGGCGAGGTCGCGAGCTGGATTACCCCGCGCCTCGGCGGCGTCGGTCCGACAACGGTGGCGATGCTGCTGCGCAACACGGTCCTCGCGGCCGCGGATCGGGAGGCGTGAAGTGAGACGTTTACTGTTGACCCTTCTCCTTGTCGCGGCGCCGGCCGGCGCCCACGAGCTGATCGGCTTCCACCCCGACCGCGTCGAGGCGCAGCGGGTGATGGAGCGGCGGGCCGACGACTGGATCGTCGCCGACGAACTGCTCGAGTGGAACCGGCTGATGACGCCGCGGCCGCACCACGCCGGCGCGCCGCAGACGGAGGCGAACGCGCGCTGGATGGTCGAACGGTTCAGGGAGTGGGGATTCGAGGCCGGGATCGAGACCTTCGACGTACTGTTCCCGACGCCGCGGCTGCGGTCGCTGACCCTGCTGGAGCCGACACGGTTCGAGGCGTCGCTCACGGAAGAGCCGGCGGCGGGCGACGGCACCGCGGAAGTCGCGGCGTCCGAAGGGTTGCCGCCCTTCAACGCCTTCTCGGCCGACGGCGACGTCACCGGGGAACTGGTCTACGTGAACCGGGGGGTGGCCGAGGACTACGAGGTGCTCGAACGGCTGGGCATCGATGTCCGCGGGAAGATCGTCATCGTCCGCTACGGCGGCTCCTGGCGCGGCATCAAGCCGAAGGTCGCTTACGAGCGCGGCGCCATCGGCTGCCTCATCTTCAACGACCCGGGCGACGACGGCTACAGCGCGGGCGCCGGGTATCCGGACGGCTCGTTCAAGCACGCGAGCGCGGTGCAGCGGGGTTCGGTGCTCGACCTTCCGCTCCGTCCGGGCGATCCGCTGACGCCGATGCGGGGCGCCGTCGAAGGCGAGCCGCGGCTCGACCGGGAGGACGCGGACACGTTGATGCGGATCCCGGTGCTGCCGATCGCCTGGCGGGACGCCCAGCCCCTGCTCGAGGCGCTTGGCGGCGAGACCGCCCCGGTTGGCTGGCGCGGCGGCCTGCCGATCACCTACAGGATCGGACCGGGTCCCGCCCGGGTGCGGCTCCAGCTCGAGTTCGACTGGGGTCTGACGCCGGCGCACAACGTGATTGCCCGGATGCCGGGCTCCGAGAGGCCGGACCAGTGGATCCTCCGCGGCAACCACCATGACGCCTGGGTGATCGGCGCGAAGGATCCGATCAGCGGCCTGGCCGCCCTGATGGCCGAGGCGAAGGCGCTGGGACGGCTCGCCCGCGAAGGCCAGCCGCCGCGGCGCACGGTCGTCTACGCGGCCTGGGACGCCGAGGAGCCGGGTCTGCTCGGTTCGACCGAGTGGGCCGAGCACCACGCTGACGCCCTGCGGGAGCACGCGGCCGTGTACATCAACTCGGACGCGAACAGCCGCGGTTTCCTGCGCGCGGGCGGCTCCCACGCGCTGGAGACGCTGGTCAACCAGGTTGCCCGCGAGGTCGAGGATCCGCAGACCGGAGTCAGCGTGGGCGAGCGCCTGCTCGCTTTCCGGCGCGTCACCGGCAGCGGCACGGAGTACGAGCGGCTCCAGTCCTCGAACAGGCTGCGGATCGCGGCTCTGGGTTCAGGCTCGGACTACTCCCCGTTCCTCCAGCACCTCGGCGTGTCCTCGCTGAACGTCGGCTACGGCGGCGAGGCTCCAGGCGGCGAGTACCACACGGCCTTCGACACGTTCGACTTCTTCCGGCGGTTCGTCGATCCGGGGGCGGTCTACGGCGCCGTGCTCGCCCGCACCGGGCTTCGCCTGACGCTGCGGCTGGCGAACGCCGACGTGCTTCCGTTCGAGTTCGGCGCCACCGCGGCGACCGCCGGCCGCTACATCAACGAAGTCGCGGACTTGGCTATCGAGGAGCGCCGGAAGGTCGATCGGGAGAACGAGCTCCAGGACAGCGGTGCCTTGCGCCTGGCGGCCGATCCGACCAGACCCTTCGTCGAGCCCGAGGCGGATCCTCCGGCGCCCCACCTGAACTTCGCGCCGCTCCGGAACGCGCACGATCGTCTCGGGCGGGCGGCGAAGGCCGCCGATCGTGCCCTGGCGGAGGCGGCCCGGAATGGGGACGCGGTCACCCAGGCGGCGCTCGACCGGCTGGTTGCCCAGAGCGAGCGACGGCTGACGCGGAGGGAGGGCCTGCCGCGCCGGCGCTGGTTCCGGCATCACCTCTACGCGCCGGGCATGTACACCGGCTACGGCGTGAAGACGTTGCCGGGAGTGCGGGAGGCGATCGAGCAGCGCGAGTGGGACGAAGCCCAGGAGCAGATCGACATCGCCGCCGCCGTGCTGACGGTGTACGCTGAGCAGTTGGAACAGGTAGCCGGGCTACGGGATCCGTAGAGCCGTAGCCCGGCCACCTGGGGACCGGCGTCCGCGGGTCGACTTACGCGGCCGCCGTACGAACTGTTGCGCGCAGGAGGCTGTAGCCGCTCGCGTCCACCTGTCGGCGACTGGAAACGTCGCGCTCGATGTCCTGCGCCCATGCGGCCTCCCTGGCGCGCGGGCCTGCGACGAGGGAGAGGATTTCCGAACCGAAGCCGGAGCCGTACGAAAACGCGGCTACCTGTTCGCCGGTCTTCAGACCCTGGAGGGCGTTCGCGACCGCGATCCAGAGCGAGGCCGTGTACGAGTTGCCGGAGAGCCTGTTCCAGAGCATCGACGGTTCGACCTTGTCGTTGTAGATCTGCTGGATCCGCTCGGCGGACCAGCCGGCCACCTCGCCGACGAGGTGGAAGGCCTTCTTGACCATCTTCGGGAACGGGACATGAAAACAGATCGCTGAGAACCGTTCCATCACCTCGGCCGGGTTCCGGCCGTCGGCGAGTGCGTTGAAGCACTCCACGGCCGCCTTCTTGTAGCACTCGAGACTCAGCTTGCCGTCGACCGTGGGGTAGGACTCGCCCACCGGGCGGTAGAAGTCGAAGGCCGGCTCGCTCCAGGCGTGGGTGTCGAGACCCACCTGTGCGATCTCGGGCCGGTCGACCACGAAGGCCACGGCCCCGGCGCCCTGCGTCGGTTCTCCCGGGTCACCCTGTTCGTAGAGCGCGATGTCGGCGGCGACCACCAGGGCAGCCTTCTCCCGGGCCGCGCCCGACATGCGCCACTCGCAGGCCTGTCGGAGGGCCAGGGTGCCGCCGTAGCAGGCATGCTTGACTTCGTAGGAACGGATGTTCCCGACCAGGCCGAGCTCGTCGGCCACGAAGGCGGAGAGGGGCCGGCTCATGTCCACCGCGGTCTCCGTGCCGACGGCGATCATGCCGATGTCCTCCAGGTCGCCGTCCCAGCGGGAAAGGGCGCGCCGGGCGGCCTCGGAGGCCAGGTCGACGATGCTGAACTCCGGCGGGCAGAGGGAGATCTCGGAGCAGCCCAGCCCGATGCGGTACTTGTCCGGGTCGACGCCGCGGAGCGACGCGAGTTCTTCCACCGGCATGGCCAGTGGCGGCAGATGGAGTCCGATGGAAGCGATGCCCGTGTCGATCCTGGTCATTTCGTCCTTCCTCGCTGAACCTCGGGTCGTTTCCGGGCGCGCTGGCGACGGGTTCAAAGTGTCGTCGGTCCGGCCGGTACGAAAAGAAGAGAAACGGACGGTAGCACGGAAATGCGTTGCGTTGGAGATTTTTCTTTTCGAAATATGACTGAACTATTGGAACTTTCAGGAATCCGTGAAAGTCCCTGTGTGGGTGCACTCGTGCGCCGATCGTCGCCGCTTCGCGGCGCGTCGTCTTCTGCGGGTCAGAGGACCCGCGGCTACATGGTGCTGCGGGCGCAGCGGAAGCCGGTGTTGTCGAGACCGGAGTCGGGCGCCGACTGGTTCCGGTTCGCGTTCCGGTAGCCCTCGCAGTAGCTGGCGGCGCAGAGCCAGGAACCGCCCTTCAGGACCTTCTCGCCTCCGGCGCCGCCGGGCCGGTACCAGTCCTCGACCCACTCCCAGACGTTGCCGCCGAGGTCGAAGACGCCCAGCGCGTTCGGCGGGTAGGAGCCGACCGGCGCCAGGTAGGTGTGGCCGTCGGCCGCGTCGTCCCGGCGGGGAAAGTCGCCCTGCCAGACGTTCGCTACCCATTCGCCTCTCGGGGCGGGTTCGTCGCCCCAAGGATAGTGTGCCCCGCCTTCGCCGTCGTTGCCGGCGGCGGCGGCGAGGTCCCATTCCGCCTCGGTCGGCAGGCGCTTGCCGCGCCAGTCGCAATAGGCCCTGGCGTCTCTCCAGCTCACGTGCACGACCGGGAGATCGGCCTCCGCTTCGGAGCCGGTTCCGCGGGGATGACGCCAGTAGGCGCCTTCGACGGCCAGCCACCAGGGAGTCGTCGCTACACGCTGCTCGAGATCCGGGTTCGCGGTCTCCTCGGGGTGGAAGACGAGGGACCAGCCCCAGCGCTCGGCTTCCGTCTCGAACCCGGTAGCGTCGACGAACGCGGCGAAGTCGCGGTTCGTCACTTCGTGGGTGTCGAGGTCGAAGGTCTCGACCCGTTGATCTTCACCGGAACGGGGAACGGCTCCCGCGGCCACGCGGATCATCCCTTCGGGCGGAGGCTCGGGGGTCGAGCACGCCACGGCCGCGAGCAGACAGGCTGCCACGAGCACAAGAGCGGAGCCGGCCTGACGGCCGGCGTGTCCTGCTGGCCGCCTCCGGCGGCAGCGGGTCAGAGGACCCGCGCACCCGGCCAGAGCGGAGACGGTCATGGTCTCCACCCGAAGCGGTCCAGGTCGATGCGGCCCCGGCCGTCGAAGACGACGCCCTCTTCCTGGAGCAGGAAGCGCTGCTGTTCCACGCTCTCGAGCGGGTCGAACCCCCGTTCGCTGATTGAGCCCCTGACGTTGACCACGCGGTGCCAGGGCACACTCTCGTCGTTCAGCCGGGCCAGCGCGTAGCCCACCTGCCGGGCGTTGCGGGGGCGGTTCGCCAGCGCGGCGATCTGGCCGTAGGTCGCCACGCGGCCCTCGGGAATCAGCCGGACGATGCGACGGAAGGTCTCCTGCAGACCGTCAGGGCTCTGGTGTGGGAGCGTCATCGTGCTTCGGCTGCGTGTTACCTTGGGGTCAGGCATGTCCTCCGCCGACCGAGGTCACAGCCGCCTCGACCGGCGGCGCAACTACGCCGCCCTCCTGGCCCACGGCCTGCTCGGGATGACGGGGTTCCGGCTGCTCCAGGCCCCGACCTTCCTGCCAACCTACATCAACCTCCTGACCGGCGCCAATGCCGCGGTGGGCCTGGCTTCCGCCTGTCAGAGCCTGGGCATGTTCGTGTCGCCGCTCCTGAGTGCCGCGTTCGTCGAGCACCGCAGCCACGTCAAGTGGGTGGCGTTGCTGTTCGGCGGCCTGATGCGGTTCCAGGTGCTGCTGCTGGCCCTGCTGGCGCTCTTCGCTCCGGTGGAGGTCGCGGTGTTCCTGGTCTGGCCCGTGCTGCTGATGTGGGGCCTCTCGAGCGGCATGCAGATGGTCGCGTTCAACCTGCTGTTCGCGAAGTCCGTACCCGTCGGTCGTCGCGGGCGGCTCCAGGGAACGCGAAACCTGGCCGCGGGCATCTCGGTGATCCTGCTCTCGGTGGCCGCGGGCTGGGTGCTCGACGAGTACGGTTTTCCCGGCGGCTACGGCCTGACCTTCCTGGGCGCCGCGCTGCTGGCGGCGACCGGGCTGGCGTTCATGGGTTTCATTCGCGAGCCCGCGGCCCTCGATGTCCACGACGCGGGACTCGACCTGCGCGCCCGGCTCGGCAAGTTGCCGGATCTCCTGCGCTCCGACCCCCACTACGCCCGCTTCCTTTCGGCGCGGCTGCTGACGGGCGCCGCCCGGGGCGCCCTGCCGTTCTACGTCCTACTGGTCGGCGAGCGGTTCGGCGTCAGCGGCGCGCGTCTGGCCGGTCTGACCGTCACCTTCGCGGCGGCGCAGTCCGTGGGCGCGCTGATGTGGGGCCTGCTGGGCGACCGCTCGGGGTATCGCGCCGTCTACGTGCTGGCGCTCGGTTCCTGGATTCTCGGCAGCCTGACCGTGCTCTGGGCGCCGGTGTTTCCGATCGCGTACGCGGTCTTCCTGCTGGTGGGGGCGGGATTCTCCGGCGTGATGCTGGCGTCCCAAAACCTCGTCCTGGAGTTCGGCCGCGAGCGCGACCGTCCCATGCGAATTGCCGCCACCCACTCGCTGGCCGAGGCGAGCGGCGTAGCGGGGTTCCTGACTGCCGGCGTGGTCAGCCAGGTAGCCCCGATCGAGAGCGTCTTCCTGATGGCGATCGTCCTGCATCTGCTGGCGCTAAGGAAGTTGATCCGCATCGAGGACCCGCGGCGGGCGGCGCACGAAGGGGCTGTCTAGGCAGGCTTGGCACGACCCTTGCTTCCTCCCTGTGTGTCGGGATGGCAAGCGTCATCCCGAAGATGTGGAAACCATCGGAGGAGGTCCCCCCAAGCAGATTCCTTCCCCACCAGCGAGCGAACCGGCGGCGCGGCCGCGTGCTCGACACGCTTGGTCAGCCGTTTGCCATGCGCCCATATGCCGGTAGAGCCTCCTGCTCGGAACCTCCGACTCGCGCGTCAGGGACGCCGCGAGCCCTTCCAGAATCCCTCCAACCGGACCTCCTCCGCGCCACTTCCTCAGTTTGTTCTCCTGGTCGCCGTTGCCGCCATCAAAGTGGCGGCAACGGCGCACCGCGCCAGAATGGCACGCTTCAGAGGCTGAGCTCAGAGGCTGAGGCGCTCGTCCAGGTAGCGTGACACGGCATCGACCGACAGCCTTTCCTGGGCGCCCGTGTCGCGGTCGCGCACAGTGACCGTCCGGTCCTCCAGCGTCTGGCCGTCGACGGTGAAGCAGTACGGGGTCCCGGCCTCGTCCATCCGCGCGTAACGCTTGCCGATCGACTGTTTCGCGTCGTACTGGATGCGGTAGCGGCGACGCAATTCGAGGTAGAGGGACTCGGCGATCTCCGGCATGCCGCCCTTGTTGACCAGGGGGAAGACGCCGGCGTGGATCGGCGCAAGGCGGTGAGGGAAGCGCATCAGCTCGGAGGAGGGCCTGCTCTCGTCGACCGAGTAGGCCTCGCAGAGCAGGGCCAGTACACCTCTCGTGAGGCCGGCGGCGGGCTCGATCACGTGCGGGGTGAACCGTTCCCGCGTCTGCGGGTCGAAGGTCTCGAGCTTGACGCCGCTCCATTGCTGGTGCTGCTCCAGGTCGAAGCTGCCGCGGTGGGCGACGCCTTCGAGCTCCCCGTAGTCCGGCTCGCTGAACGGATACCGGTACTCGACGTCGAACGTGCCCTCGCCGGTCTGGGCGTAGTGGGCGAGTTCGGACGCCTCGTGGCGGCGCAGGCGCAGCCGGTCGCCGGCCAGACCGAGATCGCTCCACCAGTCCATCCGCTGCTTCGTCCAGTACTCGAACCAGAGCCTGGCCTCGGACGGGTGGCAGAAGAACTCCATCTCCATCTGCTCGAACTCGCGGGTGCGGAACGTGTAGTTCCTGGGCGTGACCTCGTTGCGGAAGGCCTTGCCGATCTGCGCGATACCGAACGGCAGCCGCACCCGTGAGGTATCGAGTACGCCCTTGTAGTTGAGGAAGATGCCCTGGGCCGTCTCGGGGCGCAGGTAAGCCGTGTTCTCTTCGCCGGAGGCGGCGCCGACGAAGGTCCTGAACATCAGGTTGAAGTCGCGCGCGTCGGTCAGGGTTCCAGACTCCGAGGCGCCCGGGGCCCAGACGTGACCCCGTTCGGACTCGTCGAGTTCGGCAAGCGGCAGCGACTCGAAGTCCTCCAGCTTCGGCCGGCCGCGCATCGCCTTGCGCGCGGTCCGAAGCGCCGGTTCCGGTTCGCCCTCCAGGTAGGCGAAGTACGCGGGCGCCTCCGGTTTCCGCTTCGGCCGCAGCACGTGCAGATGGTCCGCCCGGAAGCGGGCCTTCGTCTCGCGGCAGTCGACCATCGGGTCGGAGAAGCCGCCCACGTGACCGCTCGCCTCCCACGCTCTGGGGTTCTGGATGATCGACGAGTCGATGCCGACGATCGACAGCGGCGTGCCGTCGGGGCCGATCGGCGGGCACTCGACCATGTCGCGCCACCAGGCGTCGCGGAGGTTGTTCTTGAGCTGGACGCCGAGCGGCCCGTAGTCCCAGAACCCGTTGATGCCGCCGTAGATCTCGGAGGCCGGGAACACGAATCCGCGGCGCTTCGCAAGCGCCACGATCCGTTCCATCCGTTCGCTGCCTGTGGGCTGGGACATCCGCTGCTCCTTTCGCCGGTCGGGCGGCACGGTAACACCTTGCTACGATGCCTCCTTCCCTCTTCCCAATCTGGAGCAGAATCGATGGCAACAGCGCCTGCAACCGTGCCGGAAACGCAGCAGATGTCCCGCCCCCTCCGCCCCGAAGGCGACTGGCGTCATGTCTTCTCGTACCACCCGATGGATGTGGAGATCGAGCGCGCCGAAGGCGTGTACATCTACGACCGGAACGGCAACCGCTACTTCGATGTCTCAGGCGGACCGATGGCGGTCAACCTGCCGCACAACCATCCGAGGATGAAGCGGGCGATCGCGGCGCAACTCGAGGACTATGCCTACACCCATCCCTCTTTCGCCAGCCCGAAGCGGGCCGAGTTCTGCCGCTTGCTTGCGGAGATCACACCGGCGGACCTGGATCACACGTACCTCGTCTCGGGCGGGTCCGAAGCGGTGGAAACCGCGATCAAGCTGGCCCGGCAGGCGCAGATCGCGATGGGGAACCCGACGAAGTACAAGATCGTCAGCCACCGCGACTCGTACCACGGGATGACCCTCGCCACCCTCGGCGTCTCGCACAATCCCGCCAGCCAGTCGCGGTTCGAGCCGATGCTGCCGAAGTGGCCCGGCATCCGGCAGTACTCGGACTTCGACCGGCCGGAGGGGACGAGCCGGGAAGAGTGGGGCGTTCAGTGCGCCCAGGCACTGGAGACCGCGATCCACTACGCCGGCCCCAAGACGGTGGCCGCGTTCCTGGCCACGCCCCACGGCTGCGGCGCCGACTACGCGTGCGTGCCGCCGGACAGCTACTGGCGCGCGATCCGGGAGATCTGCGACCGCCATGAAGTGCTGATCATCGCCGATGAGGTCGTCACCGGCTTCGGCCGCACCGGGAAGTGGTTCGCCATGGATCACTTCAGCGTCGATCCCGACATCATGACGATGGCCAAGGGCATCTCGAGTTGCTACGTGCCGTTCGGCGCGGTGTCGGTTTCCAGCCGGCTCAACGAGCCCTTCGAGAAGGGCTACTCCTTCGTGCACGGCTTCACGTTCGGCGGTCACCCCTTGGGCTGCGCGGCGGCCTGCGAGGCGATCAACATCATCCGGGACGAGAAGTTGATCGAGAACTGCAACGAGCAGAGCCCGCGGCTCTTCTCGTACCGCGACGAGCTGCTCTCCCATCCGACCGTCGCCGACGTCCGGGGCTGGGGTCTGATGATGGCCATCGAACTGGTCGCCGACAAGGAGACGATGGCCTTCTTCGACAAGAGCGTCGATGCGCAGACGCTGTTCCAGTCCCTCGCGCTCAAGAACGGCCTGGCGATGTACAGCTCGCTCTACGGCGCCGCCCGCCATCCCGCGATGGCCCGCGGCCTGCCGATCTGGATCGCGCCGCCGCTTTCCATCAACTCCGGCGAGGTCGACGAGATGATGGGCAGGCTGGGCGCGATGCTCTCCGAGTGGGAGAGCGCGGTTCTGTGACGCGAGTCCCCGGAACTCCCGAACCCAGCGGCTCGCCGACGACGCCCGTTCTCGTCACGGGCGGGACCGGGCACCTGGGCGCGAATCTCGTGCGCCGACTGCTCCGGGACGGCCAGAGGGTCCGCGTCCTGCTCAGGGACGGGGACAACAACGAAGCGGTCGAAGGCCTCGAGGTCGAGCGCGTCGCCGGCGACATTCGAGACCTGAAGGCGACGAGACGGGCGCTCGATGGCTGTCAGGGCGTCTACCACTGCGCGGCCAAGGTCTCGACCATCGAAGGTAACCGCGCCCATCGGCGCGAAGTGTACGAATGCAACGTTCTCGGTACCCGCAACGTGCTGCAGGCGGCGCGCGAATCGCTCCAAGACGTCTGGCGGGGGAGTGGTTGCATCCGCCGGCCGTGAGGACGCTCCGCGATTTCGGCCTGGAACTGGAACCGGCGCCCCACAGCTCGGCGGGCAAGGGGTTCGTCGTGTTTCCCGAGGACGGAGCGGATCTCATCATGCTTCCCTATCCGGGAGACTCACTCGGTTTGTCGTGCGAACACGCGGTCATCGTGTCGTCCCTGCACGAGGCTGTCGCGAACGAGCCAGGTATCGACTTCATGCCTGGCGCTCGCGTGCGAACGGTCGAACCGTTCACTCGTGACGGCGCCGTGCACTCGGTGACGGCGGGTCGGACGGTCGGCGCCGATGGTCGGTCCTCGGTCGTGCGCCGATCCCTGGGTCTGTCGACGAGCCCGAAGACCTGCTCCCTGATGGTTGGGATCCTGTTGGAGGACGTACAGCTTCCGGTGGATGGCTACGGGCACATGCTGTGCGGCGGCCCGGGTCCGATTCTGATGTACCCACTGGGTGGGAACCGCGTTAGGGTGCTTCTCGATGTTCCGCAGGAACGGTGGGCCCGCCCCGACCGCGTAGAGGTCATGGCGAGTTCCTGTGGCGCGCTGTTGCCCGAGGCACTCAGGCCCAGCTTCGTCCAGGCTCTGAGAAACGGAGAGTTCTCCGTTGCGGCCAACGGAGTGAAGCCGCGCATCTCGTACGGACACCCGGGACGAGTGCTTGTCGGCGATGCGGCCGGGCACTACCACCCGTTGACCGGAGTGGGGATGACCCTGGGTTTCGGCGACGCCCTGGAGCTGGCCGAGAGCGATGACTTCAACGAGTTCGCGAGGGGGCGCGTGAAGGCGACGCGAGCTCCGGAGATGCTCGCGATTGGGGTCTACGAGGCCTTCGCCGACCGCCGGGACGAGGCCGTGGTTCTCAGGCAGGCGGTCTATCGGAGTTGGAGGGACGCACCGGCGGTCCGCGATCGGACGACGCGCCTGCTTGCCTGTGAGGACACGTCCACCGTCCGGCTGGGCTTTGCATTCGGCTTGACGGTCGTCCGGGCGATCCTCGCGGTGGTCCGGCGCTCGCGTGACGAACGAGCCTGGCCCTGGGCGCGCGAGACGCTGCGTTCCCTCGTTGTGCGCCTCTGGTGGTTGTGGCGCGGCTTTCGGCTCGCGTACAAGGCGAGAAGCGCGGGCGGCAGAGGAGACGAGCGGGCCCGGCGTGTTCTGGCGCGTGCCCTCCTCGTTTCCATGCGATCGCGAACGGATGAAACCGGCTTGTCCGCCGATGGTTCCCGTGTCCGCGCCTTCACGCGTGAGTAGCGCCGCCGGGGCTCCGGAAGTCGACGCCGGCCCGGCGTTGAAGAGCGCCGTCGCGCGCCTGGTGGAGTTGCAGAACGAGGATGGCTCATGGGAAGGAGAGATGGTCTGGTGTCCCATGCTGACCGCCCAGTACGTCCTGCTGCACCACATCCTGGAACGACCGCTCAAGCCGGCCCGGCGCCGACGCGTGCTGCGCTCCTTCGAACACACCCGGCTCGAGGGTGGGTCATGGGGCTTGCATGAACACTCGGAGCCCCACCTGTTCGTCACCGCCCTGGTCTACGTGGCGGCGAGACTGGTTGGCGTCGAGCCGGAGGATCCCCTTGTCGCGCCCGCCCGGCGGTTCCTGCGGGAGGAGGGAGTTCTCGGCATCCCGAGTTGGGGGAAGTTCTGGCTCGCTCTCCTCAATCTCTACGAGTGGCGGGGCCTGAACCCGGTTCTTCCGGAACTCTGGAGCCTGCCGCGGTGGATGGCGGTTCATCCCTCGAAGTGGTACTGCCATACCCGTCTCATCTACATGGCGATGGCCGTGGTCTACGCACAACGCTTCCAGGCCCGCCTTACGCCGCTGACTCTGGCGGTGCGGGAGGAGCTGTTCCCTCAGGGCTACGCCAACGTCGACTTCCCGGCGGGTCGCAAGTGCCTGCGGGATGCCGACCTCTACGCGAAGCCCACGGTGTGGCTCCGTGCTGCGTACGGCGTTGCGCGGTTGGTCGAGCGGTTTCATGGCCGGCGCCTGCGGAGCCGATGCGCCGACGCGATCGTCGAGCGCATCAGGTGGGAACTGCGTAGCTCGAGCCATACGAGTATCTCGCCCGTCAGCGGCCTCCTCAATATCCTTGCCTTGTGGCTGCGGGATCCGGACGACCCCGATTGCCGCAAGGCCCTGGCCAGGCTGGACGACTGGATCTGGGAAGACGAGGAGGTTGGAACCCGGGTCACCGGTGCGAGAAGCGCTTCGTGGGATACCGGATTCGCTTTGCAGGCGCTGGCGACGGCACCCGAGTCCGACGGTTCACAGGACGCCCTTCTTCGGGGCGCCGACTTTCTGCGCCGGCAGCAGATCAGGAGCAGTTTCCGGGGGTTTCGCGAGGCGTTCCGGGTCGACCCGAAGGGGGGCTGGTGTTTCGCCGGGGGATGGCATGGTTGGCCGGTATCGGACTGCACGGCGGAAGCGGCGCTCGGCGTCATCGCCACGCACGGGCAGGACGCGAACGCGTCGGAGGTCGGCGACGCGGTGCAGTTCATGCTGCGTGGCCAGAACCGGGACGGCGGTTTCGGCAGCTATGAGACAAAGCGCCCGATGATTGGTCTCGAATGGCTGAATCCGGCCGAGATGTTCGGCGACTCGATGACCGAGCACTCCTACGTCGAGTGCACCGGATCCTGCCTTGCGGCGCTTGCCGCCTGCCGGCAGCGCGTCCCGCGGATCACGGAACGGGAAGTGGCGCGGGCCATCTCGCGGGCTGACGTCTGGCTGCGCCGGGAACAGCAGCGGGATGGTTCCTGGCGGGGGGTCTGGGGAGTCCAGTTCATCTACGGCACGCTGTTCGGGATCCGGGGTCTGGTCGCCGCCGGCGCCAGTCTCGACGATCCGGCGGTGCATTCAGGCTGCCGGTGGCTGCTGGATCACCAGCGGGACGACGGGGGGTGGGGTGAGCACCACAGCGGTTGTCTGACCGGCCGCTACGTCGCGCACGAGGAGAGCCAGGTGATCCAGACGGCGTGGGCGGTGATCGCGCTCCTGGAGGCCGCGGATTCGGACTGGGCCGCGATCTCGCGGGGCGTGCGGTTCCTGGTCGAGTCCCAGGAGGCGAGCGGAGCATGGCCCAGGCAGGACATGGTCGGGGTCTTCTTCCGCACGGCGCTGCTGGACTACGTCCTGTATCGACAGTACTTCCCCCTGCACGCGCTGGGTCTCTACGAGCAGAGGCGACAGCGGCGTTGCGGGTGAACCGCCGGCGCGATCAGTTCTCCTCCGCCCTCTCTTCCAGGCGGCGCTCCAGCTCGGCGAGCCGTTCCTTCAGGCTCTCGAGACGGTCTTCCACCGCCCTCATGTCAGGGCGCCGCTCGTGGAGGAAGCGCTGCAGGTGTTCGTGGCGTTCCTTCCACTCGTCGCCGTCGAAGTACTCCTGGATTTTCTCGTGCATGTTCTCGGGGCTCACGAACACGTCAATCTCTCCGTCGCCGTCCAGATCTTCGCTCCCGCGCAGGAAGGAGAAGTAGTTGGCCTGGAGGTCGGGTCGTGGCCGTTCGTCGAGGGTCGTGCCGACCGTCTCGACCTTGCCGTCGCGCCAGATCTCGAGATCGGCCGGGTCTCCGGCCTCCGCCTTCCGCACCATCGTCGTCAGCTTTCGGGAACTCGTTACATCCTCGCCGTCGAAGCGGGTGACGATGTCGCCGACCTGAACGCCGGCGCGAGCCGCCGGGCTGTCGTCGACCACGTTCGAGACCAGGACACCACTGCCCTCGGGCACACCGAAGTGGGCCCGCAGCGGCTCGTTCAGATTGACGAGTTCCACCCCGAGGTAGGCGCCGCTCCAGTGCAGGGCGAGTGTCGGACGGGCTCGATCGACCAACTCACGGAACTGGACGACTGGAGTCGGGGCGTTGTGGTCATCCTCGACCACCTCGACCTGTCCGTCGCCCAGCACCATGACCCGGACGACACGCTTCTGCTCTTCAGGTTCCTGGGCGAAGGCGGCGACGCTCGAGCCCGTCGCCACGACCGCGGCGAGGATCGTGACGAGAGCGCGTCGGGAGGGGAGACCGGGGACGAGGAGACGGCTAGTGGTCATGGCGGAATGCTCCTATTGGATTCTGCGGCTCCCCGTTGACGCAAGGCTGACGGGAAGCGGTTCGATGTCGCGGAGGTCGAAGAGAACCTCGGTCTGGGGATTGATGGAAACGGGTACGAAGGGCTGTGTGTCTTCGGCGAGCCTGTGGAGGGCTTCCAGTTCCCGGCTCAGTTCCTGGTACTCCGATCTCAGTTGTTCAAGGCTCTCCGCGGTGACCGTTGCCCGTTCGGCGGGAGGGGACTGGCGTGTCCACCAAGCGCCGGCGGCCGCGGAGACGACGACGACCGCGACGGCCGCCACGGCCAGCCTCAGGCGCGGTGCCGGCCGGGCTTCTTCAGTTCGCACCCGGCGCAGCACGTCTTCGGTGAAGGCGTCCGAAGCCTCCACACGGGGCAGGCGTTTCAGGTTGAGCTGGTCGGTCACTTCGATCCTCCGTTCCAGTACTCGTGGAGGTCTTCTCGCAGGAGATCCTTGGCGCGGTGGACCCGGGACTTGACGGTTCCCTCGCGACAGCCGAGCGCCTCGGCGATGCGGGCGTAGGGCCAGCGCTCGATCTCGCGGAGCACCACGGGCGCGCGGTAGTGGAGGGGCAGGCGACCGATCGCCGCGGTGACGGCGTCGACCGCCTCGTCGCCAAGTGCGGCGCCCTGCGGTGACGGCGCCGGCGGCCGGAGCCGCTGCTCGGCCACGAGCGACGGGAGCAACCCCCGCCAGCGGGCGGCGCGGCGCTCTTCGCTGCGCAGTTGATTTGTGGCGATCCGGAACAGGAACGCCTGGAACTGACCCCGTTCGCGGTAGCGGTCCGCCGAGCGGTAGACGCGCACGAACGCTTCCTGCGCCAGGTCTTCGGCGCGCTCGCGGTTGCGGGTCATCCTGGTCAGGTAGTTCACGAGGAGGTCCTTGTAGCGATTCACCAGGTCGGCGAAGGCCTGCTCGTCGCCCTCCTTGACGCGGGCCATGAGCGCTCCGTCCTCCAGCGCGCGGTCCACCCGTACCGCCTCTGGCGTGGCGGTCATCTGCGCCGGGGCGCGTCGGAGACTCGTCGGCGCCGCCAGCGGATCGGGCCTCAGCGCGGCCACCGGCATCTCATCCCTTGTAACGCCTGAGCGCGTGATCTGTTCCACGCTGGGTGCGACGGGCTAAACTCCGGCCCTTCCCTCGAAAGTCAGGAACCAGGAGGAGCCCGAATGACCGTAGCCGAGATGAAGACCGCCCCCGAGCCGGAGTTCCGGGTCGATGTCCAGGACCGCGTCGCCCTGCTGACGTTCAACCGTCCCAAGAAGCTGAACGCGTTGTCCGCCGAGATCACCGCCGGACTCCAGGAAGAAGTGCCGCGGCTGGCGGCCGACCCCGATGTCGGCGTGATCGTTCTCACCGGCGAGGGCCGCGCCTTCTGCGCCGGCGGCGACGTTTCGGGCATGGGTGGGTCGAGCGGCGCGCCAACCACCCTCGAGGAACGCATCGACAGTCTGCGGCGCGGCCAGGAAGCCGCCTGGCTCGTTCACTCGGTACCCAAGGTGACGATCGCCATGGTCAACGGCTTCGCGATGGGCGCGGGCCTCGGCCTGGCTGCGAGTTGCGACCTGCGCCTGGCCTCAAGCGCGGCGAAGTTCGGAACCGCCTACTCCAAGGTCGGCTTCGGCGGCGACTGGGGTACGACCTGGCAACTGACCCGACTCGTCGGGCCGGCGCTGGCCAAGGAACTCTTCTTCACCGCGGACATCATCGACGCCGAGGAGGCGCGCCGCATCGGTCTGGTCAACCGCATCTACGACGCGGAGACCTTCCGGGATGAGGCGATGGAGTTCGCTTCGCGGCTCGCTCATGGTCCGATGGTGAGCTACCGCTGGATGAAGGAGAACGTCAACCTCGCGGTCAACTCGGACTTCCGGTCCATCCTCGACCGCGAGGCCATCTCACACATCCGTTGCGGCCAGACCGACGACCACAAGGAAGGCGTCACCGCGTTCATGGAGAAGCGGGCGCCGAAGTTCACGGGCCGCTAGAACGAGAAGCCGATTCCGGCGAGGAAGTCGACCGGCTGCTCGGGCAGCGCGTCGTCGTCCAGTGCGTCGACGTAGCTGACGAACGCCGACCACGCGCCGCCGGAGAGACCGAACGTCACGTTGCCGTCGTACATGCCTCCGGAGGTTCCGCCGTAGGCGGCGGCGAAGTCGTCGCCGGCGAAGCCGGCCGAGACGTCGACGCTCCAGGCCAGGGCGTCGCTCACGTCGCCGCCGAACGAGACGCCGACGTTGGCGTAGAAGTCCTGGACCTCGTCGATGTCGTAGTAGACGGAAACGCTGGGGGACGCGGCCACATCGAAGCCGAGGCTCAGGTAGAGCTCGCGGGTGCCGGCGAACTCCGTATTCGGGAACAGGTACTCGATGAAGCCGACCTCGGCGGAAACGGCGTCCGAGCCGAAACCGTAGGAAGCCGTGAGGTCGATCTCGTTGAACTCGCCGCTCATGTCGTTCGCGTCGTCGATGTCGAGGTTGCCCCAGACGTTGAGCGAGAAGCCGCTGTCGTTCGAGGCCGTGACGGACGGCTGCCACACGGCCCCGTCCGTGAAGGTGATGCCGCGCCACACGTAGGCGGACGCGAAGTCGAGGCTGTACGAGGTATCGGCAGACGCCGGCGCGGCCGCCAGGCCAAGCGCGGCTACGGTCAGAAGAATGGCTGATTTCCGGAACATTGGGGTCGAACCTCCTTGAAAGGGCAGATTGCCGGTTGTGCGCCTTGAGTAGCAACACAGGTGCCAACGACGGGGCTCACGCCCCCTTCCATGACAAGTGGTTGCCGGCAAAGCCATTGCACCCATTCTCACCGCTGGTGGAGACACCCCGATCAGGGCCGCAATCTACAATTTTGTAGCGATCTGGGGTGGCGACAGACAAACGTGACTTGCATCGAGGCGGAGGTCCCGCCAACCGAAATCGTCCCGTCAGCGGCGGTGTCCGGAGGGGGGAGGGCCCCAGCGGGCTGGAGACAAGCGACTGCCGAGAACCTCCATCAACCCAGGCCATAGCGGAGCGCAGTCGACCGAAGCGAACCCCCATCCCTCCACCCGCCAAGCAGGGGTGAGTGTCCGCTGGGACCCTCCCCCCTCCGGACACCGCCGCTGACGGGTGCTCAGTTCGCGTAGCGGCTGGGGTCGATGCCGTACTTCTTGATCTTGTAGCCGGTGATCCGGGGCGTGGTGCGCAGCTTGCGCGAGGCGGCGGCGATGTTGCCGCGGGCGCTCTTCAGCGCGTCGCGCAACAGGTCCCGCTCGTAGTTCTCGACCAGGTACTGAAAGCTCCCGGCGGGTTCGGTGCCCGAACTCTCCGCGGTCTGGAGAGTCGGCGGCAGATGGTGGGGGTGGATGACGTCGTCCCTCGCCACGAGAACGGCGCGCTCGATGCAGCTCTCCAGCTCGCGGACGTTGCCGGGCCAGTGGTAGCTCATCAGCATGTCGA
Source organism: Acidobacteriota bacterium (assembly GCA_026707325.1). Taxonomy (GTDB): domain Bacteria; phylum Acidobacteriota; class Thermoanaerobaculia; order Multivoradales; family Multivoraceae; genus Multivorans. The sequence goes on along the minus strand of JAPOXA010000190.1, from coordinate 2,367 downwards.
TCACGGCACTCGACAGCCGGCGCACGTTGCCGCCGTTCACGCGGGCATAGCGCTCGAGAAAGAAGTCGGCCAGTTGGACGATGTCGGACTTGCGCTTGCGCAACGGCGGCACGTGGATCGGGAAGACGTTCAGGCGGTAGAACAGGTCCTCGCGGAACGCGCCGTTCGCGGTCATCGCGGACAGGTCCTTGTTCGTGGCGGCGATGATCCGCACGTCCGCCCGCAGCGTCCGCGTGCCGCCGACCCGCTCGAACTCGCGTTCCTGCAGCACGCGCAGCATCTTGATCTGGATCAGGAGCGGCACGTCGCCGACTTCGTCGAGGAAGATCGTGCCCGTGTGGGCGAGTTCGAAGCGGCCCTTGCGCTGCTGGATCGCGCCGGTGAAGGCGCCGCGTTCGTGCCCGAACAGCTCGCTTTCGATCACGCTCTCGGGCAGCGCGGCGCAGTGGACCTTGACGAAGGGGCGGTCCGAACGGGCGCTGTTGTAGTGGATGGCCTGGGCGACGAGTTCCTTGCCGGTGCCGGTCTCACCGGTGATCAGGACGCTCGTGTTGCTGCTCGAGACGGTGGCGATCTGGTCGTAGACCTCCTGCATCTCGTGCGAGTTGCCAACGATGTTGGCGGGCCGGAAGCGGTCGCGGAGCTGGGCCCGCAGACGCTCGTTCTCCTCCTCGAGCTGCTCCCTCTCCTCCTCGGCGGTGCGACGGAGCTTGACCGCCTGGGCGATCAGGGAGCCGGCGATCAGGAGCAGACGGACGTCGTCGTTCAGGTCGTGGTCCGGATCGTAGGTCCGGTCGACGCTCAGCGCGCCGTACGTCTCGTTGCCGGTGCGGATGGGGACGCAGAGGAAGGAGACTTCCGCGCTCTTGCCGCGCCGGGTGCGGTCGAGGAACGTCTCGGACTCGCTGGTCTTCGGGATCACCCGGGCCTCGCCCGTCTCGATCACCTGGCCGGTCACGCCTTCGCCGAGACGGTAACGGGCCTCCGCGATCTGCTCGCCGCTCAGTCCGTGCGCGACCTCGATCGTGATCTCGCCGGTCTTCCGGTTGAGCAGCGTGATCGTGCCGTGCTTGAGGTTCAGGTGTTCGGCCAGGGTCTCGAGCGCGGGCCGGGTGACATCGCGCAGTTCGAGGCTCTCGCCGAGGGTCTGACTCAGGCGGTAGAGGAGTTCGAGTTCCCTGGGTTCGCGTGAGTTCACAACGGGCCAGCCGAGGGATCCTGTCACAGCCCAAGTCCGGTCGGTCATGAAAGCCGTTTGCAGCAAGAATCGGGCCGGAGCGTGGCGGCATGCGTCCCGGCTGCCGCGATAGCTTGGGGCTGGCTTCATGAACGAACGACCCCCCAGGCCTCCGGGCGAAGCGCGGCGCGTGACGGAGTTCAGCGACGGAGAGGGACTGGAACCGCTCGCGCCGCTCGATCTGAGTGCCGTCGGTTCCTTCTCCGACCTGCTCGCGGCGATGAAGTCGACCTCCTTCGGGGGCCGTCAGCTGGGCGAGGCGGCGGACGTACTCCAGGAGATGGCGGTCGATCCGGATTGCCTGGTCGTCGGCACGTTCACCGGCGCCATGACCGCGGCCAAACAGGGGCTGGTCCTGTGCGACATGATCGACCACGGGTTGCTCGACGCGATCGTCTGCACCGGGGCACTGATGGTCCACGGCTTCGTCGAGTCGGCCGGGATGGTCCACTTCAAGGCGCCGGCGGGCAAGCTCGACGATCGCACCGCCTACTACTCCGGCTACGACCGGATCTACGACACGCTGGAACTGGAGAGCAACCTGGACCGCGTCGAGCTGATCGTCCACTCGGTCCTGGAGCAATGGCCCGAAGGCGACGTCGCCTGCTCGCGCTTGCTGAACGAGGCGTTCGGACGGTGGCTGGACGAGGCGGAGGGAGCCTCGGCGCCGGCGGACCCGAAGGGAAGTATCGCACCGGTCCGCGGCGTGCTGTCTTCGGCCTGGCGGCGCGGCGTTCCGGTCTACGTGCCGGCGTTCACCGACTCGGAGATCGGCCTCGACTTCGCGCTCTTCAACCGGGCTCGCCGCCGGCGCGAAGAGGCGCCGATCCGGTTCGACCCGTTCCTCGACCTGGAGCACTACACGGAACTCGTCGCCGGGGCGAAACGGCTCGGCATCTTCACCGTCGGCGGCGGCGTGCCGCGGAACTGGGCGCAGCAGGTGGCGCCGTACCTGGAGGCGGCGGCGCGGCGGGAGGGCAAAGACGCGCCGCCCAGGCGGTTTCGCTACGGCGTGCGGATCTGCCCCGAGCCGGAGCACTGGGGCGGCCTCTCCGGCTGCGGCTACAGCGAGGGTGTGTCCTGGGGCAAGTTCGTCCCGGTCGAAGAGGGCGGCCGCTTCGCGGAGGTCC
>JAPOXA010000145.1 GCA_026707325.1 Acidobacteriota bacterium | reverse complement strand
ATGGCGCAGTTCACCGCGATCAGGGGCAGGAAGATGCCCAGCGTGGCGTGCAGCGCGGGGAAGAAGCGGTCGGTCGTCATCTCCACGAGCTGGACCATCGCCGCGATCGTGCCGATGAAGCAGAGCAGGTTCAGGAAGGTCAGGTCGACGCCGGCGAACTCGGGGCTGATCCAGGTGAGCGCCCCTTCGTTCAGCAGATGGGTCTGGATCAGGTTGTTCGCCGGCACGGTGACGGTCAGCACGAAGATCACCGCGAAGCCCAGGCCAACGGCTGTCTCCACCTTCTTCGACACCGCCAGGAAGGAGCACATGCCCAGGAAGAAGGTCAGGGCCATGTTCTCGACGAAGATGGCCTTCACGGCCAGGTTCAGGTATTCCTCGAACATCGTCCTGGCCCCTCTAGCCGTCCATCTCGACCTGGGCGGGTTTGTACACCCGCAACGCCCAGATCAGTCCGCCGATGATGAAGAAGGCGGCCGGAGACAGCAGCATCAGGCCGTTCGGCAGGTACCAGCCGCCTTCCGAAACCGTGGGCAGAACGCTGTAGCCGTAGAGCTTCCCGGAACCGAACAGCTCGCGCAGGAACGCCGTGACCATCAGGATCGCGCTGTAGCCGATGCCGTTGCCGATGCCGTCGAGGATGGCCAGGGACGGCGGGTTCTGCATCGCGAACGCCTCGGCCCGGCCCATGATGATGCAGTTCGTGATGATCAGCCCGACGAACACCGAGAGTTGCTTGCTGATCTCGAACACGTAGGCCTTGAGGATCTGGTCGGTGACGATGACCAGGGATGCGATCACGGTCAACTGGACGATGATCCGGATGCTGTTCGGGATCTGATGCCGGAGCAGGCTGATCGTCAGGTTCGACAGGGTGAGCACGCAGATGACGGCCGCGCACATGACGACCGACGTCTCCATCTTCGTGGTCACCGCAAGCGCTGAGCAGATGCCGAGCACCTGGAGCGCGATCGGATTGTTGTTGAAGAGGGGATCGAGCGCCGCTTCGCTCTTCTTGACTGCCATCAGTTGGCCTCCGCGCGGATCCGGTTGAGATAGGGCTCGAAGCCGTTCTCGCCGAGCCAGAACTCGAGCATGTTGGTCACTCCGTTGCTGGTGATCGTCGCGCCGGCGAGACCGTCGACACGGTGAGGTTCCTCCTCGGCGCTCTCGGCAAAGCCCTTGATCACCGCCAGGCGAACCTCGCCGTCGTCGTCAAAGGCCTTGCGCCCGGGCCAGCGGTCCTTCCAGCGCGGGTTGTCCACCTCGCCGCCAAGGCCCGGCGTCTCCTTGTGCTGATAGTAGGTGATGCCGCGGACGGTCGTCGTGTCCGCGTCGAGCGCCAGGAAGCCGTACAGGGTTCCCCAGAGTCCCAGGCCCTCGATCGGCAGCACGACCATCTCGAGCTCGCCGCCGTCGCCGCGCACCTCGTAGAGCAGCGCCCGATCGGGGATGCGCTTGACCTTCGCCAGGTTGCCGGGGGCTTCCGTGCTGGTCGCGGGATCCCGGGCGCGGCGCTGCTGGTCGAAGGTCGCCGTGTCGCCCTCCACCGCCTCGCCCGAGGCGAGCTCGATGAGCACCGGTTCGATCGGCGCGAAGCGCTCGGCGACCTGAGCCTCGTCGATCGGCTCGCCGGGCTGGAGCAGGCCCACGGCCTCCAGCACCCGCTTCTGCTTGTCGAGCGCGACGTTCTCGTCCTGGAGGTCCTCTAGGCTGACCGCGAAGGAGGACACGAGAATCCCGCACACGATGCAGATCGCGGTCGCGAACAGGAGGGTGTAGCCGGTGGCCTGTCGGTCTGCCATGGGAGATTCGCCTGTCGGGGGAAGTCTATTGCGCTATTGCGCGTAACGGGCCTGGCGGCGCTTGATGTTCGCCTTGAGCACGTAGTGGTCGATCAGGGGCGCGAAGAGGTTCATGAAGAGGATGCCGAGCATCACGCCTTCCGGGAAGGCGGGGTTCACGGTACGGATCAGGATCGCCAGCACGCCGACGAGAAAGCCGTAGATGTAGCGTCCCCGGTTCGTCTGCGCGGCGCTCACCGGATCCGTGGCCATGAAGACGATGCCGAACGCCCATCCGCCGAGCACCACGTGCCAGTGGAAGGGAACCGAGAGCATCGCGTTGGTGGACGAAGCGATGAGGTTGAGCAGCAGGGAGATCGCCGCCGTGCCGGCCGTCGCCGCGACCATGATCCGCCAGGA
>JAPOXA010000021.1 GCA_026707325.1 Acidobacteriota bacterium | reverse complement strand
CCTGCGTCGGCGCATCCTGAATGCTTGTGAAGTCCATCGCCGGCAAGGCCTCGCAGTCATCGACGCCCGGGGGCGTCGCGGCGCTCAAACTGCTGCCCGCCCCGACCCACATCGCGCCGACTGCCAAACCCAACGCGAATCTCTTGCACGTGCGCTTCATCATGTTCTCCTTTGTTGTAGACGCTTGTGGGCCTTACCCTGGTCGGGAGCCTCAGAAGAAGAGCTGAACCGTCTGACCGTGAAGCGAGTGCAGGGTTCCGCGAGTGTTGACCCAGAGTGGCTCGGAGAGGCCAGCCTCCCAGGCTGCGAGCTCGCTCTCCAGGCGCTCGACGATCTCGGGGTGTCGATCGGCTATGTTGTCGGTCTCGCCGATGTCAGCGTCCAGATCGTAGAGAACGGTGGTCTGGCCCATAGGTGAGTGGTCGGGTGGGTACTCCATCGACGGCAGGACCTGGCCTGGTGGCCCGGCGGGGATCTCGATATCGGTGTTGTTCACTTTCCACATCTTCCACTTGCCCCAGCGGATGGCGATGTTCGGTGCCGCCCGCCAGTAGAGGAACTCGTGCGGTGGCTCGCTGGTCTCGCCGCGCAGATGCGGAAGCAGATTGACGCTGTCCGGGCTATCCGCTTCGATACCGCTCGCGGCAGCGAACGTGGCGTAGAGATCGAGCGCGCTTGCAAGCCCGTGGTAGACCTCGCCCTGAGGAAGGCCCGCCGGCCACTTGAGGATGAAGGGGACGCGATGACCGCCTTCCAGGTGGTAGCGCTTGTACCCCGCCAGCGGCGCGTTGGTGCAGATCGGCTCGGCCATGTAGTCGATGCACCCGTTGTCGGAGAGAAAGACGACCAGCGTGTCGCGCTCGAGGTCGTGCTTGCGTAGAGCCGCAACGACGTCGCCGACGTAGTCGTCGAGCGAGACGACCATCGCAGCGTAGACGCGCGCTCCATCGCCTTCGATGTGCTGCACCCGCTCCATGTACTCGTCGGTCGCCTGCAGCGGGGTGTGCGGAGTGTTGGGTGTCAGCATCAGGAGGAAGCGCTCGTCGGCGTGGCGATCGATGAAGTCGACCGCCTTCTCGGCAAAGACGTCCGTCAGATATTCCTCGACCTCGATCACCTCGAAGCCGTCGCGGATGACACGCGACGCGCTGGTGCGGGTGGTGGGGGCTCCCTCGGCGGGCCACTCGTGGGTGCCTGGAAGTCGGGAGTCGATGTAGCTGGAGGCGCCTCCCAGCATTCCGTAGAACTCGTCGAAGCCGCGGTGGAGTGGATGGAAGGGCTCGGCCACGCCCAGGTGCCACTTGCCGATCAGGCCGGTGACATAGCCGGCGTCCTGAAAGTGGTTGGCGATCGTCTTCTGATCCAACGGAACGCCGAGGTCGTGGTCGGTGGGGTTGTACTCCCATCCGAAACGATTCTGATATCGCCCGGTGTGGAAACCCGCGCGCATCGGGCTGCAGACGGCTGCGGACACATGACCGTCGGTCAGGCGCACACCGTCGCGTGCCAGCTGGTCGATGTGAGGCGTGGGGATCTGCGAGCCGTACACCCCGATGTCGCCGTAGCCCAGGTCGTCGGCGACGATGACGACGATGTTCGGCGGCGGCGGTGGCGCCGGCGGAGGAGTCGTGGTCTCCGGTGGTGGCTCGGAAGGCTGACAGCCGAACGCGGCGACGAGTCCCGCGGCGAGCACACAGTGCCGGAATCGAAGTGCCATCATCGCTCTACTGGTCACCTCCGGAGGGGAGAGCGAGTGCAACCACACCAGGAATGCTGTCCTCGCTAGCCTCTCTTCCGCCACCGACGCTTACCGCGAGATACTGACGACCCCCAACCTCGTAGGTGATGAGGTTCGAGTTGGGGGTGTCGGGGAGTTCGATGCCGCCCAGGTACGCCCCGGTCTTCTTGTCGTAGACGCTGATCTCGGCCGGTCGATCCGTGGTCGGGAGATCGGCGCCGGTGGTGTCTTCGGCATGATGGGTGACGAACAACAGAGTCCTGGTCACCAGGGGCGCTGCAAACCGGTTCGGGGAGCCCAGCCGATCCAGGCCCAGGTGCTTGATCGCCGGGTGGTTGCGCGGCCCCTCACCGTGGGCCGCGACCCAGGCGTGCTCGCCGGTAGCGAGGTCGATCGCGGTGACGCGTCCGTACGGCGGCTTGACCAGCGGCAGACCTCGAGGACCCTCGACGTGCTCGTACCAGCCGT
>JAPOXA010000055.1 GCA_026707325.1 Acidobacteriota bacterium | reverse complement strand
CACGGCTATCGAAATCGAGAACACTTCCGGCGCGCCATCTACTTCCATCTCGGCGAACTCGACATGGCGCCCGAGTCACTCCGTGCCCACACATAACCCGGAAGCGCCTCTTCAAGAACACCCGTCGATCCGAATCCGCTATGCGCAGCCCCGTTGCCAGCGAGCCCGGCCACTTCCTTGCCGAGAAGTGCGGAAGCTCCTCCCGTCCGGCAAGCACTCGGGTCCTAAACTGCGGTGGCAGGCCTTTCTCGGCGAACGCACCGCGCGCCAGGACCTCCTCCGAGTACGTCAGAGCGGTAGCGCCTGCTTCGAACCTCGACCCGAAGTGATTGTCGACGTCCTTCCTCTGGACCGTCCAAGCCCGCGAGACACCCTCAAACGCTTTGTTGACAACGTGCGCCCTGCACAGTTCCACTGGTTCATCCCGGTACAGGATGGGGCAGAAGAAGTGCTTGAACGGTGACCCCGTCACTCTCTCGAAGTCGGCCCGCAGTTTCTCGACACGTGCCGCTACTCCCGCTGGCACTAAGGGGGAATCGTTGCAACACCCTGGTGCTCTTCTGCTACGGCTGCCTGTCACGCCATCGGGTTCGGTGCCATCCATGGTCTCAACCACGTTCTTCTCACTCTGTCGCTCGGCCAAGGCGCCATGCGCCACCAGAGTCTCGCCGCGGCGCCCATCTGCCCGCCACGGTCACCGGCGCGTGCCTCGATGTGAGTCCGATCATTCGGTGCCAGCGCCTCGTCCCAGATCACGAGTGATTTCGAGCAGATTCGCGCTTCCTGATTCCCTGCGAGCCTCATCGAAACCAGACGCCTGATGACCGAAGATTGAGTCCGTTGCACGCATGAGAACGGCCTCCTTGGTCTGGTGGCTCGTCGCTGCATTGACAAACGTCTCGAACGTCTGAAGCGCATTCGCCCGATGCTGATTGACGACGTGGTTGTGGCACGCCGAGCGGTACATCCTCACAAGCCAGACGAGACCGAAGTAGAGCACGCTGAACAAGAGCAGCTTCGCCACCGAGATCTGAACGGCCTGACCAAGATCGAGGCTCCCCTCGGTAGCGGCTTCGTAGAGCCACCAGATGTTCAAGGCAGCCAGAACCGCGGTCAGCGCACCGACTGCAGCGACCCCGTAGAACCAGCGCTTGCTCGTGCTCCTATGGTCGTCAGCTTCCTTCTGAAACTGAGTCGCATGCTGAGAGACTCCAACCTCGGCAGCCGCCCTCTTTACGCTCTCGGCCGTACGTCGAACCTCATCTAGTTCGGAGAGTGCCTCTTCTCTCGCAGCCTTGACGGCGTCAAGCGTCTCTCCCGCCGTCCGGCGTATCTGCTCCAGATTCGTCCCGGTCTGTTGCCCGTAGGCGATCGCGAGTCCGACGGTGTCGAACTCACCCTGGTACTGACTCTCGATCTGCTGGATCAGGTTGTCCCGCTCCCACTGCGGATTCTGGCCTGTAGGGGAGAACTCCATGACCTGCTGGAACTCTGCTCTCGCGTGCGACACTGAGTTCCTGACGTTCTCGAGAAGAGGCAGAGGCAGATCGGTCAACCCAGCGTGCTGTAGCCTGCGGAAGAGACGTAACCTCCTCTCGAAGACCGGCTGCCCCGAACTGAAATCCAGGGCCTTACCCAAGTCTTCAGTCCTGACTAGCTGCTCTGGTTCCGTCGCCAGTAAATCGGCGAGCTCCTTCTCGACATCCTGGAGGGCAGCCTCCCGTTGCTCTTCACTTGACACCGAAGGTCCTCCTTCCACGGCCCGTTGGCACTCCGTTCGGGACGAACCGTCCAAGTGTTCGGCCACTCCGCCCAACAGGCTTCGTCCTCGCCTGTCTAGCCATTAGAGCCGACTCCCGGCAGATCGCGGAACGACCCAAAGGGCATCTTGAAACGCGCACGCTCTAGCTCCTGCTTCAGCTCGTCGGCCTCCGCGATCGTGAGCAAATCAGCGTCAATTGCCAGCAACAGGAGCGTCGGTGTGTCCAGCATGCGACCCTCTCCCAGGACTCGCCTCGCCCGGTTCAGAAAGGCTCCCCTCTCGTCGCAGGCAATGAACCATCCGCGGGCCTGGGCTACCGCCAGACAAGCGGATTCACCGCGGCCGAAGTCCTCGTTCAACCGCAGGAAGTCATCGGCCTCGCCCGGCGCCATGGACTCAAGACGTTGAAGATCGCCACGATCGATCGCTGCCGCGAGAGCCCTCGCCTGGGCGGGACGACGGATCTCCGCAACGACTTCCTCAGGCACCACAAAGCCAAGCCCGGGGAGCGAAGCAAGGAGACTGACCTTCGAAATCACGAGGAAGTTGATCAGCACGCTGGCATCGAGCGCTACGAGAATCACGATGACCGCCCTCTCAACGCCTCCCAGTCCACCGGCAGGGGCGCCACCGGCGGTCGAACATCGATTCCGGCTTGGACGACCAGTTGTTCAAGGGCGTTCTCGTCGACGCCTACGATCTCACCGAGTTCGCAGAGCCTTCGGTACGAGATGAGCTCACGGCGAAGCGCCTCGACGCCGAGCACAACCAGGCGGTTCCGGCCCAGCGGTCGACGGCGTCCTTCCTCCGGATCCGCGAGACCGAGAGCCCGGGCCGTGTCGCGGCCGACTTCGGCGTCCTGCTGCCGGAGTTGGGTCAGACGTTGCTCGCCAATGGCCCGCAGGCTCTTCAAGCGGTACAGGGCAGCCAGCCGGCTGACACCGAAATGGTGGGCCAGCAGCGCCACGTCATGGATACGGATTTCCTGGCTGCCCGGCGGAGAACGTCGTTCCGCCAGGCGCCCGCCCTCTCCATCGAAGACATGGCGCCGAGTTCGGCTCGCAGCCCCCTTTGCGAGGTAGCCGAGGAACCGCCGAACACCGCCGGCGGGAAGCAGAAAGGCGGCAGCGAAGGAGTTGGCCCGGACTTCCAGCAGTGAGTCCCGGTCCGAGGTATGGCTGACGTTCGCCTGGCGATCCCGGTCGAACAGCACATGGGCGTACTCGTGAGCGAACGAGTAGCGCCGGCGGTTGAAGGCATGCCGACGATTGACCGCGACCAGCAGCCCCACACTGTCATCAAGAAGCGTCAGACCCGAGACTTCTTCGGGCATCCGCACCTGTGCCGCACGGATGCCCTGCATCTCCAGAAGATCCACCTGGTCCGGCAACGGGCGCTCGTCCAGGCCGAGCCGCCGCCGCTCGGCCCTGGCTGCGCGCTCCCCTTGCTGCACCGCTTGCCACTTGCTTCGGAGCGAACCGGGCGCGTAGCTGGGAAGAGCCGCGCTGTGCGAGTCGATATCGAGGATGCGCTCAAGGTGAGACATCGCCCGACCGAAAGTCAACGCCTCGCTCAGAGCTTCCCGCAGTCCCGTGTCGGCGCCCAGTTCCGGGTGGCGCCGAAACAGGACGACGGTGGCGTTCTGTTCCTGGAACGTCTCGGCAAAGAAGTCCGTGGCGCTCCTGCCGAAGAGCGCCGCCAGGCGGTGCAGTTCAAGGCCGGACACTGCCCGCTTTCCGGCCTCGATCTGGGAAATCGCCGGGCGGGAAACGCTCAATGCCGACGCCACGGCACCTTGGGTCATGCCAACCGCCTCCCTCGCGATCCGGACCCGCGCGGCCAGTTCGTCAGCGGTCAATGCCATGTGTCACCCCTTGTCCGTTCAGACTGACGACCATCAGAGCCGTCGACAACACCGTGATGGTACGATAATCGTACCTTAGTCGTCAACTTTTGCCATCAAGAGGCTCGGACGGTCAACCTTCGTCGCCTCACCGCAGGATCACCGGACCCTTCCGCACCGCCTCCAGCAGCTTCTCTTCCTGCTCGCGCAGCCAGTCGCGCACGGCCGCTTCGTCGGGGAGCGTGCCGCGGCGGATGGGCACGGTGATCGGCGCCTGTGGGTCTTCCTGGTCGGCTTGCGCGCGCTCCGCCGCGGCGATCAGCGCTTGGGACGCGCGCTCGCGGACCGCGTCGACTTCGGCCTGCCATGTGGAGAGCGGACGGTCTTCGAGGCTGGCGAGAAGCTCCTCGACGGTGGCTATCGGAGTCTCGGCTGGAGGGGTCAGGCGGCACTGCCCGAGGATCTCCGCCTGTTCGCTCGACGCCAACCGCCGCCAGGTCGCGTCCGCGGCCAGCTCCTCGGCTGCGCCCGCCACCGCGGCGGCGAGTTCCCGACGCCGCGCCGTCAGGTCCTCGCGCAATGCACCGGCGAGCTGACCTGCGAGCGGCGCCAGGCGGTCCGTCTCCTCAAGGAGCGAGCGCTGCCGTTCGATCGCCTCAAGCTCCTGCACCACCGCCTCCGTTCCCGGGAGGCCCCTCGCGTGCCGCCGCAGGCCCGTCGCGAACCGCCAAGCCGGCTCACGGCGCTGGCGCCGTTCGGAGAGCGCTCGCCAGGCGGAGATCGACTCGCCGATGCTCTCGCGCTGCTCATTGATGGCGGCCAACTGCTCGGCGCCGCCGAGGCGCGAAAGATCGTCGATGAACGCGGTGGGCGGCACGGGCGGTAGGGGCGCCGCGCCGCCGGCGGATTCCGCAAGCGCGAGCAGTCGGTCAAGGAAGGGTCGAGCGAACTGAGCCTCCTCCCCGCTGGGCGCGCGGATGTCGAGTTCATGGAACAGACCGCGCAGGGCGATCCGTTCGCTCACTGTGAGGACAACCTTCTCGGGGCGGAACTCGGCGGCCTTGATGCCGGCCTGGTCCAGCGCGCCGACCGCAACATCGACCCCGTTGCGCACCGCCCGCAGGTGCCCGCTCCGGTGCAGGGCCACCAGCACGGCGTCGACGGCGTCCTGGGGCCATCCGAACGGCGCGGCCCGGAGCGCCCGGTGGAGTTCGGTGCCCCGCGCGCCCGTAGCCGTCCTCGCCAGCACCTCCCGAGCCACCGGATGGTCGGGCGTCTCCTTGTCCCAACCGACGATCTGGAGCGGCGTTGCGGAACCGTCGCGGGCCCGGCGAAGAGCGACTTCCCAGGCCCGGTGGTCCCCCTTGTCGAACTCCGGGAAGAGCCGCGCCAGCGATGCCTCGGAGCCCCGCTCGATCCGCTGGCGCAGATCTTCGCCGTACGCCTCCGTGCCTCCCCCTTGGTAGACGGTCGCCGCGCGCAGCACGTCGAGGACGAGTTCGGCCCGTTGGCGCGCTGCATCGTCCCGCCGACTCTCCATGCCGGCCTTCGCGTCCTGCCCCTCGGGCGACGCGGGGCTGCCCTTCAGGTCGAGTACCCGCTGTGCCGCCTCCACCGCCAGGATCCGGTCTCTGAGTTCGTCCGCGTTCCGGCGCGGCAGGAAGGCGAACAGGACCGGACTCTCGATTCCCGCGCGCCGCGCTTCGTTCTCCACCGCGCTCCGGCGCACCGACCAACCGTCGCGCCACCAGACGGTCACCGCTTCGGCATCGGGCGCCGGCGCCTCTTCACCGGCGTGCAGCTTCACGACACGACGCATCTTGGATTCGCCGTGGATGAGCCGAAGCGACGTTCCGGCGGCGTCGACTTCACTGCCGAAGAGCTGGTTGCGGACCCGCGCAATCTCGACCTCGTCCTGCCGCATCGCCGCCACCTGCTCGCGGTAGGCCCGGTCCCACTCCGCGCCTTCGGTGGTCTGGAGCCGGTACTCGTCGCCGACCTTGAGGAGCTCGCCACCCTCCGCGAGGGACTCGACTTCCACCTCCACGTCGTGGCGAAACGCCGACGCGTCGCCCGTGATGTCGGTCACCAGCAGGTCCGCCAGGGTGGAAGCCGTGGCCCGCACCCCGATGTCGACCGCTGCATCGCGGGGCAGCCTCCCGATCAGGAACGCCAGTCCGCAAAGGTCGCGGCGCAGGCGGCCCCGCTCCGTCCCGTCGTCGAGCCGCCTGATCCGGGTGTCGAGTTCGCCGAGCAGAACGCCCGTGCTGACCAGATCGGGTGCCAAGGCATCGAACAGGTCCGAGGCCGGAATGGCCGCCCCCAGGTCCCGCGGCGCGAGCGCGTCCAGCGAATCGTGCAGGATCCGCAACTGGGAACGAAGTTGGCTGTGCGCGCCGCCGGCGTCCACGGCGCGGAAGCACGCCTCCCAGAACCGGCGACGGGTCGGCAGCAGCGGGTAGTCGTCGACCCGGTGGCCTGCGTCCTCCGGACGGGCCCCGATGCGCGTGTTCCGCAGGTGGCGAGCCACCTCGCCGGCGTGGGCCTCGAACAGCTTCTCGATCTCGGGAACGGCGCTCGGCTTCTTGCTGAGCACCACCCGGCGGGTCACCGCTTCGACATCGGCATCGGTCAGTTCCACCCGGATCACGAACCGGTCGCGGAGCTTGGCCAGATGCGGCGTATCGGCCGAGAGCGCCGACTGGCCGGCGCCGATGAGCATCAGGCGGCTGTCGAAGCGGGTCTGGATCGCCTCCGCGAGTTCGGTGATCGCCGACGATCGGTCCTCGTCGGCGCCGATGTACTGCTGTACCTCGTCGAGCACGAGCACCGTGTGGGGCAAGTCGTCGCTGTCCGAGAGGGCGCGCCGGGCGGCATCGACGAACTGTTCCGTCGTGATGTCCTCCCGGGTTGGCGGGAACTGAGCCCGCAACGCCTGCAAGGCCGTCTTCCTGTCGCTGGCGAAACCAGGAACCGCGTCCGTGACCGCTTGCCCTAGCACCGGACTCACGTAGAGGTTGTTGAGTTCCCGCTGCCAGTCCCTGTCCTTCGCTTCAACGGCCGCGCGCACCGCGTCGAGCGCTCCCTCGTCGCGTAGCCAGAAGCAGAACTGCGCCTGCGCGTACTGATCCGGCCAGCCGCAGGCGCGCAGAAGGATCTCGAGCACGGTACGACGCACCCAGTCGTTGCCACCGAGGAGCGTGCCCGCCGCCGCGACGGGCGGGCGGCCGGATCGCTTCGCCTGGGTGTCAAGCTCGCGCAGCGACGCATGGACGTCTCCCGGCAGGGAGTTCCCAACCAGGCCGCGGGAAGTGGCGCCGTCGGCGAACGCAGTGTTCTCCCACAGATGCGCCGCCATCTTCAGTAGATGGGATTTACCGCTACCGAATAACCCGCTGACCCAGGCCGCGTCCTGGCGCGCGGACCCTACGTTGCCGAGATACCGGTCGAGGATTCGCTGCAGCGCATCGCCGAACCGTCCATCGCAGACGAACGTCGAGAGTTCCTCGCGCAGCACCGCCAGAGCCCGGTCGTCATCGCCGCCGATGCGGGCCTGTCCGTTGTTGGCGAGGCGGGCGCCGCGCGGGTCGCGGTCGAGCAGTTCGTGGATCTTCACGGCAGGTTCACCTGTTCGTCGTGGAGCGTGATGGCCTGAGCCAGGTAGTTCCAGCCATCGCGCGCGTCGAGCAGCCGGAAGTTGTTCTCGTTCCTGCTTCCGGGAAAAAAGACGACGAGCCGGCCGCGGACGGCAGGCTCCACGGCGCGGATGAGGTCGGACACCCGCAGGAACCCGTACAGCGACGCGACGCCGAGCAGGGCGACCACGTCGCTCTCGCCCGCCTGCTCCAGGACGATGGCCAACTTCTGAGCCGACTCGGCGCGGAACTCGCTCTCGAGCTTCAGTTCGAGCAGCGACGGATCCTCGAAGTAGGCGTCCCGATACTCGTCGCGAGCCATCCAGTCCGAGAACCAGGAGGTGCAATCCACGAGCGTCCAACCATGTCCGGCTCCGCGAGTCGCCTGCTCGAACTCGCCGATCCTGGCCCGCAGCATTCGCTCCATCTCCTTGTCGTAGACCACGAAGATGACCCGCTGGGCGCCGGCGAGCGTCCGCTGCCACGGCGCGCCGATGTGCCGTTCGTACGCGCGCGCCAGCTTTCCGATGCGACTCAGACTCATCGTCGAGTCGCCGCGGCCGCCGCCGGGTCGAGGATCGTCGGGTCGATCGACAGGACTCCCGCCGCCGAGCGCGCACGGATCAGTCCGAGCTGGTTGGCCTTTAGAGCCAGCGGGAGGAGTTCGAGCGGACCGCCGTCGCCGGCGACCCGCGCCCAAGGCGAATCGAGCAGCCGAGCCACGGCGTACCCTTCGCGCCGCCCGAGCCACAGCGCCAGGGCCACGGTTCCCGGCGTCGGTTCTACTCGACACCGGACCTTGCGCACCCGGCCTTGAAGGAAACCCGCCTGCGCCCACGAACTCGCCGTGTTCCGGGCCACCTTGTCGAGCACGGCCTCATTCAGCCGGTCGTCCACGGTCCCGCGGAGCTTCGCGAGAACCGTGGAACGCATCATCTCCTGGCCGGGTTCCAGAAGAACCACGACCGGTGCCGTCGCCGTCAGCAGAGGGTCCCGGGCCATGGCCGCGAGCACGGCCAGCCGGAGCCGCCCCGGTCGATCCACACTCCAGAGCCGTCGAAGCACGCGGAACAGCGGGATCCGTGGATCGAGGCCGTAGAGCTCCCGCAGTCGCTGGTAGCTGAGTCGCCGCGTTGCCGCTGTCTGCTTGCCGAGCACATTGTCTTCGATGACTGCCTGGGCGTAGATGCTCCTGTCGCCATCCGCCGGAACAGCCGCAAGGAGTTCGCCCAGGTCGTTGAGCATGATCGTGCGGCTCGTATGAGTGCCCCGCGCGCCGAGTCGGAATCCGGCGCGTTCAAGGTCCGCCACGGGAGCGGCGCCTAGCTGTAGGACGGCCACGGCCAAGCATCGTAGTGGAGCCGGAAGGAGCTGTCAATCGTCTCGCCGGCAAGTTTGCCGGCGAGGCGATCCTTCAACCAATCTGCCAGCGCCGCCGCAATCCCAAGCGTAAACTCACCACTGCCAGCGGAGCATCTCCGGCGTGACCCCGTCAAGCTACCAGCCGTACGTCCCCGGTCTTGCGGCGCTCCTGTGCGCGACAGGTCTGTTGGTCGGCCCGCCGACCTTGAAGGCGCAAACCCCTCCGCTCGACGCTCCTCCATCGCCCGCCGCAACCACAGATAGCGACCTTGGCCGACAGGCCTTCCTCCGCTACTGCCGGGAATGCCACGGCGAAGCCGGCGACGGCCTGGGCAAGTTCAGCTACACGACCGGCGAGCGGCCCCGCAGCTTCCAGTCGGGCCGTTTCAAGCTGGCGAGCACCGAGAACGCCATCCCCTCGGACCGTGACCTCGAGGAGACGATCCGGCGGGGCATGCCGGGCACCGGCATGTCGGCCTGGGGTCAGGTCCCGGAGGCCGAGATCGCGGCGATGGCCCGGTACACGCGCAGTTTCAGTCTGGACGCCATCCGGAGCGAACTCGATCGCGCGGTCGCCGCGGGCGAACTGAGCGCCGCGGATGCCGACGCGGAGTTCGCGCGACGGACGACACCCGGTCCGGCAATCGGGATACCGCCCGAGCCTCCGTTCGGCGAGGAACGACGCGCACGCGGCGAGCGGATCTACCTGGAAGCCTGCGCTTCCTGCCACGGGCCGAACGGAAGGCGGCTCCGCAACGACCCGATGCCCGACTTCGAAGGCAATCACACCCTGCCGACGAACATCGTCGGCGGGGTCTTCAAGGGCGGAAACGACAGTGCCGCGATCTACAGCCGCCTCTACCTCGGCATGGACGGCACGGCGATGCCCGGCTACCGCGACGCGTACGGCCCGGACGAGCTCTGGGATCTCGTCCATACCGTGGAGCGGATCATCGCCGAGGGCGGTCTGGGACAGCCGGAAGACGAGGCCGCGCTGGCTGCGGCGGCGACGGCGGCTCAGGAAGCGGCGGCAGCCTACGACTCGCTCTTCGACGAGCCACGGGACGAGGTGGTCACGTACGAGGAGCGTGGAGCTTCGCCGATCCTCGTCTGGGGCGGAGGCGCCCTGCTGCTGCTGGTCATCGTGGGCTCGGCGCTGTTGACCAGCCGCCGGTAGGGATTCGGGCTCGCCGCTTCGCGGCGTCGCGCTTCATGCCGGCGAGGGCGCCGGCGCACCCATTGTGAGTTCTCAGTGGCTGGCGCGGAAGGCCAGCATGAAGTCGCGTAGCCGTTCGGCCCCTTCCATGGCCATCGCGTTGTAGAGCGACGCGCGGAAACCGCCGACTGAGCGGTGGCCCTTGATCGAAACGAGATCCCGTTCGGCCGCGGCTTCGACGAAGACCGACTCGAGCTCCGGGTTCCGCAGCCTGAAGGTCACGTTCATGCGCGAACGACTCGCAGGCTCGGCGTGCGGGACGTAGAACTCGCCGCCGCCGCCGTCCAGCACGTCGTAGATCAGTCCGGTCTTCGCCGCAGCCGCGGCGGCAGCCGCCTCCAGGCCGCCGATCTCGTCGCGCAGCCAGCGGGTCATCAGCAGGAACACGTAGACGCCGAAGACGTTCGGGGTGTTGAGGCGCGAGCCCTTCTCGGCCTGAAGCCGGAAGCTGAGCATCGAGTGCACGTCTTCGCCGCAGCGTTCGAGAACGTCGTCCGAGACGACGACCACGGTCAGCCCCGAAGGTCCGGCGTTCTTCTGCGCGCAGGCGTAGAGCAGGCCGAACTCACGCACGTCGACCGGGCCCGAGAGAAAGTCCGACGACACGTCGCACACCAGGGGCGCGTCGCCGACGGCCGGCGGACGGCGGAACTGGACGCCCTGGATCGTCTCGTTCGAGGTGTAGTGAACATACGCCGAGGCCGGCGGCAGATCGAGCTCCCCGTCGTCCGGCACGCGCACGAAGTTGTCTGCCTTCCCGTCCCATGCCACGTGGACCTCTCCCTCGCGGCGCGCTTCGACCACGGCCTTGCTGCCCCAGGACCCGGTCAGGATGTAGCTCGCCGGCAGGCTCTGACCGCGCAGCAGGTTGATCGGGATCATCGAGAACTGCAGCGAGGCGCCGCCCTGCAGGAAGAGCACGCGGTAGTCGTCCGGGACGGCAAGCAACTCGCGCAGGTTGGCTTCCGCCTCGGCGAGGATCCCGTCGAACGCCGCCGAGCGGTGACTGATTTCCAGCACGGAACTTCCGACACCGGGCAACGCCAGCAGATCGCGTTGTATCTCCTGAAGGACCGGCAACGGCAGCACCGCCGGGCCCGGCGAGAAGTTGAAGACACGTTGCTCCCGTGCTTGCGGCGGCGCAGTCTGTCGGTCGAGCGTCAGGGTCATCGCGAAAGTCCGTGTGATTCCCGAACCGGGGCTCAGCCGGGGAGCGCGAATCGTAACCCGGTTGGTTGCAGGATGCATGGCCGGCGCTGCGCGCCGGATGCCGGCGGGTGCGCCGGTGCACCCGGTGGCCGGCGCACGAGCAGGCGGATCGACGACGTGATCCGCCAGTCCTGCGTTGTACGCTTCCACGGATGACCGTCGCCGATCCGACGCCAAGCCAGGCTCCGCAGCCCACCATTCACCACACCGCCTGCACGCTGGACTGCCCCGACTCCTGCTCCCTGGAAGTCGAGGTCCGGAACGGCCGGGTCGACAAGGTGCGCGCCGCGCCACCGGACATTGCGCACCCGCTGACCGGCGGCTTCATCTGCTCCAAGGTCGGCCGGATCTCCCGTCACCTCTACGGCGACGATCGCCTGCTCCACCCCGCGCGCCGCGCCGGCCGCAAGGGCGAAGGCCGGCTCGAACCGATCTCCTGGGAACTCGCCATCGACCTGATCGTCGAGCGGATGACTGAGGCGAAGACCGCGCTTGGCGGCGAGTCCGTGCTGCCGCTGAGCTACGGCGGCTCCAACGGCCTGCTGACCCAGGACACGGCCGATGCGATCCTGTTCCGCCGTTTCGGCGCCTCGACGCTCGCCCGCAACGTGTGCGCCGCGCCCAGCACGGCCGCCGCGCTCGGCCTCTACGGCAAGATGGCCGGCGTCGCACTCGAGGACTACGAACACGCGCGACTCGCGATCGTCTGGGGCGCCAACCCCTCCTCCACCGGCATCCACCTGGTGCCGATCCTGCGCGCGGCCCGGGCCCGCGGCGGCAAGCTCGTCGTCGTCGACCCGCGGCGGACGCCGCTAGCGAGGCAGGCCGACCTCCACCTGCAGCCGCGTCCCGGCACGGACCTGTGCCTGGCGCTCGCCCTCCACCGCGAGCTCTTCCGCCGCGGCGACGCGGATCTCGAGTTTCTCGCCGAACACGCTAGCGGAGTCGACGAGTTGCGCCGGCGCGCCGAACCCTGGACGTTCGAGCACGCCGCCGAAGTCACGGGCGTCCCGGTGCGTGACATCGCCCGCTGCTACGAGCTCTACAGCGCGTCCTCGCCGGCGGTAATCCGTTGCGGCTGGGGCGTCGAGCGCAACCGGAACGGCGGCTCGGCGGTCGCGGCGATTCTCGCGCTGCCCGCCGTGGGCGGCAAGTTCAGGGTCCGCGCCGGCGGCTACACGATGAGCAACGGCGCCGCCTTCCGGAACGTCGGCTGGCGCGAGCCGTCGCCGGGCACCCGGATCGTGAACATGAACCACGTCGGCCGGGTCCTGACCGACCCGAACGCGATCCCGGGTCCGCCAGTCAAGGTCCTCTTCGTCTACAACGCGAATCCGCTCGCGACGCTGCCGAACCAGGAACTCGTCCGCCGCGGCCTGGCCCGCGAGGACCTGTTTACCGTCGTCTTCGACCAGGTGATGACCGACACCGCCCTCTACGCCGACCTGGTGCTGCCGGCGACGACCTTCCTGGAGCACGACGACCTGGCGATGGGCTACGGCGCGATGGTGCTCCACGACACGAAGCCGGTAACGGAGCCGGTCGGCGAGGCCCGTTCCAACCTGCGTGTCTTCGGCGAGCTGGCGGACCGCCTCGGGCTCCTGCACGAGGATGACCCCCGCTCGGAGGGAGAATGGCGGCAGGCGGTGCTGGGCCGGCAGCGGCAGCGACAGCTCGCGGACAAGGGTCTGGCGCTGCCCGAGACCGGCCGCCGGCCGATCCAGTTCGTCGACGTCTTCCCTCACACGGCCGACCGCAGGGTCCAACTCTGCCCGCAGTCCCTCGAGGCCGAGTCGGAGCGGGGGCTCTACGCCTTCCACTCCGAGCCGGGTGATGGACGGTACCCGCTGGCGCTCATCTCGCCCTCCGTGCCGCAGACGGTGAGCTCGACCTTCGGCCAGTTGCGACCCGGCCAGGTGCCGCTCGAGATGCACCCGGACGACGCCGCCGCGCGCGGGCTGAGCCGCGGCGACAAGCCGCGGGTGCGGGTGTTCAACGACTACGGCGAGGTCCGCTGCCGCGTCCGCCTCAACCCGGACCTCAAGCCCGGCGTCGCTCTGCTGCCCAAGGGCGTCTGGGCGAGGAGCACGGAATCGGGGACCAACGCCTGCGCCCTCGCGCCGGACACCCTGACCGACATCGGCGCCGGCGCCTGCTTCAATGACGCCCGAGTCGAGGTCGAGGCGCTGGCCGATTGAGCCGGCGGCCTCCACGCGAGCCGGCGTCTGTTCCTGGTTTCGAAGCGGAACGCGGGGAGCATCCCGGCCGAGCCGCTATCCTGCGGACATGATTCCCTTCCCCTTCCAGGCCGGCATCCTGCTCGTGGCGGCAGGCCTCCCGGCGCCGGCCCAGGAAGGGCGAGCGGAAGTCCCGGACTCTCGCATGATCGTGATCGCCCACCGCGGCGCCTCCGGCTATCTGCCCGAGCACACGCTCCCGGCCTACGCCGTGGCCCACGGCATGGGCGCCGACTACATTGAGCCGGATCTCGTCGTGACCGGCGACGGCCACTTCATCTGCCTGCACGACATCCATCTGGAAGCGACCACGAACGTCGCGGAGGTCTTTCCCGATCGGGCGCGAGAAGACGGCAGGTGGTACGCCGCCGACTTCACCGTCGCGGAGATCCGCCGACTGGAGGCCGTGGAACGCATGGACGGCCGCTTCCCGAAGGGCGCCGGCCGCTTCCGGGTGCCGACGTTTGCCGAGATGATCGAACTCGTCCAGGGAATGAACCGGTCTTCCGGACGGAACGTGGGGATCTATCCGGAACTCAAGGCGCCGTCCTGGCACCGTGCCGAGGGTCTGCCGATGGAAGAGGCGCTGCTCGAGATTCTCGAGCGCCACGGCTATCGGGAACCCGGCGCGCGCGTCTTCGTCCAGAGCTTCGAGCTGGAGAGCCTCAAGCGACTGCGCGCGCTGGGTTCGAAGCTGCCCCAGGTGCTCCTGATGGCTGAGGTCGAGCAGTACCGGCGCTTCCTGAGCCCGGAGGGTATGGCCGGCATCGTCGACTTCGCCGACGGCATCGGACCGGCCAAGACGATGATCGAGCGGCAGCGAGAGATCGTTGCATGGGCTCAGGAAGCCGGCCTGCTGGTTCATCCCTACACGTTCCGGGCCGACCAGACGCCCAGTCGCTACGGGAGTCCCGTCGAGGAGATCCGCAGCCACTTGTTCGGCTTCGGCGTGAACGGCGTGTTCACCGACCATCCCGACGTAGCGCGCGGCGCCATCGACTGGTACTGACCAGCGAACGGATGGAGGCTCGCGCGATCATCGTCCCGCGCCGTCGCCAAGCTCTCGCCGTCGCTCCTCCGATGAAAGCTCCGA
The DNA here is from genome assembly GCA_026707325.1 of Acidobacteriota bacterium. Taxonomy (GTDB): domain Bacteria; phylum Acidobacteriota; class Thermoanaerobaculia; order Multivoradales; family Multivoraceae; genus Multivorans. The sequence continues at coordinate 12,670 of JAPOXA010000055.1, read as the reverse complement.
AAGACGCTCGACCTCGGCGTAGAAGGCGGGCAAGTCGCCGGCAGACCTCTCCAGCAGGGCCAGAAACGCCGGCACGAGATCGTTGTAGGTCGCGACCGACACGAGGTCCGCGTTGTTGAGCCGCGAAAGCCAGCCGCCGAGGTTCGATTCGCCGCCCGCGTCGTCGCCCGCCGCGCGCCAGGCCGGAACGAGTTCACGCCGGTAGCGCGAAGGCAGCGCCCGGAACAACTCCGCCTTCCGGGCCAGCTTCCGCTCGTCGCTGTCATCGCTGCCGTAGATCGACTCCAGTTCCCCTCGCGCTTCGAGCAGGTAGCGATTCAGGTCGCCCCGGCGCCGCCGGCCGCTCTCGAAGGCAGCGAGTTCCTCGTCGCGGCCAAGCGAACGCAGCCACCGGCGCACGCCTTCGACCTCGACCGCGGTCGCGAAGGACTCGTTGAACGCGCTGTCGTCCTTGACGTAGACCACCTGGTGGGCGAGCTCGTGGAAGATCAAGGCCGCGAGGTCCGCCTCGCCGTAGTCGAGAAAGGTGTTGAGCACCGGATCCGCGAACCAGCCCAGGGTCGAGTACGCCGCCACCCCGCCGACGCGTACGTCGTAGCCGTCGGCGGCCAGCCGGTCGCCGTGGCGCCGCGCCGCGCGCTCGTTGAAGTAGCCGCGATAGGCGGCGCAACCGGCGAACGGGTAGCACCAGGTTTTCGGTTCCAGGCTGAGCCGGGGCGTGGCGACGACGTTCCAGACCGCGTACGGTCGGCCCAGGTCCGCATAGCTGCGATAACTCCGGTTGTCCGGAAGCCCGAGTTCCCGGCTGGCGAAGTCGCGAATCTCCTGGATGAGGCTCAGCCGTTCCCGGGTCGCGGCCGACAGAACCTGTGCGCGGCCCGGTTCGAGCAGGCGATCGATCGGTTTGCGCTTCACCAGGACATCGGCCCCGCCCCAGACCGCCTGGGAGTAGTAGCGGACACTGCCGCAACTCGCCACAAGCGCCGCCAGCACCACGGCAGAAGCCAGCGCGAGTACGCGCGGGCGGCGCCGAAACGGTCGGCGAAGCCTCCGTTTTCGCGTGCTACCCTGCCGACTCATGAAACTCGCACTTCACTGGCAGGTACTGATCGGAATGGCGGCGGGGCTTTGCTTCGCCCTCGTCTTCGGAGAGGTGGGCTGGATCGCATGGGTCGCCGACCTCTTCATGCGCCTTCTCCGGATGGTCATCGTGCCCCTGATCTTCACCTCGATCGTGCACGGCGTGTCGGGCATCGGCGACGGCCGGTCGATCGGTCGCCTGGGCGGCAAGACTCTCCTCTGGTACACGCTGAGCAGTTTCATGGCAATCCTGGTCGGCCTGACTCTGGCCAACAGCATACGGCCCGGCAGGGGTCTCGTCATGCCCGAAGGGGTGGAGCCACTCACACCCGAGGATCTGCAGACCCCAACCTCCATGGCCGACATCCTCCAGCGGCTCGTCCCGGACAATCCGGTGGGCGCCGCGGCCGGGGGCGACATCCTCGGGCTCATCTTCTTCTCGATCGTGCTCGGCGCCGCGATCGGCGTGATGACCGGCAAGACCGGAGACCTGCTCCGCGACGGGTTCAGCGCCGGTTTCGAGGCGATGATGAAGGTGACGACCTGGGTCATCCGCCTGCTGCCGATCGGCGTCTTCGCGCTGCTCGCCCGCGCGGTCAGCCAGATGGGCCTCGACGTGTTCCAGCAGGTCGGCAAGTACGTGCTGACGATCGCGGTCGGCCTGACGCTGCACGTGTTCGTCGTGCTGCCGCTGCTCTTCGCCCTGCTCTCCAGAAAGAACCCCATCCACCATTACCGGGCGATGGCCTCCGCCATGGCGATGGCGTTCTCGACCAGTTCCTCCGCAGCCACCCTGCCGATGACGATGAAATGCCTGCGGGAGAAGGTCGGCGCCTCGAACCGGGTCAGCAGCTTCGTCGCGCCGATGGGCGCTACGGTCAACATGGACGGAACGGCCCTGCTGGAGATCGTCGGCGCCCTCTTCATCGCCCAGGCCCTTGGTGTCGAACTGTCGCTCTATTCACAGTTGGTCGTCGTGCTGACCGCGCTGCTGGCTTCGGTCGGCGCCGCGGCGATCCCGTCGGCCGGCCTGGTGATGATCTTCATCGTGCTCGAGGCAATCGACCTGACCACGCCGGAGGCCTACGCGCTCGCCGGCGTGATGCTCAGCGTCGACCGCCCGCTCGACATGTTCCGGACGATGGTCAACATCACCTCGGACTCTGTCGGCGCCGCCGTCATCGCGAAATCCGAAGGCGAAGAGCTCAACTACTGAGTGTGGCATGCGGGGCCCGAAGGGGCACGCTTGCCACGCTCAATGTCGCGAACGCGGCCCGCCAGGGCTGTGGCTCGCCACTACTGAGTGTGGCATGCGGGGCCCGAAGGGGCACGCTTGCCACGCTCAATGTCGCGAACGCGGCCCGCCAGGGCCGCGGCTCGCCACTACTGAGTTCGTCCACGGGCGCCAGACGGCGTAGAGTCCGCCGACGATGAGCTCCTCCCCGAACGGCGACGACGTCACGATCACGCTCGGCGTCGAGGAGGAGCTCTTCCTCGTCGACCCGGACTCGCGCGATCTGCTGAGCGATCCCGACCCCGGCATCTTCGAGGCCTGTAGCGCGGCCGGCGGCGGCCAGCAGGTGGTGCGGGAGTTCCTGCGTTCCCAGATCGAAACGAACACGGCCGTCCACGACTCGGTTGCCGGGGTGCGTGAGGATCTGAAGGCGTCCCGCCGGCTGGTCGTCGAGGCGGCGCAAGCTCACGGCGCGGCGGTGATCGGCGCATCGGCCCATCCGTTCGCGGCCTGGGAAGCCCAGCTTCCGACGCCGAAGGAACGGTACCGGCAGTTCGCCTCCACCTACCAGGAAACGGTCCGGCGCCTTGTGATCTGCGGCATGCACGTGCACGCCGGCTTCGGCGATTTCGACACCCGGGTCCGGGTCATGACGGCACTCCGGCGCTACCTGCCGCTGTTCATCGGGCTCTCCGCCTCGTCGCCGTTCGGCGAGGGCAGGGAGTCGGGATTCAAGTGCAACCGCCTCAATCTCTTCGAGGCGATGCCCCGGACCAGCATCCCCGGGGCGCTTGCCTCCCGAGCCGACTACGAAGCGCTTCTCGGCGAGTACCAGCGCATGGCCTTCATCACGGACGGCAGCGAGATCTGGTGGGATATCCGGCCGTCCCACAAGTTCCCCACCGTGGAACTGCGGATCTGCGACACCTGCCCGGCGATCGAGGACGCGATGTGCATCGTCGCCCTCTACGCCTCCCTGATCCGGATGCTCGCGCGGCACGACCGGGAGGGCACGCTGCCGCCCGAGCCCCCGACCGAGATCATCGTGGAGAACAAGTGGCTCGCGCAGCGCTACGGCCTGCTGGCCTTCCTGGGCGACACCCGGCGCGGCGGACGCATCGACATCGCGGACGAACTGCAGGAACTCACAGGCGAACTCGCCGAAGACGCCCGCGTCCTCGGCTGCGAGCAGGAACTCCGGCACAGCCTGACGATCGTCCGCGAAGGCTCGAGCGCCGACCGCCAGCTCGACCTCTACCGGCTGCGCCTCGTCGAGGGAGCGAGCAAGGACGAGGCCCTGCGGGACGTCGTCGATCTTCTGGTGTCGGAGACCGGCGCCGACTTGACTCCGGGCCGTACCTGAGCGTCCAGCGAGTTCAAGAACCCCATCAGGTAGGCCCCAACCGGAGGCTACTCACCGACCGCGGCCAGAATCTCGTCGAAGGAGAGGCCGGGAACGAGGCTGCGAAGGAAGCCCTCGTACGGCAGGCAGAGGATGCCGTTCGTGAGCGTGCGGCGGCCGCCGTAGAGCAGCACCGGCTTGGCCTCCGGATAGTCCGCCACGAAGGCGCGAAGTCCGCTCAGGTCGCGGGGGTGGACGACGCTCGACCTCTTGACCTCCAGCGCGTAGAAGCCGCTTTCGCCATAGAGAATGAAGTCGACCTCGCTGCCGGAACGGGTTCGCCAGAAGCTCAGCGAGTCCTTCCGCCCCGTGTAGGCGATCCAGGCACGCAGGTGCTGAGCGACCAGCCCCTCGAGGGCCGGGCCGGCCAGTTCCGAGTCCCGATCGAGTGGGCCTCTCGGGCGGAGCGAGCGGAACACGCCCGGGTCGACCAGGTAGAGCTTCGGATGGGAGGTGAGTTTCCTGAGCGCACGCCTTCGAAAGACCGGCAGCGTGAAGCCGATGAGCAAATCCTCGAGCACGGAGAGGTAGCTCGCCGCCACCTTGCGTTCGACCTGACACTCTCGCGCGAGATTCGACACGTTCAGCACGGCGCCGTGGCTGAAGCTCGCCGCTTCGAGGAAGCGCGAGAACGCGCCGACGTTGCGCACCAGGCCCTCCGCTTGGACCTCCTCGCGCACGTAGAGCGCCGCGTAGGTGCGAAGCGCGGACTCCGGCTCGGCCGCGTCGACGACGAGCGGTATCAGACCAAGGGTCAGGGCTGAATCCAGGCTGAAGGCCGCGCCCAGTTCAGCCGCCATGAACGGATGCATCGTCGTGAGGAGAGCCCGGCCGGCCAGCAGGTCCACGCCGGTTCGCTTGAGTTTCCTCGCGCTCGACGCCGTCAGGACGAAGCGGAGGCTCTTGTCCCGCTCGATGAGCTGGTGAACGACCGGGAGGAGCCCCGGCGCTCGCTGTACCTCGTCGATGACGATCGGTCGGCGCTCGGAATGGCCGGCCACTGCATCTCGTAGCCGCTCCGGCCTCGCGCCGTAGTAGCGATCCTCCTCCGGGTCGTTCAGATCGATGGACAGGGCGCCGCGGTAGCGATCCGCCAGCCAGGTCGACTTGCCGGTCCCGCGCGGACCGAACAGGAAGTAACTCGACGCTGCGGGAGGCGTGAAGAACCGGTCGAACACGAGCCGAAGGCTAGCATTCATCCTTCATTATGTACATCGTGATGCCATTTTGCCGGTTGTTTGGGAAACTGTACGGCCAGAGCAACGCTTGGCGCCATGCAGTGACGTCCAGCCTCGGCAAGGACCGAAGGGAAGGGCTCCCGGCGGGCTGGAGGCAACCGACTCCCGGCGCCGCTCCATCAACCACCACCGATGTGAAGGGCAGCCGACCGAAGCGAGCGCTACTTCACCGAAACCCAGAGAGCGCGAGCGGCCGCAGGGAGCCCTTCCCTTCGGTCCTTGCCGAGGCGGCAGCTACCGCAGCGTGGCGTAGCGATCGAGCCGCGGCAGGTTCCGGTCCCGGCCCTGTGGCGGCAGCGGCAGGATGACGCGGTCCACGCCGGCCTCGGCGTAGGCGTCGAGTACTTCCTGCTGCGGCGGCGCGCCGAAGACGCTGATGGAGATCGTGTCCATGCCGCGACCGGCCTTCTCCGCGCGTTGCTTCAGGTCCCCGATGCCGTCGAGCACCGCCTCGGTCGAGCGACCGATGGGCAACCAGCCGTCACAGCGATCGACGACGCGCTGGCGGGTGTAGCCGGTGCCGCCGCCGAGGAGGATCGGCGGGTGGGGCTTCTGCTCGGGCTTCGGCCAGGACCAGATCGGCTCGAAGTCGACGTGGCGGCCGTGGAACTCCGCCTCGTCCTCGGTCCAGATCGTCTTGAACGCCGCCACCTGCTCTTCCAGCCTGGCGAAGCGCGTCGGGTAGTCCGTGCCGTGATGCTCCATCTCTTCCCGGTTCCAGCCGCCGCCGATACCGAAGATGAACCGGCCGCCGGAAAGTACGTCCAGACTCGCCACCGCCTTGGCCGTGGTGATCGTGTCGCGCTCGATGATCAGGCAGATGCCGGTGCCGAGCCTGATCCTCTTCGTTGCCATCGCAGCCGCGGTCAGCGCAACGAACGGGTCGTGGGAACGGGAGTACTCCGGCGGCAGCTCGCCACCCCCGGGGAAGGGTGTCCGCCGGGAAGTGGGGATGTGGGTGTGTTCCGGGAACCACAGGGACTCGAAGCCGCGCGACTCGACCTCGGCGCCGAGTTCGTCGGGGCGCATCGCGTCGCCGGTGGGAAACATGAAGATGCCGATGTCCATGCCGGCGGAGTGTACCCGCCAGGAACACGGCTCAGCGCAGTAGGTCGTCCAGGTCGGCGCAGACTTCCTCGGCGAGCGACGCGGAGAGCTCGACGACGAGTCGCGTGAACGGCGAGCGCGCGAGCCAGACCCGACCCTCGTCGGCGGGCGCGGACCAGATCTCCAGAGTCGACGCGCGGTGGTCGCGGGACTCGACCGTGACGACGGCCTCGGGCCGCCAGTCGACGCCGGGCTCGCCGCTCCGGTACGCGGCGACCGACAGGCGGAAGAACTTGTCGACCCAGGCGCCGATGTCGGCGTCGATTTCGTCCGATCCGCTCACCGTCCAGTAGGTGTCGGCGCCAAGAGGACCGGAAACTCCCGCGCCGGTCCGCTGAACGATCCGGAGCGGCTCCCTCGCTCCGACGCCGAACCGCTGAAGGGACATTTCCTCCACGTCGGGCCGCGACGAGGCCAGCAACCGCCTCTCCATCAGCAGTTCGGCGCCGCCGCCGAGGCTCGAGACGACCTCGGACGGCAGCACCAGCACGGTGCCGCCCGCGTCGCTCTCGTCATTCTGCCCGGGTTCGCGGCGCGCGTAGCGATCGGCGCCGCCGAACGGCCTGCCGCCGAGCCGGTAGCGAAGCTCGCGGCCCCGCACGGTGAGGCCCAGGCGTTCCAGTGGCGATTCGCCGACGGCGAGACCGAGTTCCTCGAGTTTCGTCCCGTCCACGCCCTCGAGCACCCTCACCGCCCGCAACGGCTCCAGTCCTCGCCACAGCGTCTCGACCTGCCGGCCGCCGACGAACACCGTGTCCGTTCCCTCGCGGCCGGCGAACCAGCGACCCAAGTCGTCTTCCCGGGCCTCGATCTCGAGCGTCTGTGCGCCACGCTCGTAGACCACGCGCTCGACCTCGCCCTCCGCCGCCTGGACAACGACCGCGCCCGCAGAGGCGCCGTTGGGAGCGTCCGCGAACGGCCGTTCGAACGACAGCCAGGCGCCGGCCAGTGCGAGGACGAGCAGGGCGAAGTGGAGCCAGGTCGATCGCCAGGGCGACTTCGTCACGACCGCTCCCCCGCAACCCGCCGCCAACCGCTCGAACGGCGGCGACGGACGTACCCGAAGCCGGTAGCGAGAACGAGGGCGGGCACTCCGAAAACCGTCCCGAGGAACCAGCGAATCGACTCGCCGCGCGTCCGCTGCAGGACGGGATCGTCATCGCCCGGGACGCTCGCGACAGCCGAATCACCTTCGCGGGCCAGCCACACGTACGCGTCGAGCAGGAGCTTTGCATTGGCCGACATCGCGCCGGGGCCGGTGACGTAGACGTAGTCGTCGCTCAGCGCGTCGACGTCGCCGATGACGACGGCGCGGCTCTCGCCTCCATCCCCGGCGTTCTCCACCGGCAGAGTCGACGCCATCGCCAGAGCCTCGATCGCATCCGGCTCCGCCTCGCGGTCGCGCTCGAAGTCGCCGTCGAGTTCCAGCCAGCTCCCCGTCATTGGCCGCAGCAGCACGGTCGAGCGCGCCGGACCGCCAGCCACACCCTTGAGTCCGGCCGCTCCTTCGAGCACCAGGCCGATCCGGTTCGCCGCCCTGGACAGATCGCTCGTCGTCGCGTGGCTGCCGAAGCGGTTGGTCAGGACCAGACGGCGGTCGCTCGCGCCCCCATCCCGCCGAAGGTGGTAGCGGTCGTTCGCTACCGTGCCTTCGAGCCGGCGAATTGCCATTTCCTCGAGCAGCGGCTCCAGGCCGACGTCGACTCCCGGCTCGAGCAGCAGCAGCACCGAGCCGCCGCGGTTCCAGAAGCGGCGCAGGCTGTCGACCTCCTCGGGCAGGAAGCGCCGGGCGGGACCGAGCGCGGCAACGACGCCGGCGTCCGGCGGCAGGTCCTGGATCAGGTCGGCCACCGGCAGATTCCGGGTGCTGACGTTGAGCGCCCGCAGGATGCCGTACGCGTTCCCGAGCCCCGGTTCACCGGCATCGTTCACGTACTCGCCCCGCTCGCCGTGGCCCGCGGTCACGTACACCGTCCGGCGTTCCCGGCCGATCTCGAGCAGCGCCTCCTGGAACTCGCGGTCGAGGGAGCCCAAGCTCCGCTTTGCCCGCCCGTAGTCCACGTCGAGCTCGATCCTGCGCTGATCGCCTCCGCGCACAAGGTACAGGACGCCGTTCTCGCGCGCGCCGAGCTCCGCCGCGCGGGTCGGTTCGAGTGCCTGGTCGAGCACCGTCACGTCGACCGGTCCGGCGGCCGCGACCTCGTCGAGGAACGGTTCGATCCGCCGCAGGACCTGGTTCGCCGGCGGAAAGAAGGCGACGACCTCGACCGGCGCCCGCAGGGAGCCCACGAGTTCCAGCGTCGCCTCGGAGGCCCGTGCCCGGCTTTGTGCACTCCACTCCCAGAGCCGGTCGCGATCGCCGGCGGTGTAGTTGACCGCGAACACCCATCCAACGGCCAGCGCCAGGCTCAAGGCGGCTGCCGTCGCGCCGCGCACGCGGCGGGGTTCCAGGTCGCCGCTACGGTAGCGGGTCCAGTCACCCCCGACCGCGGCGGCGGTGCCCACCCACCACGCAAGCATCCACCCGACTGTCCAGACCGCCCGCCAGGCTTCGGCGCCGTCCTCGTTGAGTCCCAATCGATCCACGACTCCGTTGAAGGTCAACGGATAGAGCAGCAGGCCCAATGCCGCCAGCCCATAGAAGAACAGTGCCGTCTTCGCGGCGGCTCGGGCAGCGGTTCCCGCCGAAGTGGCCAGGAACTCCACCAGACAGTACGCGACCGCCACGAGGGCCAGCGCCATTCCTACTCCGTTCAGGACTCCGCCCACGAACCCGGGGCCCGCGTAGCGTTCCCCGACCAGAATCATGGCCGAACCGACAAGCCAAAGCACAGGCGTCACCGGTCGGCGTTCGATCACCGCCACCTCCTCGCCTGCAGCACCCGCACGCTGAGCAACAGGAACAGGTAGGAAACCGTCGGCGCGTAGACAAGGGTCTTCAGGTGTACCGCGCCATCCTGGAACGGTTCGAAATGCTCACGGTAGAGATCCATCGCCGCGAACACGCCGTCCAGAGGAGGCTCGCTGATCCCCGAAAGCAGCCAGAACAACACCTGGAGGGTGACCAGGAAGCCGGCGGCGACGCCGGCGGCCAACTGGTTCGGCGCCAGTGTGGAACAGAAGATCCCGATCGCCGTACACACGGCGGCCGCCAGCGCGATGCCGAGATAGCCGGCCGCGACCTGGCCCCACTCCAGGTTGCCCTTGAGCCAGACCATCACCGGGATGTAGGCCGCGGCGGCCACCGTGTAAAGCACGAAACCCAGCGCGCCCAGGTACTTGCCGAGCACCACCTGCCAGTCGCCCGCCGGTGAGGTCAGAAGCAGCACCAGGGTGCGCTGCTCGCGCTCGGCGGCGAACGAGCGCATCGTGACGAACACCGCCGCCGCCATCGTGACCCCGAAGTTCGTGTAGAAGAAGAGGCTCAGCACCTCGGACGAGGGCCGCTGGCTGCCCAGCGTCCAGGCGTTGAAGAACAGGCCGTCGAGCATCAGGACCAGCGCGAGGATCGCCCAGCCGTACAGCCCCGCGAAGGCGGCCCGAAGTTCACGCCGCGCGATCAGCAGAACCGTGCTCACGGCCCGTTCTCCCCGCCCGCCTGGCCGGCGCCGTCGCCCCGCACGAGATCGAGAAACACCCGCTCCAGGTCGGAGCGCACCGGCTCCAGCCGCCGGATGCCGAATCCGGCCCCAACCAGCGCCGCGACCACCTCCTCGCGCTCGGCGCCAGCAAGATCGAGGGTCAGTGTCGAGACGCCGTCGCCGAGCTCCGCCGAATGAACCACCTCGACGCCCGTCGGGAGTCGGCCGGCCGCTTCCGCCGCCGTTCCCCGCACCTCGACCTCGACCCGCTCCCGGCCGGCCAGAACTCCGAGCTCTTCCTGGCTTCCGTACGCCAGAAGCTCCCCCTCGTGCAGGACGAGGATCGAGTCGCAGGTTTCATGAACTTCACGAAGATGGTGGGATGACGTGAACACGGTGCGCCGGCCTCCGAGTGAACGCACCAGCTCGCGCATGCCGACGATCTCGGCCGGGTCGAGCGAGGACACCGGTTCGTCGAGCAGGACGACATCCGGTTCGTGGAGGAGCGCCTGGGCGATGCCGACGCGTTTTCGATAGCCCATCGACAACTCGCCGACCACCCGGTCGAGTTGACCGTCTACATGCACCCGGCCGGCCACGACGGCGATGCGATCCGGGAGTTCGTGCCGCGCCACGCCGTTCAACGCGCCTACGAAGCCCAGATAGTCGCGGACCCGCATCTCCCGATAGAGCGGCGGTTCCTCGGGGAGATAGCCCACCCGGGAACGCATCTCGCGCGAGTCGTCTCCCAACTCGACTCCATCGATCCAGACGCTGCCGCCGCTGGGCAGGAGCTCCCCCGCGAGAATCCGCAGCAGCGTCGACTTGCCGGCGCCGTTCAGGCCCAGAACCCCGACGACCTCGCCCGCGCCGCACTCGAACCCGACGCCGGCGAGCGCGGTCACCGCGCCGTAGCTCTTGGTCAGCCGATCCGTTCGGACGATTACAGTCAATTCCGAAACCCCTCGAACAGGCCCCGAAGCCGGGACGCGCGTGAGATCCTGACCGATACGCCCGAACCGACGCAAGGCGCACCGGCGCCGGACAAGTAGACTCGCGCACCGTGTCGCAGCGCCTCAGCTTCGGGCCCATCCAGACCTCCGCCGACCTGGAGGCCCTGGCCCGCCAGGAGTCCCTGGCCTTCAACACCCCCTGCGACTCCTGCGTCTCCTGGCTGCGAGCGACCCGGGACCACGTCCGTGTCGTACGAGCCGGGCGTGATGTCGTGGGGGGGCTGGTCCAGTACGACATGGGCCTGTTCCTGGGGGGCCGGTCGGTCCGCAACATCGGCATCGCCGGAGTCGCCATCAGTCCGACGGCCCGCGGCCGCGGCGCCGCCAAGTCCCTGATGGCGGCAACCTTGAGCGAACTCCACGACGCCGGCGTGGCGGTGTCGACCCTCTACCCCACGACCTTCACCCTGTACGGCCGCGCCGGCTATGCGGTCGCCGGCCACCGCTACCAGTACCGGCTGCCGCTCGCTGGATTGGGGCGCATCCGGGCGATCGGGGAACTCCGCCGGCTCGACCCGGAAGCCGACGCCGAGGGGCTCGCCCGGCTCTACCGCCGGTTGGCCGTGAACCGCCCCGGCTGGCTCGACCGCAACGAACACATCTGGCAGCGCGTCCACAACCACCCGGCCGGCCGGGACGTCCATGGCTACGTCCTGCCGGCGGATGACGGCGCGATCGACGGCTACGTCGTCTACACGCTGGGCTCCGTGGGCCGGTATCCTTACGACCTCAAGGTCCGGGACGTTCAGGTGGCGCATCCCGACGCGGCCCGGCGCATCCTGGCCCTGTTCTCGGACTGCCGGACCCTGGCCCGACACGCGATCTGGTACGGGCCGCTGGACGACCCGCTGCTCCTCGCCGTGCCGGAGGTCGGGACCGAGATCTCCATCGCAGAAACCTGGATGCTCCGCATCGTCGACGTCCGGGCGGCGTTCACCGAACGCGGCTACCCGGCGGCCGCGAGCGCGAGGCTGGACCTGGACCTGACGGACGACATCCTGCCCGGAAACGCGGGCCGTTGGCTGATCGAGATCGACGGTGGCGAGGCCACGGTGAACCGGGTCGATCAGGACCCGGGGCCCGACGCGCTGAGGATGGACATCCGTGCGCTCGGTTCGCTCTACACCGGCCACCTGAGTGCCCGTCGGCTCGCGGCCATGGAGGTCGTCCGGGGATCGGCCGCCGCACTGGAACTGGCGGACCGCGTCTTCGCGGAGGAACCGCCGTCCATGCCGGACTACTTCTGACGAGGCGGCGTGGCCCGACGGCTGCGAATGCTGCTAGTAGACTCGCCCGTCGCAGGTGCCCGGACCTGTCCACAGAAATCCCGTTCACGAAGAGGCCCTTCCGGCATGGCACGACAATCTCATGGCAGCTCACACGTCCTCCCGTTCCTGACCGCGCTCCTGCTGGCCGGGCCGGCACTGGCCCAGGAACCGCCGCCTGAACCAGCATTCGCCGAACGCGTTGACACGGCCGAGATCGAGCCGTTTCTCGGCGAGTGGGTGCTTGAAGTGCTCACCCAGCAAGGCTCGCTCAACAGCCTGATCACGTTCGCCGACGACGACGGCAAGGCGAGCGCCGACTTCTACCTGGCGCGTCTGGCCGACGTCGTGATCGAGAACATCAGCCGCACGGAAACGGGCGTACTGCTGAAGTGGAACCTGGACTTCGGGGGCCAGCTCGTGCCGGTCGAGATGGAACTCGCGCGGGAAGGCGACGGTCTGGCCGGGAAACTCGAAGCCGGGTTCTTCAACGCCGACGTCAAGGGAGTAACGAAGGAGGCGGCCGAGGCGGCCGGGATCATCGTCGAGCGTCAACCGGTCGGAGACGACGACGATCTGGCCCTCTCCCGGGTCGAGGTCGACGGGCAGGCGATCCGGCTCCGCGTCGATCGCCTGCAGGCTCCCGGTCCCGACTACGACAAGCTCGAGTCTCTCGCAGACGGCGAAGTCCTGGGACCGATCTACGGCAAGCCGTTCAAGTTCTGGACGGACGCCGACCTCGCGTTCGAG
>JAPOXA010000066.1 GCA_026707325.1 Acidobacteriota bacterium | reverse complement strand
CTCGCCGCCGCGGCGGTCGTCTTCGTCGTCGTCATCCTGCCGGCCGAGTACGGCATCGACCCGACCCGCATCGGCGGCCTGCTCGGCCTCGACCGGCTCTACGAGGCGGCCGGCACCGAGCCGATGGCGGAAGCGGAAGAGGGACTCTCGGTCCCGATGACCGGCAATCGTGAACTCCGTGCCGAGACGGTCACGATAGAGATCGGCGCCAACGAGCAGATGGAGTACAAGTTCCAGATGATCGAGGGGATGACGATCGTCTACTCCTGGCAGACCGACGGCGGCGCGCTCTACTCGGACTTCCACGCCGATCCCTTCAACGACCTCGACGACGAGCCGGTTCGCTACGCCGAGGAATTCGACGTCACGGGCGGCCGGGGCGGCCTGACGGCGGGCTACTCCGGCAACCACGGCTGGTTCTGGCTCAACGACAGTGACTCGCCGGTCACCATCGAACTCGACGTGCGCGGTTTCTTCACGAACATGAGGGAGATCGGCCGGGCGCCGGCCGGTACCGAACACCTGGACTCGGAGGCCTACGAATGAAGCTCTACTGGTGCCCGCAGACGCGGTCCAGCCGCGCCGTCTGGATGCTCGAAGAGGCGGGCACCGACTACGAGCTCGTGCACGTCGACGTCACAAGGCCGGAGCGGACTCCTGAACATCTGGCCGCGAGTCCGATGGGCAAGGTGCCCGCGCTCGAGGACGGCGACGTGAAGATGTGGGACTCGGCGGCAATCTGCTTGTACGTTGCCGACCGTTACGCCTCCGGGCGGCTGGCGCCGGCGCTGGACGATCCGTTGCGCGCGCGCTTCGTGCATTGGCTGATCTACTCCGCCGCGATGATCGAGCCCGCGATGTTCGAGTCGGGCCTCCGGACCGTCGTGCCCGAGGAGCACCAGGCTGAAGCGTTCAATCCTGGCCGGCTGGGCTGGGGGAGTTTCGCGAAGACGATCGAGGTTTGGGAGAAGGGCCTTGGCGATGGCCCGTGGATCCTGGGCGACGAGTTCAGCGCCGCCGACGTGATGCTGGGCAGCAGCGCCGTCTTCCTGCGCATGTTCGGGATGCTCCCCGAGTCGCCGGTGCTCGAGGCCTACGGCGACCGGTGCATGGCCAGGCCCGCGTTCCAGAAGGCGCAGACGGCGGAGGTTCCCGGCTGAGCGACCGATGAGTGAGGCCGGCGACCCGACAGTCCGTGGCGGTCCGATCGCCTTCATGGCGAGCAACCCCATTGCCGCCAACCTCCTCATGGTCTTCCTGCTGTTCGCCGGGCTGCTGGCCGCGGGGGAACTCGTCCAGGAGATGCTCCCGGACGCATCGCTGGATCGCGTTCAGGTCATGGTTGCGTACCCGGGTGCCGCCCCGCAGGAGGTCGACGAGGCGATCGTCCGCAAGATCGAGGAGGAGCTCGGGTCTCTGGACGGCGTCAAGCGGATCGAAGCCTCCGCCTCGGAAGGGCTCGGATCGGTCACCGCCGAGTTCAAGAGCGGCACCGACATCGATCGCGCTCTCAACGAGGCCAAGGCGAGGGTGGATCGCATTCCCAGCTTCCCGGCTGGAGCGGAGCGGCCCGAAGTGCGCGAGGTGACGAGCCGGCAAAGCGTCATTCGCCTTCTGGTTCACGGCGACGTGCCGGAACGGACGCTCAAGGAGCTGGCGTACGACATCGAGGATGGCATCGCGGCGCTTCCCGAAGTGTCCTACGTGGATACCAGCGGCTTCGGGGAGTACGAGATCTCGATCGAGGTCCCGTCGCACCGGCTCCGGGCCCTGGGATTCACCCTCGGTGACATCGCCGGTGCCGTGCGGCGGGGCTCGATGGACCTCTCCGCGGGCAACCTCTCGACGGGTGGGGAGGAGATCCGGGTCCGAACGATCGGCCAGAACTACGAGCAGTACGACTTCGAGGACATCGTCGTCCTGTCCCGCCCGGACGGCACGTCGCTTCGCCTGGGCGACATCGCCGACCTGCGCGACGGCTTCGCGGACACCGACCTGATCACCCGTTTCAACGGCAACAGGGCCATTCGCGTCGACGTCACCCGCACCGCGGACGAGCAGGTGTTCGAGATCTCGGAAGCGGTGAAGGCGTATCTGGCGACGGAGGTGATCCCCGCTCTTCCGGCCGGCGTCGGCGTCGAGATATGGCGGGACGACTCGACGCTGGTCGCCGGCAGCCTGTCGGTCCTGATCGAGAACGGCGTCCTGGGGCTCCTCCTCGTCTTTCTCGCCCTGACGTTCTTCCTCGAAATCCGACTCGCGCTATGGGTGGCCGCGGGGCTGACCGTCGCGCTGGTGGGAACGCTGTGGGGCATGCAGATGCTGGGCGTCTCCATCAACATGTTCTCGATGATGGCCCTGGTGCTCGCGCTGGGAATCGTCGTGGATGACGCGATCGTGGTCGGCGAGAACATCTTCGCGGAACGAAGACGGGACCGCGACGGGCTGACGACGGCGATTCGGGGCGCGCAGAGGATGAGCGCCCCCGTCATCTTCTCCGTGCTGACCACCGTGACGGCCTTCTGCGCGTTGCTGACCGTCCCGGGCTCCACCGGCAAGATCATGAGAAGCGTGCCGCTGGTGGTCATCATCATCCTGATGATTTCGCTGGTGGAGTCGCTGCTGATTCTTCCCCGTCATCTCTCGCATCTGCCGCCGCCCGGTCGAACCGCCTCGACCGCTGCCGGCCGCCGGCTGTTGCGGATTCAGCGCGGCGTGGACAGGGCTTTGCAGCGGCTGGTCGACGGCCCGCTGGACCGGGGCCTTCGTCTCGCCACGGACCATCCGCCCATCGTGCTGGCGACGGCAGCGGGCGCGGTCCTGCTTGTGTCCGTCCTGATCGGTTCCGGCCTGGTCAGGGTGGAGTTCCTGCCGCAGGTGGAGGGCGACGTCATCGCGGCGAACTTCGAACTGCCCACCGGATCGCCGGCGGACCGGACCGCGGCGGTCGGAGAGCTGGTGGAGGAGACGGGGCGCCGCGTGGCGGAGCTGCTGGCGAGCGAGCATCCCGACAGCGCCGCCGCGGAAGACTGGAACAGCAGCATCACCGTCGGCGAGCCCGCGGAACTCTTCAATCCGCTGCGCGGCGACCGGGCGTCGGTTCCGCGCAGCCATGTCGGCGCGGTCCAGTTCGCGCTTCCGGAAGACGCCGCCGTGCCGGCCAGTGAATTCGAGCGGTTGTGGCGGGAAGAGACCGGCACGGTGCAGGGACTCAGGCACCTCGTCTTCTCGTCGGGGGCGCTCGAACTCCCGCCGCCCGTGTACCTGGAACTCTCGCATCCCGACCCCGTCGAACTGGAGGCCATCGCTCAGGAGTTCGTGGAGGAGCTACAGAAGGTCGACGGCGTGTTCGACATCCGCACGAATCAGGACGACGGATTCAGGGAGATTCAGCTGGAACTCAAGCCGCCGGCCCGCACGTTGGGATTGACGCTGGAGGACCTGGCGCGCCAGACGCGATCCGCCTTCTTCGGCTCCGAGGCCCTCAGGGTGCTGCGCGGCCGTGAGGACATGCGCGTGTATCTCCGGCTGCCGGAGCAGGAACGCAGTTCGATCGCGGACCTCGAACGGTTCGTCGTGCGCACGCCCGGCGGCTCCGAAGTGCCGTTGAAGCATGTCGCTTCCGCCGAGTTCGTTCGATCCTCCACCGCGATTCACAAGGTCGACGGTCGGCGCGTGGTGACGGTCACGGCGAATGTGGACCCGGATGTCGTCACCGGCCAGCTGATCACGCCCGCTCTGGAGCGGGACATTCTGGCCCCGCTCGCGGCCGAGCACCCGGGCTTCGGTTACGGAGTCGGGGGCGAGCAGAGGCAGCAAAGAGAGATCATCGGCGCCCTGTCGGGCTCGATGCTGGTCGTGTTCATCATCATCTTCGCCCTGATCGCCATCCCCTTCGGATCCTGGTCTCAGCCGCTCATCATCATGGCGGCGATTCCTCTGGGCCTGGTCGGCGCCGTCGTGGGCCATCTGCTGCTGGGCCTCAGTTTCGGCTTCATGTCGGTGCAGGGGCTGGTCGGCTGTACCGGAGTCGTCGTCAACGACTCGCTGGTGATGGTCACCTTCATCAACGAGAAGAGAGGCGCCGGCCTCGGGGCGCAGGAGGCGATCATCGCCGGCGCCAAGGCCCGCGTCAGATCGATCCTCCTGACCTCGGTGACCACCTTCGTCGGCGTAGCTCCACTCGTCTTCGAGACAGACCCCGCGACCGTGCACCTCGTTCCGCTGGCCGCGGCGCTCGGCTTCGGCATCCTGATCGCCACACCGCTGCTCATGCTGGTCGTTCCGGCACTGGCGATGCTGCACGTCAGGTTTCAGGACCGGCTTCGCATCATCACCGGCGCCGGCGTGGCGGAGCACCGGGTGGACGTAGCCTGACCCCGCCCGGGAACTGCTCTACCAGGGGTTCTGTTCCTCGGCCTTGACGTGGTCGGGCATCTTGTAGCTGAGGCCGCCCTCGTCGTACACCGAGATCTGCAGGAGCTGGGTGATGTTGTTGGCCCGCAGCGTCTCGGCGCCGGACCAGCGCCGCAGCAGGCGTTGTCTGGCCCGGAACAGTGCGAGCGTTCCGACGTGCCAGGGTCGTCGCTTCGGGTACCCGAAGCCGTCGGCGAGTTCGTTGCCGATGAGCGCTCGCGAAAGGCGGTACGCCAGTTTCACGATCTTCTTCTTTTCGGCTGTGTCCTTGATCTGCGCAACGGAGGGTATCGACTGGATCAGCGTGTTCGCCAGGTGTCGCGACTCGTCGCTCGGTGGCGGCTCGCAGAGGTAAGCCACCTCGTACACCTGCTCGGCCTCCTTGGCGGAGGAGTACAGGATGCTCTCCGGAATGCCCATGAGGAAGCCGGAGTAGCGCCAGACGTCCATGACGCCCTTGCGTTCTTCCTCCGAGAATCTGGCGCCCAGGAGCGTCGAGTAGTCGAGCAGGCGCTTCGAGAACACGGAGATCGCATAGCCCAGGTGCGCGGCGCTCAGCGGAGTGCCCCAGGCCTCGTGGTCCCAGTCCGGCGATTTCGCGAGCAGACTTCTCATCCGCCCGTGCACGAAGCGGACGCGGACTGACAGCTTCCAGCCCTCGCCGTTCCTGTACAGGCCTCTCGGGAAGAAGATGTCCAGCAACTGGCGGTTGTTCTGCTTGAGGCGCCTGGTGGTGTAGTTCACCCTCCCCGTGATGCTGAAGGACTTGGCGATCAGGGTCGAGAAGCCCTCGACCAGCACGCCCGTGACGAACGCGCCCAGCATGAGATCCGCGTTCTTGTAGAACGTGCGAATTCCCGGCTCCAGGCCGTCCCAGTCCAGCCAGGTCGGTTCTTCGAGGGTGTCGAAGAAGTCGCGGAGCACCCGAGGCGCGCTGCACAGAGTCTCGCCTTCCCACTCGATGATGGCGCGAATGTAACGGTGCAGATCCGCTGGCGGCAGATCGGAGAGTTCCTCGAGGACCGGGTCGAGTTCGGGGTCGCCGATCGTCGTGTGGCGGATGTAGTTGTCCACACCCTCCGGATCGGAGGGCCGGGCCCGCTGGTACGAGTCCGAGTAAGCCGACGGGACTCTCATGGAGTCCGGCATGCTAGCAGCGTGCGCCGTGTCACGAGCCTCCTGCGGCCGTCTGCACCGCCATGCCCTCGGTGGCGAGCCGGACGCCGCCGGTGACGACGGGTTGATCCACTTCGAGCGCTCCGGTGACGTACACGACGTCGTCGGAACGCTGCAGGACCTGCACCGGCACGATGGTCACCTTGTCGTCGCGGACCGCCCAGATCTCGTCACCGGTTCTGAGCGCCGAGTCCGGTACCTTGAAGTATTGCTCTGGAGCGAGACCCTGGAGCTCCACGTCCACGAACTTGCCGACCAGCAGGGGTGGAGCCGTGCCGGGGTCGAGGTCGGCGTCGACCGGCGAGCCGCTCGAAAAGGGCCTCGGAACACGGACGATCACGTCGATCGTGCGGGTCTGTTCGTCCAGCGTGACGGCGCCCCGATCCAGGTAGCCGCTCCAGGCGTAGCTCTGATCGCCGTACTCGGCGATGACGCGCGCCGCGATCCGGGTGTCCGCCTCGCCGGCCCGCAGATCCCAAAGACCGGGTAGCAGGGCGGCGGCGTCATCGGAGAGAGGGACCACGACCTCGACCGAGCCGGACGCGTACAGCCGCCCCACGCTCTGGCCGGCAGCGACGTACTGTCCGACATCCACTGATTCGGAACGCACGATGCCGTCGAACGGGGCGCGGATCTCGGTACGCGCCAGGTTCAGCGCCGCTTCCCTGAGGACGGCGCCGTCCCGCTCCAGGGCCCTTCGGGCAGCCTGAAGCTGAGGCTCCCACAGGGCCAGCGGACTCGGAGCGTCGGGGTTCGTTTCGCTGCTCTGGCGTTCCTTGAACCGCTCGTACTGGGAGCGCGCCACGGTTGCCTCCTCCTCCACCTTCAACACTTCGACCCGCTGCATGGCGACGTTGGCTCGCGCCTGTTGCACCCTGCCCAGATAGTCGGTGTCGTCGATGCGGAACAGCGGCTGCCCCTCCCGGACGCGTCCGCTGCTCTGGAAGGCCGGGTCGACCCACACGACCTTGCCGCTGACCTCCGCGGTCACATCGACCTCCGCTTGCGGCCTAACCGTGCCGGCGGCGTAGACCGGGATGGCGCCTTCGCCTGCTTCCACCGGTGCCGTCAGCGCGTAGGGGACCACGGAAGGAGGAGGCCTGGAGGCCGGCTCGGGCCTCAGCAGAACCATCGAGGCGGCGACGGCGAGGGATCCGATCAGGATCACGCCGCCGATGGCCCAACCGGTTCGTCGACTCATCTGCGGGGATCTGGGCTTAGGAAGTTCCAGCAGCGCCGCTTCGCACCGCCATGCCTTCGGTGGCGACCTGCAGCCCGCCCACGATGGCGGCATCGCCCGCCTCAAGAGTTCCGGTGACGTACACCTCGTCGTCGGCCCGCTGCAGGACCGCGACCGGCACGATCGTCACCTTCTCGTCGCGTACCACCCAGACTTGGTTGCCGGGTCTGAGCGCCGGTCGCCTGATCCTGAAGTAGGCGTCCGGCGTGATCCCCTCGAGTTCCACGTCGACGAACTTGCCGACCAGCAGTGGCGGTCCGCCGGCGCCGGGGTCCGCGTCGCCGCCTTCGCGATCATCGCCTTCCCCCGCGCCGCTGCGGTAGGGCTCCGGGACCCGCACGATCACGTCCAGGGTGCGGGTCTGCTCGTCCAGCGCGCCTTCGACCCGGTCCACGTATCCGTGCCAACGGTAGCGCTTGCCGCCGTAGTCCGCCACGACGTGAGCCGCCACGTCCCGATTCCCGTCGCCGGCGCGTAGATCCCACAGGCCGGGAACGAGGGCCGCTTCCCGGTCGGAGAGCGGGACGACGACTTCGACGGCGTCGGACGCATAGAGCCGCGCCACTCCCCGGCCCGCGGCCACGAACTGCCCCACGTCGACCGACTCGGTTCGCACGACGCCGGAGAAGGGCGCCTTGATCGCCGTTCGCGCGAGGTTCAACTCGGTCTCGGCAAGGGTGGCGCCGTCCCTGGCCAGGGCGGCTTCGGCGGCCTCGAGCTGAGGCTGCCAGAGCGCGAGCGGACTCGCTTCGGAAGCCTCTCCGCTTTCCGCCTGGCGTTCCTTGAACTGCTCGTACTGCTTTCGGGCGACCTGCGCTTCTTCCCTTGCCTTGAGGACTTCGACCCTCTGGAGGGCGACATTGGCTCGCGCCTTCTCCACCTCGCTCCGGTAGTCGACATCGTCGATGCGAAAGAGCACCTGCCCCTCGTGCACCCGTCCGCCGCTCTGGAAGGCCGGGTCGATCCAGACCACCTTGCCGCTCACCTCGGCGGCGATGTCGATCTCCGCCCGGGGCCGCACCGTCCCGGCCCCGAACACGGGAATCGCACCCTCTCCGGCCTGCGCCGGGGCGGTGATCGCGAAGGGAACCTGGGAGGGTGGAGGTACGCGTTCCGGTTCGGGCCGCTGGGAGACCATGAACACGGCAAGACCCGTGGCCCCGACCAGTATCGCGCCGGCAACGAGAAAGCCGGTTGCTCGACTCATCTGCCGGTCCTACTCCGTTTGCGGTGGCGGTTGTGGCGGCGCCTGAGCCGCCGGTGCTTCGTTCACGGAATCCTCGGGCGTCCAGGCGCCGCCCAGGGCGCGGTGGACGGTCAGCCGGGAGAGCGCGAGGTCGCGCTCGGCGCCGGCCAGGGCGGATTCGACGTTCAGGCGGGTGAGCAGCCCGTCGAGGAAGTCGGCGTAGCCTCCGATACCTGCTTCGTATCTCTGAGAGCGGAGCTTCTCCGTCGCCCGGGCCTCTTCCAGGCGGGAGGCGAGCAGGGCATGGCGCCGGCCCTCGTTCCCGTGCACGGCCAGAGCCGTTTCGACCTCGTTGACGGCGGTCACGACGGTGCGGCCGTAGGTCGTCGCGAGCTCGCCGAACCGGGCCTCCGCCAGCGCCACGTTGCTGCGCAGCCGGCCGTCCTGAAAGACCGGCGCGAGCAGGTTGGACGCCAGGTTGGTGAACCACTGGTCCACCTTGAACAGGCTGTCGACCTTGGAACTCTGAAGACCGATCGAGCCGGAGAACGAGAGCGTCGGAAGGAGCTCGGCGCGCCGGGCGCCGACGGCTGGGGTTTCCTGAAAGTCCGCCGGCATTTCCGGCGCCGGATCGGGCAGTTCCGGCGGCGGTGCCAGGGAGCAGCCGAGGTACAGGAATGCAGCGATAACTAGCGAGAGCGGGGCAATCGCATTGGAGTTCATGAGGCGCTCGGGCGTGGCTCCGCTGGCAGGAACAGGCGCGACGATACCACGCACCAACGGCTGGGCGCCTTGCTCCCGGCACCGGTAGACTCGTGCGCCTGCTGATGGCGGACCTCGAAGATCTTCTGGTCAAGACGAGCAGAACGTTCGCGCTTTCGATCCCCCAACTGGAGGGCGAGACGCGGGATCAGGTGACCCTGGGCTACCTCCTGCTGCGGATCGCCGACACGCTCGAGGACGCGGCGGTCTGGAGCCGGGAGCAGCGGGTCGAGGCGCTGTTCCGGTTCGCTGACCTGCTGAACGACGCGGACGAGACGGCAGGCTGCGGGACGGAAGCCCTGGTCAGGTCTTGGCTCGCCGAGCCGCCTTCCCCTCACGAAGGCTACCTGGAGCTGCTCGAGGCGACGGATGAGGTGCTTTCGGCGTATCTCGCTCTCGATCCGCCGGCCCGGTCAGTGGTCGGTCGTCACGTTCGCCGCACCTGTGTGGGCATGGCGCACATCGTGAGGCGCGCCGATCGGGACGGCGAGCTCCGCCTCAAGGGCATTCCCGAGCTTCGCGACTACTGCTACGTCGTTGCCGGCATCGTCGGCGAGATGCTGACCGAGCTGTTCCTGCTTGGCGCGCCGCTGGAAGAAGTGGCGGAAGCGCTTCGGCGCCGCGCGGCGGCGTTCGGCGAGGCGCTGCAACTCGTCAACATCCTCAAGGATGCGGCGGCGGACGAGGACGAGGGCAGGTCGTTCATTCGAGACGGCCGGGACCGGACGCTCGCTTTCGAGCTCGCTCGCGCGGACCTCGAAGTGGCCGGAGAGTACGTGGCTCACCTGCAGCGTGCCGGGGCGCCGCGCGGCTACCTGGGGTTCACCGCGCTTCCTGTTCGCCTCGCCTGGGCCACCCTTGCCCGAGTCGAGGAGCGGGGCCCGGGGTCGAGACTGACCCGTCCCGAAGTGGCCGCGCTCGTCGGCGCCTTGCACGCCGACCTGGACGCTGGCCGGCCGGCCGCCGGCGCCGCTTCGCGCTGAGCTACCAGTCCCGTGAATCCTCGTCGTGGAGGGTAGTCGGCAACGCGTACGAGTGCTCGATCTCGCCGAGATCCGACGCATCCAGCAACGCGTCGAACCGCTTCATCGACCGGTTCGCGAACAGGCGGGGGAGCAGTTTCAGGGCCGCCTTCTCCGCTCTGTTCCTCAGGAACAGCAGGGGTACCTGCTTGACGAACCGCGACTTGGGGAATCTGAAGGAGTCCGCCAGGTCGTTGCCGATCAGCTCCCGCGAAACCTGGTAGATGAACGTCGCCATCTCGCGGCGTTCCTTCGTCTCCCTGAATCCGAGCAGAATGGGTGCGCTGTTGATGATGCTGTTGGCCATGATGATCGCGTCGTCGTCCGGGGGCGGCTCGCACGTCGCCGCGATCTCGAAGACGCGGCACGCCGAGGCCTGGTCATGGAACATGATGGTTTCGGGTATTCCCATGACGAGTCCCGTGTATCTCCACACGTGGACGTAGGCATCCTTCTCCTCCAGGCTGAAGTCTCCACCCAGGCGCGCAACATGATGCATCAGGCGGCCTGAGAAGGCGGCCGCACCCAGCAGCATGTGCGCCGCGCTGAGCGGCATTCCGTGTTCCGCAGTGTCCCATTCGTCCGACTGCTTGAGCAGCATTCTCGCCTGGGCATGCACCAGGCGGATGCGCAGGCTCAGCTTCCAGGCGTCGCCGCCAGGCTCCAGACCGCCCGGCATGAACTGCTCGGTCAACTGCAGGGTGTTCTGCTTGAGCCGGCGGACGCCGTTCAGGATGATCCGGCTGCGGATGCGGAACGACTTGCTGATCAGGGTGGAGAAACCCTCGACGATGGCGCCGCCCACGAGTCCTCCGAGGACCATGTCCGAGTTGCGGAGGAAGGCGCGGGTGGCCGTCATGGCGATTTCCGGGTCGAACCAGTCGGGGACGACGGCCGAGGACTCGATGAGTTCCCGGAGAGCCTCGGGCGTGTCCTTCGGTGGATCGTGGTGTTGGTCGACGGTTCTGGAGATCGTGCGGTGAACGTGCTGGGGTTCGACGACCGCGGCCAGTTGTTCGACCGCGTGGTCGGCCAGGGGGTCGCCCTGAGTCGTGTAGCGGATGTAGCGCTCCGCCAGGTCCGGATCCAGCGCCCGGGCAGCCTTGTAGCCGTCGACGTAGCAGGCCGGGATGTCGAAGGCCGGCGTCGGGGCGGTCGGTTCCCCGGTCGTTGGGCGAGCCGCTTCTGTTCCGGCCGCGGCCTGGCCCGTAGTGCCCATGCCGGATGGAGTCTAGTCGGCGTTCAGCGCTTCCCATGCGGTTTCGGGCTGGCGCCGTGGAGTCCGGTAGAGCTCGTGACATGGGCGCGGCCCGGCAATCGAGATGTGGTACGGTGTTGCAACTAGTACTCACCAGAACCCGAACCGAGGAGACCCGATCCATGAAGCAGGCGCTCGCTTTGCTGATGATCCTCGCGCTCGCCGCTCCGCTCGCGGCGGCGAACAACAACGACGTTCCCCAGGACACGCCGACCTACTACGGCGACGTGCAGACGGTGCTGGAGCAGAAGTGCCAGGTCTGCCACCGCCCGAACGGCGCGAACCTGGGCGGCATGGTGGCGCCGATGGCGTTCACGAGCTACCAGGAGACGCGACCCTGGGCGCGCTCGATCGCCCGTCAGGTCGAGTCCGGCCTGATGCCGCCGTGGCACGCCGCGCCGCGGCACCACGGCGTGTTCGAGAACGAGCGCTCGCTGACGGCCGAGCAGCGGGCCACCCTGGTCGCCTGGGCCAGGGGCGGCGCGCCGATGGGCAACGCTGCCGATGCACCGCCGGCCAAGGTGTGGGAACGCAGCGACGGCTGGACGATCGGCGAACCGGACCTGGTCATGGACATGGGCCAGGACTTCTTCGTCGAGGATGACGTTCGCGACCAGTACGTCAACTTCGAGACCGTGATCACGGAGGAGATGCTGCCCGAGCCGCGCTGGATCAAGGCGGTCGAGTTCCGTCCGGGCGGCCCGGTCGTGCATCACATCATCGCGCGTCCCTTCGGCGGCATCGCTCCGGGCAACGACCCGACGGTTCACCACGACGGCTTCGGCACCCTGGTCAAGCCGGGCACCACGATCCGCTGGAACATGCACTACCACAAGGAACCCGGGCCGGGCACCGGCACCTGGGACCGTTCCTCGGTGGCGCTTCGCTTCTACCCCAAGGACTACGAGCCGGACCATGTGATGCAGAGCAAGTCGATGGGCAAGTTCGACTTCGAGATTCCGCCCGGCGACTCGAACTACGTGGCCAGGACGACGACGAAGTTCGAGCGCGACGCGCTGCTGCTCGGCTACACGCCGCACATGCACCTGAGGGGCAAGTCGGCCCGCTACCTGGCGAAGTACCCGGACGGCACCGAGGAGGTTCTGCTCGACGTGCCCCGGTACGACTTCAACTGGCAGACTCACTACAAGTACCCGGCGGGCGGCAAGAAGATCCCGGCGGGGACCGAGATCGAGCTGACGATGGCGTGGGACAACTCAGCGGACAACCCGTCGAATCCCGATCCGACCGCTACCGTCGTTTACGGCGGTCCGACCACGGCCGAGATGATGTTCGGCTTCGTCTCCTACGCCGATGCCGAGCCCGGCTACAACCCCTCCAACACCGGCTTCCTGAATCAGCAGCGGTTCAACCGGGAGGACTTCAGGAAGCTGATCAAGGAGCGTTTCGACGTCGACTGGGACTCGCTGAGCGAGGAGGAGCAGGGTGATCTCTTCCGCCAGCTCCGCCGGCAGCAGCGTCGCAACGCGGACAGCGACGGAAGCGAAGGAACGGTCAGCGGCCGCTGATCTTTCGCCAAACGCCCTCGCTTCGGCGAGAATGGGACCCCGTCCCGGTCGAAACGCTTCGGCCGTGACGGGGTTTCGCCGTCATGACCTTGACCGTCCATGTCCTCGGGCTGCTCAGCGTGCTTGGCGCCGCCGTGTTCGGTGCCGCGGGAGTTCCGCGAGGCGCTGTGCCGCGACGCAGGATCTGGTTCTTCCCCGCGGCCGGGTTCCTTGTCACCTGGCCGGTCGCCTCCGGGACCGGCGGCGCCTACCCGATGGCCGTCGGCGTGACCGCCACGGCCATCGCCCTGGCTGCCCTGCTCGGACGTCCGCCGCTCTACGTCGCCTCCTTCGCCTCCGGCGCGGCGGCGGCTCTGTGGAGCCGCTACCTGGAGGTCCTGGGCTTGCCGGTCTGGATCACCGTGCCGGTGGCCGCCACGATGCCGGCGGTGGCGGTCTGGCTGAGCGCGGTCAGACCGGTGTTCGCGCCGCCCCGGCTCCGGGAGGAGGGACTCCTGCTGGTCGTGGCGCTTGGGCTGGCGGTCGCGTTCCTGCCTGAGCTCGTCGTCGGCTGGCAGTCGGCGTCCGCGCTCAACACCGGGTCGCTGCGGGATCCCTCGACCGTCGCGCAGCCTGCGGCCTGGGCGCTGGTTGCCGCCGCCGCGGCGGCCGTCGCCGGCGGCTTCGTCGCGGCGCGGCGGAGAAGGGCGCCGGCCGTGGCCGGACGGAGGCGCCGGTGAGTCTCCTCGGAACGCTTGAGAACGGCCTGTTCGCGCTGAGCCAGGTTCTCAGGTTGCCGGTCATCGTTCTCCTCTGGGTCTGCGTCCTCTCCGCGTTCTTCCTGGCCGGCGGCTGCGTGGCCGAGTACCTCACCAGGCGGCGCGAGCGCCGCGGATTCGACCTCGACCGTTGGCTCGACCAGGGTCCGGTGCTCTCCGCCGACGCGGGACGGCTGGAGCAGCTCCCGGCGACTCTGCTCAGCCTGGTAGGCGCGGTGACCGGGCGGCTCGGCGATCCGGGTTTCCGCCACGGGGGCCTGGAGCGGGTCTTGCTCGAGCACGAGGCGACCGTCGAGCGGCGCCTGAACGGCTCGCGGCTGCTGGTGCGGGTGGGCCCCAGCCTGGGACTGCTCGGTACGCTGATCCCGATGGGCGCGGCCCTCGCATCGCTGACCGCCGGCGACTTGGAGGCGATGGCCAGCCAGATGGTGGTCGCCTTCACGACCACGGTCATCGGCCTCGCCACCGGCACGGCCGCTTTCGCCGTGCTCGTCGCCCGTCGCGGCTGGGTCGCCGAGACGGTGCTGGAACTGCGGTTTCTGGCGGAACGGATGAACGCCGAACTCGACGCAGTGGAAGAATGAGCCCGCGATGGCCCGGTTTCTGAAGCTCCCGCCTCCGAACGCGCCGATCGAGGAGGACGATCCGCTCGCCGGCGTGGTCAACATCTTCGACGTTTCGGTCGTCTTCATCGTCGGGCTGATGATCGCGCTGTTCTCGGTCTACCGGATCGGCGATCTGATCGACCCGAACAGTGAGGTCACGCTGGTCAAGACGAACGAGGACGGCGTGCGCGAGATCATCGTCAAGCGCGGCACGGAGATCGAAGCCTACGAACTGACGGGCGAGACGCTGGGCGGGGACGGAGAGCGCCTCGGTACCGCCTACCGTCTGGCGGACGGTCAGATCGTCTATGTGCCTGACTAGGCGATCGAGTCGGGTCCGTGCCGCGGGCATTCTGATTGGCGCGGCCTTTCTGGCTGTGCCGCTGGCGG
Source organism: Acidobacteriota bacterium (assembly GCA_026707325.1). GTDB lineage: Bacteria > Acidobacteriota > Thermoanaerobaculia > Multivoradales > Multivoraceae > Multivorans. The sequence continues at coordinate 119,461 of JAPOXA010000066.1, read as the reverse complement.
CGCAGCAGCAACTGCCGAACGTTCGCCTCTCGTACCTCTGCGCCGACACCAACCTGCCCGCGGTCGCGGCGGCGTGGAAGGACCTTCTGCTCAAGCACCCCGACCTGCGCGGCCGGGTGGAACTCACCCTGCTCACCGAATCGCTGTTCGACGAGGTCGATCCCCGGTCCTTTGTCGACGCGGACGCGCTCGTGCTGAGCGTGCACGACCAGCATACGATCGAGCGGTTCGACGCGACCCACGGCATCGACCTGGTCGGCCAGGCGGTGCGGCGCGGAACCGTCTTCGGGGTGGGCGAGGGGCTCCTGGGGCGCGACCACTACGAGCCGCTCGGGGTGACCTGGGACCGGCGGGCCCGCGCCTACTGGGAGTACTCCGGTCTTGCCAACCAGCTCGGACTGCTCGAGTACGTCCTCTCGGCGGCCGGCGTCGACGGTCTGGCGCCCGGCGAACCGCAGCCGAACCTGGAGGCGGGGTACTACTACCCGGGCGAGCCCCGCGGCCGGGTCTTCGCGACCTGGCAGGAGTTCGACGACTGGAGAGCCCGCGCCGGCGGGAAGCGGACGGGCGCGCCGCGGATCGCGGTGGGCTTCTACGGCGCCGACTTCGACTCGGGGAACACCGGCCTGGTCGACGCCGTGGTTGCCGAGATCGAGCGGCAGGGCGCCGAAGCGGTGCCCGTGTTCGGCTATCCGGCCGGTCAGGCTTTCGAGGCACTCCTGCTCGACGACAGCGGCGAAGCGAGGGTCGACGTCGCCATGGCCTTCCTGTTCCGGTTCGCGGGCCCCGACGCCGGTCTGTCGCTGGCCAGACTCGACGTTCCGGTGCTCAGTCTGATCTCCCTCTACGGTCGCGGGGAGCAGGAGTGGCGCGAGTCTGAGATGGGTCTGTCCCTGTTCGAGGGAACGTTCCAGGTCGTGTCGCCGGAGCTCGCGGGCCTGGTGGCGCCTACCGTGGTCGGCAGCCAGGAGCAGATCGCCGATCCGGACACCGGGCTCACGATCGTCGCTCGCCGGCCGATCCCCTCCCGGGTAGCGATGGCCGTGCGCCGTGCGCTGCGCTACGCGGCTCTGGCCGCGACGCCGAACGCCGGGAAGAGGCTGGCGCTGCTGTACTACAACTATCCGCCCGGCAAGGCCGACATCGGCGCCAGCTACCTCAATGTCGCCGAATCGCTGGCGAACGTCCTGGAGCGCCTGCGGGAGGAGGGCTACGACGTTGGCGACCTTGGCGGCGGCGAGATCGACCTTTCCGCCGATGCGCTGCTGGAGAAGATGCTCGACGGCGCCCGGAACGTGGGGAGCTACGCGCCGGGAGAGCTCGACCGGATGCTCGACGGCGGCGACGCCGTCCGTATCGGCATGGACCTGTACCGCCGCTGGCTGGACGCACTCGCCCCGGAACTCCGGGCGAAGATGGTGGCGGACTGGGGGCCGCCGGAAGCGGCGGAAGTCATGGCTGCCGGACCGCGCATCCGCGGCGTCGAGCGGGAACTCGTGGTGCCCGTCATTCGCTTCGGCAACGTCGCCCTGCTGCCGCAGCCGGCGCGGGGTTGGGGCGAGGACCTGACCCAGCTCTACCACGCCGACGACCTGGCGCCTCACCACCAGTACGCGGCCGCCTATCTCTGGCTGCGCGAGCCGGAGGATGGAGGCGGTTTTGGCGCCGACGCCGTCGTTCACGTCGGCACGCACGGCACGCTGGAGTGGCTCGACGGCAAGGCGATGGGCTTAAGCGCCGCCGACGCCCCGGACGCCCTGCTGGGGGACCTGCCCGATCTCTACATCTACAACGTCGACGTCGTGGGCGAGGGCCTGGTCGCGCGCCGGCGCGGCATGGCGACCGTGGTCGATCACATGGTGCCGCCCTTCGTCCAGAGCCGGCTGCTGCCGGAACTGGCCGCCCTGGGCGAGGTGGTGGACGACTACCACCAGAACGTCCACAAGAACGAGACCCTGGCCGAGGCCTACGCGGATCAGATCCGGGAGCGTTCCGAGGCGCTCGGCATCCTCAAGGATCTGCAGCTCGAGCTCGGGGACTCAGGCGTGATCGAGCACGAGGCGCTCCACGAGATCGAGGACTACATGACCGATCTGCGGTCCGAGCACATTCCCTACGGGCTCCACGCCTTCGGGCGGCTGCCTGAGCCGGAAATGCGACGGAGCACCGTGGAGGCGGTGGTCGCGGTCGATCGCAGCCTGCTGCCGGACGCCGCGTCCGTGCTCGCCGAGGACATGGAGCAACGGATCGTCGAGTCCGCGCCGCGGGAGCTGGCCAACCTGGTGCGGGGGCTCGGCGGCCTTTACGTGCCGTCTGGCGGTGGCGGCGAGCCGATCCGCAAGCCGGACGCGTACCCCACCGGGAAGAACCTCTACGGCATCGATCCGGACAAGGTGCCCAAGCCGGCGGCCTGGGACCTCGGGGTCAAGCTGGCGGACGAGATGCTGGCGAGTCACGTCGAAGAGCATGGGCGCTATCCCGAGAAGGTCTCGTTCGTGATCTGGGGCGCCGAGACGCTCCGGCACGAGGGGGTCATCGAGTCCCAGGTCTTTCACCTGCTCGGGACGCGGCCGGTCTGGAATGTCCGCGGCGATGTCGTCGACGTCGAGGTGATTCCGTCGCGCCGGCTCGGCCGGCCGCGCGTCGACGTCGTGATCTCGTCGGCGGCCGAAGGCATGTTCAACAACGTGACCCGCCTGATCGACCAGGCGGTGCAGCGGGTCAAGGCGCTCGACGAGGCGGAGAACTACGTGCGGCGTCACTACCTGGCGACCCGGGCCGCCCTGGTCGAGCGCGGCTACAGCGAGGAGGAAGCGGACCGCCGGGCCGGCGTCCGCATCTTCGATGAGCCGCCCGGCAGGTTCAACCTGAGTACGTCGCGGATCGCGGCGGCGAGCGGAAGCTGGGACTCGGATGTCGCGCTGGCCGACGAGTACATCGCGAAGATGGGGCACGGCTACGGCAACGGCTTCTGGGGCGAGCCGATGGAGGACGTGTTCAGGCTCACCCTGTCCGGGGTCGAGAAGGTCGTCCACAGCAGCTCGACGTCGCTCTACGGCGCCCTCGACAACGACGACTTCTTCATGTACGCGGGCGGCCTGGCGGCGGCGGTGCGGAGCATCGACGGCGAGAGCCCGGAACTCGTCGTCACGAACACCCGCGACCCGGGTAGCCCCGAGATGACGGGGATCGACCGGTTTCTCGGCGCCGAGTTCCGGTCCCGATACGTGAACCCGACCTGGATCGAGGGCATGCAGAAGGAGGGCTACGCGGGGGCCGGCGAGATGCGCGCGTTCGTCGAGTACCTCTGGGGCTGGGACGCCGTCGTCACCGAGACCGTCGACGGCCGGATGTGGCAGGAGTCCTTCGAGGTCTACGTCGAGGACAGGCATGAACTCGGGATGAGGGAGTTCTTCGAGGAGAACTCGCCGTTCGCCTACCAGGACATCACCGGCCGCATGGTCGAGACGATCCGCAAGGGCTACTGGCAGGCCGACGAGGAGACCCTTCGCCGGCTGCTGACCGAGTACACCGGCAGCGTCGCCGAACACGGCGCGGCCTGCTCGGGTCATACCTGCGCCAATCCGCGGCTGCTGCGCTACGTGATCGAGCAGGGCGCGACCCTGAACGTCCCGGCACCCCTGCTGCAGGCCTTCCGCGCCGCGATGGAGTCGGCGATCGCCATGGACATCGAGCGCGCGGCGGCCGAGGCCGACGCCTTCGTCGAGAGCAACGAGCAGCGGATGGAGGCCGAGCGGGAGCGGCTCGAAACGGCGCCGCCGCTTCCGGTCGAGGGCTACCGGATGGAGGTGACGGAGAGCGAGTCTTCGGAGGCGCCGCGGACCGGGGCCAGGCCCGAGCGGTGGTGGGGCGGTGTCGCCGCCGGCGTGCCCGTGCTTGCGCTGCTGCTCCTGTGGTGGCTGCGGCGGCGCTAGCCTGCACGGAACCGGACGCCCACTGGGTACGCGGGTCTTCTGACCCGCTGCCGCCGTAGGCGGCCAGGAAGTCGCGCCGCGAAGCGGCGACTGCCTTGGGGGAAGCTCTGAATCGCATGGAACGAATCGTTGCGCTGCACCGGGTGCTGGAAGCGCGCCGGCACCCCGTTTCGGTCGACGAGCTGACGGCGGAACTCGAGTGTTCCCGCTCGACGTTGTTCCGCACCATCGCCATGCTCCGCGACCATCTCGGTGCGCCGATCGTGAATCGGCCCGGCCGAGGCTACCGCTACGACCGAGACGGGGGATGGTTCCAGCTTCCGGGGCTGTGGTTCCGCAGGGACGAACTCGAGGCGTTGCTGGTCATGGACGAACTCCTGAGCCGGGTCCAGCCTGGCCTTCTCGAAGACCTCATCGCTCCGCTCCGCGGCCGCCTCCAGGCGATTCTCGACCGCGGAAGCCGTAGCGGAGAGCGGTTCCCGGCGCACCGGTTCCGCATCCTGCGCGCGCATGGACGAGACGTCCCGGCGCGCGGGTTCGAGACCGCGGCCTCGGCCGTCGTCCAGCGTCGAGTGAAGGAGGCGAGCACTAGACGAACTCGATCTTCACGACCTGGATCATCGCTTCGTCGTCGTTGGTGTACTCCAGCCGGCCCCTGACGACGATCGAAGACCTGTCTCGGGCTTTCTCGAGCAACCTCGCAGTGCCGCCGAACGCGCGGCAGGTATGGACCTCGGAGCCCTGACCCACCGTGCCGTCGTTGTTCCGCCAGCGTCGGTGAGTCTCGACTCCCAGGAAGGTGATCGGCGTACCGTTGGACGCCGTTGGCGTCTTGGCAGGCCCGTGGACCTTGCCAACCAGTGTGACCCTGTTCACTGCGTTTCTCCTATCGTCGTGGACGCAGCCTCGCCAGACTCCGATCGATGTATGTTCCCATCCTCAGCGCCAACTGGCGCATCTTCTCGTCTTCGCTTGCCGCCAGCGTCTCGACCTGGCGCTTGACCTCGATGAAGGCGTCTCGATTCTCCCACAAGCCCTGAGCGCCACGCGCAGGGAATGGTCGCGGCATCGGGATCACGTCGATCAGGCACCAGTGATTCTGACCCTTCATCGCCCAGGGATTGGTCTCGTCCAGCGGCTTGATCAAACTGCTGTGACGGAACCGGCGCGGCTTCTCGATGTTCACCAACCGGCACACCGCAGTGACCTTGCCTCGGAGACGGTTCGCAGCCTTGGCAATCTCGCCCATTGGCCGGCCGGTGATCTCGTGGATGATCTGGACCCCGTAAGCGTCCAGCTTGGCCTTGCCAGAGTGCAACACCAGGACTCCGCGATACCGAGTCACCCAGGTACGGTTCTCGATGTTCTTGCCGGCGTGAGCGATCGCCCAGCACCAAGGCTCGATGAGAGTGATCGCCTTCATACGACTGGCATGAGTGGCCCGTGCCTCGGCTTCTTGTCCTTGTGAAAGGGCGCGAGCGCCCCGGCCTCATTGAAGCGCCTGCGGCGGCTCGGCGTGGGCCCTTGTTTCGCACTGCTACCGTGTCAGGCGATTCGTTGCGCCCTCACGGCCCGATGACTTCGCCGTCCGGCGAGGGTGAGCGGCGAACCAACAGCGACCACCCTCGAACTCCAGTACCTGCGCCATGAAGACGACTCGCTACTTCGACGAGCAGGTCACACGCAAGCGTCCCTACATCAACGTGGACCTATGCCGCGCTGTCATCGCCTCACCGCTGCGGAGCGAACGTCAGCAGGACGGTCGCATCCGTTTCTGGGGCAGAATCAGTTGGCTGGCGACGCTGCGGAGCGGGTTCTTCGCGTCGTCACGCTCGAGGACGGTGAGACCATCCACAACGCGTTTCTCGATCGCAGCTACCGCGAGGAGCAGCAATGAAGATGCACTACTACCCCGAAACGGACAGCCTGTACGTCGAGTTCAGGTGCGAACCGAGCGTGGAAACCCGGGAAATCGCTGAAGGTCTCAACGTGGATCTCGATGCGGACGGCAATGTCGTCGGCTTCGACATCGATCGCGCCGCCGACCGGCTCGACCTGGCGACCCTGGAGACCCAAGAACTACCGGTAAGGGCATACAAGGTCAGTTGACCTGTTCGTCCGCCAGTGAACGGTGAGCAAGGACCAGGCCGCTCCTCAGCGAAGCCGATCCAGCAGTCCGGTGGAGCGCGATGTCGTCCGCAGGACGGCCGCGCGGACGACGTCTTCTCCGGCCATCACGGTCACGGTGTTTCGCGCTCTGGTGGCCGCCGTGTAGAACAGCTCGCGCGTGTTCACTCGCGACTCCGCGGGGCCGGGAATGATGACGAGGTCGTCGTACTCCGAACCCTGGGCCCGGTGGACGGTGAGGGCGAAGAAGCTCTCGTGCTGCGGCAGGCGGGCGAGTGGGACGAGGTAGCGCTCGCCGTCGCGGTCGAGGTCCGGGAACCAGACCTGGGGACGTCCCGTTTCCCCGGGAACGACGACGCCGGTGTCGCCGTTCGAGAGGTTCGTCTGCCGGTCGTTGCGGCTGACGATGATCGGGCGCCCGACGTAGAACTCGTCGCGATGCGACCGGCGGCCCAGTCGAACCAGACGACGCTCCACCAGGCGGTTGAAACGCTGCGTCCCGAACGGCCCCCGCCGGTGGCTGCAGAGCACGCGCTCCGAGGGGAATGGATCGGCAGTACTGGGGTCCGCTTCGAGCTTCGCCATGTGATCGGCCCAGGTCTCCGCGTACTTGTCGGCGAAGCGGTCGAAGGCGCCCTCGTCCGCGAGCGGCTCCAGACGGGTCTCTCTCCCGGAACTTGCCCGCAGCACAGTGGCCGCGCCGGCGGCGTCGCCGGCCACGACGGCGCGCGCCAGGCGGCCGATGCCGGAGTCTTCGGCAAACCGGTAGTTCTTCCGCAGGGTTGTGACGGAACGGTCCAGCGGCCCGGCGTCCCCGGCCCTGCACAGGTCGCTGAAGACCGAGCCCGGCTCCACCGAAGCCAACTGGTTCGCGTCGCCCAGGAGGATCAGCCGGCACCGCGGCGGCAGGGCCGCGGCAAGGCGATCCATCAGCTTGAGGTCGGCCATCGAGCTCTCGTCGACGACCAGCGCTTCGAGGCGGCTCAGGCGGCTGGTCCGGCTCGCCAGCAGCCGGTGAATCGTCCACGCCTCGGCCGGGAACTCCCGGATGCCCGGCACGTCGTCGAGCGGCGGCTGGGCGAGTTTCCCACGAACGGACTCCTGGATGCGCGAGGCCGCCTTGCCCGTCGGCGCCGCCAGGCCGATGCGGCGCGGACCGGCGAGACCCTCGGCCACCAGGATGGCGATCAGCTTGGCCGCGAGTGTCGTCTTGCCGGTGCCGGGGCCGCCGGTGACGATGCACAGCCGGCGTTCGAGCGCGGTGCGAAGCGCGGCGACCGCCTCGACCGTCCGGTCTTCCCGTTCGTCGAACGTCCGGGCGATCGCCTGCTCGATACGGGGGATCGGCTCGGTGTCCGTGGCCAGCGCGACGAGCCGCTCGGCGAGCCGGCACTCGGCGTCGAACAGGCGGTGGAGGTAGAGGCGGTCGCGGTCGAGGACGAGAGGCCGCTCGGGCTCGGGACGTTCTCCCGCGGCGACGACTGGGCTGGCGAGCAGTGCTTCGAGCAGGTTCTCGGTCCGGGGCAGCGCGATCTCCAGCACCTCCGGCTCGAGCGCGTCGGCCGGGAGGCTCGTTTCGGGTTGCTCCACCAGCTCGGCGATCGGGCGGCTCGCGTGCCGCAGTTCGAGGCAGGTGTGCCCGCCCCTGTGGACCGCGCTGGTGACGGCGGCGGCCAGTGCCGCGTCTTCCTCCGCGCCCAGTTCCATCAGGAGCAGGGCGAAGCAGCGGTCGATCTCGGCCAGGACGCCGGCATCGGTCAGCGCGGCGACGCGGGCGTGGCGCCTCATGGCGCGCTTGCTCCCTGGCGCGCTTCTTCGTTTCCGCCGCCGCTCAGGCAGGCATCGAGATCCTCGATGCAGGCGCGCGACGGCCGGTCCTGGAACACGCCGCTGCCCGGAGCGTTCGGCCTCATGCCACGCAGGAAGAGGTAGAAGGCGCCGCCGATGTCGCGGTCGTAGTCGTAGCCCGGCAGCCGCAGCCGCAGCAGGCGGTGCAGGGCGGTCAGGTACAGCAGGTACTGAAGATGGTAGGCGTGCTCCCGTATCGCCTCGGCGAGCGCCGGCTCCGAGTACGCGGCGAGATCGGGGCCCAGACGGTTCGACTTGTAGTCGATGACGTACCAGCGGCCCTCGTGGCACGCCACGAGATCGATGTAGCCGTGCAGGAAGCCCTCGATCTTCGCGTCGTCCTCGGCAAGCCGGCGGTCGTAGCCATGCTCGTCGAGGCAACGACCCAGCTCCGGCCGCTTGAGTGCTCGAACCGGCAGATGGAACTCCATCTCTGCCACCGCGCTGTCGAGGTCGGATAGCCGAAAGACGCCGCCCACCTCGCCGGGGCGCATGAGCGGCGTGTCGAGTGCGTTGGCCACCAGCGAGCGGGCGACCGGCAGCCACTGCTGCCCGAAGCCGTAGCGGGCCAAAGCTTCCCGGCAGGCCTCCTCAGGCTCCGGCGGTGCTGGGCTGCCGAGCAGCCGCTCGAAGATCTCGTGCAGGCACCGGCCGGTCCGGCCGCCGGCCGGAAGCGAGAAGATCGACGAGCCCTCTTCCTGCCGCCTTCCGGTGGTCTCCGCCTCCGCGTCGCGATCCTCGACGGCGGTCGCCCCGTCGGGTTGGACGAGGTCCACTTCGTCGCGGTCGCGCACGGGCATGCGCGGGCTCTGGGCAGCGCCGTCCGGTGCTGGCTCGCGGCCATCGCGGTCGCGCACCGGCGCGCCGGCTTCGGCCGACAGGGCCGAGTAGCTCGTCCGCTGCCGGATGAGCCGCAGGGGGCGGCCGAGCTCGCGCGCCGCCAGTTCCCCGGCTTCGGTTCCGCCCGGTTCGGCCGACTCGGCGGGCGTCGCGGGCGCCTCGGCCTCGACCTCGCGAACGGACAGCGCGCCCCGGTCCCGGGCGACGAAGTCCTCGATCTCCCGGCGCCATTCGTCCGGGCCGAGGCTCTTCACGTGCTTCGCGTGCGCCGCCAACGCCTCCGCCGGGTCGTCCGGCAGCGCGCTCCCACGGCCGTGAAGGAGCCACGCCAGCGGCGCGTGCTCGGCCCCTCCGTCCGGCGCCCAGGTCACGACCGCGCGGTACTCGGCTCGGGTCAGCGCCACGTAGAGAAGCCGCAGCTCGTCGGCATGATCTTCGACTCGCTCGCGGGCGTAGGCCGCGTCGTTCGGGCTCAGATCGAGGACGGGCGTCCCGGGTTCCGCGTTGTCGTCGTAGTAGTTCGTCGTGGGCTTTCTCTGCCCCCCGGACTTCGGCGCCTGGCCGGCCCAGGCGAAGGGGTAGAAAACGATCGGAAACTCGAGCCCCTTGGCGCGGTGCACGGTGACGATCTTCACCAGGTTCTCGTCGCTCTCCAGCCGAAGCTGGGCCGTCTCGTCGCTCTGGCGGGAGTCGGCTCTCGACTGGCGGAACCAGTCCACCAGGCCGTGGCGGGACGGTCGGCGCCTGGTTTCCGCCTCGTGCAGCAGGTCGCTCAGGTGGAGGTAGTTGGTCAGCCTGCGCGGGCCGTCCGGGTGGCGCAGGAGGTTGGTGGAACAGTCCGGCTCGCCGCCGAACAGGATGCGCCGCATCAGCGTGGCGATTCCCTGCCGCTGCCAGACGTCGGCCCACTCCCGCGCCAGTCGCCGCCAGTGGTCCCACGCGTCGTCGTCGTCGCGGAGCCCCGCCAACTCGTGCATGTCCAGGTCGAACAGGTCGGCGGCGAGCGCCCCTCGCAGCAGAGGCGTGGCGTTGTACTCGGATCCGTCCAGGCACAGGGCGCGCAGAAGGCGGTGGAGCGCGTCGGCCTCCGCGGAGTCGAAGATGTTGTCCGTGCCGAGTTCGACGCTGTCGATCTTGAGGGCCCGGAGCGCTTCGGCGACCGCCTTGCCCTGGGCGCCGGTGCGGACGAGCACGGCGACGTGACCGCCGGTCAGGGGGTCCCTCTTGCTCCCGTTGCTGGAGACCAGCGCCGCTCCGCCGTCCGCGCCCAGCGCGAGCAACCGGGCGATCTCGCTCGCTGCCTGGTGGGCCGCCAGCCCGGTGAGGTCTCCCTTGTTGCGCCGCTGGCCAGGTCGCTTCGGAATCAGGACGAACTGAAACGGCGGGGAGTCGCGCTTCCCGTCGACGACCAACTCGGCACGGCCGCGAGCGGCCGGCCGGGAGGGCTCGAACGTGAACGAGTCGAGCACGAACGGCCGCCGCCGCGAGAACAACTCGCCGACGGCGCGGATCAGTTCGGGCGTGGAGCGGTAGTTGTGTGCCAGCCTGAGGGGTTCCCGCGTCTTGCCGAGTTCGCCCTGCGCCTCCAGGTAGGCGAACACGTCGGCGCCGCGGAAGCGGTAGATCGACTGCTTCGGATCGCCGACGACGAACCGGCGTCCGTTCGCCGCGTTGGCGTCGCTCGGGTTGCCGTGATCCGAGTAGATGCGCTTGAAGATGTCCGCCTGCAAGCGGTCGGTGTCCTGGAACTCGTCGATCAGTCCGATGGGGTAGCGGTCGCGAATCCGTCGCGCGAGTTCCGGTCCCCGCTCTCCCTCGAGCGCGCGGTGAAGCTCCACCAGCAGGCCGTCGAAGCTCAGGCGCCGGTCGAGCCAGGCGTTGTGGTGCAGCGTCTTCCCGGCGTCTTTCAGGAGTTGGCGGCGCTGACCGGCCAGCCAGGCCTGCCCGTAGGTTTCGCCCTTCTCGCCGACGAGGTCAAGGAGATCGAAGATGGGAGCGTCGTCAGGGGGCGGATCGTTCTTGAAGAGCAGTGGAGTCAGGCCTTTGCGGCCGCAGCGGCCGGCGAAGTCCGGCGCCAGATCCGCCGCGCTGCCGGAATCCAGTGCGGTAACGAGTAACGCGATGTGTTGGTCGGGCCGCTTGTCCTTCTTCCACTTGTGCTGGTGGACCACCTTCAGGAACTCGGTCCGCCCGCCGTCCGCCCAGGCCCGCTCGGCTGCCCGGAGCGTGTCGAGCCATTCCTCACGCTTCGAGCGCAGATCCTCGTCCGCGTTTCCTGGCACGCCCCGGATCTCTTGCGGCCTGGCGTGTTGTCGCGCGACCCAGTCCGCGGTGCTATCGCCGGAAACGAAAGCCGTCGTGTCCGCGCCGGGAACGAAACCCCTCGACTTGGCATGCTCGAGCAGGGCGATCGGTTCACCGACCATCCGGCGCCTCCAGAAGTCGCGCACCCCGTCGCCCACGGCCAGCGCGTCGTCGCCGCTGACCCCGAAGGAGAACGGAATGCCGGCGGGAAGCGCGAACTCGTTCAGCGCCTGCTGGCAGAAGCCGTGGATCGTGGTGATGGTCGCCCGATCGATGTCGCGCAGCGCCTGGACGAGCCGCTCGCGCCCTTGCTCGTCCGTGACCTTGGCTCGCCGCCATGACTGCCGGAGCTGCCGCGCCTGGTCGTCTCCCCCGCTCCGCGCAGCGGTCCCGTCGGCGAGGCGGCGCGCGGCATGCAGCGAGCGCCGGACCCGCGCTCGGAGCTCCCCGGCGGCGGCCACGGTGAACGTGACGACGAGGAGTTCGTCGATGCCGCGGTCTTCCTCGACGATCAGGCGCGCTACGAGGGTGGTCAGGGCGTAGGTCTTGCCCGTGCCGGCGCTGGCCTCGATCAGCAGGTCGGCGTCGAGGGGCGCCTGGAACGCGTCGACGCCCGTACTGCCGGCGTTCACGAGCTGGCCTCCTTGAGCGGGCCCAGCAGGCGGCGGGCGAGGTCCTCGAACTCGACGCCTTCCGCCTCGCCGTTGAAGATGAGCTGGTGGGAGGCCTTGTTGCCCTCGCTGTAGCTCCGGCCCGACCACACGCGCTCGACCTTGCCGTTCCAGGCTTGCTTCTCCAGCCACTCCCACGACGTCGCGGCGAAGAAAGGCAGGGGCCGCCGCCGGCTCTCCCGCCAGACCGCCGTCCAGTCGGCCAGGAGAGACCGCGCCGTCGCCGGGTCCGGGCCCTGGACCTCGAACTGCTCCAGCTCCTTGCCGCAGCCCAGCAGGTGAGCGTTGGCGGCCTCGTTCCGGCCGCCGATGAGCGCGAGTAGCCGGAGCCAGGTCGCGATCCGGTCCTTCGGCCGCACCTTCCCGATGCGCCAGAAGAGGAGCTCGTTGCTCGCCGGGTCGAACTGCTCGACCGCGCCGGTCAGCCGGATGTCATCGAGGTCGACCTCGAGGCCCTGGACCACCGCCTGGCGATGGGCGTCGAAGCGCCGCCGCAGCTTCCTGTCGAGCTCCGCCACCTGCGCCGCCGACTGCCGGTGCTCGATGCGGCCCAGGTTGGCCGCGGGCAGCAGGCCGCGCGCCGCGGCGAGCTTGAGCGTCGCTTCGTCGTCGAGTTCGTCCTTGCCGCTCAGTTCGCTCTTCAACTGCCAGACCTCGAGCGCGTTCAGGTCGAGCGGCTCGTCGTTTTCCACGTCGTCCTCGCGCGTGCTGAGCGCCATGCCGAGCCGGTTGCGCAGGAAGGCCCTCGACGGGCTCTCGGAGAAGCGGATCAGGTCCTCCAGTTCGACCTCCAGCGGCGCGGCGTCGTCCGGCTCGTCGGCCAGTTCCCCGTCGAAGCGGCGCAGAGCCTCGCCGCCCGCCCGCAACGCCTTCGCGGCCTGAAGCATCGGCTGCGAGAAGCTGAACAACTTCCGCTCCTCCGGCAAGTCCGTGGCCGCCGCGCCGCGCTCGCCCGCGATGTCGGTTGCGAAGTACCGGCGGCTGAAGGGCTGAAGCGGATGCTCCGTTCGCCAGCGGTCGCGTGGTTCGGGTTCCGCAGTGGGGAACCGGTCCGCCAGGTAGTCCAGGAGTTCGCTGACGAGCACGGACGGCGGAATCGGCTTGTCCTCCTGCAGGTCCCTGCCGGTGCAGGTGACGACGAGGCAGTTCCGGGCGGCGAGCAGGGCCTCAAGGAAGGCGAAGCGGTCGCCGTCGCGGCGGTCCGGGTCGCCCGGCTTCGGTTGCTCGCGGTCGAACAGGTCGGCTTCGAAGTCGAAGACCTCCGGCGGGGAGGGGCGCGGGAAGGCGCGGTCGTTCATGCCGACGGTGCAGACCGCCTTCGCCGGGAAGATCTGCCCCGAGACCAGCGCCGCGACGGCGATGCCGTCCGCGAGCCGGGGCGCCGACCGGACGGACTGCGCGGCGAGGTCGCTCAGCACCTCGCGCAGCACCGGGAACGGAATGGGGCCGGCGTTGCCGGCCTGCCTGCACTCGTCGTCGAAGTCCTCGATCAGGCGCGACACCGTGCCCACCTCCCGGGCGGCTTCGGAACCGGTGCGGATGCCGGCGTCGAAGAACCCGTCGAGGACGTCGCTTCGCAGACGGTTCGTCCAGGCGCCGGCCTCCCGCTCGGCCGTCATCCAGTCCCCCAGCCCGACCGCGAGTTCGCAGTAGCGGTGGAAGCGACCGAGGAGTTCGTAGTCGGCGGCGCCGTCGTGAAAGCCACGCGCGTCGAGCGCACAGGGGTTGATGCCGCGGGCCAGGACGTCGCCCTCGTCGAGCGCGTAGCCGAGGACCAGCCGGTCGAGCCCCCGGCGCCAGTTGTGGTTCGCCGACGCCGGCACGTCGAGTTCGGTTCGGTGCTCGGCGTTCACGCCCCAGCGCACCCGCGAGCGGGCGACGCCGCCGCGAAGCGTCGCGAGGTCGGTGTCGGAGATGCCGAAGCAGCGGCGCACGGACTCGGCGAGCAGCGGCGCCAGCAGGTCGCTCGCCGTGTAGCGCGAGCCCGGCAGCGCCAGCAGGTCGAGGAAGGCGGTCAGGGCGGCGCCTTCCTTCAGCCGCCGCGCGCCGATGCTGAAGCCGATGCGGCCGGCGGCGCCGAACACGGCCTCGATCAGCGGGGCGTAGGTGTCGAGGTCCGGCGTGAGCACGAGCACGTCGGCGGGCTCGATGCCGTCGTGGTTGTCGAAGATGCCGAGCAGGCGGTCGTGCAGTATCTCGACTTCGCGGGTGGGCGAGTGGCAGACGTGGATCTGAATCGAGTCGTCCGCCCGGGTGGGTTCGGCGGGTCTGTCCTGGGCACCCGGGGCGGCGCCGAGAACGTCCCGTTGCACCGCGGCGAGGCAGGTGGCGGCGCGCGGCACGTCGTCTTCTCGCGGACCGCTGGCGACGACGACGGCGTCCGGCTCGGCGAGGAGCTGGTCCCGCAGGTCCCCTGCCGACCGGCCCCAGGCGTCGAGCAGTTCGTCCGGTTCTCCGGCTTCGACCTGCGCGGCCGGGCTGGTCCAGAAGCTCTGGCTCGGGCTCAGGACGTACAGGTGGACGTCCATCACCGACGCGGCGAGACGCAGCGCCTCGACGTAGGTGGGCGACATCTCCGCGACATGGAAGAAGTTGACGCGCTGCCTCGGCGTCCCCGCCGCGCGTCCCGTGAGCGCTTCCCGATAGCTGTCGATGGCGTCGACCCAGTGCCGCGGCTCGGAGTCCGCCGCGGCGAGTTCCGCCCACAGTCGCGCGTGCCAGCCGTCCGCCGCTCCTCGCTGCCAGGCGCGGATGCTCTCCGGCCGGTACACGCGGCAGCGGTCGTAGGCGACGGCCAGCCGGTCGGCGAGCTCGAAGCGCTTGCGGGGATCGCCGTCCGCGAGGTAGCTGGCGATCTCGCCCGCACCTCCCGTCCACTCTCCGAGCCGGTCGAAGATCCGCCACCGGAGGTAGGGCGGTCCGTACACGGACTCTCCGGTCAGCGCCTCCACCTCCTCGCGCATGGCGGCCCAGGCGAACTCCGCCGGCAGTTCGACCCGCAGGTGGGCGGCGACGCCCAGGCGCGTGGCCAGTTCGAGTCGAAGCCACTGCCCCAGCAGCGGGTCCGGCGCGACGACGCGCTCCGGCTCGAGCGGCGCCGCGGGATGACGCCGCATCTCGTCCGCGAGCCGCTCCGCCAGTGTCTCCAGGCGGTTCGACGCGTGGATGCGGATCGCCGTGTCCGGCTGGTCCGACAACAGCGACAACTGCTCACCAGCGCGGTTCGGGCCGAGGTCTGATTCGGTGCGGGATGACGGGGCTTGCACGGCTCGCATTGTAGGGCGCGCGGGCCTGTTGGCGTCTCTTGAGTCGCACTGCTACACTACGCGGTCCGTCGCTTGATTCCTGGAACAGCCAAGAGGAGTACGACGGCAGGGATCCGAGCACCACACCAGGACGCAGGCAGATCAAGGGAAGGGGAGTGAGAATCTCCCACCGCCCCGCGACTGTGATCCGGACGAAGCCGGCGACGACCACTGTTCCGCACGGGAATGGGAAGGGCCGGTCAGTAGGACGAAGGTAAGTCAGGAAACCTGGCTGCCTGCCGAGGCAATCGACGCTCCACCGGCCCGGAAGGCCGCCCGGAGCGGGAATCCCGAAGGGGGAGGAAGGCCCGAATGAACAGTCGAACAGGAACGGAGTGGGTGAGCAGGCGCTGGAGCGTCGTGCTGGCGGTGCTCATGCTGGCGCCGGCGGTCGCGTTTGGCGAGGAAGAAGCCGAAACCGAAGCTGGAACACCGATCGTCGAGGAGGAGATCGTCGTCAGCGCGAACCGCTACGAGGCGCCTCGCTCCGAGGTCGGCAGCGCGGTTACGGTGATCGACGCCGAGGAGATCGAGCAGCGCAACCAGGTGGCGGTCCTCGACCTGCTCCGAACGGTACCCGGCGTCGAGGTCACCCAGACCGGAGGCCCGGGGAAGGTCGCGACCGTGAGGGTGCGCGGCGGCACTGGCGGCCAAGCGGCCGTCCTGGTCGACGGCATCCGGATCAACTCGGTCACCGTCGGCAGCTACGACTTCTCGAACCTGCTGGCCGCCAACATCGAGCGAATCGAGGTCCTTCGCGGCCCGCAGGCGACGTTCGGCTCCGAGGCGATGACCGGCGTGATCAGCATCACGACCAGGCGGGGCGAACCGGGCTGGCGGTTGAACGCGACGGCCGAGGCGGGCAGCAACGAACACCAGCGGTTCGACTTCGGCTTCCTTGGGGGCGCTGGCGTGTGGGACTACAGCGTCTCCGGGACCGACGTGAGCACCGATGCCGTTTCCCACCGCTACATCGAAGGCCAGCCCCTGGAGGACGATCCCTTCGACAACCAGACCTACAGCGCCCGGATGGGCGCTGCCTTCCTCGAGGACGGCCGCGTCGACCTGCGGGTCCGCTCCGCGCGCGGCGACACGGCGCTCGACGGCTTCGGTCCCGAGGATCTGAATGCGATGGCCGCGAAAGACGACGAGACCCTGGCGCTCACGATCGAGAAGGCTCTTGGTTCCTTCTGGCGCCAGACGGTGCGAGTCGGCCGCACCGAGGGACTCCTGCGCGGCACCGATCCGGACACGTTATGGAACAACTACCAGGTCGATTCGCAGATTCGGCAGATCGACCTTCAGTCGGACGTGATGCTGGGCGCCGATAACGTCCTCAACCTGGGCTACTCGACCGAAACGCGCAAGGGAGTGAGCGCCGGCAACTTCGACGAGGAAGCCGACCTCGACTCCTGGTTCGTGCAGGACCAGTGGTCCATCACGGACAACACACACGTCACTGCCGCCGTGCGTGGCGACGAGCACTCGGCGTTCGGGTCGGAGACCAGTCACCGCGTCACGTTGTCGAGTTCGTGGGCCGAGGGCCGGGGCCGTGTCCACGGCAGCTACGGCACCGCGTTCCGGGCGCCGACGTTCAACGAGCTCTACTACCCGGGCTCGGGCGACCCGAATCTGCTGCCGGAGACCACGGAGGGCTTCGACATCGGCGTCGAACAGCGTTTTGGCGAATCGGGCGTCAGCGCCGATCTCACGTGGTTCGACATGGAGTTCGATCAACTGATCCAGTTCTACTTCCCGACCTTCTCCTTCCGCAACGTGGCGAATGCGAGTTCAAGCGGCGCCGAGTTCACGCTGCGATACCGCCCGAATGTCGACTACAGCCTGGAGTTGTCCCACACGTACAACGAGACGGAAGACCAGTCGACGGGCGATCCGTTGGCCCGGCGGCCGAAGAACCGCACCACCCTGGTCGCGCAGTTGCGGCCGACGGAACGGTTCTCGGCGGCGGTGATGGCGGCGGTCGTCTCGGACCGGATCAACTCGAACGGCGCAGTCATGGACGACTACGCCAAGTTCGACCTTCACCTCAGTTACACCCGGTCCCTGTGGCAGCCCTTCGTCCGCATCGAGAACGCGTTGGACGAGGAGTACTTCGAGGTTCCCGGTTACGTCACGCCTGGTCGCACCTTCGTCGCCGGGCTGCGGCTGCTACGGCGCTGACACCCGCCTGCGGCGGTGTCCGGAGGGGAGGGTCCCAGACGGACGCTCGCGTTCTCTTGGTGGGTGGAGAGACCTAGCGCTCGCTTCGGTCGGCTGCGCTCCGCTACGGCTGTAGTTGGCCGTACGTCCTCGGCAGTCGCTGGCCTCCAGCCCGCTGGGACCCTCCCCTCCGGACCCCACCGCGGGCTGGACGCCGCCGGTTCACACTGGTCGGGCTATCGTCGGCATTCGATGGTCAAGCTGCTGAGAGCGATCTACCGCCGGTCGCACGCGGCCCTGTTCGCCGCGTTGCGGCGACTGGGGTGGAACGTGGCGCGTACGGCGGACTTTTACTCGCCGCTGCCGGTGCTGCCGGAAGTTGCGGAGACGCGGGAGCTTTGGGATCGGCCTAGCGAGCTGGTGGGTGTCGACTACGACCTGGAGGCGATGAAGTCGCTTCTAGCGGCTCTGGTGGAAACCCACGGCGGCGAGTTCGACGCGTTGTCGCCGCACAACGAGATCCGGGCGCTGGGTTACGGCCCCGGCTTCCCGGTCATTGACGCGCTCACGACGTACCTGATGGTGCGGGATCTCCGGCCGGCGCGCTACGTCGAGATCGGATCCGGCCTCTCGACCTACTACGCGTGGCTGGCCGCGGCAGCGAACGGTCGTGACGGCCGCGCCTGCGAGATGACCTGTGTCGATCCGTTCCCGACCGGCCGGCTGAACGAGCTGGAGGAGCCGGTCGTGAACGCGATCGTGTCGAAGGTCGAGGCGACGGACCTCGGACTCTTCGAGGCCCTGGCTGCCGGCGACGTGCTGTTCATCGACTCGACCCATGTGCTGAAGCTGGGCGGGGACGTTGCGTTCCTCTTCCTGGAAGTGCTGCCGCGGCTGCGGCCCGGCGTCGTGGTCCACGTCCACGACATCCACTTCCCGTACAACACTCCCTACCCGGCCGAGCAGTACATTTTCCGCGCCAAGTGGCCGCTCTACCGTACGGAGGCGATGGTCCTGCAGGCTTTCCTGAGCTTCAACCGGGAGTTCGAGATGCTGCTGTCGGCGCCGATGATCCGTCACTTCGACGAGCCCTTCCTGGAACGAACGATTCCGGGATACCGGCCGGTCGAGGTCGAGGACTACGACACGCACTTCGGCTCGATCTGGCTGCGCCGGCGGTTGCCTGCCGGCTAGCGCGGCAGTAACTGGGTGCGCCGGCGTCTCCGCCGGCACCCGGCGCGTAGCGCCGGCTTTCGGACCTTCTGCCGCGCTAGCCCGCCGGCAGTGGCTCGATGACGAGGCCGGTTAGCGCCGGGCGAAGGCGTTCCAGCCGATCGTTGTCGATGTACACGATGAGCCGGTAAGGGGCGCAGGGCGGCTGCTGGTTGACGAACCAGGCGGAGTAGTCGCGGGCGAAGTGGCCGTCGGTGCCGCGGTCGATCTTCTCGGGCGTCACCACCGAACCCTCGTGGAGTACGAGGACCGCGGGGCGAACCCGGTGGAGGTGATCGTAGTCCGTCTTGCCCCAGTTCAGGTGGTACTCGCCGTGGCGAGCGTGATGAGCGTCGACGAGCCCGAGGGGATCGTGGATCGTCGTTTCGTCGAGGATCCAGCCGAAGAGCCCGACCGCCTCGGCGGCGGCGATGTCGTCGGGCGCGAGGTGGGGCTTCAGGCGGGTCGCCATGAACTGGTAGCAGCTCGTGATCGGATGGAAGGTGAAGCGCGGGCCGGGCGTGGTCTGCCAGGGACTGCGGCTGAGCATGAAGACGGCGCTCACGGACAGCACGGCGAGCACCCAGGCTGAGCGCCGTCTGGCGGGGCCCGGCATGTCCCAGTCCTCGAACGCACTTGAGAGGCAGAGGGCCAGCGGAGCCGCCAGCACCGGTGCGAACACCGTCAAGAGCCGGTAGTGGGGCATCCAGTCGCCGCCGTTGATGAGGACGGCCGGGAGTTCTGCCATGACGACGAACAGGCAGAACCAGAGGGCCTTCGCCTTCGGAGCGAGGATGAGGGCGAACGCGGTTCCGAGGATCAGCGGCAGGTGTGCGATCTCGAAGCGGACAGTGTAGGAGAGGCCCGACACCAGATTCGCCATCAGCGTCTCGGTTCCGGTCGAGACCGCGGACTTGGCGGCCACCGAGTTGGGCAGGAGGGCGCTGTAGTAGCCGAGCCGCCAGATGGTGACGGCGCCGACGACCGCCAGAGCGGCCGCCGAGATCGTGAGGGCCCGGGTACGCGCTGCAGTTCTGTCGCCGGATCCGGACGTTCCCAGCAACTGATAGCCGGCGACGATCGGCAGGACGATCAGGCTCTCCGGCCGGGTCATGAAGAGCAGCCCCAGAATCACGCCGATCAGCCGCGTGTCCGCTTCCTCGACGGTCTTACGTGCCACGAGGACGACAAGGAACGCGAACAGGCCGCCCTCAAGTCCGTTACCCGCAACCAGCCAGAAGCGGCCGTGAACCGCCACCAGCGCGACCGCGGCGAGGCAGGCGCCGGCGGAGGCGCCGAGGCTGCGGCCGAGGAGGTACGACTCGCGGAGCGCCAGCAGCGCGAAGGCCACGCCGAGCACGAACGCCGCCGGCTCGACCGGCAGGCGGAGGGTCTCCACTGCCGCGAGCAGCAGAGTCCACGACAGGCTCGTGGCCCCTTCGACCCGCTCGCCGAGATTGAAGACGAGGCCGTCGCCATGGGCGAGGTTGCGGGCGTAGCGGAACGTGATGAATGCGTCGTCGATCGTGCGGATCGGCAGGAACAGCAACGTCAGTAGCGGCAGCGCTGCGACGGACGCTCCGAGAAGTCGCAAGGCCCGCCGATCGGTCACGAGGTCGTTCCGATCTCCGCGTTGCCCGCCTCAGGCGTCGCCCCCGCCCGGCGGAAGAACCGCCGGTAGTCCGGCAGGAAGCGAAGCAGAAGCACGGCGCCGCCGAGCGCGGCAGCGGCCAGACTGCCGGCGAGTCGCTCCCAACTTCCGGCGGGGAGCAGCCACGCCGTGGCAAGGAAGAAGGGAAGCGGCAGCAGGTAGACCTGGGCCAGGTTGCCTACGAGGGGGCGCCGCCGGCCGGCGAACAGGCCGAGCACCTTGATGAACATGAGCAGGCTGCCGAGGCGCGCGAAATTCGCCCAGGCCATCCCGATGGGACCCCAGTGGTAGGCGAAGGCGACGCCGAACGCGATCAGGGCGGCCATGTTCAGGACGACCGTGGTCAGCCACAGCCGGTCCCGGTTCTGGACCTTGAGCGCCTCGCCGCCGGTGGTCGTGAACACGTCGACGAGCGGCACCAGGCAGAGGACGCGGAGCAGCGGCCCCACGTCGACCCAGTTCGGCCCGAACAGAAGCAGGACCACCTTCTCCACGTTGAAGAATAGGAAATAGGCGGAGACGACGATGCCGGAGAGGAAGACGATCGTGCCGAGGCGCAGCGTTTCGGCGAACTCGACCTGGTCTTCGCGGAACTCGACCAGGGCCGGCAGGAGCGGTCGGACGGTCAGGGTCAGCGGAACCAGGAACGCGAGCCAGTAGGCTTGGGCGTAGTAGCCGACGAACGCCGTGGTCGAGAAGAACTCGACGATGAAGGGGTCGACGTAGTTGAAGACCTGGAACGCGACCCAGACGACGAAGAGGTAACGGCTCGCCTTGAGCAGCCCGGGGATGCGCCGCATGTCCAGGTGCAGGGGAACCCGTCCGCGGGCCCGCCACAGCAGGAGGAGGGCGAAGACGGCCGCGGCGGCGAGTTCGCCGCCCACGAAGGACCAGACTCCGGCGCCGTTCAGCGCCAGCAGAGCCGCGATAGCGCCGAACAACAGGCCGCGCAGCACTTCGAAGCCAGCGATCTCGCGGATCAGCAGCTTCCGCTCGAAGAAAGTTCGGTAGACCATGATCACGGCGTCGATCACGATCCAGACCGCCATCGCGCGCAGCACGCTCGGCAGGTCGGGAAGGTAGGAGAAGAGGTCGGCAGCGGCGATTAGCGCCAGGGAAAGGACGGTGCCGGCGCCGAGGCTCCAGGCCAGAACGGTGCCGTAGGACTCCCGCGAGTCGCGCATCAGGTGGTGCGTCAGCCCGAGGTCGCGCGCCGCGGAGAGCATCATCACGACGCGGAGCGCCTGCTCGTACGTACCGTGACCCTCGGGCAGAATGAGTCGCGCCAGGATGACCCGAGTGCCGAAGGCGATGATCAGCCGGACGAACAGGGTGCCGTACGCGCTGACCGTCGAGTGCAGCAGCCGCTGCTTCGCCTCGGGCCCGGCGGCGTCCGTCACGACCCGGCGCCGACGTCCTGCGGCGCTTCGGTCACGTCCCCTCGATCTCGTGGCGTGCCGCGCTCGCCAGGAAGGCCGACCGGGTCATGCGGCGCTCCCTGGCTTCGTCGTCGATCGCCTCGAGCAGGCCGCGGTCGAGAGATATGTTGACCCGCCGCGAAGATCCCCGGTCCAGCAAGAGCGGAATCAGCACAAAGTCCGCCCCCTGACGCCAGTCGGCGAGGTCCGCGTCGGCTTTGATCGCTTCGATCGACGTTGGGGACGGAATCCGGGCGCCGTCCGCTACGAGACCCTCGACGTGAAAGGCCAAGGCTTCGCAACCGCGCCGCACGGCTTCGTCGACCGTGTCGCCGACGGAGACGCAGCCTGGGAAGTCGGGAAAGCTCACGCCGTAACCGGCGTCGTCCCGGTGGATGAAGGACACGTAGCGCATCTGTTTCCTCCTGTTCAGGCTCTCCAGCCAGCTTGCCTGTAGATGGACGCGGCCGTTCCGCGAGGTATGTCCTTCTTCGGATGCGGCACGGTGACTCGTCCAGGCTTGGCGGGGTGGCTGAACTGCCGGTGGCTGCCCTTGGTGGCCACGTGCACCCAGCCGTCCTGCTGGAGCATACGGATAAGTCGTCCGCTGTTTCGTTCCACGACCGACACACCAAGTTGTGTATCACTATACACAACGATGCGCCTGATCCGCGGTTCAGGCCACAGCCAGCCGCTGTCGGGATGCTAGAGGGCAAAGGTACGGTAGCGCAGACAGCCCCGGAGCCGTCCCAGCCGCCAGCCGGCAAGCCAGATCCACCGGCCGCGCTTCGATCTGGACAGGAGTTGGGGACTCCGCAGCAGGAGCGATGCGAGCCGCAACAGGCCCGGCAGTGCCGGGAGCCGCGGCATGCCGCGCGAGCGGTACCGCGTGTAGATGTACACGTTGTACTGTCCGTAGCGCGCCGCCTGACGGAAGGCGTCTGCGAGGGTTACCGGAAACCGCACGTGGACGATCGCTTCGGGCGCGAAGACGAGGCGGTGACCGGCGAGCTGCAGGCGCCAGCAGAGATCCGTGTCCTCCAGCGCAACGTACTCCTCGTCGAAGCCGCCGAGCTCTTCGAAGACGTGGCGCCGGACACCGAGGCCGCAGCCGCCGGCGTGCTCGAGGAAGGGCGGGTTCGTGTAGCTGCACAGGCCGTGCTGCTGCGCAGCGTCGCCGTGCAACCGTCGCGCCTGTTCGTCGTTCAGACGCTCGATCTCGTGCCGGCTCGCCGCCGCCTCGTGGCGCTCTAACTGGGGTACGAGGCCGTCGATCCAGCCCTCGGCGACTTCGTCGTCGGCGTCGCAGAAGAGAAGGACGTCGCCGGTGGCCGCCGCCGCGGCGACGTTTCTGGCGTGCGCCGGTCCCCTGCGGTTGGCGGCGGGTATGACGCGCAGGCCGGGCATCCGGTCGCGCCAGGACGCGGCCAGGTCCGCGGAGCCGTCGATCGAGCCGTTGTCCGCGACCAGCACCTCGATGTCGCCCTGCCAAGTCTGCCGGCGGAGCGCTTCGAGCTGCGCGTCCAGGGTCTCGGCGGCGTTCAGGCAGGGGATGATGACGCTGACCCGCTCGATCGTGAACGGCGGCGGCCCTGCCTCATCCTCCGTCACTCCAGGTAACCCATCGCCTCGAGCGCCTTGCGCGCGGCCTCGGTTTGTGGCGTGACGTTCGCGGGCGAGGTGCGGATCCACCTGCTGAGCCGACGTCCCAGGCGGTCCTTGACCTCCGGGAACTCGGAGGCCACGTCTCTGAGTTGCAACGGGTCGGATGGCAGGTGGTAGAGCTCGATCGTCGGTTTTTCGTGGTCCCGGTTCGGCGGACGCAGGACGAGTTGCCACTCGCCGTCCTGAATGCTCCGCAGGTGACGCTGGTAGGCCCCGGCGTCGGCGAAGGCGATCGGATCCGAAGCGGCGCCGGTTTCGGCTTCGTCGGCCTGGGGCTGTCCCCGCAGCAGAGGCGTCCAGCTGCGGCCCTCGAAGCCCTCGGGCATCGGTTCTCCCAGCAGCTCGACCAGGGTGGGGAAGAGGCCGATCAACTCGACCGGCTGCTCGACGCGCTGACCGGCAGTGACCCAGGACTCGCCGACGACGACCAGCGGCACGTGGACGCTGCTGTTGTAGGGCACCGGACCGTGTTCGAAAGGCACCCCGTGCTCGTTCAGCTCCTCGCCGTGGTCGGCGGTCAGTACGAGCAGGCTCCCGTCCTCCATGCCGAGGGCGGCGATCTCGTCAAGCATGGCGCCGATCGCGCGGTCCGTGACCCACACGTTCGCGTCGTACTGGGCCACGTAGTAGCGGAGTTCCCGGTGGTCGCCGAGCGCGCGTCCCTCGGCGCCCGTCAAGTCAACGATTTCGTCGCCGACATAGTGCTCATCGTCCAGAAACGGATTCCCGGTGCCGGGCTGGAGCAGGTAGGGGACGTGCGGGTCGGTGTAGTGCAGCCAGACGAACAGCCGCTCCTCGGAGGCCAGCGAGGTGAGCAGAGGCCCGGCCAGCTCGTTCACGCGGTCGGCCCACACGTGACGCCGGAACGCCATCGGCCGCTGCTCGACCGGAAGTTCGTCGACGGCGTCCAGGGTCGCCTGATCTATCCAGGTCTGCTCGTAGCGGTCGAAGCCGCGGCCCCAGCCGAGTTCCCGGCTCAGCACCGGGTTGGAGATCACCGCCGCCGTCGTGAAGCCGCGTTCCTGGAACCAGGCCGGCAGCGCGAGGTAGTCGTCGGGAATCGTCTGCGCGGCCGTGTTGATCAGTCCGGTCGTGTGCGGGTAGAGGCTCGTGAACATCGAGGCGAAGGACGGTCCGGTCTTCGGCCACTGGACGATCGCCCGCTCGAAGACGACGCCCCGTTCGACCCACTCGTCCAGCCGCGGACTCGTGTCCCGGGGATAGCCATGCCAGCCCAGATGATCGGCGCGCAGGGTGTCGACCGTGATCAGGAAGACGCGTCGCGGCGGTTCGGCTGTGGACTCGAGCGCCGGCTCAGGATCGGTGCCGCAGGCCAGGGCCAGCGCTGCAAGTGGAACGAGGGCCAGCGCTTGCAGGTGGCAACATCGCATGGGCAGGAGCCGAGGCTAGCAGCGTTCGCAGCGGTCCCGCTGCGCTGTCACGGGCCGCCCACTGGGTACGCGGGTCTTCTGACCCGCTGCCGCCGAAGGCGGCCAGAGAATGGCGCCGGCCGCTAGGCCGGTTCCGCTTTGGCGGCAAGTAGAATGCGGTGTGGTGGTCGTCGCGCTTGAAGTGGATTGAGCCAGGAGGCAAGGTGAGTGTTCTGGATTGCGTTGGCTAGGCTGCTTGTGGCCGTACTTACCTGGTTGGGCGTGAAGAGACGGCACGTTGCGTCCTTCTTGGCAAAGAAGTGGTCGGCCATCCGGTCCGCCGCGCTTCGGGGGCTCGACCTACTGCCTGGAGGTGGCGACCGTCCGGTGCCTACGTACGGCGAGCGTCTTTCCGATGCCGAGGTGTTTGTTCACTGGGTGGGATCTTCGGACTCGCACGCTGTCTTCACGGCAGCCCAACGAGTGGAAGAGGATCGAACGGGATGGCCTGAGTTGCAGGAACATTGCGGAACCCCCTTCCGGGTCAGATTTGAAACCAGAGACACCACCGAGGAGTTCTGCACTTTGCGATTCATGGATGGCTCGGAGGCGATCTGTCACGTCTGCACCAACAACACCGAGGTCGGATTGAGGCCGGTCAGGATCAGAGGCGCCGACATCGACCGTGCCGATGCAGTTAGACGAGAGTTGGAGGGCAACGCCCGAGTGGCTGCGTTCGCCGCGACGATTAGCGAGAGCCCCGGCGCACACATCGACGTGGGAACAGGCGAACATCGATGGGTCGAATCGCCGATGCGCCTAAAGAGTGAAGCCGGGGAATTGAAGACCGAACCAAGTCCCTTCTGGGATTGGCGAGCGGCTTGGAAGAGAAACTTCCGCAAGAAACTCAGGGGGGAATGAGCGAGACGCTGTCAGGAGCGGCGAACACCTTCATCACTTCGTCGCCGAGGTGATTGATGACCTTGACGGCGATGCGGCCAGTGGTGGGTTTAGGGAAGGGGCGGGAGGTGTCGCTGTGCAGAGTGGCCCAAGCGTCGGCGTCGATCTCCGCCTTCAATGTGGTTCTGAGGGACTTGTAGGGGTCGCCGGCGCCTAGGAAGTAGGCTTGGCGGACGAAGAAGCTCTCTTCGTTGTAGTCGGTGTCCACGAACCAGCAGGCGATGCCTTCGGGGCCATCGCTGCGGACTTCGCCGGCGGATGGGTCGAAGACGTCGACGCCGTTGATCCGGACCCGTAGCCAGTCCGGCTCGCCGTTGCTGCCGGTGGCGGGTTCGATGTCGATGTCCGGTTCGCCGAAGATCACGAAGAGGTTGGCGGTGTCCGTCTTCTTGAGGTCGTCGGCCATGTGCAGGTCGGCGTTCATGCGGGCCTTGAGAACGGGGACGCGGCCGAGCTTCGTGAACTCGGTCGCGTGGGCTTCAAAGTTGAAAGCGCAGGCGATCAGGGCGTCAAAGCCGGCGTCGGCGGCCTCGCGAGTGGCGCTCACAAGGTCCGGGCGGGAGACGGTGCCGAACTCCGGACCGATGAAGACGCCGGCGCTCCGTTCCTTGCCGTCACCGTCCAGGTAGCGGCCCTCGGCGCAGACGAGATCGCCGGGCCAGGGCTCCAGCGACGAGAAGGCGATCCGGCCGGCCTTTCTGGCTTGCTGAACGCCGGCGGTGCGGAGGTTCTCGAGAATCACGTGGGCGAACTCCTGGCGGGGCACGTCCGCGCCCCCGTCGTGGCTCGCGCGGGGCTCGGCGACGAGGAGTTCATCGTCTTCGTCCAGGGCGGCCAGGCGATGCGGCGAAACACTCTCGACGGTAAAGGGGCCGGCGACGCGGACCTTTCTGTGATCCTGGTAGGGCTTGTCGTAGAGGTGCTCGAACTCCGCGCGCGCGGCAATAGAGGCGTCGATTTCGCTTTGGCGGGCGATCCGGGCCTGCCAGAAGCGCTCGTGCGCTTGGCGCGCGACCTCGTTCCAGTCACTCTCCGGCTCTCTGGGTACTTCCCATTCGAGTAAGCCGTTGGCGGAGGCCGACTCGCCTGACGGAAGAGTGACTGTGCTTCCCGAGGGCGCTCCGAAGTCGATCTCCGTACCCTTGCGTCCACCTGTCCCGACGGTGAATGGCATGGCGTGATCCTGCAAAGCGCGATTGAGATCGCTAAGTGCGGCTTCGACCTCGGGTTGCATCCGCTCGTGAATGACGTCGATCTCGGCGTTGTTGGCGATCGACTTGAGCGTGATGTGGGGGGCGCGTTCGTACACGAAGCCCTGGCGGACGTCGTCGTATGTGGGCGCTTCCGAGGGGGTCTTGCGATGGAGCGCCGCTTCCTTGAGTTGGCCCTCGCGGCTGTCGGCTAGCAGGTAGTACGGGTAGCGAGCCCCCATGATGCGGGCACGGGCGAGAGCGAGTGCGACGCGGGACGTGTCGATGGTGATCCAGCGGCGGCCCCACTGCTCAGCGACGTACGCGGCAGTACCGGAGCCGCACGTTGGGTCGAGAACGAGGTCGCCGGGATCGGTGGTCATGAGGATGCAGCGTTGCAGGACCTTGACGTTGGTTTGAACGACGTACGTCTTGGCCATCCCGCTGCCGGACTGTGTGTCGTCCCAGATGTTGTAGGTCTCAAACGTGGGGGCGTCCGCGAAGTACCGCCTGTAGTTGATGGACTTCCCGGATCCACCAATCCGCCCGGCCCGATCGAGCCGATCGAGTCCTCGCTTGGTTGTCGTCCATCCTCTTCCACGAGACGGCGAGAAGCGCGCTCCTTGGAAGGTGTAGTCAAAGCCCATCGCCGAGCCCGGGCCGGTGTCTCTTCCCTGCCTTTGACTCGTCAGGGTTTGAAGACGGAACAACCTGCTCTTGATGTCGTCGTCATTGACGCTAGCCATCTCGGCGGAACCGAGGCCACGCCAGTGCCCAGGTAGCTCCTCCACCAGCGTGTACGCGGCTCCTCCGGCGCCCCCAGGTACTTTCTCCTGCTTCAACGGGCGGTACTTCAAGCGATCGCTTGATCGCCCATACCAACAAAGGTAGTCAGACGTGGACGACAGGTACCTCGCCGTAGCTGAACTACTCTTCTTGAACGCGATCAGGCCGACGAAGTTCTCCGCCCCGAACACTTCGTCCATCAGCGCTCGCACCCGATGCACGTTCTCATCCCCGATCTGCACGAAGACGCTGCCGCTCTCTGTCAACAGATCTCGGGCCACCGCCAGTCGGTCCCGCAGATACGTCAGGTACGAGTGAATACCGTCCCGCCAGGTATCCCGGAACGCCTTGACCTGCTCCGGCTCCCGAGTTATGTGGTCCTTCTTCCCATCCTTGACGTCCCGGCTCGTCGTTGACCACTGGAAGTTCGAGTTGAACTTGATGCCGTACGGCGGGTCAATGTAGATGCACTGCACCTTTCCACGCAGCCCTTCGCGTTCAGCCAGTGACGCCATGACCTGCAGGGAATCGCCGAGGACCATGCGGTTCGACCAGTTGGCGTCGTGCTGGTAGAACTCGGTCCTGGCGTCGCCGTCCGGCACGCCGTTGAAGTCGCCGAAAAGGTCGGGTTGGATGGCGTGGTCGCCGGCTTCCTGTTCGCGGGCCTGACGGCTCATGCGGGCCAGGTCGTCGATCAGGACCTTTGGATGCATCTTCTCCTGGATGAAGAGAGGCGGAGCGGGCACGACGAGATCGGACCAGTCCTGCATGTCTTTGCCGCGCCAGATCAGTTGCGGGTCAAGGTCCGGGTTGCGTCGCTCGTAGGCGAGGCGGATCGGGTCCCGGTCATACGCGTGCATCACCGGTTGGTACTCGGCGGTCGGAATGTTGCGGCGCGTCGCTTTGCGGTGGATCAGCGTTTCGACCTTTTTGGTCCTTTTCGCCATGTCGCTAGCCGTCCTCCGAGTCAGGGACGTGGGCGATGCCGAGTTCCTCCGCGAGCTGCCGGAGTTTCCGGTCAGTCGTCCACAGGGTCGCGTTCCCGTCCGCCAGCACGGCGCCGAGGAGGTTGGCGTCCACGTAGCCGATCCCTTTTCCCATCCAGGCGTGTCGTTCGATCAGGGCCAGGAGGTCATCGGCGGACAGGGTCTTGAGCGCCGGGAGACCCTTGAGTTGCTCGAGGAAGCGGTCGCGCTCGGGCAAGTGTCCACATGCCAGCTCGCCGACGACCATGGCGTGGCACAGTACCTGTCGTGCCTCCACGCGCTCCTGCAACTCCCGGTTGGGAGCGCGGAGATTCTCGATCCAGACGGAGGTGTCCACCAGGATCATCCCGCTTCCGGGCTCCGGCGTCGCGGAATGTACTCGGCGTCTGGCACTGTGCCGCCGATTGCGGCGAGGAACCGGGCGGCCTCCCTGGCGCGCTCTTCACTGGCGAGTTCCTCCAGCGTGGTCGCGATCCGGGCGTCGAAGTCGTCGTGCATCTCGTGCGGATTCTCAAGTTCCAGGAACGTCCACCAGCCGTGGCATCCGAGGGCGTTGACCGCGGGCACCCACAAGGAGTCCATGGCTTCTCTTTTGGCTTTCGCGTCCTCCCCGCGCTTTCCCTTGACTTCCACCACGACGTGCAGGGGTTCGTCTTTGCCGAGGCCATAGTCGAGAGTCACGATGAAGTCGGGCACGTAGCGATGGGTGGCGCCGCCGAAGCGGTACGGCACCTCGAAGCCGAGGCTGCGGTTCTTCACCCAGGCAAGGACCTGGGGATGCGAGTCGAGGACGCGGCAGAACTCACCTTCCCATGTGCTGTCAAGGATGGCCCAATTCAGGTGGCAGCGACGCCGGGTCGCGTAGCGTTGGGTGCGCGAGGTAGTGAAGTTCACGCCGCGGGTCGTGCCGACCGGGTTGTAGGGATCGAGCAGCGCCTTGACCGGCTGATGGTCCAGCTCCGCGCGGGTGACGGCATACGCGATCTTCTCGCAGGCGCGGTCTGCGAGTTCGACCATCATCAATTGCGCGGGATACGTGTTCCCCTTGCATCTGAGGCAGTCTTTGAGCCATGTGCTCGTTATGCGCTTCAACTGGCCGAAGAGGTGCAGTTTTGGTTCCTCGTTCGCGTCGCGCCAATGCTCGAAGAGCAGCCGCCTGGTCAGTTCGTAGAGCACCGTGGACTGGCGGACGGCGTCCAGCCGCTCGGGCGTGAGATCGTGGCCCTCGCCGATGATGCCCTGATTGTGCGTGATCGTCGGACCCACGAGCTCCGGCGTGAGTTCGAGCACGGAGTCCTCCGTGAACGAGGCGGAGAGGTGGTCGTTCGGGAGTTCGACGCGGTAGCCAGCCACCCGCGGGAAGCGGATCTCCGCGTCGTCTCGCTCCGGCGAGAGCGCCTTGACCTGCACTGTTTCGGCGGGCGGCTGCGGCGGCGCTACGACGGGCTTCGCGGTGAAGTCGAAGGGCACGCCGAAGACGTCCGCATACTCGACGTCGAAGAGGCCGCCATCGTTGAGTTCGTAGGACTGCCGGCGCAGGGAGCGGCCGATCACCTGTTCGCAGAGAAGTTGGGTCCCGAAAGCCCTCAGACCGAGGACATGAGTGACGTTGCTGGCGTCCCAGCCTTCGGTCAGCATGGCGACGGAGACCACGCACCGGATGTCGCCGCCTAGCCGGCCGGCCTTGCCGACGGTGTTCATCACCTCCCGCAACAGGTCCTGGTCCGTCAGCTTCTCGGCTTGTTGGCGGTCGCCCGTGCGTTCAACGATCTCCCGGCGAAAGCGGTCGATCTCGTCCGCGGCGGCCGCACGGAAGCCCCTGTCGAGCGCGTCGCCGGATTCGAGCTGCTGGCTGTCGATGAGCAACGTGCGGGGCCTGGGCAGCGGCGCCCCGGCCGGATCGAAGTTGCGGAACAGCGGCAGGCGACCGTTGTGGAAGGTCCCTGCGCCGTTTTCGGACTCACGGTGGAAGCCCGCGATGTAGTCGTGGACCAGCTTCGACGTGGCTGTGTTGTTGCACACGACGATGAAGCAGGGCGGCACGTCGATACCGGATTCCTCCCAGAGGCGGAACGTCTTGTCGTAGTGGCCGTAGAGGGCCTCCAAAGCCGTTTGCAACTCCTTCGGCAGCGACATCGGGTCGGGCGTTGCGCCGCTCCCCCGGCCTTTCTTCGGCATCTTCTTGCCGATGTGCTCCCACAGGTTCCGATACATCGGCATCTCGGCGCCGGGGACGTTGTCTACTACCGGTACGCGTGGGAGCTTGACGATGCCGCATTCGATCGCGTCCATCAGAGAGAAGTCGCTGACCGTCCACGGGAAGAGCGTGCCCTCCGCGTAGCCGGAGCCGCGCAGGAAGAACGGCGTGGCCGAAAGGTCGATGACCCGTTTCAGGCCTAGTTTGCGTTGGGCCGTCTCCAGGCCGGAGATCCATACGCGCGCCGCCTCCTGGTTGCGCTTCGCCTCGAGGCGGTCATCGCCCTTCAGCTTGCCTTCTTCGCCCTTGCCGGCCTTCTCGCGGTAGCAGTGGTGCGCCTCGTCGTTCAGGACGAGGACGCCCTTCATGGTCATCAGCTCCGGCATCACGCGGGCCAGCATCTCGCCTTCCGTCTCGCGGGTCGCGAGCTCCGGGCCGCGGCCCTGGAGCAGCGCGCGGCTGCCCCTGGCCAGCTTCATCGTCTCCCGCCGCCCGAAGGCGTGGTAGTTCGTGATGACGATCTTCGCCTTGTCGATCTCGCGCAACATGTCCGGGGGAACGAGTTCGCGGCTGGCGTAATAGCTGTCCGGGTCGTTCGGCTTGAGTACCCGCAGGCGGTCCCGGATGGTGATGCCCGGCGTGACGACGAGAAAGCCGCGCGTGAAGCGTCGGCTCGCGGGGTGGCGGACGGCGTTCACCGTCTGCCACGCGATGAGCATGGCCATGACGGTGGTCTTGCCGGCGCCCGTGGCGAGCTTGAGCGCCATGCGCGAGAGTCCCGGGTTCGCCTGCTCGCTGTCCGCCTGGATCTTCTCCAGGAAGTCGCGTCCGCGCTTGCCGACGGCGGGTGCGACCTCGGTCAGCCAGATGGTGGTCTCAACCGCTTCGACCTGGCAGAAGAAAGGCCGGATGCCGCTGAACCGGTGATGGCGCCAGTGCTTGAGCAGACGTGCGGTTTCGGGCGTCACCCGCCACTGCGACTCCGGCAGCGTGCGCCAGGCGGCAATCTCCCTGCGCAGGCCGCCGATGAGCTCCGTCAGTTCGTACTGCTGACCACCTTGCGTCTCGAGTGCCTCGATGTCTTCATCCAGGGTGAGCCGCCGTTGCGCCTTGCGCCCGGTCTTTCTCGCCGTCGGAATCGGCGAAATGAAGGACACCGCGCGACGGCCTTCGCCGATTCTCTCGGTCGGCTGGCGGCTTTCGTCCAACACCCAGTGTCGCCCCGGAAGTTCGTAGGGCGAGTTGAGGATGGGGGACCGGTGGAAGGTCTCGGCGTCTTTCATGGCCGCTTGGAGCTTAGCCGGAGATGACCGTCGGGACCTTGCACCAGGCCGAGTGGCGCGCCGCCGCGCGGTTCGGCGGCAGGTGAATGCCGAGGGCGTCAGTTGGCGTCGCCGCCAAGCGCCAACCGTAGGATCAACCTCTTCGCCTCGACGTAAAGCAGGAGTTCGTCGTCCTGCGTGATGGCCCTCGAGTGCATGGTGTCCAGGCGGATCGGATGCAAGCGTTGGAAGCACTCGCGGACGTCCTCTTCGCGCCTAAAGTAGGGTCTGAACACCCGCCAGTTGTCCCGTTTGCAGATGACCCGTACGTAGTCGCTGAAGTCGGCGTAGGCGATGACGGGATGTTCAGGCGTTCCGTCACGATCGGCCTTCTCTTTCTTGTGCAGCCACTCGTCGTACACGTTGTTGGGGAGTTGGTGGCGCGGCCAGTCTTCTCCGAACTCCTCCGACATCTTCCTGTCGATGAAGCGGCGCAGGTGGCTCTCAAGCCGTTGCAGCCAGTCGTGGGCCTTGTTGGTGCGCGTGAGTGCTCTTTCTTCGGCGGGGTCGTCCGATGGTGGGACAGGCGGGCCGTAGTCGTCCGCGAGGCAGGGGAATGTCGGCCGGATGCTCGTGACTTCGGTGACCTCGAAGAAGGCGGGGGCTGGCATGTCCGTGAGTTCGACGTCGAATCCCTGGTCGGTGTAGAAGTCAGCGCGAGCTCCGAGGTCGGTCCAGATGCGCCGAGGCCATGTAATCGGGTCGCGCCAGTCGCCAAGGTTGGTGCGGAGAGCCTCCGCGACAGACGAGTCCAGGGTAGATGTTCGTGAGAGGAGGTCGCCGATTCCTTGCAGATCCCTTAGGCGCTTGACCGAACCCGATTCGTTCGCAACGTCCAGCCAGGGGCTCTTCATGGACCCGATCGCGCGGCGCATGGCTTCCGAAGAGGCATTCAACTCGTCCAAGGTCCGTGAGATTTCCGGGAAGGTGGGCAATCGAAACCGCTTCTCATAATCCGCCAACCACTGGTGCGTGAGTTCCAGCTTGGCGAGAGCGGTATCGAAGGCCCCGCTGCACCGGAGTTCGTGGAGGGAACTCTGGGATGACCGCAGCGTTGCCTCCAGTGCCCCGTGGTTCTTGGCGCCAAGGTCTCGCAACGACCGTTCGATGGCGTTCAGCTGATCGCAAAGCGCGGTGTTTCGTTCGAGCGCCCTGAGCGAGGCGGCGGCCTGGGTGGTGACGTTCAGCGTTCTTCTCGCTGCTTGGGCCGCTTGGCGGAGCGCTTCGGTTTCCCGAGAGACCACCCGTTCGAGGATGTGCGCTCCGGTGTCGATCTCCGCCCGACGGATCTCCCAGGTCTGCTGGAGGTTGAGCCAGAAGCGCTCGCTGGTGCCGAAGTAACGGCTGAGCCTGAGCGCCGTGTCGGCGGTGACGCCGCGATTGCCGTTGAGGATGGACGTCACCCGGTTGACGGGAACGTCGATCGCCCGAGCCATCGCGCTGGCCGAGAGACCGATGCTGTCGAGTTCCTCCCGAAGGACTTCGCCCGGATGCACCGGCGCCATCCGATTCTTGATGGTCATGGGGAATCCTCCCTTCAGTGATAGTCCACTTTCTCTACATCACAGGGTCCGTCGTCGGTCCAACGGAAACAGATGCGCCACTGGGCGTTGATCCTGATGCTGTATTGACCGGAGCGGTCTCCTCGAAGCGCTTCGAGCCGGTTGCTTCGGAGGCCCGCCAGATCGCGCAGGGCTTCGGCATTGTCCAGAATGGTCAATCGCCGCACGGCCTGGGCGGCGAACGCCTGGAAGCGCGCAACGCGCGTGCCGTTGAAGAATCGGCTTGAGTCCTTGTCCTTGAAGCTCCGAATCATCCGAACCGCTCGGAGGCTAATGGCCCTTCCGCCTTACGTCAACCGTAACGATCCGGGGTGTCCGCGGTCCCGCGCCGCCTGTCACTGGCTCGGCCGCTAGAGTCCCTCCGCGCGACCATGACTCCGACCGTCGAGCCAGGCCCTGTAGCGGAACCGGAGTTGCCGCGCCGCGCAGGCGTGATCGTCATCGGCGGCGGTGTGATCGGCTGCTCGGTCGCCTATCACCTGGCGCGCTCGGGGCGGTCCGACGTGCTGCTGCTCGAGCGACGGCAGATCACTTCCGGCACGACTTGGCACGCGGCCGGCCTGCTCGGCCAACTGCGGCAGTCGGTCACGATGACGAACCTCGCCCGCTACACGAGCGAGCTCTACGGCCGCCTCGAGCAGGAAACCGGGCAGCCGACCGGCTATCGCCGCTGCGGCTCCTTCTCGGTCACCGCCGACCCGGAGCGGTTCGAGGAACTCAAGCGCGGCGCTTCGCTGGCGAAGGTGCTCGGGCTGGAGGTCGACGTGGTGACCCCGAAGACGATCGGGGAACGCGTGCCGCTGCTCGAGACGTCCGACCTGCTCGGCGGACTGCACATCCCCGGCGACGGCTACGCGAGTCCGACGGACGTCACCCTGGCGCTGGCCGCGGGCGCCCGCTCCGCCGGCGCCCGGATCGTCGAGCAGGTGCCGGTGACCTCCGTTCGCACCGCCGGGGGACGCGTCATGGGCGTCGCGACGGAGCAGGGTGACATCGATGCCGACTGCGTCGTCCTCTGCGCCGGCATGTGGACCCGGGATCTGGCCGCATCCCTCGGCGTCAAGGTCCCGCTGCATGCCTGCGAGCATTACTACGTGCGGTTCGACTCCGTCGAGGGGCTTGACGCGGACCTGCCCGTCGTGCGGGACTACGACGCCATCTCGTACTTCAGGTACGACGCGGGCAAGCTGATCGTCGGCGTCTTCGAGCCGAACGCGCGGCCCTGGGGCATGGACGGCATTCCCGAGGACTTCTGCTTCGACGAGATCCCCGCCAACCGCGAGCACTTCGAGCCGTTGCTCCGCGGCGCCAGGGAGCGGATGCCGGCACTCCAGTCGGCCGAGGTCCTGCAGCTCTTCTGCGGCCCGGAGAGCTTCACGCCGGACGTCCGTTACCACGTCGGCCCGGCCCCCGAGTGCGAGAACTGCTTCGTCGCGGCGGGCTTGAACTCGATCGGAATCCAGTCCGCGGGCGGGATCGGCCGGGTCGTCTCCGAGTGGATTCTCGAAGGGCATCCGCCGGCCGATCTCTGGGAAGTCGACGTGCGCCGCAGCATGCCGTTCCAGGGCAACCGCAAGTACTTGCGCGAACGGGTCTCCGAGAGTCTGGGCCTGCTCTACGCCATGCACTACCCGTATCGCCAGTTCGAGACAGCGAGGGGCGTGCGCCGGTCACCGCTCTATGACCGCCTGGAGGCGGCCGGCGCGTGCCACGGGGAACTCGCCGGCTGGGAGCGGCCGAACTGGTACGCGCCGGCCGGCGTGCCGGCCCGCTACGAGTACAGCTACGGGCGCCAGAACTGGTTCGACCACTCGGCCGCCGAACATCGGGCCGTGCGCGAGAACGTGGGACTGTTCGACCAGTCGTCGTTTGCGAAGTTCCGCCTGGAAGGCCGGGATGCGGCCAGGGTGCTCAACCTTGTCTGTGCCAACGATGTCGACGTGCGTGCCGGCCGCATCCTCTACACCCAGTGGCTCAACGAGCGCGGTGGCATCGAGGCGGATCTCACGGTGACGCGCCTCGCGGAAGACAGCTTCCTGATCGTCACCGCCGTCACCTCGGAGACGCGGGACTTTCATTGGCTCAAGGGCCACATTCCGAGCGACGCGCACTGCGTCCTTGTGAACGTGACCTCGGCGATGGGCGTGATCTCCCTGATGGGCCCGGCTTCCCGCGCGCTGCTGCAGTCCCTGACGCCGGCCAACCTGGCCAACGAAGCGTTCCCGTTCGCGACGAGCCGCGAGATCGAACTGGGCTACGGCGTGGTGCGGGCATCCCGCATCACCTACGTCGGCGAACTCGGCTGGGAACTCTACGTTCCCACGGAGTTTGTGGCGGGGGTGTACGACGAGATCGTCGCTGCCGGCGAGGCGTTCGGTCTGGCGCACGCCGGCTACCACGCCCTGGACTCGCTGCGGATCGAGAAGGCCTATCGCCACTGGGGCCACGACATCACCGATCAGGACTCGCCGCTCGAAGCGGGCCTCGGGTTCGCCCTCAAGTTCGACAAGGCGGGCGGCTTCATCGGGCGCGAGGCACTGCTCAGGCAGAAGGAGAGCGGCATCGCGAAGCGCCTGATCCAGTTCAGGCTCCGGGATCCGCAGCCGCTGCTCTACCACTACGAACCGATCTGGCTGGGGGACGAAATCGCCGGCTACGTCACCTCCGGGAACTACGGCCACAGCCTTGGAGCGGCCGTCGGCCTCGGCTACGTCCCCATGTCGCTGTTGCCGGACTTCCCCGAACTGCCCAGTCGTTTCGAGATCGAGGTCGCCGGCGTCCGTGTCCCGGCCGAGACCTCCATTCGACCCATGTACGACCCTGGCGGCAAGCGCGTTCGCAACTAAAACGGAGTAGGCTGGCTTCGCGGCACAAACTGGGTGCGCCGGCGTCCCCGCCGGCATCCGGCGCGAAGCGCCGGCTTCCGGAAGTTCTGCCGAGCCAAGCGCCGACGATCGAGCCAACGATGCACTCCCGACCTACCCAGGCCGTGATCCTGGCCGGCGGCCGGGGCACCCGCCTGGCGCCGCTGACGGACACGCTGCCCAAGGCGCTGATTCCGTTTCACGGCAAGCCGTTCCTGGGCCATGTCGTCGACATGCTGCGCGAGCAGGGCTTCGAGCGCGTCCTGCTGCTGCTCGGTTACCGCGCGGAGGCGATGATCGACCACTTCGGCGACGGCTCGGCCTACGGTGTCGAGATCAGCCACCGGGTGACGGCCCCGGATGACCTGACGGCGCACCGGGTCAAGGACGCGGCCGATCAGCTCGACGACCGGTTCCTGCTCCTGTACTGCGACAACTACTGGCCGATGCAGTTCGACCGGATGTGGCGCGCCTACGTCGACTCCGGGGCGGCGGCCCAGATCACCGTCTACGCGAACCGCGACCGCTACACCCGCGACAGCGTGATCGTGGGCGAGGACGGCTTCGTCACCGTCTTCGACCGCGGCCGGACGACGCCGGGGCTCAGCGGCGTCGAGATCAGCTACGCGATCCTCGAGAAGTCGGCGGTGCTGCCGCTTCTGCCGGACCGTCAGGAGCTGTTCGAGGAGGCGGTTTATCCGGCACTGACCGCCCGGGGCGAACTCCACGCCTACTGGAGCGAGCACCGCTACTACAGCGTCGGCGGCCACGAGCGCTTGCCGTTGACCGAGGCGTTCTTCGCCCGCACGCCGACGATCATCCTGGATCGCGACGGCGTCCTCAACGTACGCCCGCCGCGGGCTGAGTACGTCTGCACGCCTGACGAGCTGCGCTGGCTACCGGGCGCCCGCGAGGCGCTCGCCGCCTTCAACCGGGCCGGCTGGCGGGTGCTCGTCGTGTCGAACCAGCCGGGAATCGCGCGGGGGCGAATGACCGAGGACGACCTGGCCGCGGTCCATCGGCGCCTCTGCGGCGAAGCGGAGGAGGCGGGCGGACGGATCGACCGCATCTACTACTGCCCGCACGGCTGGGACGAAGGCTGCGACTGCCGCAAGCCGGCGCCGGGGATGCTCTTCATGGCGCAGCGGGACCATCACCTCGACCTCACCCGGACGACATTCCTTGGGGACGACGAGCGCGACGGCCAGGCGGCCGATGCTGCGGGCTGCCCGTTCGGCCTGGTCACCGGGAGCGAACCGCTGCTCGCGCACGCCGAGCGGCTGTTGGCCCTGCGAACGGCGGCGGCGGGATGAGGCCCGCTTTCGTTCGCCGTCCGGTCCTGGTGACGGGGCACCGCGGTTATCTCGGTTCGGTCATGGCGCCGTGGCTACTGGAGCGCGGCTACGACGTCGTCGGGCTCGACACCGGCTACTTCGACGACTGCACGATCACCGGCGACCCGCTGCCGATTCCGTCGATCCGCAAGGACATCCGCGACCTGGAGCCGGCCGACCTGCGCGCCTTCTACGCAGTGATCCATCTCGCCGCGCTCTCGAACGACCCGATCGGCAACCTGGACGAGACCTGGACCGAGGAGATCAACCACCGCTCTTCCGTGCGTCTGGCCGAGCTGGCCCGTGAGGCCGAGGTGCGTCGCTTCCTGTTTTCGTCCTCCTGCATCATGTACGGCCAGTCGAGCACGGAGACGGTGGACGAAACCTCGCCGCTCGATCCGCGCACTTTGTACGCTCGTTCCAAGGTCCGGAGCGAGGAGGCGATCCGGCAACTCGCTAGCGACGGTTTCTCGCCGACGTTCCTGCGCAACGGCACGGTCTACGGGTTGTCGCCCCGGATGCGCTTCGACACGGTCCTGAACGACCTGACGGGCGCCGCGTTCGCCAACCGGCGAGTCGTGGTCTACGGCGACGGCAAGCCGTGGCGGCCGGTCGTCCACGTCGAGGACGTGGCGTCGGCATTCGGTCGCGTGCTCGAAGCGCCGCTCTCGCTGGTTCACAACGAGGCCTTCAATACCGGGGCCGACCATCTGAACCACCGGGTGATCGAACTGGCCGAGATCGCTGCGGACCTTGTGCCCGGCTGCGAAATCGAGGTTCGGGGCGAGCCGGCCGCCGACGAGCGCACCTATCGGGCTTCGTTCGAGAAGTTCGCTCGCGCCTTCCCGGACTTCGAGTTCCGCGACGCTGCCGGCGGCGCGAAGAGGTTGATCGAGGACTATGGCCGCGTCGGCCTCGACGCGGCGCTCTACGGCGACCC
Organism: Acidobacteriota bacterium; assembly: GCA_026707325.1. Lineage (GTDB taxonomy): Bacteria > Acidobacteriota > Thermoanaerobaculia > Multivoradales > Multivoraceae > Multivorans. The sequence goes on along the minus strand of JAPOXA010000066.1, from coordinate 80,814 downwards.
GCGGTTCGTTCGCCTGCGCTGGCTCAACCGGCTGCTCGACTCGGGACGGCTGGACCCATCGCTGCGCTGGGCTGCCGGCGGCAGCGAGGCAAACCCGGAGGCAGCCAACCCGGAGGAGAAGGGATGATCCACGGCGTCAAGGTGGTTCCGCTTCGTCAGATCGTCGACGAGCGGGGCAAGATCATGCACATGCTGAAGGCCACGGACGAGCACTTCCTCGGCTTCGGCGAGATCTACTTCTCGACCGCCTGGCCGGGAACGGTCAAGGCCTGGCACGTCCACCGGTCGATGACCGTCAACAACGCGGTGATCAGCGGGCGGGCCAAGCTCGTGATGTGCGACCTGCGCGAGGATTCGCCGACCCGAGGCGAGCTCCAGGAGGTGTTCTTCGGCGAGGACAACTACGTCCTGGTGCAGATTCCGCCGGGGATCGCCAACGGGTACAAGGCGTACGGCGACAGGCAGGTGATCATGGCGAACGCCGCCACCGAGCCGCACGACCCGGACGAGATGGAGCGGCTCGATCCGTTCACCGACCGGATTCCCTACGACTGGGACCTCCGGCACGGTTGAGGCGGTCGGGACCCTCGCTGACGTGGACGCATCGCGCCTGATCGTTACCCGCACGCCGCTCAGGGTGTCCCTGGTGGGCGGTGGCACCGACCTGCCGGCGTTCTACCGGCGCGAGGGTGGCGCCGTGCTGTCGACGACGATCGACCGCTACGTCTACGTCACGGTGAAGCGGCACAGCGAACTGTTCTTCGAGCCGGTCCGCGTCAACTACTCCCGGAGTGAGCAGGTCGAGCGGATCGACGAACTCGACAACAACATCGCGCGCGAGTGCCTGCGTTTCGTCGGCGTCGACCCGCCGGTCTACATCTCGACCGTCGGCGACGTGCCGGCGTCCACAGGTCTCGGCGGCTCGAGCGCCTTCGCCGTCGGCCTGCTGAACGCGTTGCACTCCTACAAGGGCGAGCGCGCCTCGGCGGGGCAGTTGGCGGAGGAGGCCTGCCACATCGAGATCGACGTGCTGGGAGCGCGGATCGGCAAGCAGGACCAGTACGCCGCGGCCTACGGCGGACTCAACCTCCTGTCGTTCAAGCGGGACGGCGGGGTGACGGTTGAGCACCTGCGGATTCCCGGCGACCTCTTGCGCGAGCTGTTCCGTTCGGTGCTCATGTTCTGGACCGGACACCAGCGGGACGCGAGCGCGGTGCTCTCGGAGCAGAACGACCGCACGGAACTGAACCTGGAATCGCTGCGCAGGATGCGCGACCAGGCGAGCGACCTGCACCGGGATCTGGGCGCAGGCGACGTCGACGTCGAGGGCATCGGCCGGCTCCTCGATGAGGGTTGGCGGATGAAGCGGGAGCTAGCGGGTTCCATCACGACGCCGCTGATCGACGGTTGGTACGACGCGGCCATCGCGGCCGGCGCCCTGGGAGGCAAGCTCTGCGGCGCCGGCGGCGGCGGATTCCTGCTGTTCGTCGTGCCGCCCGATCGGCAGGCCGCGGTCCGTTCGGCGCTGGCCGACCTGTACGAGTTGCCCGTCGGCCACGAGTCTCACGGTTCGCAGCTCGTTGCCCCGTTCCACCATGGGTAGAGCCGCCAAACCTGTCGCCGACTCCATGTTTGGCCCCAGCCCCCACCTCACCAGGAGGCTGCGCCAACCAACTCACTTCGTGTCGTTCCATGGCGCAGCCTCCTAGCTGCATCGTCTGTGCCGGATCAGGCGTCGAGACCTTCCTCGACCTCGGCAGCACGGCGCTCGCCAACAAGTTCCCCAGCGGCGAAGACCTGAGCCGCCCCGAACCGCGCTTCCCGCTGCGCGTCGGCTTCTGCCACGGCTGCGGCCACGTCCAGCTTGTGGACCGCGTGCCGCCGGAGGCGATGTTCACGGACTACCTCTACGTGTCCTCCGCCTCCGACACGCTGCGGGCCCACTTCGATGACCTGGCGGCCGCGCTGACTGCCAGGCATGACCTCGCCGACGGCGGCCTCGTCATCGATATCGGCTGCAACGACGCTTCGCTCCTCTGCTGCTTCCGCGATCGCGGCGCCAGGACCTTGGGCGTCGACCCGGCCGAGAACCTGGCCGAGTTCAGCCGCGAAACCGGGATCGAGCGGTACCGGGGCTTCTTCGGCGCGGACACAGCCGGCGAGATCGCCGACCGCTGGGGCCCCGCGGCGCTCATCACCGCGACGAACACGTTTCCGCACATCCCCGACCTCTCAGGCTTCGTATCGGGCCTCGACGAGGTCCTCGCGCCCGGCGGCGCCTTCGTCGTCGAGGCTCACTATCTGGTCGACCTGCTCGACCAGCTCGCGTTCGACACCGTGTACCACGAGCACGTTTCCTACTGGGCGCTGGGCCCGATGATGCGGCACTTCGCGGACCACGGCATGGAGGTCGTGCGGGCGGAACGGCTGCCGATCCACCATGGCCAACTCCGGGCGACCGTGATGCGCCGCGGCGAGGGCGACGTGGACCGCAGCGTGGAAGAGGTCCTCGCCGCCGAGAAGCAGCTCGGCATCGACCGCTTCGACACCTGGCGCACGTTCGCCGACCGAGTCGGCGGGTTGAAGGCGGAGGTCGTGGACTGCCTCAACGGCCTCAAGGCCGAGGGCCGCCGTCTCGCCGGCTACGGCGCGCCCGCCAAGGGCAGCACGCTGCTTGAGTTCTTGCGGCTAGGCCCGGAAACGCTCGACTTCATCGCCGACCGCAGCCCGCTCAAGCAGGGCCGCTACACACCGGGCTCCCACATCCCGATCGTCGCGCCGGAGCGGCTCCTGGAAGAACCGGCGCCGGACCACGTTCTGCTCCTGGCCTGGAACTTCGAAGAGGAGATCCTCGCCCAGCAGGCCGAGTTCCGCCGCCGCGGCGGCAGGTTCATTCTGCCGGTGCCGGAAGTCCGGATCGTCTGACCACTGGGTGCGCCACCGATCAGGTTCTCCTCGTGAGAAGGAGAAGTCCGGGCGAGTCTCTCCTTCCTGGAGGGAGAATGCCGGCTGTCCGTCAGTCCTCGCGGATGCTGTACAGCTTCGACCGCGTTCGCATGACCAGCCGGTCGCCGGCCAGCGCCGGAGACGCGAGGGTCATCTCGTTCAGCGGATTCGCGTTGAGCTGCTCGAACTCGTCGCCGGTTCCGAACACGAACGTCGTGCCGGCCTCGTCGGTGGCGAAGATGCGGTCGCGGTAGGCCCAGGGCGAGGTCGTGAAGTGGCCGTTCGAGTCCTCGATCCGCGCCCGGTACAGCCGCTCTCCGGTGGCCGCGTCGTAGCGGGCGAAGATGCCGCGGTCGTAGACCACCCACAGGGAGCCCTTGTAGGGCACGGGAGTAGGGATGTAAGTGCCGGCCCGGTTGTCGTTCCAGATGACGAACTCGTTGCCGGTTTCGTCCTCGGCCAGGGTGAGATCGCCTGCGGCGCCGGGGCGGATCGCGGTGATCGGCCGGTTCTGGTCGCCGTGAACGCCGGACGTCACATACAGGAGGCCCCGGTAGGCGAAGGGCGTCGGTACCGGCAGCAGCGAGTGGCGGGTCAGCCGCCACAGCTCCCGGCCCATCGTGTCGTAGCTGATCGCGGTGTAGGGGCCGAGAGCGACGATTTCGGTGCGCTCGTCGTGACGCCAGACGAAGGGTGTGCTCCAGGAGGTCCGGTGGTTGGGGGCGTGCGGGGCGGCGAGCCGCCCCCGGGCCGCGCGCCAGAACTCGCGGCCGTCCTGCTTGGAGAAGGCGGCAAGGAACGGGTGCTCCTGGTTGTCGTTCAGGATGACGACCAGGTCGTCCGTGAGGGCGGGCGAACCGCCGGTCCCGAAGTCCATGTAGATCTGGAACGGATCCAGCCGCCGCTCCCAGCGCAGTTCGCCCTCCAGCGAGTAGGCCCACAGACCGAGACCGGTGGTGTAGACGAAGATCGTCTCGCCGTCGGTGACCGGCGTCTCGGAGGCGAAGGTGTTCTTCGAGTGTCGGCCTCCGGGTGGCGGTCCGGCGAAGAAGGTGCGCCGCCAGAGTTCGGCGCCGTCCTCTAGCGAGTAGGCGATCAACTGGTAGTCGAGATCGACCTCGTCGGGGAACTCGATGAAGCGTTCGTCGTGGCGCTTGAGGACTTCCTCCCAGGGAAGCCCCTGTTCCCGTAGCTCGCGCATGAACTCGTTGCTGTAGTCGGTGCCGAACTCGGGTCGCTTGGTCGCCTCGGTCGGTCTGGCCGTTGTGGTCAGGAAGACGGTGTTGCCGACGACGATCGGCGACGACCAGCCGGAACCCGGCACGTCGACGCTCCATTCGACGTTCTCGGCGGTGGACCAGTGGAGCGGCAGCCGGTCGTTGTCCGAAACGGGGATGCCGTCCGGTCCACGGAAGCCCGGCCAGAGTGGGGTTGGCGCCGGCTCGGCCGCCGACTGTGCAAGCGCGGGTGGCGCAACGCAGGGCAGGATGAGCGCGGCGGCGAGGAGGCAGCGGCGCATGACGCGGATGTTACCCGCCGCCTCTGCGTTACGCTGCCCGCGTGGCTGGGGAGGGAGTACCGACGGTTGCCGCCCTCGTCCTGAACTACAACGGGCGCGACATCACGCTGCAGGCGCTACGCAGTCTGGAGGCGATGACATATGCCGCCTGCGAGTTGATTCACATCGACAACGGTTCAAGCGACGGCTCGTTCGAGGCGGTCGCCGCCGCCCACCCGAACGTCACGCAGATCCGGGTTGAGGAGAACCGGGGGGTGGTCTACGGCATGAACCTGGGGATCGAGTTGGCGGTGGATCGCGGCGTCGATTACCTGCTGCTGCTCAACAACGACATTGAGGTCGAGCCGGACTTTCTCGACCAACTGGTGGCGGTGGCGGAGGCGAATCACGGCATCGGCTGCGTGGGTCCGAAGATCCTCTACCACGGAGAGCGCGACCGCCTGTGGTCGGCCGGTGGCCGCATCCGCTTCCGCGAGTCGATGACTCGGGAGCGCGGCGAGGGACAGATCGATCGTGGTCAGTACGACCGCGATGAGGAAGTGCCCTACGTGAACGGCTGCGCGATGCTCGTGCGCCGGAGCGTCGTCGAGGAGGTCGGTCTCTGGGATCCGCTGTTCCACCTGGCGCTCGACGACGCCGACTGGTGCATGCGGATGAAGGCGCGCGGCTACCGCTGCTACTACGCGCACCGGGCCGTGCTCTACCACATGGTGGCGCGAACGGTCGGCGGCTACCGGGCATCGCGGACGTTCTTCAACGGCCGTAGCGCCGCCTTGTTCGTGCGGCGCTACGGCGGGCCGCTCCAGTGGTGCTCGTTTCTCGTGTTTCTCTCGGCAGGCCTCTTCCTGGCCTTCTTTCGCGAACTCGTCCGCGGCAACCAGGGCGCCGTCATCGCCAAGCTCCGCGGCGTGATCGAGGGCCTCCGGGCGCCGATGGCGCCGCCGCCGGGGATCGACGAGGGCGCCAGAGCATGCTGAAGAACCTGCGCGAGGACACGCGACGGCTGCGCGCGATCAAGACCAAGCCGTTCCCCTTCTATGTGCTCGAGTCGCTGCTGTTCGAGAACGGCTACCAGGCCGTCGTTCTCTACCGGATCGCCCACTGGTTCAAGAGCCGTCGCATTCCGTTTGTGGGGCCGTTCGTCGCCCGGCTGTCGCTCTTCTTCAACAGCGTCGACATTGCGCCGGGGGCCCGCATCGGACCGGGTCTGTTCATCAGCCACGGCATCGGCCTGGTGATCGGCAACGGTGTTCGCATCGGGCGAAACGGAACGTTGCTGCATCAGGTGACGATCGGCGCCCCGACCGGCAGGCGGCTGGACCAGATGCCGACCCTCGGCGACAACGTCTTCGTCGGCGCCGGCACCCGGCTGATCGGGAGCATCGAGATCGGCGACGACGTCTTCATCGGCGTGAACTGCGTCGTGACGGAGGACATCCCGGCAAGCACGAAGGTCACGACGACCGCGGGCCTGCGACTGGCGCCCCGGGGAAGCCTGAGCGAAGGCGAACGTCTGCGCATGCTCAATGTTCTGGAGGACCTGCGTCAGGCGCCGGCGACGCGCACGCGGGAGGCCGTTCAGGCCGAGATCGACGAAATCCGCGCATCCCGGCGCGAAGGCTGGCGCGGAGACGAGGATTGATCGTCCACCTTGACACGTCGGCTCTCAATGGGGCGCCGCAGAGGTTGACCGGACGCTCGACTGGTAGGGTTCGCCGGTCGCGGGTTCAGGAACGGTTCTCGACGGAGGAACTCTCTCGCTGATGCGTGAAATCAGCCGGTTCTACGGCATCGTCATCGAGATGGAAAAGAGGGACACTCCCCCGGCCCATTTCCACGTCAGATACGGCGGAGCGGTCGTGTTGATCGGCATCGAGAGGCTGACCGTGTTGAAGGGCCGCCTCCCTCCGCGTGCTCTCGGCCTGGTGATGGAGTGGGCGTCTCTGCGGCGAGAGGAGTTGCGGCGGAACTGGAAGCGGGGGCAGCGCTCGGAAGATCCCGGTTCGATTCCTCCGCTCGAGTGAACGGCGAACGGCGACCTCGGCTTGTCGTCGCCGGCTTCGGCATGGTCGCGCACCGCTTCGTCGAGCGGCTGGCGGTTCTCGGTGGAACGGAGCGCTTCGCGGTCACGGTCATCGGCGAGGAGCCTTGTCCGGCCTACGACCGGGTGCGCCTGACCGCCTGGTTCGATCACCTCGACGAGCGGAGGCTCGCGTTGTGCCCGCCGGGATGGGCGCGCGACCTGGGGGTGCGCGTCATCACGGGACACCGCGTGGCCTCGATCGACCGCGGCGACCGGGCGGTGCGCACGGGCAACGGGTACCGCATTCCCTACGACCGGCTGGTGCTGGCGACGGGTTCCTCGCCCTTCGTGCCGCCGGTCGAGGGAGTCGGCCGCGAGGGCGTCTTCGCCTATCGCACCGTCGACGATCTGGAACGGATCAGGGAACGGGCGGTAGAGTCCCGGTCCGCCGTCGTCGTCGGCGGGGGACTCCTCGGCATCGAGGCCGCCGACGCCCTGCGCCGCCTGAACCTCGATGTCGTCCTGGTGGAGTCCGGGCCGGGCCTGATGAGCCGCCAACTCGACGCGGAGGCGTCGGCGCTTCTTCAGGAGCGCGTCCGCGAGACGGGAGTGCGCTCGCTCGCGGGCGTGCAGGTTCGGCGAATCGCCGCCGGCGACGGTCGGCTCGTCGTCTCCTTCGGCAACGGAGTCGAATCGCAGGGCGCGGACCTGGTCGTCCTGACGGCCGGCGTTCGGCCGCGCGACGAACTGGCCCGGAGCGCGGGGCTCCCGGTCGCCGAAGGACGAGGCGGGATCGTGGTCGACGACGAACTGCGGACCGCGGACCCGGAGCTCCACGCGATCGGCGAATGCGCCTCGCACAACGGCGTCGTCCACGGTTTCGTGGCGCCGGGCTATCGCATGGCCGAGACGCTGGCCGAGATCGTCGCGGGGCGGAAGAGCAGGTACATCGGCTACACCCCGGCCGTGCGGCTTCGGTTGCCCGAGATCGATGTCTGGACCCTGGGCGACACCGCTCAGCGCGGCGTTCGCCTGACCTGGCGCGGTGACGGCGTGTACCGGCGGATCGTCCTCAGGGATCGGCGGCTGGTCGGGGCGGTCTCGGTCGGTCCCTGGCGGGAGATCGGCCTTGCACAGGACCTCATCCTCGAACGGCGCCGGATCTGGCCCCAGCAGGTCCAGGCCTTCCTGCGGAACGGCGCGTTCTCGAATCGTCCGGCGCGGTTGCCGGTGGCGGAGTGGCCGGCCTCCGCGGTCGTCTGCAACTGCCTGGAGATCACGCGCGGCGAGTTGAGCGGGGCCAGGGCCCGGGGTTGTGCGTCGGCGTCGGCGCTGGCCGAGCGCACCGGCGCCTCGACGGTCTGCGGTTCCTGCCGGCCCCTGCTGCGCGAACTCGCCGCCGACGCGACGACCGGGGCCACGAACGGGGGCCTGATCGCGGCCGCCGCGGTGGCCGTGGCGGTCGCGCTGGCGATCGCGGGCCTTGCGCCATGGCCGCTTGCGGACAGCGCAGGCGGCGCCGGTCTTCCCGACGCCTTGTACCGCAGCGGCGTCTGGAGGCAGGCGACCGGGTTCGGAACGCTCGGCCTGGCCCTGCTGGCGACGGGCCTCTCGTTGCGCAAGCGCTTCCGCTTCTTCGGGTCGGGCGACCTCGCGCGCTGGCGTCTCGCGCACGGCGCCCTCGCGGCGCTGTCCGCCGTGGCGTTGGTTGCACACACGGGCCTTCGGGTCGGGTCGGGGTTCAACCAGCTGCTGATGGTCGCCTTCCTGCTGGCCGGCGTGGCTGGGGCCGCCGCCGCCGCGGGCGTGGGACGGCGAAACGTCCGCCTCATGTTCTGGCTCCACGTCCTCGCCGTCTGGCCGCTGCCCGTGCTGCTGGCGTTCCACGTCGTCGTCTCGTACAGGTTCTGACCGCATGCGGGCCAGCGCGATCGTCCTCGTCTGGGTCGCGGCGACCCTCGCCCTGGCCGGCTACCTGGCGCTCGAACTGACCGGCGAGGACCGCAGCCTCTTCCTGCCCGGCCGGACGACGGACGGCCACCACCAGATCGAGCTCGCCTGCGACAGTTGCCATTCGGCCTTCGGCGGCGTCCGTCAGCAGGCGTGCCTCGACTGCCACGCGGAGGAGCTGGAAGCCGCGGAAGACTCGCATGGCGACCGGAAGTTCGCGGATCCGCGGAACGCGGCCGATCTCGAGCGCCTGGACGCGCGGCGTTGCGTGACCTGCCACACCGAGCATCGGCCCGGCATCACGGGCGCGATGGGCCTCACGTTGCCGGCCGACTTTTGTCTCCACTGCCACGCGGAGGTCGGCGAGGAGCGCCCGAGCCACCAGGGGTTCGGGTTCGACACCTGCGCTTCCGGGGGCTGCCACAAGTACCACGACAACCGCTCGCTGTACGAGGACTTCCTGGCGCGGCACGGCCGCGACCCGGTCAACACCGTGCGCGGCTTGCTGCCGCCGCGCTCGGGCGGGGTGTTGCGGGACGGCGGCGAGCGGACGGCGCTCGCGGCGGAGGATACGGAGGCGCCGGCAGAGGTGGCGCCGGCTGGCGCCGAAGGCGGCGCGGACGCCTCGCCCGAGCTGCTGGCCGCCTGGGCCGCTTCGTCGCACGCCTTGACGGAGGTCGGCTGCCCGGACTGCCACGAGACCGGCGCGTCGGGCTGGACCGATCGTCCAGAGCGGGAGATGTGCGGCGGCTGCCACGAGCTGGAGTCTCGGGGCTTCCAGGCTGGTCGCCATGGCATGCGCTGGGCCGTGGGTCTGGCCTCCATGTCGCCGGCCAAGGCGCGCCTGCCGATGAGGCGGGAGGCCCTGGCCCGGACAATCGACTGCGGCGCCTGCCACGACGTTCACGGCGTCGATGTCCGCGCCGCCGCGGTCGAGGGATGCCTCGCCTGCCATGCGGACGAGCACTCCCTGGCCTACGTCGATTCGCCTCATCACCGGCTCTGGCGGCGGGAGATCGCGGGCGAGGGCGAGCCGGGGAGCGGCGTCAGTTGTGCCACCTGTCACCTGCCGCGCGAGCAGCGCCGGGTCGCCGGCGAGGACCGGATCGTCGTCGAGCACAATCAGAACGCCAACCTGCGCCCGAACGAGAAGATGATCCGTGGCGTCTGCATGACCTGCCACTCGCTGGCGCTTTCCGTCGACGCGCTGGCGGACCGGGATCTGATCCGGCGGAACTTCGACGGCCGGCCGGCTCGGCATGTGGACAGCATCGACATGGCGTTGGCTAGACTGGAGTCGGGTGAACAGGAACCGTGACGTGTTTTCGGCTGCGGTTCTGGCATTGGCGATTGCCGTGCCGGGTTGCGGCGGTGATTCGTCGCCCGCGGAAACCGCGGCCGGGCACATCTCGCCCCGAGCCATGGCGGACGCCCTGTACGCGGTGATCGAGTCCGACCGGACGGTCTACGCGAATCAGGTCGTTCACCGTCTGCAGGACGAAGAGGCGGTCATTGCGGCCAGCGAACACTGGCGCGACGAGAAGGCTCTGCCCCTGCCGGCCCAGATGTTCCGCATGAGCGCCGAACTGACGGCCGGGAAGACGGACCGGTTCAGCTACGCCCTGCTCTCGAAGTGGCCGATCCAGAAGACGAACGCTCCGAAGACCGAGATGGAAATCGCCGGTCTCGACCAGGTCGCCGAGGACCCGTCGCGGCCGTTCTACGGCACGGAGACCCTGGGCGGCGTCGATTACTTCACCGCCGTCTACCCCGACATCGCCGTGTCGCCCGCCTGCATCGCCTGCCACAACGCCCACAAGGACAGTCCCAGGGACGACTTCGAGCCAGGCGACACGATGGGTGGCGTGGTCATCCGCATCCCACTAAGGTAGGCGACCTCGCGCGACGCGGCCGCCGACGCGGCGAGGCGACGTGGCGGGCCCCGACGCCAACAGACAAGGGAGGCTCTTCTGATGTTTCGTTCCGTCGTGACGGTCGTGCTGGCCGCTGGCGCTGTCCTCAGCCTGTCGACGGCCTCTTACGGCCAGGAACTCGTTTATCGCTTCGATCCGGAACTCGGCGTTCCCTACAGAACGTCCATGACGAACGAAACCCGGACCCAGACCCGGTTCCAGGGCATGGATCTCGATGTGACGATGACGATCCGCATGGAACAGGACGTGGTCTTCGAGCCGGGGAGCGAAGGCGACACGGTGGTCGGGAAGTACACGTTCTCGTCGATGTCCGCCGAGTTGGGTGGGATGCCGGGGCTGGACCAACTGCCGTTCGACTTCAACGACCTTTACCGGGGCATCGTCGGGCAGACGTTGACCATCGTGATGTCGCGGAGCGGCGAGGTCATCGAGTTCGCCGGCCTGGTTGAGGCGATGGGCGCGATGATGGACCAGGTCGACTTGCCGGACGAGATGAAGGCGGCGTTCAGTCAGGGCATGGAGTCGATGCTCGGCGGAGTGCAGATCAAGGACATGGTGCAGCAGGGCGTGCCCTACGTGCCCCGGAAGCCGCTCCACACCGGAGACTCATGGAACGACTCGGTGACCGTTGCCGGGATGACGATAGACACGACGTACACGCTTGGAGAGCGGAACGACGGTACCGCGTTGATCGAGGTGAGCGGCGAAATGGGGGGAGACGACGAGGAGCCGTTCGGGCTACCGGGTATGCCGGAGATCCCGGGCCTGGAGATGCGTTACGAGAGCCTCTCGGGCGATTACACGGGCACCCATGAACTGGACGAAGCGACGGGTTTGGCGCGTGCCTACAACCTCGACATGAGCATGAGCATGGATGTCTCCATGGTCATGCCGCAGGTCGAGGACCGGTCGATTGAGGTCCCCACGATCTCCATGTCGATTCAGTCGAAGGTCGAAGGAGAACTCCGTAGAGCGGAGTAGCGGGCATCGGTGAACCGGGCGGCGGTTCGGCGTCCCGGGGCAGCGCGAGACCATGTATTCTCGGCTCGCGCGTGGGGCCGTTCCCCGCGTGTCTCCGCGATGGTGGCGGTCGAGGATCACGTAACCGACCAGAAGGCCCGAGGGGCTTACTACACGCCGCCCGAGGCGGCGGCGGCTCTCGTTCGCTGGGCTGTTCGGAGCCCGGACGAGCACATGCTCGACCCGTCCTGCGGCGATGGCCGGTTTCTCGCGTTGCATCCCCGCAGCACCGGAGTCGACTGCGACGCAACGGCAGTCTCCAGTGCGACGGAGGCGGCGCCTCGCGGAACCGTGGAGTGCGCCGACTTCTTCGACTGGGCCGGGTCCACGACGCAACGCTTCGACTGCGCGGCCGGTAACCCGCCCTTCATTCGCTACCAGCGGTTCACCGGCGAGACGCGACGACAGGCGCTGAAGCTCTGCGCCACCCAGGGCGCCAAGCTGTCCGGTCTCTCGTCGTCCTGGGCGCCGTACCTGGTCGTGACCGCCTCCCTGCTTCGGCCCGGCGGCCGGATGGCGTTCGTCGTACCCGCGGAGATCGGGCATGCCCCTTACGCGGCCCCGGTTCTCGACTGGTTCGCCAGGAGCTTCGCCGACGTGCAGGTGGTTGCGGTCCGCCGGAAGCTCTTCGCGGACCTGTCGGAAGACGTCTGGCTGCTCTACGCGGACGGCTTTGGCGGCAGCACGGACCACTTTGGCCTGTCGCTCCACGAGCGCTTCGTGTTCCGGTCCGAACCGCCGATAGCCGACACTCGCGTGCCGGTCCGGGAGTGGCGTCGCTGGGGCTCTCGGCTCCGGCCAATGCTCCTGCCGAGCCGAATTCGCGACGTCTACGAGAAGTTCAGAGACTCCGACCGGACCACCCCGCTCGGCCGGGTGGCCGGCGTGGGGATTGGCTACGTCTCCGGCGCCAACGACTTCTTCCACCTTCGCCCATCGGAAGCGGACGAACGGGGAATCCCTAGGGAGCTGCTCCGCCCAACGGTCCGAAGCGGCCGGGAACTCCAGGCCGGAGCGATCACCGATGAGACGGTCGCAGGTTGGCGAGCGGACGACCGGCCGAACTTCCTGCTCGCCCTCGGCGCCGAGACGCCGCTGCCCGATCCGGTCATTCGGTACCTGGACTCACCTCGCGGAGTCGAAGTCCGGCAACGCTACAAGTGCCGCGTCCGGACTCCTTGGTACGCGGTGCCCCACGTGTCCGTGCCCGACCTGTTTCTCTCGTACATGAGCGGCGAGGGGCCCTCACTGGTGGAGAACCAGGCCCGTTGCACCTGCACCAACGCGCTCCACGGCGTCCGGTTGAACGGCCCGGGCGTCGCCGCGTCTCGTCTCCGCCAGCGGTGGGAGACGACTCTGACTCGTCTCAGTTGCGAGATAGAAGGTCATCCGTTGGGCGGCGGCGTATTGAAGTTGGAGCCGCGTGAAGCGCTGAACGTGCTGGTCAGCCTGAACGGCGACCTCGGCGCCGACGACGAACGCGACCTCCGGGAGGGAATCGAGATCCTCCGCCGCTGGCGGCACCGTGGCTGAACCTTGCAGGTGGATTGGCGTTAGCGATGCGCTCGACGCTTTCGTGGCGGTTCCGGGAAAGTCCCAGAGTCAGGCCCACATCAGGCCCCTGCACTGGTACGTCGCGTGCCGCCTCGTCGTAGAGGGCGGATTCCACCCCGACGACATCGTTCCGCGCCCGCCCTTCGTCGTGCGGGGTCCGGCCGACCGGAGCGGCGTCGCGACGCTGGTTTACGAGCCCGACCGCGGCGGGGGCGGGGAACTCACCGTCCTGGGTGGCCTGAAGACGAAGGACGTGGACGTGGTCGTCAGCAAGGAGGGGATCGGTCCTTGCGTGGCGGTGTCGATCAAGGGAACGTTGAACGCCTTCCGGAACCTGACGAACCGCATGGAGGAGGCGGTCGGCGATTGCACGAACCTGCACATCTCGTATCCCAATCTCGTCTACGGCTTCCTGCACGTCATTCGCGCCAACCGGGAAGGCCCCTTGGCGCCCGAGGCAGCGCACTTCCTGAAGGCCGACGCCGCCGGCAACGTCGCGGCGAACGACATCGCCATCCGCGGGGACGGCGCAGTGGCCGAATCGATCGTTCGCTACCACGATGTTCTGCTCGGTCTCACCGGCCGCGATGGCGTCCGGAACGACATCTCGCGGTATGAGGCGCTGGCTTTGGCCATGGTCGACCCGGAGAATCGAGCCGTGCTCGCGGACTGGCCGGAGGCCGGCAGCCCGCTTCGCATCGAGCCGTTCATGGACGCGATCTACCGCGTGTACGACCAGCGCTACGTGTACGCCGCTCCCAAGCTGGCGAAGCGCACGGCGAGGCTGTCGTGGCGGGACGATTCACCAGCGTTCTCCGAGCCGTTGGCGGCGGCGTTTGCGCCGCGGCTCGGGCTCTGAGATCATCGGGTCGTCGAGATGCTGCGGCGCGTCACCTACGAACTCAGGATCGACCTGAACGGAACGAAGCCTCCCATCTGGCGGCGGGTCCTCGTGCCGCCTTCACTTCCGCTTGACCGTCTGCACGACGTCATCCAGGTGGCGATGGGGTGGCTCGATGGACACCTCCATATGTTCGTCAAGGGTCGGCAGACCTATGCTCTCCCGAACCCATGGGGTGATGACTGGACGCTTCCCGGAGCGCCGGCGATGCGCGATGAGAGGAAGTTCGGAGTCAGCCAACTCCTCAAACGCGAGAAGGACTGGTTGAGGTACGAGTACGACTTCGGCGACGGTTGGGAGCACCGGGTCACGCTGCAGAAAATCCTCCCGTACGACTCGACCGTCCGTCTCCCGGCATGCACTGGCGGCAGGCGAAACTGCCCCCCGGAAGACTCCGGAGGGGTGTGGGGCTACTACGACAAGCTGGAGATCCTCAAGGACCCTGACCGCGAGGAACACGACGAGATCCGCGATTGGATGGGCGCGGACTTCGACCCGGAGGAGTTCAGCGTCGAGTATGTCAACGCGGTCTTTCGTTCGATGGACTCGTGAGGTCCGATGGGCCACTTCGAGATCCAGGCGCGCCGACGCCGGTCGAGGATCTGAACCACGTCGACGACCGGGGAAGTGTCAACGCACGCGGTCATCGATCTTCCGCGCGCTCTGCCTGAGAGCGCTCCAAGGAGGGGCGGCGTCCGGGTCACTACCGGTCACCGCGTGGCCTCGCTCAATCCGAACAGTTCCCGGGCCGAGCGCGGAACACACCGCCGGGTCCGTCGTAGGAGGCGACCGCCCAGGCGGTCATGCGCGCGTGCCTGAGCGACTCGTTCGAGAACGCCTGTACGCCATGCTCCCATCGGCCACGCCGCCTGACGCTCACGCCCCCGCCGTGGCCAGCGTAGGACATCACCGTTCCTTCCTGACCCATTTCGTGGCGCAGCCCGAGGTTGTGGCCAATTTCGTGCGCGACGGTCTTCGGAAGGTTCACGCGACGCCTGCCGCTGGAAGTGGCGACGATCGAGTAACCGTAGTCTCGTCCGTGGAAGAGGAAGCCCCTGCCCGCAACGTGCGGGCTATCCGAAGTCGACACCCAGATGACGACAAGATCGGCGCGCCGGCAAAGACGTTCGCGCTCGACGTCGCGACGAAGCTCTTTCGTGGCGGGCGTGTGGCCAGACAGGATCGCGCGCAGGTCGCCCCTCAACAGCTCCGGGATTGGTTGAACCCGGACCAGCCCGGCGAATCGCAGCGACAGCAATCCGTTGGATTCGTAGATCTTCGATGCGTCGCTGATCAATCGAGCGGCGGAAACGTCCGACTCGAAGCGTTCGGGAGCGACGACCAGGACGTCGATGACCGGGACCTCCTCCGGGTTCGCCGTGCTTCCCGACAGCGCTGCCGGCAGGAACATGATGATCGCCAGCCAGACCGGACACTGGTTCATGGGGCGTAGCTTCCCTGTTCGTTCATTGGTACTGGAGTGACCCCGGGTATACGGGGTCCTTCGAGAGATCGCGCCGCCTTGAGCGGCGCTACGCTCGGTAACGAATCTGATCGCCCGCGTCTTCCCGCCGCAGCTCGCCCAGATCCTCCAGCCAGCGCAGGTGCGCGATTGCTTCCCCGGTCGCGAACCAGCGCTGCATGATCGGGAAGTCGTCCCAGGACCTGGCGCGGATGTCCCAGGTCATTTCGCTGGCGGTCTGGTAGGCGTTGCGGCTGCCGTTCGCGCGCAGGATGTCGACCACCTCCCGGCCGCGGATCTCGTGGTGTTCGCGGAGTTCCCGGCAGCGGCCCCGGAAGTCGTGGATGAGACTCCGGTGGCCGGGCAGGCAGAGGTCGACGTCGAGCGCCTCGACCTTGGCGACACTGTCGAGGTAGAGACCCAACGGATCGTGGTCGTCGGCCCAGGCCTGGATGTTGGGTGTGATGTCGCCCAGGATGTGGTCGCCGGCGATGAAGAGTCGCCTGGCCCGGTCGTAGAGCGAGATGTGGCCGAAGGTGTGGCCGGGGGTGTCGATGACCTCAAGGCGGTAGCCGGCGATCTCGACTGCATCGCCTTCGTACAGCGGCGCGTACTCGATCATCTGGCCGCTGAAGCGGGCGCCCGGATGGCGACGGAAGGACTCGGCGAGCTCCTCGGGCGGGAAGCCGCTGCGTCTGAGGTACACGCCCATCGGACTGTTCTCGGACCAGCCGCCGTGAGCCCGGCCCATCGCCGCGGCGTCGACGGCGCCCATCGAAGCGGTGCGCCCAGGCCGCAGAAGTTCCGGGATCAGGCCGTGGTGGTCGGCGTGGAGGTGGGTCGCCAGGAGGTCGGTCTTGTCAAGGTCCACGCCGATCTCGTCGAGCCCCGTGGTCAGGACCTCCCGGCACTCGGGCCGGTTCATTCCCGTGTCGATGACGAGGAAGCGGTCGTCCTCGGTGAGGACGTAGCTGTTCACTTCCTTGAGCGGGTTCCGCGGCAGCGGCACGACGACCCGGTAGAGCGAGTCGAGGATCTCTTCGGCGACTGGTTCCGTCATGGGCGCGAAGGGTAGCAAGCGGCTACGATTCCCCGTTCAGCAGCCCAGAGGAGAACCGAGATGCCGCTGACCGAGAGCTACGTTCCCGCCGACACCAGTTCACCCGTCCTCGAGACGACGGTCGGCGGCATTCTCCGCGAAGCCGCGTCCAGGACCCCGGACACGGTTGCGCTGATCGAGGGCGTGCCGGGGGAGCGGCGAACCTGGACCTACGCCGAACTCCTGACCGACGCGGAGCGCGTGGCGCGGGCGCTGGCTGCCCGCTTCGAGAAGGGCGACCGGGTCGCCGTCTGGGCGCCGAACATCCCGGAGTGGGTGCTGCTCGAGTACGGCGCGGGACTCGCCGGCGTGGTCCTGGTGACGGTCAACCCGGCCTACCAGCCGAAGGAACTCGAGTACGTGCTGCGCCAGTCCCGGTCGTCCGGCATCTTCTACCTGCGCTCGTTCCGGGGCAATCCGATGGAGGAGTCGCTAAGGCAGGTGGCGAACGGCCTGCCGAACCTCCGGGAGATCATCCCGTTCGACGAGTTCGAGGAGTTCATGGCCTCGGCCCCGGACGACGTCGAGCTTCCCGAGGTGAGCCCGGACGACCCGGTCCAGATCCAGTACACCTCGGGTACCACCGGTTTCCCCAAGGGCGCCTACCTCCACCACCGCGGGATCACGAACAACGCCCGTTTCGTCGCCGAGCGTCTGGGTGTCACGCCCGGCGACGCCTACGTGAACCCGATGCCCCTGTTCCACACGGGGGGCTGCGTCCTGGGCGTCCTCGGTCCCTGCCAGCAGCGGGCGACCCTGGTCAACCTGGTCATGTTCGAGCCCGGCCTCATGCTGGCGCTGGTCGAAGAGCTCCGCGCCACGCACCTCCTGGGCGTGCCGACGATGCTGATCGCGGTGATGGAGCATCCCGACTTCGGCAGCCGTGACCTGTCGTCGGTTCACACCGTCTGCTCCG
This sequence comes from Acidobacteriota bacterium, assembly GCA_026707325.1. Taxonomy (GTDB): domain Bacteria; phylum Acidobacteriota; class Thermoanaerobaculia; order Multivoradales; family Multivoraceae; genus Multivorans. The sequence continues at coordinate 63,490 of JAPOXA010000066.1, read as the reverse complement.
GCGGCGCGACCGTGCCGGCCGACCTCGTGCGCCGGATCGAGAACACGCTCGGAGTGCAATTCTCGATCATCTACGGGCAGACCGAGGCGTCGCCGGGTGTCACGCTGATGAAGCCGGACGACAGCGAGGAGGACAAGGCGAACACGCTCGGTCCGGTGCTGCCGCAGACCGAGATGAAGGTGATCGACCCCTCGACCGGCGCCACGTTGCCGATCGGCGAACAGGGCGAGCTCTGCTGCCGCGGTTACCTGGTCATGCTCGGCTACTTCGAGATGCCGGACAAGACCGCCGAGACGATCGACGAGGACGGATGGCTGCACACCGGCGACCTGGTGACGATGGACGACCGCGGCTACACGACGATCACCGGCCGGCTGAGGGACATGATCATCCGCGGCGGCGAGAACATCTACCCACGCGAGATCGAGGAGTTGCTGTTCGAGCACCCGCAGGTCGCGGACGTCGCGATCGTCGGCCTCCCGGACGAGCGCTGGGGAGAGATCGTCGGCGCCTTCGTCCGCGACGCGGACCCGTCGAATCCGGCGAGCGACGGTGAACTCCACACCTACTGCCGCGAGAACCTGTCTCCGCAAAAGACACCCAAGGCCTGGTACCGGGTCGACGAGTTCCCGCTGACGCCGTCCGGCAAGATCCAGAAGTTCGTGCTGGTGGAGGAGTGGCGGAAGGGGGCCTACAGCGCGGCCTGAGATCTGACATGATCGCCGCTCTTCACGCAGACTTCTCGTCGCCGCTCCGCTGCTAGCGGCGGTTCTCCCATGCAGGCTCTCAGATCCAACGTCGACGTTCGCTCGGAGCAGTTCAGGAAGAACCGTTCCGACATCCTGGAACAGATCGAGCAGGTGAACGACCTGCTCGAGCAGGTGGCCGGCGGCGGCGGGCCGGAGGCGATGAAGCGCCTGCGCAGCCGCGGCAGGCTGCCCGTGCGCGAGCGCGTTGCGAACGCCCTCGACCGGGACAGCCCGTTCCTCGAGATCTCGCCGCTCGCGGCCTGGAACTCCTACTACACGGTCGGCTCGGGCTTCGTGCTCGGTGTCGGCGTGATCTCGGGCACGGAGTGCGTGATCCTCGGCCACGACCCGTCGGTGCGGGCGGGCGCCTTCAACGAGTTCAACTCCAAGAAGTTGATGCGCGGCCTGGAGATCGCGCGAGTCAACCGGCTGCCATACGTCCAGTTCGTTGAGTCCGCCGGCGCCGACCTGCGCGGCAACACGGGCGACGATCCGGACGCGCAGACGAAGCGGACCGTCGGCCACTTCGCGGAGTCGGGCCGCCTGTTCTACGAGATCTCCGAGCTCTCCAAGATGCGGATCCCGACGGTGTCGATCGTCTTCGGCGCCTCGACCGCGGGCGGCGCCTACCAGCCGGGGATGAGCGACTACAACATCTTCGTCAGGAACCAGGCGATGGTCTCTCTCGGCGGGCCGCCCCTGGTCAAGATGGCGACCGGCGAGGACGCGGAACCGGAGAGCATCGGCGGCGCGGACATGCACTGCCGCGTTTCGGGGCTGGGCGACTACCTGGCCCAGGACGAGATGGACGGAATCCGGCTGCTGCGCGATGTGGTCTCCCACCTGAACTGGCGCAAGGAGGGCCCCGGCCCGAGCCTGCCGCCCGACGACCCGGTGCTCGATCCCGAGGAGCTGCTCGGCCTCGTCTCTCGCGACCTTCGCTCGCCGCTCGACATCCGCGAGGTCATCGGCCGGGTAGTCGACGGTTCGCGGTTCGAGGAGTTCAAGCCGCTCTACGGGCCGACGATCGTCTGCGGCTGGTCGTCGATCCACGGCTATCCGGTGGGCATCCTGGGCAACAACGGCGCGCTGTTCTCCGAGTCGGCGGAGAAGGCGACTCAATTCATCCAGCTCTGCAACCAGATCGACGTGCCGCTCCTGTTTCTGCACAACATCACCGGCTACATCGTCGGCACCGACTACGAGCAGGGCGGGATCACGAAGAACGGTTCGAAGATGATCAACGCGGTGGCGAACTCGACCGTGCCGCACCTCTCGGTCATCGTCGGTGCGTCCTACGGCGCCGGCAACTACGGCATGAGCGGTCGCGCTTACGGCACTCGCTTCACCTACATCTGGCCGACCGCGAAGATCGCGGTCATGGGCCCGGAGCAGATGGCCGGCGTGATGACGATCGTCACCCGGGCGGCCGCGAAGCGGCGCGGCATCCCCTTCGACGAGGAGGCGGACCGGAAACGGGCCGCCGGCGTCATCCACTGGGCCGAGAAGCGCTCGCTGGGCCTCTACGCGACCTCCAGGGTTTCCGACGACGGCATGATCGACCCGCGCGACACTCGTACCGTGCTTGGCCTGTCGCTGTCCGCCTGCCACAGCCGGGCGGTCGAGGGAGCCAAGGGCTATGCCGTCTTCAGGATGTGAGGGCGGCGTGGTGAGGGCGGCATGATCACGCGGCTCCTGGTCGCCAACAGGGCTGAGATCGCGCGGCGGATCTTCCGTTCGGCGCGCGAAATGGGGATCGCGACGGTCGCGGTCCATGCCGACGGCGACGCCGATGCGCCCTTCGTGGCCGAGGCCGATGAAGCGATCGCACTCGACGGGTGGTCGCCGGCGGAGACCTACCTGGACATCGGCAAGGTGCTGGCGGCGGCAACGCGCACCGGCGCCGACGCGGTGCATCCCGGCTACGGCTTCCTGTCCGAGAACGCGGACTTCGCCCGAGCCGTGACCGAGGCCGGGCTGATCTGGGTCGGCCCGTCACCCGAGGCGATCGCCGCGATGGGCGACAAGCTCTCGGCCAAGGAACTCATGCGAGAGGCCGGCGTGCCCACGCTTCAGGCGGTCGAACTTGGCGGCGGCGTCGACCTGGCCGCGGCGGCGGCGGCGGAAGTGGGCTTCCCGGTCCTGGTCAAGGCGGCCGCGGGCGGCGGCGGCCGCGGCATGCGAGTGGTCGAATCGGAAGACGAGCTGGCCGACGCCGTCGAGGGCGCGCGCCGCGAGGCGGCGGCCGCGTTCGGCGACGGCACCGTGTTCCTCGAGCGCTGGCTCGCCTCGTCGCGGCACGTCGAGATCCAGATCCTGGGCGACCTGCACGGCAACCTAGTCCACTGCTTCGAACGGGAGTGTTCGATCCAGCGCCGCCATCAGAAGATCATCGAGGAGGCGCCGTCGCCGGTCGTGAGCGAGGACCTGCGCGCCCGCATGGGCGCCGCGGCGGTGGCCGCCGGACAGGCGATCGGCTACAGCTCGGCAGGCACGGTGGAGTTCCTGGTCGAGCAGCCGGCGGACGGCTCCGTTCCGACGGACTTCCGTTTCCTGGAAGTGAACACCCGCCTGCAGGTCGAGCATCCGGTCACCGAGGAGATCACCGGCCTCGACCTGGTCCGCGAGCAGTTGCGGGTCGCTCAGGGGGAGCCTCTCGGTTTCGGCCAGGAGGATCTCGCGATCGAAGGCCACGCGATCGAGGCGCGGCTCTACGCGGAAGACCCGGCGAACGACTTCCTGCCGCAGACCGGACGGGTGCAGTGCTGGCAGCCGGCGCCGGGGATGAACGCGCGCTTCGACTCCGGGATCGAGAGCGGCAGCGACGTGGGCATCGAGTTCGATCCGATGCTGGCCAAGGTGATCGTCGGCGCGGCCACCCGCCGCGAGGCGGCGCTGCGGCTTGCCCGCGTGCTGGAGACGACGCGGGTTCAGGGCATTCGGACGAACCGGGACTTCCTGGTGGCGACGCTGCGGTCGCCCGAGTATCTGGCCGGCGACACGACGACCGACTTCATCGAACGGGTGGCGCCCGAGCCCGTGCGCCGGCCGGCGGCGGACGAGGTGGTCGCCGCGGGGATCTGCGCGGCGATGGCCGCCCAGCACGACCGCAGGCAGGCCGCCCGCATCCATCCGACGATCGTCACCGGCTGGCGCAACACGGTCATGCCCTACGAGCGGGCCGAGTTCGAGACCGGCGCCGGCGACGCGCTGCGGATCGAGTACCGGATCCAGCGCGACGGCCGGTTCGATACGCGCGCCGTGGCGGGTGACGGCGAGCCGAGCGGGCACACAGTCGAGTTCCGGCGGCGGACCGGGGACGGCGTCGAACTCGTGATCGACGGCCGCAGGTCCCGATCGACCGTGACTTCCTGTGGCGACCGCTGGCTCGTGCACGGTCCGCAAGGCGACGTCGAACTGCGGGAACTGCCGCGCTTCCCGGTCGCCGGTCTGGAAGCCGTCGCCGGCGGCCTGACCGCGCCGATGCCGGGCAAGGTGATCTCGACCCACGTCGCGGTCGGGGATCGGGTCGAGTCGGGTCAACTCCTTCTGGTTCTGGAAGCGATGAAGATGGAGCACCGCGTGACCGCGCCGGAGCCGGGCACGGTTTCCGAGTTCCGCGTCGGCGAGGGCGAGCAGGTGGGGAATGGCGAGCTGCTCGTGGTGATCGATGAGGACGCGGCGTAGCAGGCCGAGGGTTGCCGGAGGAGGATGGGAATGTCGAACCAGCCGGGGACCGAATTCACGCTCTACGAGGTCCGCAATGGCGCGGCCTTCATCACGCTCAACCGACCGGAACGGCGCAACGCACTGTCGCCGGGCTTGATCACGGAGGTCTACGACCACCTGGCGGCGGCCCAGGCCGACGCCGCCGTCCGTTCGATCGTGATCACCGGCGCCGGCAAGGGCTTCTGCTCGGGCGCGGATCTCAAGCGGCAGCCGGGCGAGGGCGAGTCGGACCGGGTCGTTCCCTATCCGGATCTGCTGACTGCGATCTGGGAGGGTGAGAAGCCCGTGATCGCCGCGGTGAACGGCCATGCCTTCGCCGGTGGCCTGGGCCTGGTCGCGGCTTCCGATCTGGTCATCACCGCCGAGGAAGCGATGTTCAGCTTCAGCGAAGTGCGGATCGGCGTGATCCCGGCGATCATCGCCGTCGTCTGCCTGCGCAAGCTGGGACCGCACCACGGCATGCGGCTGTTCCTGACCGGTGACCGGTTCAGTGGCCGCCAGGCGGTGGAGTACGGCCTCGCCCACAAGGCGGTGCCGCGCGACGAGTTGTGGTCGGTGGTCCAGGAGGAGATCGACGCGATCAACCTGGGCGGTCCGACGGCCGTCGTCGAGTGCAAGAAGCTGGTGCGGGCGGTGCCCGACATCTCGCTGGCCGAGGGGTTCGAGCTGACCCAGGGATGGAGCCGTCGCATGTTCCAGGGCGAGGAAGCCGCGGAGGGCATGGCCGCTTTCCGCGAGAAGCGCAAGCCGAGCTGGGCAGTGGCCGTCGATCCGTCGGGTAGTTCGTCGTGACGATTCAGCTCTACCACTGTCAGGGCGCCCGCTCGCTGCGTGCCGTGTGGACGCTGGAGGAGATGGGCATCGACTACGACCTGCACGTCCTGCCCTTCCCGCCGCGGGTGTTCAAGAAGGACTACCTCGGCACCAACCTCCTCGGCACGGTTCCCTACATGATCGACGGCGACGTTCACATGACGGAGTCTTCGGGGATCGCGAAGTACCTGGTCGACCGGTACGGTCCGACGCCGCTAGCCGTCGACGTGGACGACCCGGAGTACGGCGCGTACCTCAACTGGCTGTTCTACAGCGACGCGACGCTGACCTTCCCGCAGACGCTGTTCCTGCGCTACACGCGGCTGGAGCCCGAGGAGCGCCGGGTCCCGCAAGTTGCGGAGGACTACCGCAAGTGGTTCCTGGGCCGGCTGCGGCTGGTCGAGTCGGCCACCTCGGACGGCCGCGACTTTCTGTGCTGCGGCCGCTTCACGATCGCCGACATCTGCGTCGGCTACGGCCTGAAGCTCGCGGCCTCGCTCGGCATCGACGACTTCGGCGACAACGTGCGCCGCTACTGGACGGGCCTGCAGGAAGTCCCCTCGTACCAGCGGATCCGCGAGGTCTGAGGCTCGGCCGCGGTGGCTGTGGCGCGGCGTCGTCGGTTGTACCCGCCCGGTGCGTGGCCGGAGGGCCTTCCCAGCGGCCGCGCCATCCGTGCGCCCGATGACGGGCGCACGGACTGGGACGCGGGTGGCGCGCAGCGCGCCACGCCGGGTTCACGCTCTCTGGGTGACGGGGAAGGCCGCGCTCGCTTCGGTCGGCTGCGCTCCGGTTCGGAGCCGGCAACGGGAACGGATGGGCAGTCGCTTGCCTCCAGCCCGCTGGGAAGGCCCTCCGGCCACGCACCGGGCTGGACGGCGTCGGGGCTTCGGCAGCGCCTGAGTTCCAGATCGGATTCGTCTTGGCTGGGGTTCCTCTTGCTCGGGGTGACCGTCTCCTTGGTGGGCTGTGGGCCCAGGCAGAACCTGCCCACACCGGAGCAGCCGATTGGTTACGACCACCAGGTTCATATCGAGGCCGGACTGGAGTGTGTTCGTTGCCATCGGGGTGCGGAGGAGGGGGTGCATGCCGGTATGCCGTCGGTGCAGGCGTGCGCGGGCTGCCATCGGCGGGAGATTCCCGATCATCCCGAGGTCCAGAAAGTGATGCTCGCCAACGAGAACCGGGAGCCGATCCTGTGGGCGAAGGTCAATGTGATTCCCGACTCGGCGATGGTGCATTTCAACCACAGGGCCCATGCCCGGGCGGGGGTCGAGTGTTTGGCCTGCCACGGTGACGTGGCTTCGATGACGGTGGCCGAGCCGGTGCGGAATGTGGCCGACATGGGCTGGTGCGTCGAGTGTCACCGTGAGAACGAGGCCAGCGACGACTGTCTGGCGTGCCACCGGTGAGGACTGGATGAGCGGCAACGACCGTAAGCGCGGCGAGCCGCGGGTCACGATCGGCCGGCGGGACTTCTTCAAGGTCTACGCGGCGGCCGGCGTGGCGGTGCTGCAGGGCTGCCGCCGCCGGGACGAGGAGTGGATCGAGTCGCCGGTGCGGCGGAGCGCGGCTCTGCCGGGAGCGTCCGTGTGGCGGCGGTCGATCTGCGGGCAGTGCGGCGCCGGTTGCGAGATCGAGGTGCGGACAGTCGATCGGTTGGCGAAGAAGATCGAGGGGTTGCCGGAGGGCTTCGTCAACGCGGGCGGCGTCTGCGCGCTGGGGCACTCGGCCCTGCAGGAGCTGTATCACCCGGACCGGGTGACGGAGCCGATGCGGCGCGGCCCTTCGGGCGAACTGGAACCAGTGTCGTGGGAGGAAGCGCTCGAGTCCGCGGCGACGGCGATCGCGGCCGCGCCGGATGCGACGACGGTTGTTTCCGGCGCGCCGTCGGGGCCGCTGCTTGGCCTGTGGCGCCGGTTCGCGGCGGCGGTCGGCGCGTCGGCGCCGGTTCACTGGCAATCGGCCGATCTGGTTGTGGAGCGCGAGGCGGCCTGGCTGGCTTTCGGAGAGGCTACCCGCCCGGCGTATGACCTCGCGCGGGCCGACTACGTGCTCAGCCTCGGCGCGCCCTTCCTCGACGGTTGGCGGAGCGCCGCTCATTTCGCGGGCGCCTGGGCCGAGCTGACCGCCGACCGGCGCGGCAAGCTGGTGCAGGTCGAGGCGCGCCACTCGCTGACCGCGGCGAACGCGGACGACTGGCTGCCGGTGCGTCCGGGCAGCGAGGGTTTCCTCGCGCGCGGCGTCGCCGGTCTCCTGCTCGGATCGGGAACGGTCGGGCAGGAGGAGCGGGCGGCCTACGAGGTGCTCTACCCGGAAGCGCCGCCCGACCTGGCGGCGACGGCCGAACGCTGCGGCATCGACGCGAGCCGGATCGAGCGCCTCGCCGCGGAGCTCTCGCGCAGGCGCCGGCCGCTGGCGATGGTCGGCGGATCGGCGCTCGACGGCGAGAACGGCGTTGCCGCGGGCGCCGCCGGGCTGGCGCTCAACCTGCTGCTCGGCGCGGTGGGGCGTGAGGGCGGCGTCTTCGCCGGCGTCGACTTCGGTTTCGAGGGCCGGATGGCCGGCGACGCCGAAGCGGCCCTGCCGCCGGCGGCGCTGGTCGATCGTCTGGCGGGGGCCGGCCAGTCGAGCGTGCTCGTCGTCTCGGAGGCCGATCCGCTGCACGGGATGCCGGGGTTGGAGTCCGCCTTCGAGGGCGCCGCCACCGTGATCGCCCTCTCCGCGTTCTTCGACGACACGACGCTGCGGGCCGATGTCGTGCTGCCGGTCCAGACCGACCTGGAGCGCTTCCAGGCGGTGGAGCCGGACCCGGTGCGCGGCATCCCGGCGCTGCTCGTCGCATCGCCGACGGTGGCGCCGCGGGGCGAGGCGCGGCATCCGGGCGACGTGTCCCTGGCGCTCGCGGCGGCCGCCGGGAGCGCGCTGCCCTGGCCGGGCTTCCAGGAGGCGGTCGAGGCCTCGCTCAGCGACGCCTTCACCGCGACGAGGGCGGCCGGCGCCGATGCGAGCGACCCGGCCGTCCTGCCGGCGTCGCTGATCGCGGGCGCCCTGAACGGCCGCCAGTTCGTGCGCCGGACGACGGACGCCGGCGGTCTGGTCGGAACGGCGGAGATGCGGCGCGCGCCGGCGCGGCCGGCTCAGGTCGGCGGGGACGGCGCGCCTTCCGGGCTTCCCGATCCGGCGTCCCTGCCGGCGCCGGCCGCTCCCGCGGGCGTGGAGTCCTTCACGCTGATCCCGTTCGAGTCCGTGAAGCTCGGCGACGGCCGCGGGGCGAACCGGCCGTGGCTGCAGGAATTGCCGGACCCGCTGTCGACGGTGATGTGGGGATCGTGGGTCGAGATGGCGACGGCCGACGCGGATGGCCTGGGCGTTCGCACCGGCGACATCGTGCGGCTGACGGGCACCGCGGCTGAAATCGAGCTGCCGGCCATTGTCCTGCCCACAGTGCGGCCGGGCTGCCTGGGGGTGCCGGTCGGCGGCGGCCACGCGGACTACGGCCGCTACGCGCGGGGCCGCGGCGTGAACGTGAACGCGCTTCTGACCGCGGATCGCCGGGTTGCCGGGGCCGGCGCGTTTGCCCGCGGTGATCTTCGAGTGCGGGTCGAGCGGTTGCGCCGCCCGCGGCGCGCGGAGCGGCCGGTGATTTACGGCCGCGGCCTGCGCCAGGCGGAGGAGATTCCGGTCGGCTGGGCGCCGCACGACAGCGGCGCCGCGCACGCGGCGCTGCGAGAAGCCGGAGAGGATCGAGGCTTCGTGCGCCGGCTGGGCCGGCCTCGGCGCACTGCGGCGGGGCCGTTGACTCGCGAGGAGAAGGCATGACGCGTTGGGGCATGGCCATCGATCTCGATCGCTGCACCGGCTGCGAGGCCTGTGTCGTCGCCTGCGCGGCCGAGAACAACATCCAGACGGTCGGCGAAGAACAGGCGCGTGAAGGCCGGGTGATGCACTGGCTGCGGATCGAGCGCTACTACGAGGGCGAGTTCCCGAACGTCCGCACCCGCTTCATGCCGGTGCTCTGCCAGCAGTGCGGCGCCGCGCCCTGCGAGCCGGTCTGCCCGGTCTACGCCACGTACCGCAACCCGGAAGGGCTGAACGCGATGGTGTACAGCCGCTGCATCGGCACGCGGTTCTGCGCCAACAACTGTCCGTACACCGTGCGCGTCTTCAACTGGTTTGACGCCGAGTTCCCCGCGCCGCTCGACTCCCAGTTGAACCCGGACGTCAGCGTGCGTCCCGGCGGGGTGATGGAAAAGTGCACCTTCTGCGTCCAGCGCATCCAGGCCGGCAAGGACGAGGCCGCGCAGGAGGAGCGCGAGGTTGCGGACGGCGACATCAGGACCGCCTGTCAGCAGTCGTGTCCGACGAAGGCGATCGCGTTCGGCGATCTCGAGGATCCGGACAGCGAAGTGTCGAAGTGGGCCGAGTCGCCACGGGCGTTCAGCCTGCTGGGCGATCTCGATACGCGGCCGGGCGTCGTCTATCTGAGTGGTTCCGAGTGGCGGGAGCCGGCCGAGTGACGGCGGCGTCCCAGCCCTCGGCCGCTGTCCTCGACGGTCAACTGCTCGGCCGTCTCGACCGCCGGCGTCCGGGTCTGCTCGTCGGTTCCCTCGCCAGCGGCGCGCTGGCTCTGGTCTTCATCTACTGCTGGGGCTACCAGATCGCGAACGGCATCGGCGTCACCGGCATCAACCGGCCCGTGTTCTGGGGCTTCTACATCATCAACTTCGTCTTCTGGATCGGCATCAGCCATGCCGGCACGCTGATCTCGGCGATCCTGCGAGTAACCAAGGCGGAGTGGCGGCGGCCGGTGACCCGTTCGGCCGAGGCGATCACCCTGTTCGCGCTCGCGATCGGCGGCCTGTTTCCGCTGATTCACCTCGGACGGGTGGCGATCTTCTACTACATGGTTCCGTACCCGAACAGCCGGATGCTGTGGCCCAACTTCCGGTCGCCGCTGGTGTGGGACATCGCCGCGATCACGACCTACATCATCGGCAGTGCCCTCTACCTGTTCCTGCCGTTGATCCCGGACGCGGCGGTCATGCGGGACCGGGCGGCGGCCGGCCTCAGGAAGCGCTTCTACGCGGTCCTCGCGCTCGGCTGGCGGGGCACCGCGCAGCAGTGGCACAGCCTGGAGTGGGGGATCCGCATTCTTGCCGTCGGCATCATCCCGGTCGCGGTCTCGGTTCACACGATCGTGTCCTGGGACTTCGCGATGACCCAGACGCCGGGCTGGAAGAGCACGATCTTCGGGCCCTACTTCGTCGTCGGCGCGATCTTCTCGGGGATCGCCGTGCTGATGATCGCGATGGCGTTGCTACGCCGCGGCCTCGCGCTCGAGCACTTCCTGACCGACCGGGTGTTCAACAACCTCGGGCTCCTGTTCGTAACGATGTCCCTGGTCTGGGGCTACTTCACGTTCGCCGAGCACCTGACCGTCTGGTACAGCGGCGACCTGTTCGAGAAGAACGTGCACCACGTCCTGCTGCACGGCGACTTTGCGGTCCCGTTCTGGACGATGGTCGTGGTCAACCTGGTGATTCCGGTCGCGGTGCTCTCCTTCCCGCGCGGCCGGCGCCCGCTGCCGACCGCCCTGGTCGGCTGCGGCGTGCTCGTCGGCATGTGGCTCGAACGGTTCCTGATCGTTGTGCCGGCCCTGTCGACGCCGCGGCTGGCCTACAGCATCGGCGACTACATGCCGAGCTGGGTGGAACTCGGGATCATGATCGGAGCGGTCGGTGTCTTCGCCTGCCTCTACTTCACGTTCACTCAGTTGCTGCCGATCGTTTCCGTCTGGGAGATGCGGGAGGGCTGGCGGCACGGGGGAAGTGGCGAAGCGGGTGGTGCGACTTCGGACGCCGCGGCGACCTCGGGGACGGCGGCGGCACCGGTACCTGGCGGAGGTGGGGCATGACGGCGGCCGCAGAGCGGCATCTGGTCGAAGCCGCCTACGAGCGCGTCGAGGACGTGCGGGCGGTCGTCGAAGCCGCGCTCGAGTCGGGCGTCGCGGCCTCGCAGGTCGAAGTGCGGAGTCCGGCGCCGCTGGAAGAAGGCGAACTGCCGCTGCCGAAGCTGAAGTCCCGCGTGTTGCTGTTCGCCCTGTCCGGCGCGGTCCTCGGCGGCCTCACCGCCTTCGGCCTGGCGGCCGGCACGGCGCTGGCCTATCCGCTGCCCACCGGCGGCATGTCGATCGTCGCCGGGCCGCCAATAGGCGTGGTGACGTACGAGGGCACGGCGCTCGGGCTGATCATCATGACCGTCCTGCGCGTGCTCTGGGAGGGTGGCCTGCTCCCGGGCCGGGCGATCCGGAGTGGCCGTGGCCGGGCTTCGGATCTGGACCACCACGTCGCGAACGGTCGGTTGTTGTTGCGGGTCCACGGCCTGAGCGAAGAGCAGGCCGGCCGGCTGCGCGACTTGAGTCGTGCTTCCGCCGTGGAGGTGGGATAGGGCCCGACGCCTCGCCCCTTTTGAGACGCCGGACCCTGGCCGTCCGCTGCCCACTGACGGGCTAGCGAACGGCTACATGGCTACTAGAACTCGAAACGGATTCCCGCTTCGAAGCGCCGCGGCTGCACGTACGCCGTGGCTGCATCCAGATCCAGGCCGCCCGCGCAACCCTCGACTCGTGTGCAGACCGTCGTGACCTGCTCTTCGTCGAAGACGTTGAACACCGCGCCGATCAGCTCGAAGCGCAGGTCGCGTCCGAAGATGAAGCCCTTCGATACCTGGACGTCCATGCCGTAGCGGTCGTTCGCTTCCCGGCTGCCGCGCCGCTCCGTGAAGATACGGCCGTAGGTCTCGGATGCTACCGTCGGCGCGTAGACGCCCGCGGACGACCAGAAACCCTCGACCGCCAGCCCGAAGTCGAGCGGCAGATCGACGAAGCCGTTCACCTTGACCCGGTGCCTCCGGTGGTCCGAGAGATACCCGTACGTGTTCTCGAAGTGGTCCGGATAGATGTCGAAATCGACCCCGGCGTTCTGCGTGTAGCCGACGTTTCCCTCGGACTCGGAGTTCGTGTACGAAGCGAGAACGTGGAACCAGTCCGTGAAGCGGGACTCGAAGTCGAGGACGAAGCCGCTGTAGTCGCGCACCAGTCCCGGCAGGTTCGCCATGACGTAGAAATCGCAGTCCGCCCCGGCGGCCGGCGCCGGCAGGTTGCCATTGCAGGTGTCTTCGAAGATGTCCAGGGTCTCCTTGGTGATGTAGGTCAGGCCGATCGATGTGCGTCGGGTCAGTTCGCGTTCGACGCCGACGCTCCACTGGTCGGCGTAGGTCGGCTCGAGATCGGCCGAGATCCTGCTCGCGGTACTCGAGAACACCGTGTTGTAGAACCAGCCGTTCGGATCAAACCCTGCAGGGTCGGCGATCCAGTTCGAGAAGGTCAGGCCGCCGACTGTTTGTTCACCGGGGTACGCGTCGCGGCAGTTCGCGCCGAGTTGCGGCCGGAACGACGAGCAGGAGATCCAGCGGACCGTCGGGAACTGGTTGACCCTCGCGAAGCTCGGCAGCGTGAGGGCGTTCGGGTGCATGAAGCGGCCCCAGTTTGCGCGAGCGACTGTCCTGGCGTCGCCGCCGATATCCCAGGCAATCCCGAACCGCGGCTGCAGCTTGGACAGGGCCGCCACCTCGTTGCCGATGTCGTTCTCGAACGCGACTTCATCGTGGCGCAGACCGAGCTTGAGCGTCAGGTTCGGCAGTACGCGCCATGTGTCCTGGACGTACGCGGTGAACTGCCTGCCGTCGTTCTCGGCCGGCGACTCGATGGGCGAAAAGAGGAGCGTGTAGGGCGCGCCGAAACGGTCGCCAAACGAGTAGCCGCCTCCGGTGGCGTTGTTCTGGGTGGCGAAGAAGTTGCTGGCGTACTCCACACCCACCTCGACTTCGTGGTCGCCCGCGGCGCCATCGGTGAACCAGACCAGATTCGTCGTTAGGTCGTCCCGGTCGCGGGTCGAGAACTGCTGGTTCGTGTAGTTCACCGAACGCGAGCCGTCGCCGAAGGAGTCGACGTGACCGATCGTGTCGAAGTCGCGGCTCTGCGGGAACGAGTTCAGCTCGCCGCGGACCGTCCCGGCCTTGATGTGCCACTGCAGGTTCGAGGTCAACAGTCCGAGCGCGTCCACGCCGAGAATTGTCTTCGGCTGCTCCTGGTAGCGGGTGGCTTCCGGCGCCACGGAGCGGGAAGCGTTCGCGTTGGTGATCGTTGCGTCTTCGCCGATGTACCGGCCGGTGAGCTGCCACTCCGGGCTGGCCTGCCACGTCAGCTTGCCGTTGAGGTTCATGCCTTCGAAGTCGCGGGTGGCCGGCGACTCGGTGGGGGTGTTCTTCGATTTCACCGGGTTGGCCGCGGCGAAGAACCAGAGTTCGTCCCGGCGGATCGGACCGCCCAGTGTGGCGGCCGTCTCCTGGAACTCGACGACGTTGTCGTCCGTGTCGAAGTGTTCGCCGCTGGTGTTGAAGTCCGTGTCGCGGTAGCGCACGTCCAGACTGCCCGAGAACGAGTTGCCGCCGGACTTCGTGACGACGTTGACCACGCCGCCGGTCGCGTTTCCGTAGCGAGCCTCGAATCCGCTGGTCTCGAAGTTGATCTCCTGGACCGTGTCGAAGTTCATGTTGATGTTCCAGGTCGCTGTGACCGGATCCGTCGTGTTCACGCCGTCCACGACGAAGGAGTTTTCGCCCAGAGTCGAGCCGAAGACGTTCGGGTTCGATCCGCCCGCGACGCCGCCGACGTCGGTCAGCACACTCTGGTAGCTCCGGTTGGCCGAGCCGATAGAGGCTTTCTTGAGGTACTCGGCGCCGAATGTCTGCGAGGTCGACACCTGCTCGGGATCGACTACGGGAGTTTCGGCGACGACCATCACTTCTTCACCGAACTCGCCCGCAGGCATCGAGAAGTGGATTTCCGTGACGCGGTTCAATCGGACCTCGACCTCGGTCCGTTGTTGCGGGATGAAGCCATCCAACTCGGCTTCGACGGTGTAGACGCCCGGCGGCAGGCTGGGGAAGCTGAAGCCGCCGTCGGCGTCCGCGAAGTCGGTCCGAGAGCCCATCAGGTTGGGGGAGTTGACGGTTACCGTGACGCCGGGAAGCGGCGTTCCCTCGGCGTCCATGACGTGGCCGGCCAGCCGGCCCGTGAGTTGTGCGGTCGCCGGGGCGGCCAGGAAAGCAAGCGCCAGGACGGCGGATAGACCGAGGATCGCGCTTCGGCTCGTGCCGGTGCGGCTTTCTCGATGTTCGTTTTGAAGATGTGACAACACGGAAGGTCCCTCCTGTTGTGGGGCGCAAGTCCGTTGAGCAAGGCGGATGCCAGTTGTTGTGACGAAGATGGGGCGAGCACCTGGCCAGGCCGTTTGGTGTCGTTTCCACGCGGGTTTGTCGAGTTCAGGCGTCGGTTGGCTCTCGGGGGTCCGAACGTGGAAACTCACTGTCCTGAACGGATCTCTACGAACCGCTGGATCCGGCGGATCCATGATTCGGATCCCGGATTCCGGTTCTTGAATCGGGCGACCGCCCGAAACGGCGACCGGGACACCCCGACTGTGGCGTCTGCCGGCCGGCTGCGATAGCTTCGCGGCCTCAAATCACAGAGCCCTGTCTTTCTGGGAGAAGGAGCAAGAGAGCCATGCCCGATCTCGATCCGTTCGGCATCGACGCCGAGTTGTACGACCTTTCGATGTCCGAGGGGGCCAAGCCGCTTCTGACGAAGGTCAAGAACTTCATGGCCGACTACGTCGAGCCGATTACCGAGGAGTACTACCGCCGCGGCGAAGGGCGGGAGGACCGCTGGAGCTACGGCGAGGGGCAGTTGGAGCTGCTAGACGGCGCCAAGGCGAAGGCCAGGGAGATGGGCCTGTGGAACTTCTTCCTGCCTGACGCCGAGACGGGCGAAGGCCTGAAGAACCTCGACTACGCCTACATCGCCCAGGAGCTGGGCAAGAACCCGCTCGCGTCGCAGTGCATGAACTGCAGCGCGCCGGACACCGGCAACATGGAGGTACTCGAGCGCGTCGGCACGGAGGAGCAGAAGGAGAAGTGGCTGGAGCCCCTGCTGAATGGCGAGATCCGCTCTTGCTTCGGCATGACGGAGCCGAACCTGGCTTCTTCGGATGCGAAGAACATCGGCACCCGCGCGACGCTCGACGGCGACGAGTGGTTGATCCAGGGCGAGAAGTACTACATCTCGGGCGCCGGCGACCCGCGCTGCAAGATCATGATCTGCATGGTCAAGACCAGCCCGGGTGGGCCGGCGCACCGCCAGCAGTCCCAGATCCTGGTGCCGATGGACACCCCGGGCGTGAACGTCCTCGGACCGATGAAGGTCTTCGGGCACGACCACGCTCCCCACGGCCACATGCACATCAAGCTGGACAACGTGCGCGTGCCGAAGGAGAACATCCTCCTCGGCGAGGGCCGCGGCTTCGAGATCTCCCAGCTTCGGCTGGGTCCGGGCCGGATCCACCACTGCATGCGGTCCGTGGGTCAGGCCGAGAAGGCCCTGGACCTGATGGTCAAGCGCGGCATGTCGCGTGAGGCCTTCGGCCGGCCGATCATCCAGCTCGGCAAGAACATCGAGGTCGTGTCGCGTGCCCGCATCGACATCGAGGCGATGCGCCTCATGGTCCTGCGCGCCGCCAAGGCCATGGACGTGCTCGGCAACCGCGAAGCGCGGGTCTGGGTCCACGCCGTCAAGGCGATGGTCCCCGAGCGCACCTGCCAGATCATCGACCAGGCGATCCAGATGCACGGCGCCACCGGCGTCTCGCAGTGGACGCCGCTTGCCGACATGTACACCGGTCAGCGGACGCTACGCATCGCGGACGGCCCGGACGAGGTCCATCACCTCGTCGTCGGCCGCGCCGAGCTGCGGCGGTACACGGAGGAGAGCGCCGCGAACTAGGCGTCACCGGGACGGCGCGGGGGCGCGGCGGCGTCGGCTACACCCGCCCGGGCGAGCGCCGGAAGGCCGTCCCTGCGGCCGCTCGCGCTTTCCTGGTTGGTGGGGTGTCGGCGCTCGC
Source organism: Acidobacteriota bacterium (assembly GCA_026707325.1). Classification (GTDB taxonomy): domain Bacteria; phylum Acidobacteriota; class Thermoanaerobaculia; order Multivoradales; family Multivoraceae; genus Multivorans. The sequence continues at coordinate 47,178 of JAPOXA010000066.1, read as the reverse complement.
TTCGGTCGGCTGCGCTCCGTCACGGCAGAGGTAGGCGTGCGGGCGTCGGGCGTCGCTTGCCTCCAGCCCGCTGGGACGGCTTCCGGCGCTCGCCCAGGCTGGAGGTCGTCGGTTGTCGCGGACGTGACTCCGGACGCCTGGGAGGGCGAGCCGGGACCGAAGATCGCGCCCTGCCTACGTCTAGGTCAGTAGCGCCTGAGCCTCCCTGAGGTAGACGCGGATAGGCCGTCGTATGTATGCTGGATACACATACTGATGGGCGAGGCGCAGACGAGAATGACCAGAGTGCAGTTGCTGATCCCCGATGAAGACCGAGACAGGTTCGTCCACCAAGCTAAGAGGGAGGGCATGACGCTGAGCGCGTGGCTGAGGGCGGCCGCACATCAGCGGCTGGCTGCAGGGCAGCGATCCGATCCGTTCGAGACGCCAGAGGACCTCGAGGCATTCTTCCAGGGCTGCGATGCGATCGAAGGCCCCGATGCCGAGCCGGAGTGGAGCGAACACCTCGCGGTCATCGATGAGTCGCGTAGACGGGGCGCTTCGAGTACGTGATCTTCGTTGACACGAACGTTTTCATGTACGCGGTGGGCCGTCCGCACCCGCTCAGGGACACCGCCCGCAAGTTCTTCGCGGACTCCGTCGACAATGCAACGCCTCTTTGCACCTCGGCTGAGGTGGTCCAGGAGCTGGTTCATGCCTACCTGCCAGTGGCCCGACTACGGGCGCTCGACCGGGCGCTGTCGTTGATCACCAGAGCCAGGGTTGAGGTCTGGCCGCTTGAACACGAGGACGTGACGTTGGCCAGACAGCTCCACGAACTGCACCCAGCTCTGGGAGCCAGGGACCTCTGCCATCTCGCCAGTTGCCGCCGTCGCGGTGTGCGAGAGGTGCGTACCTTCGATCAGGCGCTGGGAGCCGTTGCTGGCGCGAGCGCCGGATGAGGGCTTGTTAGGGCCGCGATCGGACGTACACCGGAGTTGAGTAGTTCCTGAGCCTGACCCCAGGCGGACGCGGCGGCCAGCAGGCCGCGGGCGCCGACCTGGAGCCGCAGCCTCACAAGGAGTAGACCCGGGCCGCGGTCCGGTAGAACATGGCGTCCTGTTCGTCGTCCGGGAAGCCGGCCGCGATCTTCTTCAGGCCGTTGTACATCGCGTGGTACGGGATCGAGAGCTTGTCGACGGGGAAGTTGCTCTCGAACATGCAGCGGTCCGGGCCGAAGCACTCGATCGTGTGCAGGTAGTAGCGGCGCTGCGCGGCGACGAGCTCGTCGGAGGTCGCGGGAGTGGCGCGTTCGCTCCAGCCGAAGCCGTTGTCCGGCATCGCGAGGCCGCCGATCTTGGCGACCACGTTGGGGCACGCGGCGATCTCGGCGATGTCGTCCTTCCAGGCCTCGAAGATCTCCTCGCGCTTGTCGGCGTAGGGGCCGACGCCCAGCGGCGTACCGAAGTGGTCGAGGATCATCGTCGTCCCGGGCACGGCGCGCGCCAGGGCCGCGAAGTCGCGGTTCTGGTGGTGGTAGTGCCAGGTGTCGAAGGTCAGGCCGCGGTCGCCCAGCACCTTCATGCCGCGCCGGAAGTCCTCGCGGGCGTAGAGGCCCTCGGGCGCGCGCCCGGCGATGCGCAGGTGCTCGGGGTGGGGGTCGCGGGCGCCGGAGTGGCGGATGCCCCGGAACAGTCCGTTGCCGGCCGCCTCGTGGGCGTCGAGCACTTCCGTGACGCCTTCGCCCAGGGTCAGGTTCGCGTGGCTGACGATGCCGGAGATCGTGGCTCCATCGCCTTCCGCCGAGGCGGAAGCAGCTTCCGCCACGAACTCCGTCTCGCCGACGCACCGCAGGTGGTCGGGACCGTCCTCGCGGTAGCAGGCCCGGCACTCGACGAACACCGTCTTCTCGATGTTGTGGCTCTGGCCGTCGGAGCCGACTGCCTCCGTGTCGCCCCACAGGTCTTCGAGCAGATAGTCGCCCGTGGGTCGCCGCCAGAGGTGGTGGTGTGGATCGACGATCCGCCGGGACGGGTCGACGGTTTCTTCCTGGACCTGGGCAAGCCACCCGGCCGTGCCGGGCTTGGATGCTGACATAGCGCCTCCTGGGTGGTTTGGGGGCGCTACCCTAGCAACGACTTTGCCGCCGTTGGACGGCCGTTTCAGTGCTTGTAGTCGCGGTGGTGCTGCGCCAGCAGATCGCGGCCGAAATCGCCGTCGAAGTCGCGCCAGACGGTGTGGCTGTGGTTCGCGCGGTTCTGGACGTTGTCGTACTCGATGACGAAGTCGGGCGCCTGCACCCGGTAGTAGTGGGGCGCGCCGGACTCCACCGGACCGATCCAGGCGAAGTGGATCGCGTCGCCGGCCGCTTCGACCTGGGCGTGACGCTTCTCGGCCAGGTCCGGCGGCACGTTGCCGGCGTACTCCTCGATCAGGGCGTTCAGGAGTTCCCGCTGGTCGGGGCGGAGCCCGCTTGCGGGCAGGCCCTCGGGTTCCTCCGGTTCCACTCGCGGCTTGTTCGACGTGAAGATGTCGCGGGGCGCCTCATCGCCGATCACGGCCTGCTTTCGCTGGTCGTCGTCGAGGGAATCGAGCAGCGTCCGGGCGAGGTCCTCTTCCTTGCCCAAGGCGCGCAGACCTTCGCGCGGACCGCTGGGAACGCGGTGCGGGTTGGCGCCCAGGAAGAGGGGGCTGGAGGCGGTCGCCTCGCCGCCGACGACGGTGAAGTTGAGCGACACGTGGTGTCCTTCGAAACTCCAGCCCCAGTCGCCGTCTTCGCTCGGCTCTCCGAAGAACGTCACGTGGTAGCGGAGCGGGTCGCGCATCGAGGTGAAGCGGTTGGCGCCGGCCGCTTCCTCGAGCTTGCGCAGCACGGACTCCAGGCTCATCACGGTGGCCGTCTTGCCGTAGCCTGTGCGGCTGAGCGAGGCACTGAGCAGGACGTGGAGCAGGTGGTGCTGCGCTGGGTCCATGTCCAGCATCGAAAGCCCCTTGCGCTCCTTGGGGATGAAGTGCCAGTCGACGCGCTCGGCGGCGTCGAAGTCGAGCATGACGGTCGCCCGCTGTTCGTCGCTCAAGGCGGCGAGCAGGTTGTTCGCCGCCGAGGCCATCGTGTCGGAGGTCTTGCCGTTGCCGGCGGCGCCGAGGAACCCAGCCGCGCCGGCGCAGCCCAGGGCGATCAACAGCATGCGTGCGGACATCGTATGTCTCCTGCGGTCTGTCGGTTCCGGCTTCGATTGCCGGGCCGGCTCGTTGCCGGTTCGGACGCTCCAGCGTATCGCGCATCGGCGCGGGCGCGCCCGCGCCGCCAGCTCACGCGTAGCGCTCTACGGCGCAAGCCCTTAAGATTCGCGCGATGGGCAGGCTCAGCGAGCGCCGGACAGTCTTGTGCGGCGCCGTTGTCGCGCTGCTGACTTCTTCCCTCGTCGACGCCCAGGACCGGCCCAGTGTCGCTGCGCTCCAGCTCGAGCGGCCGGTTCGCGTGGACGGTGAGCTGACGGATTCCGCCTGGTCGACCGCGGAGTGGGCGAGTGGCTTCGTCCAGCGGCAGCCGCGCACCGGCGAGCCGGCGAGCGAGTCGACCGAGTTCGCGGTCGCGTACACGCCGGACACGCTTTACGTCGCGGTGCGGGCGAACGACCGCGAGCCGGCGAGGATTGTGGCCAAGGAGATGGAACGGGACAGCGACCTGTTTCAGGACGACTCGATTCTGCTCCTGTTCGACACGTTCCACGACGGGCGGAACGCCTACCTGTTCCTGACGAATCCGAACGGAGCCCGCACCGACGCCCTGCTCACCGACGAGGGCAGGGACGTGAACTGGGCCTGGGACGGCGTGTGGGACGTGGCAGCGCGCAGGACCGGCCAGGGCTGGGTGGCGGAGATCGCGATACCGGTCTCGACCTTGCGCTTCGATCCCCAGAGCGAGGTCTGGGGCCTGAACGTGCAGCGGCTGATCCGTCGCCGGAACGAAGAGACCCACTGGGTGCCGATGCCGCTCGAGGCCAGCCGAAACAGCGACCTGACGCAGTTCGGTCAGGTTGCCGTTTACCGCGTCTCGCTGGCCGGGGATATGAGCGGATTGCGAGGTCTTCGGCCGTCACGCCAGCTTGACATCATCCCCTACGCGGTTGCCGGCCGGAGCGACGACCAGGTTCTCGGGGGCAGTAGCGATGACTTCGACGGTGGACTGGACCTCAAGTGGGGGCTCACCCGCTCCCTGGTGCTCGACCTGACCTACAACACGGACTTCGCCGAGGTCGAGGTCGACGACCAGCAGGTCAACCTGACCCGGTTCTCCCTCTTCTTCCCGGAGAAGCGGGACTTCTTCCTGGAGAACGCGGGCGTCTTCGACTTCGGGCCGCGGCCTCGAGTGCCGTGGGGTCAGCCGCTGATGAGGCCGTTCTTCTCTCGACAGATTGGGCTCGAAGGCGGTCGCACCGTGCCGATCGACGTCGGTGCGCGGCTCACGGGGCGCGCCGGGGGCTGGAACGTCGGCGTTCTGGGGATCGGCACTGCCGGCCTCCCGGCGGGGGAGGACGGAGAGAGCGCGGTGCCCGCGGCGACGTACGGCGTGGCGCGCTTCACCAGGAACATCGGCGAGCGATCGACGGTCGGAGGCATCTTCACCCAGGGCGGGCGGGAAGGACACGGCAGCGAACGGCTGATCGGACTCGACTTCGACCTGAAGCCGACCCAGCGGACGGAGGTCTCCGGGTTCTGGGCGGAAAGCGACCTCGGGCTGGGTGCCGCCGAAGAGGAGGACAACCAGACCCGAGGCGCGGGTCTTGCCTACCAGGGGCCGGAGCTGACCGCCAGCGCGGACTACGTGGAGGTGCAGCCGGACTTCGAGCCGACGGCCGGTTTCCTGCTCCGGCGCGATTTCAGGATGTTCTATCCGCGCCTGGAGTGGCGCCCCAGGATCGAGAAGTGGGGCCTGCTCAACTGGTGGTCCGACCTGGGTGTCGAGCGCTTCGAACGGAGCAGCGACGGCCGGTTGGAAAGCGAGAGAATCGCCCTCTCGCCTTTCGGCTTCGCCACCGAGAGCGGTGAGTTCCTGTGGTTCGGCCGGCGCTGGTCCAAGGAGCAGTTGTTCGAGCCGTTCGAGATCTCCCCGGGCATCGTCGTTCCCACCGGCCTGTATGACAACGAAGGCTTCGCAGGGGGCTTTTCCACCAGCGGCAAGCGGGCGGTCTGGTACGACAACCTGACATTCTGGGGCGGCTTCTTCGACGGCGACTGGTTGTCGACATCGTCGACCGTGACTCTGCGGCTGTCGAGGCGGCTGCGCACCTCGACTTCCTGGTCGTACACTGACGTGTCGCTTGCCGCCGGCAGTTTCAGCTTCGATCAGTTTCAGCAGCGGTTGGACCTCTCGTGGACCCCCAACATTCGTCTGAACCTGCTCGCGCAGTACAACACGGCGGACGAACTGCTCGGCGTCAACGCGCGCTTTCACTGGATCTATCGCCCCGGATCGGACCTGTACGTCGTCTACAACAAGAACTGGATGGCAGAGGCGATCCACCGCCGAGTGCCCCTCGGCCGGCAGGTGATCGTCAAGCTGAACTACCGAATGCAGCGCTGACGAGGTCCAGCCGCGTCAGGCGACGCTCGGGTCGGCCTGGACCGCCAGCTCGCGGACCACAAAGGACGAGCGTCCGCTGTTCTCCTCCCAGATGCCGACCGCCAGCCGGTAGGAGCCCGGCGGCAGGACGACTCCGCTGCGGACGGCGATGTACTGGCCTGCCGCCTGCTCGAGTTCGGCGACCGGCACGTTCAGCTCGAAGTCGAAGTGCTGCGGAGGCATCCGGCTGCCGTCGTCGCGCTGGACCTGGACCACCACGCGGAAGAAGCCGCTGGCGACCGGGTTGCGGCTGGCCCGGGCAGGTGCGAGTTCGAGGTCGGCGATCGGCAGACTGGCTCTGACTTCCAGCGGCGTGTGCCCGGGCTGGTCCGGCCGCTCGCGCGACGCGGATCTCCTGACCTGGACCTCCATGCCGTGGTTGTTTTCCTCCCAGCCGAACAGCAGCGTTCCCCAAGCCCGGCTGGCCAGGTTCTGCTGGATCGTCACCGGCGCGTAGCTCGCCCGGTAGCGGAGGGAGCCGCGTCGGGCGAGGGGCCGCTGCCGCAGCCGGAGCGTGATCTCGCGAATGCCGGTGTCGCCCATCGAGTCGGGCGGCGTGAAGGAGAGCGAGTAGTAGGTCGAGATGTCGGTGCGGGTCGACTGCAGGAACTCGGCGACGCCGGTATCGGAGACGAAGGAGAGGCCCCCGGTCAGGCCGGCCAGGCTGTTCAGGCCTGTCCGCACGTTCGACAGCTCGACGATCGAGCCCCGGTCCTTGGAACTCTCCCCGAGTTCGCTGATCGCCGGGTCGATGACCGGCGGCTTGAGTGGATAGAAGGTCACCCGGTGCGTGTTCGCGAGTGCCGCCAGTCGATCGAAGGCGTCCGCGCAGCTCAGCTCGGCGGCCATCGTCTGGAAGGCGAACGCGCCGCCGTCGTCGACCTGGACGATGTTCGTCGCCACGCCCATGCGGTCGGCCCGGTCGACGCCGAAGGGCCGGTGATTGCGGTCGTTCAGGTCGAGCGAGCCGCGGGCGCTGATCATCTCGTCGCCCTCGATCTGCCGGGAGGCGCCCGCGAGGCGGTCGTACATCGTCTTGGCCGCGCTGTCGAGGGGGTGGCGGGGCAGGCCGTCGCTCACGAACAGGATCGCCTTGCGGCCGGGAACGAAGGCGAGCGCCTCGACCAGCGAGCGCACCGCGCTGACGGTCAGCAGGGTGTCCTCGCGCAGGGCCTGGCCGAAGCTCCGGAGGTTCGCCTCCACACTGGCGAGGGAGGCCTCGCCGAGACGGTAGCGGCTGCCCTTCGCCGCCATCAGACGCAGCGTCTCCCTCATGGCCAGGGAAGCGGAGCGCTGGTGGGTGCGCAGGGTCGTCGGCGGGATGTCCCGGTTCATCGCGGCCTCGATCGTCGCCCGCACCGCCGCGCGGTCGCGGGTGGGCGACAGCAGCGGTTCGAGACGCTCACCGAAGGCCGCGGCCGCGACCCAGGTCGGGTTGGCTGCGATCTCCTCGTCGAGGGCTTCCGCGATCTCGGCCAGGGCCGCGTCGCGGTGCTTCCGCTGCAGGTGGCGCTCGTCGATGAACAGGAGAATCGTCAGACGCCCGGTGACGGTGGTGCGGAGGTCTTCTCCCGCCGCCACGCTCAGTATCTCGACGGGTTCGTCCTGAACCTTGAGCTCGAAGTCGTCCTTGGTGAGGCCGGTCACCGGCCGCTCGGAGGAGTCGGTGACGACGGCGTCGAGGCTGATCAGCCGGACGTCGATCGACTCGCGGAGCACGATGTCCTCTCGAATCTGATCCAGCCGTGGCCGACGGTCCTGCGCGTTGGCCCCTGTCAGGCCCGCGAAGTGGGACGCTGCCGCGAGCGCCATGGCGGCGGTAGCAACCAGCAGCCTCGGCGGCCGGCGGTGGCGTGCGGAACCGGTCAACGGACGACCATGTTAGCGCCAGCCCCTTCCGGTTTCCCGAGAGAATCGTGTTTCCGCGTCGCGGCGGAACCGGGCGAGCGGGCTGCTATTCTCACCGTTCGCGACCAGAGCAAGCCCTCATCGGAGGAGGCAGAATTGTGATGAAGCGGAGTCTCACGGAACGGACGGTGTTGACGCTGCTTGCGGCATTGTTGCAGGCGGCGTTGCTGCTCGCGGCGGCGCCCGCTGCAGGGCAGGACACCGATTACAGGGCGCCGCGCACACACGACGAAAGGCCGGATCTCAACGGGATCTGGCAGGCGCTGGGCGCTGCGCACTGGGACATCGAACCCCACGCCGCACGCCACGGCCCGGTGGTCGAGATGGCCGCGCTGGGCGCGATACCGGGCGGTCTCGGCATCGTCGAGGGCGGCAGGATCCCGTACCTGCCGGAGGCCCTGGAGAAGCGCGACCAGAACCGCGAGAACTGGCTGGCGCTCGATCCGGCGGTGAAGTGCTACATGCCGGGCATCCCGCGCGCCAACTACATGCCGTTCCCGTTCCAGATCGTCCAGACGCCCGATCACGTGCTGATCGCCTACGAGTTCGCCAGCGCCAGCCGCGTGATCTACATGAACCGGGAGGGCTTCGAGGCTCCGTTCGACACCTGGATGGGACACTCGATCGGGCGCTGGGAAGGGGAGACGCTGGTCGTCGACGTGACGAGCCAGGTGCCGGACACCTGGCTCGACTCGAGCGGCAACCACCACACGGACGCGATCCACGTCGAGGAGCGCTGGACCGCCATGAGCCCGTATCACCTCCAGTACGAGGCGACGATCACCGACGAGAACGTCTACAGCCAGCCCTGGAAGATCAGCCTGCCGCTCTACCGCCGGGTCGACCCGAACATGCAGTTGCTCGAGTTCAAGTGCGTCGAGTTCGCCGAGGAGCTGATGTACGGCCACCTGCGCAAGGGCGCAGACTCGGGTCCCTGACTGGCGCCGACAAGGAGAGGAGAACAGCGATGAAGTTCCAGCGAATCGTCCTACTGGCAGCGGGCCTCGCCCTGGTGCTCGCCATACCGCTCGCCGCTCATCATGCCTTCTCGGCCGAGTTCGACGCCGACCGGCCGCTCCAGCTTCGCGGCAAGGTGACGAAGATGGAGTGGATCAACCCCCACGCCTGGATTCACCTGGAGGTGTTGAGCGACGATGGCACGTCGACCGTTTGGATGGTTGAAGGCGGCACGCCGAACACGCTCGCCCGGCGCGGCTTCACGAAGAAGTCGCTCCTGCCGGGGACCGAGATCGTCGTCGACGGCTACCAGGCCAAGGACGGCTCGAACAAGGCGAACGGCCGCGACCTGACCTTCCCGGACGGCCGCAAGCTGTTCATGGGTTCCTCCGGCACGGGCGCGCCGCGCGACGGCCGGGATCCGACCGAGCAGTAGCGGCAGCAGTTCTCCCGCTGGAGCTACTGGCCGCCGCCGGCCGCGCTGCGCGTCTCGTCCTCGAGCAGCCGTGCGCCCCTGAGGATGTTGCCCATCGCGTAGTTTCCCTCGTGACAGGCGTACTCGTAGACCTTGGCTGGTGTGCCGGGCCACAGGTACTCGCCGCTCCAGGGCGCGCTCCACACGGTCGAGTCCTCGACCGTGAAGGAGTAGAGCAGGTCGTCCGCGTTCACCCGGGTGAAGCGTTCGGTCACCTTGAGGTTCCGTGAGGCGAGGAAGAGCGCCGGCCGGTCGATGAAGTTCGTCGTCTCGACCACGAGCGTGTCGCCCTCCCACCAGCCGATCGAGTCGCCGAGCCAGCGGCGCTCGTCTTCCGGGGCGTGCTCGCCGCCGATGCGGACGATCCGCGCGTCGTGCACCATCTCGACCAGGATCATCAGGTGGTCTTCGGTCTGCACGATCCGCTTGGCGTTGTTGTAGAGCACGGGCAGCATGGGCGGTCCGCCGGTGGAGCCGAAGCCGATCAGGCAACGTTCGGGTACTCCCAGGTTCTCCGGGCCGTCGTACGGACCGGGGCCCTCGACCTCGAGCCACCAGGCCGTGCCGTCGTTGCCGCGGCGGCGACCGCGCCGCTCGGACATCCTCTGCAGCGTCTCGACGGTCAGTTGCGGCATCCGGCCGTTCGGCGGGTCGATGATGATCGAGGTCCGGAACCTGCCGTCGATCGAGAACACGTCGTTGCCGCGGTCGGTCCAGAAGTTGTTGTAGCCGCCGACGTTGCCGGCGCCGCTCGTCTCCCGGAACTCGTCGCCCAGACCGATGGGCGGCGCGCCGCCGGGCGGGGGCGGTTCGTCGATCGCGCGGACGGCGGCCCGGGCCGCTACCCGCTCGCGCTCCCGTTCGACGATCTCTTCCGCCTGCTCGCGCGTCAGGTACAGGTTGTCGCCGAACTCCTGCGGTCGCTGCAACGGAGTGAGCGTAGCGATCTCGTAGTCGCCCGTCAGGTCGGGACGGCCGGAGGCCGTGCGGGGGATCGCGTCGTCGTCGGCAGGCGCGGCGGGCACCGCGAGGAAGGCGATGGCGGCGGCCGTGGCGGCAGCGAGAGTAACTCTGCTCGGCATGTTTTCTCCCCTCATCGATAGCCCGTTGGTGCCACCGTTATACCAGCATGCCGCGGCTCAGGCAGGCAGAGAGGGTTGGCGCCGGGCCTTGTTGGTCGCCATGCACAGTGGGCACGAAACGCCCTGCCTATTCGCCGAGCGCCGGGAGCGACCTGGCGCCTGGTGTCGACTGTTGTATTCGGCAGGAGACCCGGCTCGCAGGCCCACGGCGCGACGACAACCAACGGCGAGAAGCTACCGCGCGGTCGATGGTCCGTCAAACAGCGGCGACGCCTGTCTGGGTTGGATCGAGACAGACACCGACCGTTCCGGTCAGGGCAGGGACGCCGTCATCGCCACGACCGCCAGGCCCGCCAGACCCATCTCCAGCACCTTGCCGGCCGCCCAGTTGATCGCGGCGATGGCGAAGCCCGCTGACCTGGAAAGGCGGAACACCGCGGCGGCGCCCAGCCCCAGCAGGAGAAAGGACCAGACGAACGCGAAGGAGTGGATCATCAGGTCGAGAATGGCGCCCGGCGCCATGTCGGCTACAAGACCGATCAGGTCGAGCCTGGAGCCGGCTTCCCTGTCGAGGATGTTGCGCTGCAAGTCGAGGATGCCGTCGACCTGGGTGGTTCTCAACAGCGAGCGGGCTACGATCCCCACGGCGCTGATCAGGCCGATGTGCAGCGCCAGCGACAGGCACTGTTCGATGCTCGCCCGACCCTTCAGGGCCGCCGCCAGGAGTCGGAGGACGAGTGCCTCGAACAACAGCGCAAGCGGGATGGCCGCGAAGAAGAACGAGACCATCCCGTAGGGAATCTCGAGGGAGTCACCGATGCTCTCCATCGCATCGCCGAACCACCATGCGGTCAGCAGGCCGGCCAGGAGCATCAGGGAGATGCCTAATGCCAGGCCGGCACCCCACGGATGGTGCTCGCGGATGACGACGAAGCTCTTCCGCGGAGCGGTGAAGATCCAGATCAGGGCTTTGAACCAGAGGTGACGGCTGGCCTCCGGTGGCTCGCCCATTGGGGGACTGTATCGACTCGGGATCGACCTCCGGGACGGCTGCGTCAGGTCGGCATGAGGCGGGCCGCCAGACCGGTCGCCGCGGCTGTGAAGGCCGTCGTCGTTGCCCAGTAGATGGCGGCCAGCAGCCAGGCCTTGCGCTCCGGGACCTCGAACACCGCGGCGGCGCCCAGGCCGAGCAACGCGAGAAACCAGACCGTGAACGGATTGATGCTCGCGTAAACGACGTTGAGCGTCGCGTTGTCGCCGGCCAGCAGCAGGTCGAGTCCCATCGGCGCCTGGAGGTCCAGTTGCGATCGGATCGCGTCGGTGCCACGGACGTGGAGGAGAAGGAAGTTGGCCCAGCTCTTGAGGTGGGTGATCACGGCCAGGTGGACCATCAGGGAGAGGGACTGGACAAATCGGGGCCGTCCCTGGAGGGCGATCGCCAGGAGCCACACGAGCACGGTCTGAATCGCGAGTGCGACGGCCACGGAGAGGGGACCGGTGGCCATCGCCAGCCAGCGCCCTGCCGCGGCTGCCTGTTCGAACTGCCCCATCATGGCGTCGACCTGCTCCGGGTTGCCCGGCATCCGTTCCGTCAGCTGGGCCCGCATGGCCTGGAGGCCCAGCGGCGCCGAGGCCAGGGCCAGGGCGGCGTTTCCGGCCAGGACCAGGAGCAGCGTTGCGAGCCATGGGTTGCGGTGCCGGATGATCTCGAAGCTCTGCCGCGGCCACGCGAAGAGCCCGAGCAGCGCCGTGGGCCAGGCGTTCCGGCCCTGTGAGTGGTTGCCGCCGGTTTCGGTGTTGCGTTCGCCGTTGATGCTGCCTGGGTGCTCGGTCATGTCGCACTCCTGTTGCCGATCCAGGAAAGGCGGGAGAACCTCTCGCGCCTGGAGATACTGAGAATGAGGTTCTCGAGCCGCCCGGCGCCGTCTTCCCCTTCGGCGGCGGGTAGTTCGCGGAACTCCTCCCGGGAGCACGACAGGAGGACCTTGCCGTCCCTGATGACGGCGATGTGGGTCGACACGCGCTCCACGTAGTCGAGCATGTGGGATGTGAGGAAGATGGCTGCTCCCTGCTCGGCCATCTGCTGCAGGATGGACATGACGGTGCGGGCGCTCAGAGCGTCCATTCCCTCGAACGGCTCGTCGAGGAACAGGACCCGCGGCGCGTGAAGGGTCGCCGCGGCCAGGCGGATCTTCTTCCTCATGCCGTGGGAGTAGGTCGTGATCGGCCGCTTCGCGGCGTCCTCGAGGTCGAAGACCGCGAGCGCCTCGTCCGTTCGCTGCCCGGCGTCCTCGCGGCCCAGGCCGTAGATGCGGGCATACGACAGCAGCAGTTCCTCGCCGGTCAGGCTCTCGAACATCACGCTGTGGTCGGGGACGATGCCGAGTTGTTGCTTGAGGTCCGTGTCGTTGATGTCCATCGGCCTGCCCAGCAGACGGACCGTGCCGCTCGTGGGATTCAGCACCCCGGTCAGCATGGACCAGGTCGTTGTCTTCCCGGCCCCGTTGGGTCCGACGAAGCCCAGGATCTGTCCGGCCCGGACGTCCAGGTCGACGCCGTCGACGACGACGTTGCCTCCGTACGACCGGGTCAGGTTCTCTGCCTTGATTACTTCCATCCGTGAGTTCTTCCTTGTGGTTGCAGGGGCGGTAGAGGTAGGGGCAGGGGTCTAGTGGGACGGGTCCTTGAGAAGGAGTTCGCGGCCGCGGGCCTGGAGCACCTCCCTACGCCTTCGACGAGAGGCCAGGGCGGTCGCTGCGGCGAGGAGCAGTACGCCGACCGCGATGAGCGCGGCCGTCGCCGGCGTCATGCGCTGACTTGCAAGGAGCTCCCAGAGAACGGCGCAGAGGATTCCTGGACCGATCATGAGATGCCCCACCACCAAGGCGGCCACGAGCTTGGCGCCGTCGAGATCGTTGATGAACCCATCGTTGCGTCCAGGCCAACGGAGCTGCATCAGGCTGTAACCGCCGGTAGCCATGAGGAATGTCGCGAGCATCAGGCAGATCGCGACGACAAGGAACGGCCAGCCGAACCAGTCAAGCGATGCCAATCCCAGGAGGAACGCGAACAGGAGAAGAATCACCACGTTCACGGCGCTGCCCGACGCGCTGAAGACGCGCCAGACCGGGAGCGGCAGCGTGAGCGACTCCCGCCATGCGTAGCAGGTCGGGGGCTGCTTGCTCACGCGGAGGTCGTTCAGAAAGACGCCGAGAATCGCGGCCGGACCCAACGCGAAACCGCCCAGAGTGGGTATCAGGACGAGGGCGAACCCCAGAACCGTCGCGAGAACCAGACGAGCCGGCTTCAGACGCAGGAGGCACTCGATCTCGATCAGCGTGAGGACGCCCGTCGGAGTGAGACGCTTCGCCTTGCGGAGCAGTCTGGCCACCGGCAGGCTGCAGGAAGCAGCACGCCGGTCGCCGCCGGGGCGTTCCAGGTAGCCCCGAAGCAGGAGCCGGTTCTCCAGCATCGCCAACACGCCGAGAGTCGCGAACAGGCTGCCGAGTTTCGCCAGATTCGACGTCGAAGGACCCGGTTCGTGGACGATGCCGGCGACAAGCCCGGGCGGCGTGTAGCTGAGGCCGCCGAGCACCGCGGATTCCTCGACTGACCGGACAATCCCGTCGGAATTGAGTTCGCCGCCGAAGGCCATGCCACCGAGAAGAATCGCGCCGTAGACGGCAGCCGTGATGGCCACCAGGGCCAGGGCGCCGAGCTTGCCTTCGACCGAGCGGTTGACGAGAAGCGACAGGATCGCCGCGGCGCGGCCGAAGATCCAGACCAGGCTCAGGATGCCGAGCAGGGTGATCGGGACTCCACCGACGCTCCCCGACCTCATCACGGTGAGGTAAACGGTGGCGGGACCGAGAACGGGGAGCCAGTATCCGATCGTGCTCAGTGCGAACCGGAGACCGTACAAGTCCCGGAAGCCGACCGGCAGCCGCAGCAGGTCCTCCAGATCGAGCAACCAGGTCACGGGCACTCGAAGCACCACCTGAACGAGCAACGCGATGGCCGTCACGGAGCAGGCGATCAGGCTCAGGAGGTTTCTCCGCAAGGCGGCGCCCTCGATGGCGAAGACCGCCGGAAGCAGCCCCAGGGTCGCGGCAGTCGCGAACACGAGGAACAGGATGGCAACGAAGATCGCCACCGCCAGCGGCTGCTTGCTCCGCCGGACGGCGTCCGGCAGGACCAGCCGCGCGAGGGTCAGCAGCAGATCGGCCCGGCTACCGGGTTTGCCAATCGGTGCCATGGAGACCTCAGGTCGTGCCTGGCCTCCGCACCGTGCCGTCAGTCGCTCTGTCGGGCGCCTGGTCGGACGTTGCCGGTGCGGTTTCTGGCGGATCCGCCAGCAGGAGTTCAGTCCCGCGCGCGTTGAGCACCCGAACCTGCCGTCTCCGAGAGGCGTATGCGGCCGCGGCGGCGAGGAGGAGGACTGTCGTTGCGATGAACCCGGCGGTGAGAGCGCTGAGACGCTCCCGAGCGTAGAGAATGTACAGGGCGAAGGAGAGGAGTGCTGGAGCAAAGGCGACCTGCGGTACGAGGAGAGACGCCGCGAACTTGGTGGCATTCGTCTCGTGGCTCGGGCCGGCACTGCGTTGGGGCCAGTAGACCTGAATCAGGCCGTGTGCGGCGTATGCCAGGAGGAGGCCGGCGAGCATCAGGCAGGACGCAACCACGAAGAAGCCCCAGCCGAACCAGTCGAGCGGCGTCAGACCCAGGATGAACGCAAGAACGAAGACGCTCATCACGCCGGGCGCGCGGCCGGTTGCGCGGAAGATCTGGGGGACTGTGAGGGGCAGGCCGAGCGATTCCCTCCATACGTAGCAGGTCGGCGGCTGCTTCTCGACTCGGAAACCGTGAAGGGCAAGACCGATGACCCCAGCCAGACCGACAGTGAGACCGGCTTGGGCCGGTATCCACACCAGGGCGAAGGCGGCCGCGATTGCCAGAAGCAGCCTTGCTGGTTTGAGGCGCAACAGGCATTCCATTTCGAGCGCCGAGAGAGTTCCAATGGGAGTGAGACGGCGCGAGTTTCGGAGTATTCGGGTCAGCGGAAGCACCCCGGAAGCGACTCGCCGGTCACCGCCGGGGCGCTCCAGGTAGCTACGAAGAAGGAGCCGGTACTCCACCACGGCCAAGGCGCCGAGAACGGCCATCAGGCCGCCGAGTCTCGCCAGATTCGGCAACGAAGGCCCCGGTTCGTGGACGATGCCGGCGACCAGCCCGGGCGGCGTGTAGCCGAGGCCGTCGAGAACAGCGGATTCCTCGATCATCCGAGTGATCCCTTCGGAATCGAGCTCGCCGCCGAGCGCCAGCGAGCCGAAGAGAATCGCGCCTTGGCAGGCAGTCATGATCACCACCATGGCCAGCGTGCCGAGTCCGCCTTCGACCGAGCGGTTGACGAGAAGCGACAGGATCGCCGCGGTGCGGCCGAAGATCCAGACCAGGCTCAGAATGGCGAGCAGTGTGATCGGCGCTCCGCTGACGCCTCCCGATCTTGCGACGGCGAGGTAGACGCCGGCGGGACCGAGAACGGGGAGCCAGTAGCCGATCGTGCTGAGAGCAAAACGGAGTACGTACAGGTCCCGGAAGCCAACGGGAAGCCGCAGCAGGTCCTCCAGGTCGAGCAGCCAGGTCACGGGCGCACGAAGCAGCACTTGGGCGAGCAACGCGATCGCCGTCACGGAGCAGGCGATCAGGCTGAGGAGATTCCCCCGCAGGACGTCGCTCTCGATGGCGAAGATCGCCGTGAGCAGCGCCAGAGTGGCGACCGTCGCGAACACGAGAAACAGGACGGCAACCGGGATCGCCACCGTCAACGATTGGTTGGCCCGCCGCACGGCGTCCGGCAAGGCGAGCCGCGCGAGCGTCAGCAGCAGATCGGCCCGGCTACCCGGGTGCGTGAACGTCGCCATCGAGTCCTGGTGTGTCGCTCTAGCCGGCTCTGAGGAAAGGTGGGCCGGCACCTGGACTGGTGGCGGGCCGAATCGGTCGCTCTGCGCAGGAGAAACGAGACCCCCCGCCGACTTGCCCGACGCAGGGAGCGACCCTGAGCCCAGGGGCGGCGGCTAGGTCTGGCAGGGGGTCCGGCTCGCAGGCCCACTGCGCCTCTGACGACCAACAGACGGACGCTAGCGCGCTGGGATGGCGTCCGTCAAACATTCCTGCACGGCGTGTCGACGGAGGCTGGCGGAAGAGCTGCGCCTGCCTCGGAGTCGTCCCGTCCCAGGAGCGCGTCAAGCCCCCGGGAATCGACGAGGCGTCTCGTCGATGAACGGAAAGCCAGCCCTGCTCCGACGGCCAGGGCGGCGTGGACCGTACCGGCGATGCTCATTGCAAACGGGTTCGGAGCACCTTCGTAGTACGTGAAGAGAAACAGCGTGAGGAAGAAGGGAAGCAACAGGCCGAAGCCCAGCAGGTTTCGAGTCAGTACTTTCCCTGCGCGAGTGTCTGGTTCCACTGCTCCAGTCGGAGTCTGCCAGCGCGCGTCGATCCACGCGAAGGCAGCTTCGGAGTAGAAGATCGCGACCGAGCAATGAAGAACGAGGTAGCCAACATGGAGCGAGCCGAACCAGCCGAACTGCAAGAAACACACGGCGAACGCCGCACCGGCCAAGCAGATCGCGACCAGAGACGGCGCGCGAGCCATCGCTCGGAGGATGCGAGCCGGAGTAACCGGAAGCGCGAAGGACTCGGACCAGAGACGACCCGTCGGCAGGGTTCTTTCGCCGCGGTGTCCGGTGAGGGTCATGCATGCAAAGGTGAGTGAACCAGCGACAGCGACAACCGGATCGTCTACTACAAGGACAAGAAAGCCGAAGAGCGCAAGCGCGATGAGCATCGACCATCGGATAGCGCGGTTTCTGGCACCGCTTTCGATCTCGATAAGGGTCAAAACGCCGCCCGGCGACAGCGCGCGCAAGCGACGCAGCAAGGCCGGGAGCGGCAAGGTCGGGTGTTTGACCTGCGGTGCGCCCGAGGGTGAATCGAACTGCAACCTGCGCAGCAGCCCCAGGTCGCAGGTGCCGATGACGGCGGCGTAGGTGCAGAGGCCCAGAAGGCGAGCTCCGTTTCGCCATGCGCCATCCGGGTCGTCCAGCATGCCGGCGAGGAGTCCGGCGGGAGTGAAGGCGCCGATGCGAATCGCGACCGAATGGCTCACCCACCCCAGCAGGTCGTCGGGACTCGACTCGCCCGCCTTCACCAGAACCCCCCAGTAGAGTCCGAGGTAGATGGCGCTGATGGCAGCGAGCACGACGGCCGAACCGAACAGCCCCTCGACCAGCCGGTCGCGCTGACTCGCCACGATGGAGACGATTTGGCCCTGAATCACGACCGCCAGAGCGATAGCCACTGTCGTCATCGTCAGGCCGAGCAGGCCGTTGGACCGCGTCACGGCGAACCAGGGCGCGGCCAAGCCGAGCGCAAGAAGCCAGGCGCCACCCAGGTAGCCTGCCAACCGCAGCCGGTAGAGGGTGTTGAAGCCGAACGGAAGTGGACTGAGTTCCCTGATGTTCAGCAGCCAGGTGACGGACCGCTGGAGGAACAACTGGGCAAAGAGCCAGACGAGGGCCACTAGGGCAAGGGCGACCGTCAGCAGCCCTCGCCGCAGCGCGGCGTCCTCCAGTCCGAAGATCAACCGCGGCAGGAAGACGGACAGGAAGAACGCGATGGCGACGTTCGGGATCGCGAGGAGGGTCAGGAGAACGGTCGAGCGATTCTCCTGCATGGTCTTTCTCCAGACAGTTACGTAGGCATGGCATAAGGCGCCGATTCTGCGGGCTGGGAGCCGCCTCATTCCAGTCGTCGTCATTCGTTCTTCTTCCGGGTTGGGCGGTTGTGGTTCCTGGGGGCGGAGGCTATCCGCCCCCAAGAACGCAGTGGTGGTCGCCTTGGTCAGATGAGGCAGAACGCCGCGCCGTTGAAGAAGGCGGGTGCGGCGATAGCGGGGACCCCGCCAAACGCGGGCGCAATCGTCAGCAGACCGACTCCAATTGAGAACGAGGTGATGGCGCACTTCCACTTCCGGGCCAGTGCCCCTTCAATCCTCGCCGCGGTCTCGTCCGAGATGACGCGAATAGTGTCTTCCGGACTCGACTGCGAGCCGATGTCGGCGATTGACGCAGTGAATGACCCTGTCAGTGGCGCCAGCGTGACCGCGGCGACAACGAGAACGGAGATTGGTGTCTTCATATGGTTTCCTTTCCGTGGGTTGGATGGGGGAGCACGGGAGTTGACTCTCGCGCGGCCCCCCGACTAGAAAAAGAGACAGCCTACGGCTGCGATGGTGATTGCGGTTCCGCATACGGGGCACACCGTGCTGATGACGACCCGCTTCCCGAGTTGTTTGGCGATTTGTCGCACGGCTCCGCGTCCGCCGGTAAAGCCGCCGATCGCGGCGCAGCCGGCCTGCACCCAGCTAGGTGCGCTTCCCGTCAGCGCGGACATCTCGGCCAGCGTGAGCGGCGAAACGCCGTCAAGCGAGAGTTTCGGGATGGCGGTGTTGATCGCAGTGTCAAGGCCGGTCGACGCTGAGGCAGCGGAACCGCCGCCGAGCAGTAGTAGAAGGGCGACGAGGAATGTGAGTGGTTTCATTTGTTCGGAGTCCTTTCTTGGTGTTGGTTGGTTCTGGACTGCGAGTAAGCCGGTTCGCGAAGTCAGAGCGGGATGTAGCAGTGAAGGGCGATGAGGGTGCCCAGGCCGGGAAACGCGCTGTCGACCATGGTCGCCAGCGCCCAGCAGTTGAAGTCGACGACCCAGTCGACTCCGCCGGTGACAGTCGCGAGGCCTGCCTCGGGCAGGTTCGCGATCAGGGTTGACGTGACATTCATTTCGCTTTCCTTTCAGCGTTGCGATTGGCAGGGGCGCTAGAAGGGAAGGGGGATGGGAATGCACTGGTCGGTGGGACCGGGCCAGGGGTTCGGGAACGGCAGAGGAAGCGGGAAGGGCTGGCCCGGCCCGGGAAAGGGTGGGGCGTCGCAGGGCACCGGGAAGTACCAGGCCGTTTGGACCGGCGCCTCCGGCCGGAGGGCGTAGCCGTCATGGGCGGCGACCGGCCCGAGGTCCCAGGTGGCCACCAGCGCGAGGTCGCCCGAGTCCGGCGCCTCGCCGGCCGTCGGGGTGGCCATTGCGGTTCCGGCGACGAGAAGGAACAAGGCGGAGAGAAGTGCAATGCGGAGTTTCATCGAGGGCTATCTCCTTCAAGGGTTGTGGGTTGGGGGGAAACGGACGGCATCGTGGCCGTCCGGGGAATCGGTGGCGGGCCGCTGGTAAAGGCGAGAACGACGCCGTCCCAGGACCGTTCGAAGGTCCTGGAACTCATGCGCAGCCGCCCGAGGGAAGGGTCGTCGATGACGAGTTCGTCGCCGGCGCTGCGGATGACGACGAAGTGGTCGCCGTGGACGTGAGCGATCGCGGGCAGCGGGATGTCGCGAAGCCGCTGGACGGGAAGCCGGAGGCCCTGGCTCGTCACGCCCCGTTCCTCCGCCGCCTTCTTGAGCGCCAGCAGGCTGGTGCCGTCCGGGCCGGTTCCGGTCGCGATCTCGAGTTCGGCGAGGGTCGTGTCCTCGATGCCCCAGTGGTCGAGGACCATCTTCAGGGCCGCCGGTCCGCAGTCGGAGCGCCTTTGCTGGCGAACGATCTCGCCCGGGGCCGGCGCCGACGGGTCGAGCGCGGCGGCCCAGGCGAGCCGGTCCATGGTCGGCCCAAGGGCCCTGGCAGCGACCGTCACGAGACCGGCGGCAACCAGCAGGCCGGCGGCCGCCGCGTGCGGGGGGCGGAACGGGAAACGCTCAGAGCGCATCGCTTCCGGATTCCAGAAAGGAGCGCCAGGCGGTGTCTGGACGTTCTCCGGTGCTGACCGCGAGGATCCGGGACTGCTCGTCGACCAGGAACACCAGCGGTACGTGGACGACGCCGAAGCGCCTGGAGACGGCGCCGTCCGGATCGGCGATGGCCGCGTGGACGCCGTCGCCGTCGAGTTCGGGCGAACCCGAGCCGGCGACGACCGCGATCAGGTCGAAGGTCGGACCCTCGGTCCGGGCCATGCGCCGCAGGGCGGTGATGGTGCGGTCACAGTTCCCGCAGCCGGCCCTGGCGAAGGTCACGACCCGGAGCCGGCCGGGAGCGGCCGGCAGGGTCTCGCCGTCCGCGAAGCCCGGCAGCGCGGGGAACATCGCGCCGACTTCCGGGCGCTGGGCCTGCCGGGCGCGGATCCCGGATTCGAACCAGAGCAGACCCCCGAGGGGGGCGAGAACGGCCACGACGATGGCAGCGGTGGCCAGACGGCGCCGGTTCATCGCCGCCGCCTTCCCGCCAGGCCGGTGGACCGGCTGTGCAGCATCGAGACGAGTGGCGCGGACGGAGCGCCGAGCATGTGGAACGCGCGGGCCAGGCGTGCTTCGAGGGCGCTGGCCGGAGGCTGGGAGAGTCGGGGGTTCCATCCGCGCAGCCGATGACCGGCGTGCGGTCTGGTTCGCGGTGTGCGGAGATTCGGTGGGAGGTTCGGGGACGTCATCGTCCAGCTCCATTGGTTGCCTTCGTGACGGCCGGTCGGCCGGGTTGTTGTCGGTGGCCGTGGGTTCAGCGGCCGCGTGTATCGACTAAGACGCAAAAGGGCCTTCGGAACCGATTGACGGTTCCGAAGGCCCTTGGAAGCAGCCGGAAGAACCGGCTGAATGTCGTCGCAGCCGCCGCGCCGGCTAACGTGGCGGCGGCGGTGCGGACGCCCGCCCGGCGCCCGGCTCTAGCTCAGCAGGAGCCGGAGATCGTCGGCGGTGAGATCCCGCAGGGACGATCCGCCGCCTTCGAGGATCGCGTCGGCGATCTGCCGCTTCGAGCGCTGGAGTTCCAGCATCTTCTCTTCCACGGTGTCGCGGGCGATCAGGCGATAGGCGAAGACGGGCTGGGTCTGGCCGATGCGGTGGGTGCGGTCGATGGCCTGCGCTTCGACCGCCGGGTTCCACCAGGGGTCGAGCAGGAAAACGTAGCCGGCGGCGGTCAGGTTCAGGCCGACGCCGCCCGCCTTCAGGCTGATCAGGAAGATGTTCGTGTCCTGGTCGTTCTGGAAGTGCTCGACCACCTCGCCCCGGTTCCGGGTCTGGCCGTCGAGGTAGGCGTACGGGACGCCTTGCTCCTCGAGGTGGGTCCGTACGTAGGCCAGCAGCGACGTGAACTGGGAGAACACCAGGCACTTGTGCCCCTCGGCGAGCACCTCGGACACCTGCTCGAACAGCGACTCGAGCTTGGCGCTGCCGGCGTCGTTCCAGGACTCGTCGATGAGCCCCGGGTGGCAGGCGACCTGGCGCAGGCGGAGCAGCGCCTCGAGGACCTGCATCGCCGATCCGCCGACACCCTTGTCCTCGACCTGCTTCAGCAGGCTGTCGCGGTAGCCGGCGCGGAGCTGATCGTAGATTTCCTGCTGCTTCGGGTTCAGGGTGCACTGCAGGATCTGCTCGGTCTTCTCCGGCAGGTCCGGGAGCACCTCTCGCTTGCTGCGGCGGAGAATGAAGGGCCGCAGACCCTTGGCCACGAGGGCCAGCTCCTTCTGGCTCGGCGCCCTGCCACCGGCCAGCACGTCGAGGGCCGGCAGCCGGCCGAGCAGACCCGGATTGAGGAACTCGAAGATCGAGCCGAGTTCGCCCAGGTGATTCTCGATCGGGGTGCCCGTGAGCGCCAGACGGTGCTTGCCGGTCAGCAGGCGGCAGGCCTTGGCGGTCTGCGAGGTCGCGTTCTTGATCGCCTGGGCCTCGTCGAGGATCACGGTGTCGAAGTCGACGGTCGCCAGATAGCCGATGTCGCGGCGGACCGTGCCGTAGGTCGTGACGACCAGGTCGGCCGAGGCGACTTGATCCCGCAGCTCCTCGCGGTCGCGACCCGCGTACTCCAGCACCTTGAGGTCCGGTGTGAAACGGGCGGCCTCGTCAATCCAGTTGTACACGAGGCTGCGCGGGGCGACGACGAGGTAGGGCAGCTTCGTGGTCCGCGAGGCGGTGCGGTACATGCGGAGCAGAGCCAACGCCTGGATCGTCTTGCCCAGCCCCATGTCGTCCGCGAGCACGCCGCCGAGGCCGAACTCGCGCAGGAAGCACAGCCAGCCCAGTCCGAGGCGCTGGTAGTTGCGGAGGGCGCCGACGAAGCTGCGCGGCTCCTTCTTCGGCTTGATCGACGAGAAGGTGCTCAGTTTCTCGCGCAGCTCGGCAAAGGTCTTGCTGACGTTCACCGGCGGCGTCACCGCGAGCAGGGCGTCGACCAGCAAGGCCTGCGAGGGCAGGAAGCGCAGTCCCTCTTCGCTCGAGGCCTGGGCGAGCTGGCTTAGCGAGCCGTAGTTCTCGACCCAGGCTGCCGGCAGGAGTCCCTTCGATCCGTCGTCCAGCTCGACCGATCGTCGACCCTCCGAAATCGCCGACAGGATCTCCGAGAACTCGATCTGGTCTTCTCCGAAGTCGATCTGGCCGCTGAGCTCGAACCAGTCGACACCGCTCTCGATGCGTAACGCCGGCGGGCTTGGCGGCCGGATCGAGGCGCCGTGGGCTTCGACCTCCCATCCCTCCGTGAGCAGCGGCTCGGCGACCGCGGGCAGGTCGCGCGGCTCGAGCTCCAGGCTGTGGCCGGTCTTGGATGCGACCGGCTTCAGGCCGAGCTCGAGGAGACGGACAAGCGCGTCCTGTTCGACTTTCTGGTCGCGCCGGACGAAGCGATGTTCCTCCCAGTCGACCACCGCCGACCTCGGATCGCCGGCGTCGACGTTCAGGCTGCCGTAGCCGAAGGAGAGGCGGGCCTCGAGCTGGGGGTTCATCCACTCCGGCGCGTCCTCCGGCTCGAGCGCCAGCCGTGGCTGGGGGACCGGGGACTCTTCGGAGAGGTAGACCTCTTCCGGAAGCTCCAGGGGAGGCAGGGCGGGCAGCTCCAGAAGGCTGGTCACGGCCGCTTCCAGGTCCTCGTCCGGGATGACCAGATCGCCGCTCGCACCGAGCAGCGAGTGCCACGGCTGGTCGCGCTGCGGCTCGAGGTGCAGGCGGCCGATCGAGTTGTCGAGCAGCAGCAGCGTGTTGCCGGGCTCTGCCGCGTCTGCGCGCGGGACGACACCGTTGCCGTTGGGATACGGCAGCACGAGGGCCGCACGGCTTAGGGGCGTCGTCTCGTCGCCCCGCTTGAGCAGCCCGCGGAGTCGGATACGGCTGGCGGCGGCGATCTCCAGTTGCAGGGTGAGGCGCCAGGGCGCGCCGTCGTCAAAGCTCACCGGGTGCAGGTTGGCGAGGGAACGGCCGTCCCACCAGAAGAGCTGGTCGTTCGCGCTGAGGCGGGGCAGCAGGTGATCGACCCAGTTTAGGGGCACGAACACGCGCTGGATCTGGGGGCGACCCGAGGGTCGGCCACGCCCGGCCTTCCGCTTGCGCCCCTGGCGCTGCGGCGCCTCGGGCGGCAGCGCCGTGACCATCGCCGGCTCCGCGGTCGCGGACGCTCCGTTCGTCGGAGAACCCTCGGCGTCAAGCGAGTTCAGGCCGAGCAGTTCCTCGACTTTGGCGTGGTCGATGTTGAGCCGTTTCAGTTTGCCGAACTCGCCCTGCGGATTCCGCTTGCGGCCGAAGATGTCGATCATCAGGCCGCCGGCGTTGCGGCTTGTCGTGGCGTTGATCAGAAACCGGATCTCGGGCTCTCCGTGCCTTGAGGAAGAGGTCTTCTCGGGAAGGCCCTGCTGCTCGATGTCCTCGCGAACGGCGTCGACGACCGACCTCCAGGTCGTCGTTGTCGGTGTTCGCCTCCGGCGCCGGCTGCGGCTCCTGCGGGTGCGCCGGGAAGGGCGGGAGGGTGCGTTCGCAGCAGGGGTCGCCGGGTCCATCGTGTTCAGCGCCGATCCTGGTATGGAGACCTGTGGAGGCCGGGTCTTCCGCAGCGAAACCCGGCCTGAGCCGGCGGGCTGGCTCTTCGGCTCTTTCGCGGCGAGTTCGAGCAGTGACGCCCAGATGTGCCCGCACGCCGTGCCGCCGGCGAACTGCCGGCAGTCACAGACGGCGTGGAGAATTCGTTCGTCGGGAACTCTCGACCAGTCGATCTCCACGGTGGCGACGTCTTTCCCGGCCGTGTCGTCCAGGGCGGCGCCTTCGCAGGGCGTCAGCGGTTCGACGATGGCCCGGGCGCTGGTGCCGTCGACTTCCAGTTTCACGTTTCCTGCCGAAAAGACCGCTTTGCCCTGTTCGCGGTCCTCGGGGCGGAAGTGAGACGCACTGCGCTGATGAAGCGCGACCGTGCGCGTCTTGCCGGCGCCCCCGCGTTGACGGGGACGCCGCCGACGGCGAGTCGGCCGCCGCTTGGAGACGGCAGGTGTCCCGGTGGGGTGTTCGCCTTGCGCTTCTGGCATTCCGGTGGGGTATCGACCCGTTGAGTCCACTGGCGCCGCCGGCTGGCAGTTCAGTTCCTCCCGGAGGACGGGGCGACGTGGTTGACGTCTCGGGAAGCTGAGGCGCGGCCGCTTTGAGGCATCTGGTGGCGACAGCCGGGGTGGACGGTCCCCTGCCTCGCGGCGCCGTGAAAGCTCCGCGATTGTAGCCCAAAACCGGGGATGAGGCCAAGTGGCGGCGGGAAGTCCCGGGCTACGGCTGGATCAGATAGGTGAACTTGACTGCGATCTGGCGGTGAGTGCTCTGCCGGTAGCGCAGGTCCTCTGCCATCCAGTTCTCGTTGTAGACGACGAACAGGTCGGAGCCGGGCCTGTAGATCCAGTGCAGGCGGATGTTCGTTCCGAGGTCGCCGGAGTGGTCGTTGTACTGGATGATCGTGTTCAGCCGCAGGTTCGGGGTGAACGTGAAGTTCACGAGCTGGCTGTAGAGGCCGACGTCGAAGGCGCCCTGGGGCAGTTCGACATCGTTGAAGACCCAGCGGGTTTCCGTCTGCAGGTTCTTCGAGAGGCGGAGAGTGAAGGTGACGCGGCCTGAGGTCTGGGTGCCGTTGTAGAAGTCGCCGGCGCCGATGACCCCGCGGAAGCCGAGCAGGCGGCTCTGGTTGGTAAAGCTGGCTGCCTCGATCGTGTCGAACTCGTAGCGTCCCGGTGGGATCACGACTCCGGGCGACACTTCGAAGGGCGCGACCAGGTTCTCCGTTTCGTGGACGTAGCCCAGCCGCCACCGGTCCTCGGTGGTCATTCGCATGCCGATGGGCGAGAACTGGATCCGCCGGGTTTCCAACTCGCCGTCGTCCAGGGTCTCGTAGTAGTCGACGTTCAGTTCCGTGAACCAGGAGCGGACGGAGCCCCGGTCGATCCGGGGCAACCACTGGACCATTGGATTCAGATGACGGACGTTCCGGCGCAGGAGGAAGCCGGCCTTGGTGTCGTAGTCCTTCTCGATCTCCTGGGCGTCCAGGAACACGGTCAGCGCGCGGCCCTGGTAGTCGAAGTTGAGTCCGTAGGCCGATTCGCCGCCGTCGGCGGAATCGTCTGACGTGGCGCTCCCGGAACTGGCGGACGGCTCCTCGCTGATGCCGCTGCTGGACCAGAAGCCGCCGAAGATCACCTTCGGGCCCGGCTTGTAGACGAAGTCGACACCGGCGACCCGATTCGCCAGTTCCCCGTCGGGCGCCGCTTCGGTGAGCATCGCGCCGATCGATGACCGCTCGCCGACGTTTCGCTTCAGGCGGGCGACCGTGAACGCGTTCGGAGGCAGGGCTCCACCGTTCTTCTCGAGGCCGGCCGTCGCGACCCGCAGGACGCCGATGTCCCAGCCGCCCACGCGCCCGGTCAGGCGGGCCCCCCAGTCGATCGGTACCTGCCGCCCCGCGTCCAGACCGACTCGCCGCGAGAAGAACGCCTTGAGCACCGGCGGTTCGTAGAAGCGGCGGTGAGGAGGGCCGAAGTCGAAGATTCCGGCGTTCTCGAGGAAGAAGTCGCGCTTCTCGGGGAAGTAGAGCGAGAACCGGGTGAGGTTCGTTTGCAGCTCGTCGACCTCGACCTCGGCGAAGTCCGTGTTGTACGTCAGGTCGAGGGCCAGGGAACGGGTGACGCCCCACTTCAGGTCCAGGCCGTAGTCGCCGTCGGTGGCCGGGTCCAGGTCGAGGCGGGGATCCTCGCTGACGTCGCCGATGACATAGGGCTTGATCTGAAGCTGCGCCGACTGGTTGAGCGCGGTCAGCCCGGTCAGTTCGCCGGCCATGGACACCCGGTGCACGGGCTGGACCTCGGAGCCGACCTGACCGAGTACGCCGACTTCGCGGGGCAGACCCGACCAGTGGGTCATCTCGCGCTTGTGCGCAATGTAGCGCTGGACGTTGAAGCCCCAGGCGGGAGCCGCCGGATCGAAACGCAGCGTCGAGATGGGAATGGCGATCTCGGCGGTCCAGCCTGCAGCGGTCTTCCGGGACGCGACGGACCAGATGCCGTCCCATTCCAGGTTCAGGTCGCGGCCTTCGTCGGTGACCAGGGTGTCGGTCCTTGCGCCGTTCAGGTTCGTTTCGAAGGCGTACGCGTTCCGCCGATCGTAGAAGGTGTCCAGTAGCAGGATGATCGAGTCGTCCTGGAAGATGCGGCTGTCCCGCTCCATCTCCTTCGCGATGATCGCGTCCGGATTCGCGTCGAACGCGGTGATGCCGAAGTAGATCGTGCTGTCCGTGAAAACGACCCGGACTTCCGTCTGCTCGGTCGCCGGCACGCCGTCGAGCGGTTCGTGTTGCATGAAGTCGCTGCCGACCTCGGACGCCTGCCAGGCCCGGTCGCTCAGATCGCCGTCGACGTTGGGACCCTGCTCGACCCGGGTGGCGGCCATCGTGGGACGCTCGACGCCGGACGCTGCTTCCTGGATGCCGGTTGCCGGCACGGCCGCGACGAGAATGAGGGCCAGTGCCGGAGCGATTCGCGTGGGTCTCTGCATGCCCTAGGGCTGGATCAGGTAGGTGAACTTCACCGCGATCTGGCGGTGGGTGCTCTGCCGGTAGCGCAGATCTTCGGCCATCCAGTTCTCGTTGAAAACGACGAACAGGTCGGAGCCGGGCCTGTAGATCCAGTGCAGGCGGATGTTCGTGCCGAGGTCGCCGGAGAGATCGTTGTACTGAAGGATCGTGTTCAGCCGCAGGTTCGGTGTGAAGGTGAAGTTCACGAGCTGGCTGTAGAGGCCGACGTCGAAGGCGCCCTGGGGAAGTTCGATGTTGTTGAAGACCCATCGAGTCTCGGTCTGAATGTGCTTCGAGAACTTGAAGTTGATCGTGGTGCGGCCGGACACCTGCGTACCGGTGTAGAAGTCGCCGACGGCGATACGGGAGCGCAGGCCGAAGAAGCGGCTCTGGTTGCTGTAGATGGAGAACCGCACAGCGTCGAATTCGTAGTAGCCGGGCGGAATCACGACTCCCGGCGAGACTTCGAATGGTGCGACCAGGTTCTCGGTCTCGTGGAGATAGCCCAGGCGCCAGCGGTCCTCGCTCGTTGTCCGCATGCCGATCGGTGATATCTCGATCTGGCGGGATTCCAGCTCACCGCCGTCCAGGGTCTCGTAGTAGTCGGCCCTGATCTCCGTGAACCAGGTGCGGACGAAGCCCCGTTCGATCCGTGGCAACCACTGGATCATCGGGTTCAGGTGACGGACGTTGCTTCGCAGCAAGAACCCCGCCGCCGGGTGGTACTCCTCTTCGATGTCCTGGGCGTCGAGGTAGACCGTCAGGTCTCGGCCCTGGTAGTCGAAGTTGAAGCCGTACGCGGCCTCTTCGGAGTCGCTGGCGCCGCCGGCCTCGGCCGTTTCCTCGCTGGCGCCGCTACTCGTCCAGAAGCCGCCAAAGCCGAGCGTGGACGTGGGCTTGTAGTCGAAGTCGACGCCGACGACCCGGTTCGCAGCCGCGCCGTCGGGCGCCGTTTCGGTGATCATCGCGCCGACCGACGAGCGCCGGCCGACGTTGCGCTTGAGGCGCGCGACGGTGAACGCGTTGGCCGGAAGCTGGCCATCTTCCTTTGCGATGCCGGCCGTCGCGACCCGAAGAACGCCGAGGTTCCAGCCCCCGACCCGTCCGGTCAGGCGGGCGCCCCAGTCGATCGGGACCTGCTCGCCCGCCTCGAGGCCGACCCGGCGCGAGAAGAAGGTCTTGAGCACGGGAGGTTCGTAGAAGAGCCGGTGGGGAGGACCGAAGTCGAAGATGCCGGCGTTCTCCAGGAAGAAGTCGCGCTTCTCCGGGAAGTACAGCGAGAACCGGGTCAGGTTCGTCTGCAGTTCGTCGACCTCGACCTCCGCGAAGTCCGTGTTGTAGGTCAGGTCGAGCGCCAGGGAGCGGGTGACGCCCCACTTCAGGTCGAGACCGTAGTCGCCGTCGGAGACCGGATCGACGTCGAGGCGAGGGTCCTCACTGACGTCGCCGATGACGAAGGGCTTGATCTGAAGTTGCGCCGACTGGGACAGCCCGGCGAGCCCGGTGAGTTCTCCCGCCATCGACACCCGGTGGACGGGCAGGACCTGGGAGCCGACCTGCCCGAGCGTGCCGACCTCGCGTGGCAGGCCCGACCAGTGGGTCATCTCGCGCTTGTGGGCGATGTAGCGCTGCACGTTGAACCCCCAGGCCGGAGCGGCCGGGTCAAACCGGAGAGTGGAGATCGGAAGCGCGATCTCCACCGTCCAGCCGAAGCCGGTCCGCCGCGCGGCGGACTGCCAGATGCCGTCCCACTCCAGATTCAGGTCGCGACCTTCGTCGGTGACGAGGGTGTCGGTGCGGGCGCCGTTCAGGTTCGTCTCGAAAGCGTAGGCGTTGCGCCGATCGTAGAAGGTGTCGAGCAGCAGGATGATCGAGTCGTCCTGGAAGATGCGGCTGTCGCGCTCCATCTCCCTGGCGATGATCGCGTCGGGGTTGGCGTCGAAGGCGGTGATGCCGAAGTAGATCGTGCTGTCGGTGAACACGACACGGACTTCCGTCTGCTCGGTGGCCGGCACGCCGTCGAGCGGTTCGTGCTGGATGAAGTTCGTGCCGACTTCCGACTGGGCCCAGACGGCGTCGCTCAGGTCGCCGTCGACGTTCGGCCCCCGCTCCACTCGGGTCGCGGCCATGCTCGGGCGCTCGGCGCCGGCTTCCGGTTGCTCCTGACCGGCGACGGGGGCGCCCGCGAGGAAACCCAACAGGCCCACAGTCGCGGGCAGGCTCCGTTTCACGGGACGCAGGCTAACAGCAGCGTTCTTCGTCCAGCCGCCGCCCGCGCTGCGGTAACGTCCGCCCCCATGCCTGACGAATACCTGGACCTCCTGGAACTGGCCGAGCGGGCCTGGCGCGGAGAACTCGACCTTCAGTTCGAGCACCACCCGGTGCATCGCTACTACCCGGGCTCCTGCCGGCTCATGGACGGTGTGCTCGGCTTCAAGGGCATCGCCGGCTTCTACGTCGTCGACAGCGGCGACGGGCTGGTGATGCTCGACGCCGGCCACCTGCTCGACGTGAAGCGCTGCTTCGAGGAGACGAGGAGGGAATGGCCGGAGACGCCGGTCGTCGCCGCGATCTACTCGCACCACCATGTGGATCACGTGTTCTCGGTCACCGCGTTCGACGCCGAGGCGGACGAGCGGGGCTGGCCGCGACCCACCGTGTACGCCCACGAGCGGGTGCCGGGCCACTTCGACCGCTACCGGGCGACCCTGGGCTGGAACACGGCGATCAACCGCCGCCAGTTCGCGATCGACGCGCCGCACTACCGCTGGCCGGACAGCTACCGGTACCCGGACGTCCTGTACGGCAGCAGCCTGACCTTCCGGCGCGGCGAACTGACCTTCGAACTGACCCACGGCCGCGGCGAGACGGACGACATCACCTGGACCTGGATTCCGGAGCGCCGCATTCTCCACACCGGCGACCTGTTCATCTGGGCGGTGCCGAACGCGGGCAACCCGCAGAAGGTGCAGCGCTACGTCGGCGACTGGGCGGACAGCCTGGAGCGGATGGTGCCGCTCGGCGCCGAGCTCCTCCTCCCGGGGCATGGCCTGCCGATCCTGGGCGCGGACCGGGTGCGCCGGGCACTGGGCGGAACGGCCCGCTATCTGCGGTCGATCGAAGAACAGAGCGTGGCGGCGATGAACAGGGGGCTGAGTCTCGACCAGGTGCTCCAGGCGGTCACTCCGCCGACCGACCTCGCGGACGAGCCCTATCTTCAGCCGGTCTACGACGATCCGAGCTTCCTGGTGCGGATGGTCTGGCGGCGCTACGGCGGCTGGTGGGACGGCGAGTTCGACAACGTCGTGCCGGCGACGAAGAGGGAGCAGGCCGAAGCCTGGGTCGAACTGGCGGGCGGCGTGGAGAGAGTGATCGAGGCGGCGCGGTCCGAGTCCGCGGCCGGGCGCCACGCGGTCGCGTGCCACCTGATCGAGGCGGCCCGGCACGCAGCGCCGGAGAGCGCGGACGTGGATAGCGCGCGGGCCGCGATCTACCGGGCGAATGCCGAGACACAAGTCTCGTCCATGGCGCGCAACATCCTGAACCACGCGGCGTTGGCCAGCGACCAGGGCCGGCGCGATCTCGCCTCGGATGAGTGAAGCAGGAACGGCCGAGTACGAGTCGCCCGGCATCGGCCGCGCGGTGGCGACGGCCGGCGCGCTCTGGGCAGTCGGCGGGATCGTCGGCCTGCTCGTGTGGGCTGTGTACCGGCTGGCCCGGATCTCGATGGCCGCGTTCGATCATCCGTTCGCCTGGTATCACTGGGCTTCGCTGCTCGCGATCATCCCCTTCATGGCCTGGTCGGAAGGGCTGCGCGGCTTTCAGTTGCGGTTCTCGCCGCGCGTGGCGGAGCGGGCGATGGCGGTTCGCAGCCAACCGACGCTGTTGCGCGTGGTGCTCGCGCCCCTCTACGCCGCCGGCTACTTCGAAGGAACGCGACGCGAGCGTCTCGGCGTCTGGTTCGGAACCGTCGGCATCCTGGTGCTGATCGTGCTGGTTCACCGCCTGGATCAGCCGTGGCGGGGCATCCTGGACGCGGGTGTCGTCGTGGGGCTGTCCTGGGGCACGATCGCGACGCTGGCGCTGACCGTGCGCGCCTGGCGCAGCCAGCGCGGCAGAAGGTCCAGAAAGCCGGCGCTTCGCGCCGGATGCCGGCGGGGACGCCGGCGCACCCAGTCCCTGCCGCGCTAGCGGAGCTAGGGCTCGATCGTCTTCAGGATGAAGCGAGCCATCGTCTCGCGGAGGTGCAGCGAGAGGTCCGGGTCGGTCACACCGTGGCGTGACTTCGGGTAGAGCATCATCTCGAAGGGCTTGCCGGCCTTCTGGAGCTTCCAGGCCATTTGCAGGGTGTTCTGCATGTGGACGTTGTCGTCCATCGTGCCGTGGATGATCAGCAGGTCGCCGTGGAGGTCCCCGGCCGTCTCGAGCACCGAGGTGCGGTCGTAGCCGTCAGGATTGTCGTCCGGAGTCGACATGTAGCGCTCGGTGTAGATCGAGTCGTAGGCGCGCCAGTCGACGACGCTGCCGCCCGCGATGCCGGCGCGGAACCGGTCGGAGCGGGTGAGCGCGAAGAGCGTCATGTAGCCGCCGAAGCTCCAGCCGTCGAGGCCGATCCGCTCCGCGTCGACCCACGGCTTCGTGCCGAGCCAGTCGACGGCTTCGACCAGGTCGATCAGCTCCTGCTCGCCGAAGTTCCTGTACACCGGCCAGGTCGATTCGACTCCCCTGCCCGATGCGATCCGGTTGTCGACGACGAGGACGGCGATCCCCTGCTGCGCGAGATACTGGAACCACATGCCGCGTGAGCCCTGCCAGCCGTCGCGCACCTGCTGAGCGTGGGGACCGCCGTAGACGTGGACCCAGGCGGGATAGACGCGGGCTGGATCGAAGCCGTGGGGCCGGATCAGCATTGCCGCCAGGTCGACGCCGTCGCTGGTCTCGATGGTCAGGAGTTCCGGCGGTGAGACTTCGAACCGCTCGATGTCCGGCACCTCGCCGCCGCCGAGCTCGCGGACCGTCTCGCCATCGTCGGCGCGCCTCAGGGTCATCGTCGTCGGTGTGTGAAGGTCGCTCGAAGTGGCGATCCAGTGCTCGATCGGCCCATCCTCCGGGAAGCTTGCGCGGTGGCTGCCGGGTTCTTCGGTGAGCAGGGTAGGGCCCGCGCCGTCGAGAGCGACACGCAGGACGTCGGCACCGATTGCCGAGCGGTAGGTACCCGAGACGTAGGCGGATTCAGCCGCTTCGTCGACCGCGTTCAGGGAGCGCACTTCCCAGCGTCCTTCGGTGAGCGGATTGACCAGCTCTCCGTCGTTGTCGTAGCGGTAGACGTGCTGGAAGCCGGTGCGTTCACTGAGCCAGAGAAAGCCGCCGTCCTCGAGGAAACGCGGCGGACCGAGCACGTTGACCCAAGCGTGGGACTCCTCCCGCAGCACCCGTTCCGACTTGCCGATGTCGGGGTCGGCCCGGTGCAGATCGAGGAAGGTCTGCCGGCGGTCCTGGACCTGGTACCAGACGTCGCCGTCGGGCGAGAACGTGACGTTTACGATCAGGATCTCGGCGTGTCCGTAGAGGCCCGGATCGATCCAGGTGACGCCCCCGCCACTGGCCCTGGCGACGCCCAGCCGGACGCGAGGGTTCGGATCGCCGGCCTTGGGGTAGGGGTAGACCTCGAGCGGCGGCCGGAACGGGACGTGATCGACCACTGTGAAGCGGGGCACGTCGCGCTCGTCGCTCTGCAGGAAGGCGATGCGGCGGCTATCGGGGCTCCACCAGTGGGCATGGTAGTTGCCGCGGCCGTAGATCTCCTCCTGATAGACCCAGTCGAGCTTGCCGTTCAGGGTGTTCTCGCCGCCGTTCGTGGTCAACCGCACTTCGTCGCCCGCGAGGTCGACAACGTACAGGTCCGCGTCGCGCACGAAGGCGACGCTGCGGCTGTCGGGCGAGAAGCGGGCGAGTTCCTCGTCCTCGGGGCCGTGGGTGAGGCGTGTCAGCGTCTCGGCGGAGAAATCCCAGACGAACAGGTCGGAGGCAAGTCGAAGCAGGAGCCGGTCGGTGTCCGGCGCGAGGCGCAGGGAACCGGGCCGCGCCCTGGCGGCGGCGTCCTCAGCGTCCAGCCGAAGCTGCCCCTCCAGGGCCTCAGCCAAAGGCCGCGGATCGTAGAACGGCTCCGCGTCTCCGGTCGCCGCGTCGACGAACATCCAGCTCGTGCCGGCGCCGTCCTCGTTGTCCTCGGGATGCAGATAGTCCAGGCCGCCGGGCAACCAGCGGATCCGCGGCAGGTCGGGCGAGAAGTCGAGTGCGTCTGGCCCGTAGATGTGCTGAAGCTCCAGGGGCTCCTGCTGCGCCGTTGCCGGCTGGAGCGCGAGAAGGACGAGGAGAACGAACGGACCGAGGCGCCAAGGCCGAAGGATCTTGAGCATGGCCAAACAGTAGCGGAGCCGGTCCTTGCTCCCCGGCCGGTGTGTTCGCTGACGGCGGCTCCTAGAACTCGAACTCCAGCAGCACGTCCACGCTCTGGCCTTCCACCGTGACGGTGAACCGGTTCATGCCGAGGCGGAAGTGCTCGGCCAGTTCCTGGAAGTCGACCTCGCCCATTCCGTCGACGACGTGGATCTCGATCCGTCGGATCTTCTGGCCGTTGACCGCGGTGACGTGGGCCTCGCCGGGATCCGCGGCCAAGCCCGTGAACTGGAGCGGCAGGCTGGCGAGGCGGACTTCTGGGTCGATGCTGTCGTACGGGATCCTGACTTCGAATCCGGGGATGTCGGCGCGGAGAACCGGGAGATCCCGCGCCGCCACGACGTCCACTTCGGCCGGAGCCGCGGTCTGCGCGTCGAAGATGACGCCGCGGCTCAAGTGCGCCTGCTTGCCCTTGATCAGGATGAACGGCCAGGCGATGACCTTGGCCAGGACGGCGGCGGTCACAAAGCGGCCCCTGCCGGAGCGGTCGTAGCCGCCTGCGAGGCGGATCGACGTGTCGTCCACCGCGGCGACGGTGTTGGCTTCGACCTCGAGTCGACCCCGGATGCCGGCGACCTTGGCCCGCCGGGCCTTGCTGACCTCGGACCAGACCACGGTGCCCGCTTCGATGACGACGCGGCCGTCGATCACGACATCCTCGGCGACCTTGGCGCGGACGCGGTCTCCCAGCCGGACGAAGTTGCTTGATTTCTTCTTCGTCGAGAGGCTCTCGTCGAGGACGCAGTAGACCGTCGTTCCGGCTGGAATCCGCACCCTTTCGGCGATTCCGGCGGTTGGCAGCGCGGTGAGCAGGACGGCGGTGATCGCCGCCCGGAAGAGACGGGTTTGACGCACGGATGAGACCTCCCGGGTCGTGAGCGTCGGCAGTGGGATCTACGCCGCCGGACGGCCTGTGGTTTCAGCACTCACCGTCGAACCCGGATCGATTCCGAGACCGCGTGTCGGCTTGGCCCCGGTCCGCTCCTGCGATACGGTGACCGCTTCGCGCATGAGCTTGATCGTCTGGTCCTGGCTGTTCCTCGTCGTCTATCTGGGCGGCATGCTGGCCTTCGGCGTGATCGGCCGGAACCGGGTCCAGGGGGCGGACGACTTCGCCACGGCTCGGGCCGCCTACGGCCCCTTCTTCCTCGCCCTCGCATTCGCGGCAACGACCGCGAGCGGTGCGACGTTCCTCGGCTTCCCGGGCCTCGCCTACGAGCACGGCACGGCGGCGCTGCTGTCGGCGGTCCTCTACCCGGCGGGCGTGTACCTGGGCGTGCTGATCTGCATGCGGTTGGTGGCGAACGTGGGCGAGCGGTTCGGTTCGCGTTCGATCCCGGAGTTCCTGGGCGACCGCTACCAGTCGGACGGCATCCGCGTGATCGTCACCGTGGCGTCCCTGCTCCTCTTCTTCTACCTGGCGGGCCAGCTCCTTTCGGGACTGGTCATGTTCGAGACGATGCTCGGCCTGTCGCCGGCCTGGGCGCTGGGGATCACGGCGGTCGTGCTCATGGTCTACGTGTCCCTGGGCGGCGCCCACGCGGACATCCTCACCGACGGCGTGCAGGGCTTCCTGATGCTGCTGATCGGCGTGCTGGTGATCCTCCTGTTCCTCTTCGGCGCCGGCTTGGACGGCGGAGTCGGCACGGTCATCTCGAACATTCGCGGACAGGACCCGAACCAGGTCGGCTGGATCAACCGCTCGACGCCGCTCTACCACTCCTGGTGGTCGCAGTTGGCGGTGCTGCTGGCCCACATTCCGCTCGGGCTGCTGCCGCACATCGGCAACAAGATCTGGGCGCTCAAGACCGGCAAGTCGCGTTTCACCTTCCTGCGCTTCGCTTCCGTCTTCGGCGTCACACTGGGCATGCTCGGCCTCGGCGGCGCCCTGGCCCGGGCGGTGCTCGGCGGCCGCCTGTATGAAGAGGGCTCGACCCCGAACGAGGCGCTGCCGGCGCTGTTCATCGAGCTCTTCCCGGCCTGGCTGGCCGCGCTCATCGGCGTCGGCATCCTGTCGGCCGTCATGTCGACGGCGGACGGGCTGGTCGTGTCCTCGTCGCAAATCGTGGCGAACGACCTCTACCGGCGGACGATCGCGCCGCGCTTCCACTCGCACCTCAGTGACGAGCAGCTCGACCGGCGGGTGCTGGTCATCAGCCGCTGGGCGACCGTGGGGGTGATGGTCGTCTGCGTGACGATGGCCTGGATGCTGATGGACATGAACATCGCCATCCTGGTCTGGACCGGGAACGGCGGCATGATGGCTGCCTTCGCGGGTCCGCTCGTGCTCGGCGCGCTCTGGAGCGGCGTGACGCGAACCGGCGCGTACACGGGGTTGATCGTGGGCCTCAGTTCCTTCCTGATCCTCCACACCGGCGTCATCGATCCGGCCTGGTTCGAGGGCAGCTTCCTGCACCCGGTGTTCTCCTGGCTGCACGGCGAGGCGCCGAACCCGACCTCCTGCGCGGCGCTCGCCGGACTGTTCGCGATGGGTTGCACCGCGGCCGTGTCGCTGGCGACGAAGCCGCTGCCCGAGGCCCACGTGGGGTCGCTGTTCCGGCGCGTGCCGGCGACCGATTGAGCGGCCCAGGAGCCTGCGCCGCAGGCCCTTGGGCGAGGACGGGATGGGCCGAAACACCGAGGCCGCGAGGGGTTTCGGGTCGGTAGTATTCGCCGCCGGAGGAACGCCATGCCGAGGATTGCAGAGGAAGCCATGGACGTCCTGTTCCGGGACGCCCGCAGCCAGAACCGGTGGCTGCCGCGTGAGGTGCCGGGGGAAACCCTGCAGGAACTCCACGACCTGATGAAGTGGGGACCGACGAGCGCGAACTGCTGGCCGCAGCGGGTCGTCTTCACGGTCACCGAAGAGGCCAAGGAGCGGCTGGCTTCGATCGCCATGCCCGGCAACCAGGACAAGATCCTGCAGGCGCCGGCGACCGCGATCCTGGGCTACGACCTGGCCTTTTTCGAGAAGATGGACGTGCTCTTCGCCCACAATCCGGGCATGGCCGAGATGTTCCGGAACGACGCGGAACTCTCCGAAGTCACGGCGTTTCGCAACGCCACCCTGCAGGGGGCCTACTTCATGCTGGCGGCGCGATCGCTCGGCCTCGACTGCGGTCCGATGTCGGGGTTCGACAACGCGAAGTGCGATGAGCTGTTCTTCCCCGGCACGACGGTGCGCTCGAACTTCCTCTGCTCGATCGGCTACGGCGATCCCGAAGGCCTGTTCGGACGCCTGCCGCGGCCGGAGTTCGAGGACGTGTGCCGCGTGGAGTAGCTGATCAGCGGCGCCAGAAGGCGGGCAGGAGAAGCGCGGTCACGGCCACGATCTCCAGGCGGCCGAGCCACATCAGGACGATCAGCAGCAGCTTCTCCCAGCCGGCGAAGAAGGCGTAGTCGAGTGACGGACCGGCGGCTCCCATCGCCGGGCCGACGTTCGACAGGCAGGCCAGCGAAGACGACAGCGAGGTCACCATGTCGTTGCCCGCGAGGGCGAGGATGGCGGCGACTCCCAGCCACAGGAAGGCGAAGAGGGTCATGAAGCCGCCCAGGCTGCGCGCCACCTGGTCGCTGATCGTCCTTTTGCCGATCCAGAGCGCCAGAACCCGGCGTGGGTTGAACATGAGATGGATCTCGCGCAGCGCCATCTTCAGCGTCATGACGAGCCGGCCGACCTTGATGCCTCCCGCGGTCGAACCGGCGCAGCCGCCGACGAACATGGCGAGCAGCAGCAGGGTGCGCGACGTGTCGCTCCAGGAGTCGTAGTCCCTGGTCGTGTAGCCGGTCGTCGTCATCAGGGACACGGAGTTGAACGCGGCCTCCCGGAGGGCCTCCAGCAGCGGCAGGTCCGTGCTGCGCCAACGGTCCAGGGTGACCAGCGCCACGAGCACGGCGGCGATCGAGGTGTAGGCGCGAAACTCGACGTCCTTGTAGAGCTGGCTGGGCCGCGATCGGACCGCGAAGATCAGGGAGAAGTTGATGCCTGCGATCAGCATGAAAACGATGATCGTCCACTCGATGAACGCGGAGTCGAAGGCGGCGACGCTCGCGTTGTAGGGGGCGAAGCCGCCGATCGACACCGTCGTGAAGGCGTAGCAGAACGCCTCGTACTGGGTGGCGCCACCGGCTAGCAACAGGAGGATGAGGACGATGGTCAGGCCGACGTAGATGCGCCACAGCACGGTCGCCGTCTTCTGCACCTGGGGCTGGAACATGTCCTGGGTGGGGCCCGGCACTTCCAGGCGGTAGAGCAGGCGGGCGCCCGGCCCCAGGCTGGGGAACAGGGCGACGAACAGGAGCAGGATCCCCATGCCGCCCAGCCACTGCGTGAGGCCGCGCCAGAGCAGGATGCTGGGACTCACCAGCTCGATGTCGGTCAGGATCGAGGCGCCGGTCGTCGTGAATCCGGAGGCGGACTCGAAGAGGGCGGAGGCCGGATCCGCGATCTCGCCGCTCAGCAGGTAGGGGAGAGCGCCGAAGAAGGAGGCCAGGATGTAGGCGCCGACCACCACGAGGGTCGCTTCGCGCCGGTAGATCTTCTCGTGCGGCTTGCCCCACCAGTGGGCGGCCGCACCGGCGAGAGCAGAGACGATCAGCGACCCTCCGAGTGCCGCCGCGGGCCGGTCTTCGCCGTGCCAGATAGCGAACAGGAAGGGGATCAACTGCGCCCCGGCCAGCAGCAGGAGGAGCCGCCCGACCAGACCGGAGACGGCGCGCAGGTTCATCCGGTGCTACGGGGCCTGTTGCCGGCGGTCAGGGAGCCGCGGCCACCGCGGCTTCGGGTAGCGCCAGGGCCAGCAGTTCGTTCTCGAAGTCCGTGCCGCTGAGCGCCATCACGATGTACTGGCGCCCTTCGTGGAGGTAAGTCATCGGCGCGCCGCTGACGCCGCTCGGCAACTCCGTTTCCCAGACGACCTCGCCGGTCGCCTTGTCGAAAGCCCTGAACTTGCGGCTGCCCGCGCCCTCGGGCTGGACGACCATGACATCCGAGCCGTCGGCAAGGAACACCAGGGTCTTCGTGACCAGCGCGGAGACCCGCCCCTGCTGGCCGAGCGGCGGCAGGTCCAGGTGGGCGATCGCGGGGTGATCGCGAGGGCCGTCGCCGTTCGGGACCATCCAGAGGTGCTCGCCCGTGTCGAGGTCGATCGCGGTCAGGCGGCCATAGGGTGGTTTCGTGATCGGCAGGCCGTTCGGCAGGGTCGCCCATTCGTAACCGTCTGCCTCGCTCAGGTCGACCCGGTAGCGAACGTTGGAGCGCGCGGGGTCTGGCGGCGGGCGCAGGCCCAGGATGGCCGGCACGGTGACCGACGGCAGATAGAGCACGTTCGTCTCCGGATCGAGCGCGGCGCCGTTCCAGTTCGTACCGCCGACCGCCCCGGGAACCTGGATCGTCGGCTTCGTGTCCGGGCCCTCGATCAGTGTCGGTGGCTGGAAGATCGGGCCGATCCGGTACCGCGACACGTACTCGAGCGCCATCGCGCGCAGTTCGGGCGTGAAGTCGATCAGGTCGTCGATGGCCAGCCCCTGGAGGTCGTAGGGAAG
The DNA here is from genome assembly GCA_026707325.1 of Acidobacteriota bacterium. Lineage (GTDB taxonomy): Bacteria > Acidobacteriota > Thermoanaerobaculia > Multivoradales > Multivoraceae > Multivorans. Next base: position 8,264 of record JAPOXA010000066.1, on the reverse strand, counting down.
CGGCCAGGTCGGGTGCGGCTGGGTCGGCCAGGCCTGCTCGCCGGGAACTTCGGAGGGCGGCACGGGCAGTTCGACGATCGGCCAGACCGGCTCGCCGGTTTCCCGGTCGAACACGTAGAGGAACGCCTGCTTCGAGGGCTGTGCGAGCGCCTTGATCGGCTTGCCGTCGACGACGATGTCCGCGAGCACGGGCGCGGCGGGGAAGTCGTAGTCCCAGAGACCGTGGTGCACCGCCTGGAAGTGCCAGCGCAGCTCGCCGGTCGCGGCGTCGAGAGCGAGGATCGACTCGGCGAACAGGCCCTTTCCCGGGCGGTGGCCGCCGTACCAGTCGTTGCTCGGGGTGCTGGTTGCCGCGTAGGCGATGCCCAGTTCCTGGTCGCAACTGATCCAGGTCCAGACGTTGGCGGCGCCGGCCTCGGCCGCTTCGGGACTGTCCCAGGTGTCGAATCCGAACTCGCCCGGCTCGGGGATGATGTTGAATCGCCAGCGCAGGGCTCCGGAGCGCGCATCGTAGCCCCGGATCATCCCCGGCGGGTTCTTGCGCCGCGACCAGGCGTCGGACGTCGATTCACCGACTACGATCGAGTCGCCGCACACGACGGGCGCCGAGGTCCAGAAGTACTGGCGGCGCGTCACTCCGCTCCCGACCTCGAGCATGTCGGCCCGTCCGCCGTCTCCGAAGTCAGGGTCGAGGGTGCCGGTGTCCGCGTCGAGGGCGGTCAGCCGGCCGTTGCCGGTGAAGAAGAGCCGCCGCCTGTCTCCGTCGTTCCAGGTCACGCCGCCGCGGACGGCGCCGCGGCCCATGTTCCGCGGCTGTTCGTCCTCGAACGGATCGTAGGTCCAGAGGATCTCGCCGCTCGCCGGATCGAGCGCGGCCGCGGCCAGCCCGGTCGCGACCAGCACCCGCCCGTCGCGCATCATCGGCGTGTTCTGGAAGACGAAGGGCGGAATGACCCCCTCGTGGCGGGCGGCGATCCCGTAGTCGATCGACTTCCAGCGCCAAGCGATCTCGAGCTGGTGCACGTTGTCGCGGTCGATCTGGTCGAGAGGCGAGTACTTGCTGCTGTGGCTGTCCGCGGCGTAGTTGTGCCACTCGCCGGCTGGCTGTGTCTCGGTGGCGCTGGCCGAGGCCGGCCTCAGGTCCGCGCCTGCCTGGCCGTGGGCCGCGGCCGCGGCGCCGGCCGCGCTCAGCGAAACGGCGACGAGGCGCCGTCGGATCTCGGGGCGCGGGATCATTCGTCGGGTGGCGCCGGGTCGTCGTCCTCCTCATCTTCCCGGTTTCCCAGTGTCTTGACGAACTCCTGCAGTTCTTCCTCGGTCCTCGGCAGTCCGCTGGCGGACGAGCCGAGCGCCTTGCTGAGCGACTCCTCCCAGGTCAGGCGCTCGCCCGGCGAGCCGTCGGGATTCGGCTTCGGATCGAGCCACTCGAGGGAGTAGAGGAAGCCGTCCATGCGGGAGACCGTGTCGTCGTACCACTTGTTCCGGTTCTCGCCGTCCTCGCCCCGGCCGAAGTTGAAGAAGCCGTGGCCCTGCTCGTGGTAGCTGACGAAGTCGCATCGGTTCTTGTGGTCCCGCAGGCCCCGGCAGAACCGGTCCGCCGTGCTGTGGGGCACCGTCTGGTCGGCCTGGCCGTGGAAGAGGATGGTGGGCGGCAGGCCCGCTCTCAGGTGATGGAAGGGGGACATCGACTCCGGCGGCGCCCCGAAGCGCTCTTCGAGCGCCGCGAAACGCTCAAGCTCCTCCTCCGTCGGCATCGGGTCGCCATCGACGGGAGCGAGGACGGTCGCCGGGTTGAACAGGACCAGCGCGTCGGGCACGGGGCTCACGCCGTCGGGATCGGGATCGTGGCCCGGCAGCGTCGCGGTGGCGGCCGCCAGGTGACCCCCGGCCGAGCCCCCGCCGGCGGCGATGCGGTTGGGATCGACGCCGAGCCGGTCCGCGTTCGCGCGCAGCCAGCGGATCGCGCTCTTGGCGTCCTTGACGCATTCGTCCGCCGTCACACCGTGCCGCGTGGCCACGCGGTAGTCGGCGACGGCGGCGACCATGCCCCGTTCCGCGAGGTACTGGCACTGCGGCAGGAACTGTAGCGGGGAACCTGAACGCCAACCGCCGCCGAAGAAGAAGACGATCGCGGGGCGCTGGTCGTCCGCCGTGTGCCCCTCGGGGTTGCAGAAGTACATCTTGAGCTCGACGTCGCCGACGGTGCGGTAGACCTCCGAGGTCGTTCCCTCCATCTCCGGCGGGTAGGGCCGCTGCGCCTTGAGGGAGTTGGCGCCGAGGGCGAAGAGGACGGTGGCGGCCAGCACGGGCGCGAAGCCGGGCGGGCGTCGGTTGGGTCGGATGTTGGTCGAACGGGTCATGGGCACCTCTCGGGAAGGACTTGGACGGAGTCTATCGGCGGGCCGTTTCGCGGATGCCTTCCTCGGCGTCCCCGTCGTCGACGCTCTCGTCCGTGCCGCCGCGGATCCACGTCAGGCGGTACAGGTCGTGCGGTTGCAGTTCGGTCTCCAGGGCGCGCCGGATCACCATTGAAGAGCCTGGACGGGCGTCGAAGGCGCCGCGCTCGAGGAAGGCGAAGACGCGCTCGCGGTCCTTGCAGGCGTCGTCCTGTTCGTCGCAGCCGAAGTCGTTGCCGTCCGTGTCGAGCAGGAAGAGGAGCGGGTCGGGCGACACGAACCTGCCCTCCAGGCTGCGGAACGCTCGCCAGAGATCAAGGGAGGGAATCGTCCAGCCGTCTCCCGATTCGGCGAATCCGACCGCCTCGGTGACCGGACCGTCCGGCAGCACGGTGATGACGGCCGGGAACGGATCGAAGACCCGGCGCGACAGCTCCCGCAGGGTGAAGGCGTCGTCATCCGGAACCTCGAAGATCTCCAGCAACGGCTCGCCGGCCTCCAGGAGCCGCTCGATCATTTCGAGTTCGAGGTCGCGTAAGGCAGGCTGGTCCGGCGGCCGCTCGGGGGCAGCCGGCGGAGCGGTGTTCAGCGCGAGCTCCCGCGGCGGCGCGACGAGCGTCGATTCGGGCAGTTCCTCGCCCCGGGCGGCCGCGAACAGGGCCCGCAGGCACTCGAAACGGCGGCCCGGGTTCTCGTCCATGTAGCGCCACAACGCCGCGACGCGCCGGTGGTAGCGGGCGGCGTCGACGGCGAAACCGCGCAGGCCGCGCTCGACGGTGTCGAACTCGCCGGCAGTCGCCTGTGTTCCGCCGTCGAAGACGAACTCCAGCGATACCGTCTGCGGCGGCGGTTGCCGGTCGTCCGGCTCCCGCCGTGCGTTGTCCCAGACGGCGAGCGACGGACGGATCGCGGTGTTGGCGAAGAACTCCTGCAGTTCGGCATCCGGGTTCCCGACCAGCGCCCAACGCCGGTAGCTGGTCAGCTCCCTGCCTGCCCGCTCCCACTCGGCGCCGTCGGCGAGCGGCTCGTACAGCCGGTCGAAGCGCAGATGCCAGACGTCGTAGCCGTTCATCAACGCCTCGGTTCGGTCGTTCAACCGCCGCTCGATCAGTGCGTTGCCTTCGGGAACCGTGTGACGGTGGATCGAGACCTTGGCCTCGAGCCTCACGTAGCCGGTCGTCTCGGGGGGCGGGACACTCTCGTCCTCGGCCGGTTGAGTGTCCTCCGCCGACGGCGGGTAGAACTCGAGGTGCAGGCTCTCGGCCACCGGGTCGTCGGTGCAGCCGGCAAGGGCCATGGCGAGCACCGCCGCGGTCGCTCCGGGGAGCGTGCGACGGATCGCGGCTCCAGGCGCGCGGGACGGGCGGCTGGCGACCATGGTCCTAGTTTGCAACACGCGTAGGATCGACCGTCTTCCCCGCAGACTCGCGTCGAACCGATGAACCTCTTTAGCCTGCTCTCGAAGCGTTTCGAGACGGCCCTCGATCATCCCGGCCTGGTGCCAGTTGGCGTTACCGAAGGCGCGAGCGGGCCGGCGTGGACGTACCGCGACTTGGACGAGGCTTCGGCCCGATGCTCGGCTGCGCTGCGCGAGCGCGGCGTCGAGCCCGGGGATCGGGTACTGGTTCAGATCCCGAAGTCGGTGGAGGCTGTGGCGTTGTACCTGGGCGTGTTGCGCTGTGGTGGCGTGTACGTGCCGCTGAATACGGCCTACACCGAGCGGGAGGTCACGTTCTTCGTCGACGACGCGTCGCCGCGGGTCGTCGTCGGGGCAGAGGCCGCCGGACGGCAGGCGGTGGGCATCGACGCGCTCTGGTCGGAAGCCCGGGCGCAAGAACCCGATGCGGCGGTCGAACCTCGCCGAGACGACGACCTGGCCGCCATCTGCTACACGTCGGGCACCACTGGGCGCTCCAAGGGCGCGATGATCACCCACGGCAACCTGACCTCGAACGCTCTCGCCCTGCACGAGATCTGGGGCTTCGAGCCCGGGGACGTGCTGCTCCACGCGTTGCCGATCTTCCACGTCCACGGGCTGTTCGTAGCGCTGCACACGGCCTTCCTGAACGCGTCGAAGGTTCTCTTCCTGCCCGCCTTCGATGCTGCGGAGGTGCGCCGCTTGCTGGCCGAAGCGACGGTGCTGATGGGTGTGCCCACGTTCTATTCGCGACTGCTCGCCGAGCCGGGGTTCGGTAGCGCGGACTGCGAGAGGATCCGGTTGTTCGTCTCCGGTTCGGCGCCATTGACGGAAGCCGTCTTTGGCGACTTCGAGGCTCGCACCGGCCACCGGATCCTGGAACGCTACGGCATGACCGAGGCCGGGATGATCACGTCGAACCCTCTGCGCGGAGACCGGGTGGCCGGCACGGTCGGTTTCCCGCTGCCCGATGTCGAAGTGCGGGCCGTGGGTGAGGACGGCGCCGAACTGCCGGCGGGTGAAGTGGGCACGCTGGAGATCCGCGGCCCGAACCTGTTCCGGGGTTACTGGGGCCTGCCGGAGAAGACGACCGAGGAGATGCGCGGCGACGGCTTCTTCGTCACCGGCGACCTCGCGAGCGTCGACGGCGAGGGCCGCGTGACCCTGGTCGGCCGCGGCAAGGACCTGGTCATCGCGGGCGGCTTCAACGTGTACCCCAAGGAGGTCGAGGACCGGCTCGACGAAGTGGCGGGCGTGGCGGAATCGGCAGTGATCGGCGCGCCGCACGGCGACCTGGGCGAAGGCGTGGTTGCCGTGCTGGTCGCCGAAGCCGAGCCCGTGGAAGACGATACGCTCCGCTCCGCGCTCGATGCGGGGCTCGCGCGCTACAAGCACCCGCGCCGCTTCTACTGGGTCGACGAACTGCCGCGCAACGCGATGGGGAAGGTACAGAAAAACGTGCTGCGCGAGCGGTACCGCGACGCGTACAACCGATGAAGGAGAAAGCTCAATGGCGCAGACAGAAAAGAAGCTCGACGGCAGGGTAGCCCTGGTCACCGGAGCGAGCCGCGGCATCGGCAAGGCGATCGCCGAGCTGTTCGCCGAGCACGGCGCTCGGGTCGCCTGCACGGCACGCACCCTCTCCGAGGGCGGCCACTACCTGGGCGGGTCGCTGGAGGAGACGATCGAGGAGATCCGGGCGGCGGGCGGCGACGCGACTGCGTTCGCCTGCGACGTCTCCGAGTACCCCAACTGCGAGCGCCTGGTGAACGAGGTACGCGATGCGCTCGGGCCGGTCGAGGTGCTGATCAACAACGCCGCCCTGACCTACTTCATCCCGGTCGTGGATTTCCCGATCAACAAGTGGCATCGCTCGACCGCGGTCAACTTCCACGCGCCCTTCTACCTGTCCAAGCTCGTGCTGCCCGAGATGATCGAACGCGGCGCCGGCAGCATCGTCAACGTGTCTTCGGGCTCGGCGATCGGCCCGGGCCGCGGTCCCTACAAGGGCCCGCAGTTCGCCGGCGGTTCCCTCTACGGCGCCGAGAAGGCGGCGCTCGAGCGCTTCACCCAGGGCCTCGCCTCCGAGGTCTACGAGCACGGTGTCTCGGTGACCTGCTACAGCCCGTCCCAGATCGTGCCCACGCCGGGCGCCGGCCATCACCGGCTGATGGAGGGCCGCGACCCGAACGAGGCCGAGACGGTCGAGGTCATGGCCCAGGCGGCCCTGCTGCTCGCCACCGAGCCGCTCGACCGGGTCACCGGCCGGGTGACCTACAGCCAGGCGATCCTGGAAGAGTTCGGCTGGATCGAGAAGGGGCGCGGACTCGGCACGGAGCGCCAGGGCTCCGGCTACAGCATGATCTGAGCCGCTACTCCCCGCCCTTCACCGGCCTGCCGGCGGCGATCCACTCCTTCTCGAGCTGGCGCGCTCCCCTGAGCTGGCCCAGCATCGAATAGTTGCCCTCGTGGCAGGCGTACTCGTAGTTGTACTGGTCGGTCCTTGGCCACGGCATCTCGCCGCCGTAGGACGCCGTGTACTCCTCGTCCTCGACCTCGAACTGATAGAGCAGAGACTGGCCGTCGATCGGGCTGAAGCGCTCGGTGACCTTCATCGGGCCGCGCGGAACGCCGGCGGACTCCCGGCCGTGCAGCATCTGGGGCGCCGCCTCACGACGGAAGTTCGTCGTCTCGACGACCAGGGTGTCGCCCTCCCACCGGCCGATCGAGTCGCCGGAGTAGGACTGGTATCCCGCAGGCGAGTGCTCCGCGTCGATCCGTACGACCCGGGTCCAGTGCATCCACTCGATGTGGATCATCAGATAGTCGTCGGTCTGCACCAGGGTCTTCAGGTTGTTGTAGGAGATTGTGCGGATCGGAATCGAAGCGCCGGGCTGGTAGATGCAGCGCACGCCCAGGACCATCGTCTCCGGGCTGTCGAAGGGCGTATCGCCAGACTCCAGCCACCAGGCCGTGCCGTCGTCGTTCATCCAGATGAACCGCGGCAAGGCCCCGCGGTTCTTCTGGGCTACTTCCGTCAGCGGCGGCATCCGGCCGTTCGGAGGGTTCGTCAGGATCGACGTGCGGTACTTGCCGTCGATCCTGAACATCGTGTGGCCGGGGTCGAACCAGGCGTAGTTGTAGCTCTGCCGGTCGATGAAGGCGCCCTTCTCCGGCGGCGGCCGATCCGGCTCACTGGCGGCGTCGCCGTCCAGGACGCGCTGGCGCTGGTTGGCTTCGACCTCGGCCGCCTCCTCCGGGCTGAGGACGAGTTCCTCGCCCCGCTCGGGCCGGCGCTCGAAGGGCGTCAGCGAGCGGATGTCGTAGCGGCCGGTGAAGTCGGGCTTGCCGTTGGGCGTGCGGGGAATGTCGTCTGCGGCCGCCAGGGCGGCGCCGGCGCCCGAGGCGAGCAGTGCGCAGATGAGAGCGATGGTCTTCCGCATCTCCGTTCTCCTTGTTCGGGGTTTCTACTACTGAAGCCTACCCGGAGCTCTCCCCCACCCAGAACGGGCTCGACCACGCCATGCTGCCGTCGATCTGGCGCACGCGGAGGTAGTAGTAGTCGCCGGGCCGGACTTCGCCCTGGTCGGTGAAGCTGAACTCCTGGTCGAGGGCCCGTCCCTCGGTCACGATCTGAGCCGAGAGTGCGTCCGTGTGCTCGAGCACCGGGTACTCGCGGCGATCGACCTGGCCTTTCAGGTCGCCGAGCCGGAACCGCACGGTGTTCGCCGGCAGTTCCTGGGGGATGCGAACGTAGCCGCCCGAGCCGCGCGATTCGGTCGTCGTCTCCATGTCGACGGTGATGACCGTGTCGGCGCTTGCGCCGCGCAACTCGAGAACGAGTGACTTCGGACGCCCACGGGTCGGGAAGTCGAAGTCGATCCGGTTGCGGTCTTCCGCGTTGCGGGCGGTTCGCCAGGTCGCGGGCTGCGTGAACCAGGGATCGTCGTAGTCGACCAGCTCGGCTCCGGCGACCTGGATCGCTCCCCTCCACGGTCGGCCGCCGCGCGGGGGCGTGCGCTCGCCGTGGATCTCGGTCGACGACTCGAAGGTGATCTGCACCCGCGATTCGTCGGACAGAGCGCTCTCCAGGTATCTCCTGGTGTAGACGATCGCGCCGTTCTTGATCACGTCGATCGCGTCGATCGGGGCCGTGCCGCTGACCCGGCAGTCGATCCGACGCACCGCGGCGTCCTCCTGGCGCGTACCCATGCGGGTGCCGTTGAGAGTTGCCTCGAGGAGGATCCGCTCGCCGGTTGTCGCATAGGCGGCCCGGTCGCGGAGCGCGCCGAAGATGGCGTCAGCGTTGTTCTCGGGCGCGTAGACGGCGGCCAGACCGCCCAGTTGACGGTTGCCGGCCCCGGTGTAGCCGGGGTGGCCGTTGTGAGTGTCGGATGCGCCGATGAAGCCGACCTCGAAGCCGTTCTGCAGGTACTTGTTGCCGAACCAGT